>DASZQB010000080.1:0-272978 GCA_035550135.1 Verrucomicrobiales bacterium
CGATCAAGGCGATCAAAAAAATCGGAGGGCAACTGGTGACGAACATTCGCAATCCGAATTCGCGTCAACTTTCCACCCCGGGTAAATCCGTGGACCGGCATCTTGCTGTTTTTCGCCGCCCGCGTAAGCCTGTGGACGACCGGCGGATCATTCTCTAACATTTCCGCAAACTCTGTATGCAGCCTATTCCCCTCCGCACCACTGTCGTTGGCAGCTATTCCATGCCGGCATGGCTGGAGTTTTCCGCGTCGAATCTCGACAAATTCGGGTCCTCCGACGTCAGGGAACTCCAGGAGGACGCCTGCATCGTTGCGGTGAATGATCAAATGCACGCCGGACTCGATGTGATCACGGATGGCGAACAGGGGCGTTTTGATTTCAATCTGAGTTTTTACGGCCATCTTTCCGGCATCGAAATGGAGGCCGCACCTCCCCGCCGGTGGGGGCCGCCGGCGCATGATCAGCGTGGCAAGCATCAAGTCACCGGGGAACTGACGGCGCCGAAAGGGTTGGGTGCCGTTGCGGAGTTTCAGAGGCTCCGTGCTCTCGCCCCTGCGGGACCTGTTTTGAAATGCAGCGTTCCTGGTCCCTATACCCTGAGCGGACGGCTGCTGCCTAACAAACAGTATCCGGACCGGTGGGCGTTGACAGAGGCCTTGCTGCCGATTGTCAGGAAAGAACTCGTCGATCTCGTCGCTGCGGGATGCACGGAACTCACGGTCGATGAGCCCAGCATGAGTTGTTACGGATACCGTGAAGATGTGCGGCGTTTCGTCGATATCTTCAATCGCACCGTGGAGGGCGTTTACGGAGGCTGCCGGCTGAGCACGCACCTTTGTTTCGGAAACTACAAGGGACACGCTGTGGGGCTGCGAACTTATGCACCGCTGTTTCCAGCGTTTCTTGACCTGAGTGTCGATGAGATCCATCTGGAAATGGCCAGCCGCGAATACTCCGAGTTGGAAATTATTCGCACCATCAGCGCTCGCCGGGATGTGAGCGTGGGGATCATTGATGTGAAGAGTTACTTTATTGAGCCCGTGGATCATTTGGCGGAGAAAATCCGGCAATGTTTGCGATACGCTCCGGCGGATCGTCTTTCGTTCGCGCCGGACTGCGGGTTGAGTCAGACCGCCCGGTGGGCGGCGCGTCAGAAACTCCGCAACATGGTGGATGCCGTGAAAACCGTGCGTGCTGAGCTGGGCACCTCCATCTAATTTCGCTCATGCTCTCGAAGGCCAGAGTACTGCGCAGCCTGTTCTGGATCGTTTCCATTCTGATGACTGCATTTGTCCTCGGCGGTTTCCTCCTGCCGAGAGACTTGAAGGTCAGCCGGTCCATTACCATCCGGGCCGCGGCCCTCGAAGTGTATGATCAGTTCCAGTCTTTTAAAAACTGGGAAACCTGGGGACCCTGGTTTCAGCGAGATCCATTTCTCGAAAAGAAGTTCGAAGGCGAATCCGGTCTCGGCGCGATGATGTCGTGGAAGAGCAAGACGGAGGGGGAGGGGCGCATCAAAATTGTCTCCGCCCGCACCGCGCAGAGCCTCCGGATGGCCGCTGATTTCGGCCAGAGCGGCGATGCGAATCTTTCCATCGATTTGGAGAACGCCGGTGAAGGCATCACCAAAGTGACCTGGGAGTTCCAGACCGACTTCGGGCAAAACATGGCGAAGCGCTACTTCGGATTGTTCTTTGCCGGAACAGTCAGGGATGATCTGGATGAAGCGCTCCGGAACATTAAAGAGAAACTCGAGAAGCCGCCGCCTTCTTCCTAACGTTTCCGCATTATGCACCGCTTTTTGACGTTTGTTATATTGGTGTTCAGCGTTCCGTGCCGTCCCGTCATCGCGGAGGATCAGTGGATCACGTTCGGTCCCGGAGAGGGGGCGGGGAAGGGGAAGCACGTTGTTTTTGTGACGGGCGAGGAGGAATATCGCAGCGAGGAAGCTGCTCCCATGCTGGCGCGGGTCCTGAGCACGCATCACGGATTCAAGACCACCGTGCTGTTCCCTATCGAAAAAGCCCGCGGGAAGGACAAAGACAAAGATAAGGATAAGAAAAAAGAGGGAGGCAGCATCAATCCGAATTTCCCTGACAATATTCCGGGACTCGCTCAACTGGATGCGGCGGATATGATGGTGATGATGCTCCGTTTCCGGGAACTGCCGGACGATGACATGAAGTATATCGTGGATTTTGTGAAGGCGGGGAAGCCCATCCTCGCGGTCCGCACCAGCACCCATGCCTTCGCTTACACCATGCGCCGTGAAAGCCCCTACGCGTCGTGGGACTGGCAGAGCAGCGCCTGGCCTGGCGGATTCGGTCAGCAGATCCTTGGTGAGACCTGGGTGCGGCATCACGGTGAACACGGACGGGAGAGCACCCGCGGCATCATCAATTCCGAACATGCGGCACATCCCATCCTCAAAGGCGTTCGCGACCTCTGGGGACCCAGTGATGTTTATGGCGTGGATCACCTTCCCGCCACGGCGCAAGTACTGGTCAGGGGGCAGGTCCTCGCCGGCATGAAACCGGATGATCCGCCGGTCTCCGGTTCTAAGAATGAACCGATGCAGCCGCTGGTGTGGGTCAAGGACTATCAATATCAGGGAGGAAAGCCCGGCAAGGCGATCGTTACCACGATGGGTGCTGCGGTCGATTTGGAATGCGCTGATCTTCGCCGCTTGTTTGTGAACGCGATTTATTGGGGTTGCGGTTTGGAGGCGCAAATGCCTGCGGAGGCGAAAGTGGAGCCGGTGGGTGAATACAAGCCCTCGCCCTTTGGATTCAATGGTTTCAGGAAGGGAGTCACCCCCGCCAGTCTGCAAAAGTAGCTTCTGATGGTCATGACTCTGAGAGCCCGCGGGCGCACGATCACTTTTCCGCGCCGGCCTCTCATCATGGGCATCGTTAATATCAACGACGATTCGTTTTGCGGGGACGGCACGCTGGACATTACCGCGGCGATGGAACAGGCGCGGCGGATGGCCGTGGCAGGTGCGGATATTATTGATGCAGGGGCGGAAAGCGCGCGCACCAATCGTGAGGCCATTGGCATTCAGGAGGAAATCGACCGGCTCATGCCTTTTGTGGAACGATGGAACGAGTGGAGCAGGAGCCTGACGGATGCGGAGACACCCGTGCCGCATCAGGTTTGGCCGCCGCTGTTGTCGCTGAACACATGGCGTCCGGAGGTTGTCGCGGCCATTCTGCCTGAGGGCGGGGATATGCTCAATGACATCGGTGCACTGCCGGATGACCGGAATGCGCAGCTGTGCGCGCAGTATGGTGCGGCGCTGCTGATCATGCACAGCCGGGGCATGCCCAAGGAACCGCACACGCATGTTCAGTATCCTGACATTATGGCGGGACTCGACGATTTCTTTGCGGAGCGTATTCGCATGGCCGTGGCGGCTGGCGTGAGTGAAGAGCAATTGGTGCTCGATCCCGGGATCGACTTTGCGAAACAGCGGGAGGATAATCTTCGCATTCTGCGGGATTGCGAGCGGCTGCACCGCTTTGGGCGTCCTTTGCTGCTGCCAGTGAGCCGCAAGACGGTGATTGGCGAAGTCCTTGATCTCAAAGACCCGCTGGCGCGTGATGCGGGGACGATTGCCTGCATTGCTGCGGGACAAAACCGCGGCGCTCATATTTTCAGGGTGCATCATGTGGAGGCTGCGGTCAGCAGCGTTAGGGTGCTGGATGCAATCCTAACACATTAAGGCAATCAGACCGGCTGAGCCATTTGGGCGAGCAGGGCCCGCTCAGCCTCCGCCCATGGAGGATAGAGGTGGAGGGCACCGGCGCGGGCGAGGCGCGGAAGGGCGAGGATGCGGGTGCCGGAGGGGGCGCGCCTGGCAGGGCCGCTCCAAATGTTATTGGCGGGCAGGAGGTTCAGGACGGAATCCTGTTTGAGAGCGCCGATGCCATGAGCGATGGCGAGGGGACCGGCGAAGGGCAGCATGGCGGTGGTGATGGCGCGCCATGAATCGATGACGGTGCTCCGGCGGTGCCATGCAAACGCGGCAGTGGCTACGGCGGCCCTTATTCGGCCCTGGGCGATACAGAAAGCGTGATCGTGTGCGCCCACAGCATCGAAAAGAAACTGCGGCGAATCCATGACCAGTGTATTCGTATCGATGAAGACACTTTCCTCAAACGGCGACCAGTCCAAAGCGTGGAGGCGGTCGAGATCGTCAGGGTGCTTTTCGGAGACACGCGGAACGCTGCGGAATTCGACACCGAGCCGCACGGCGGCGAGCCGGAGAGAAGGGTTTTCATCGCCCGCGCAGAGAATGCATATGGCGCCCTTCCAGTGCCTGCGCAGTGAACTCAGCGAAACGAGCAGAGCCTCCACGTCGTGCTCGCCCATGCTGACATAAACGACACCCTGGCGGGGCGGAACGGAGTGCGGGGTTGGGAAGAGCCGGGCGGCGAAGTTTACGGGTTCAGGAATGCGCCGGACCCAGTGCATGTCAGGGAATGTCAGGTCCGGTTCACCGAGGAGCAGGTGCACCACATGAGAGGTGCCGGGAAGGTGGTGGGCTTCGTAAAAACCGCCGACGATGGCCCCACCGTGTTTTAGTTTTGGCAGCCATGCGGGCAGGAAATTGAGGAGGAAATCATACTCCGGTTCTGCGGTGAGCCAGATGACATCGAGACTGCCATCCGGGATGCCGGCGAGGGTTTCATCCGAATGATCGAGAGGCGGCGTGACATTTGTTAGTTCAGAGGTTTCCGCGGCATACCGTCCGGCGAGGATCTCGAGGTCTGTGGCCAGCGCGGGAGACAGGGAACTAACAAGAAGGCCCCAGTGGTCGATAACGAGGACCTTCGAGAAATGTTGAGCGAGGGTGCGTGTCAGGCCGCCGCGGTAGCAGCCGATTTGAGCAACTGTCGTTCCTGCGCCGCTGAGCATGGCGGCAATTTCGCCCGTGTGCTGATCCGGCGGAGGCTGGGAATCGAGAGTGCCCTCTTCAAAAAAGGGATCCGTAGTGCGGCCGCGCCAGTTTTGAGAGGCTTCGCCGGCGTGCAGGCAAACGAACGGAAGATACCGGCGGAGAGCGGCGGGGAAGGATTCGCTGAATTCCACATCGTAGGAGGAGGCGTCGTCGCTGGTGTTTTCGGGATAACGGTTTCGCTCCTGTCTGAGGTGGAAAAGATTGAAGTACCCGATAACAAAGGTGGTGTAGATGAGGTTGTCCGCCCATGGTTCGCAGGCGGCGAGGGAGCGGAATTCGTGAAGCGTTTTGCAGATGCGGCGCCCGCCAAGACCGTAGAGGCATGTCGGGTCCAGCGTCTGGGCATCGAGGCGGCTGCGGAAGTCGTGCGGCAGAAGGATGTCGCTGTCCATGACGGCGACCCACGCGTCCTGGTCGAGGGTATCGAGGCCCTCATTGAGCGCGGCGGCTTTGTGGAAGGCGGCGTCGTTTTCGTAGAGGCGTTTGGAAATAAGAATGTCCATGCCCCAGCGGCGGCAGACTTCCTGGGTGCGTGTGTCTTTTTCGTCGGTGACCACGAGCCAACGGTCGAAGTGGCGGATGTTAGGCGCGATGCACTCGAGGAAGTCCGCGTAATTGACGGAAACCGTGAGGGCCTGGATTTTCCGGCGCGGCGGAGCCATGTCAGCGTTACCAGTCATAGATCCAGCGGGGTTCATTAACGCGAAGGTTTGGCCGCGCGAGCGGCCGGCCGCGCGTCCAGCCGCAGCCGTAGGGGCCGGTGCAGTCGATTCTTTTATGCGACGGCCATGGGTCCACGGCGTAGATCTCCTTCGCATTGGAAAGCCATGCGGCCCACCAGTCAGAGGGATGGCAAATGGGAAGCACGATGCGCGAAAAGGTGCGGAGCCAGTTCCATGAGGCGAAACTGTCAATGTGCAGCACCGTTGGATTCAAGTGCCGCATGGATTCCACCGCTTCTCCGTGCATGTCATCCGACAAAATCAACAGCCGGCGGTGAGGAATGCGTTCGAGGAGTTGGAGCACCTTGCCCTGAAGGGGAATGGTTCTCTTTTTCCATAATGGCGGGGCACCGGAATGAATGCCCGGTTCCTCCCATGATTCCGGCCTCCGTGAGCGCAGACATACAGCGATGTCGTCCTCCTGCGCCGGCTCCGGGGGCGGATCGGTCACCAGCCAGCGGCGGATTTTTCCGCCGTGGTCGCGATAGTATTCCCAGCGCTGGAACCACCCATAGAGGACCGTTCGGGCGCGCGCGGGAGCGGCCATTTCTCTGTCACGGAGCAGCATGCCCAACTGGCGCTCTTCGACCGCCATGCCGGACCACGACTGAAAGGGCGAGAGAAAGCGCCTTCCTCTCACGGGCTCGGCCGTATTGGGAAATCGCGGAAGCGGCAGGGCGACGAGTTCGCAGCCCCATCGTTCGGCCAGCAGCCGTCCGAAACAATACTGGAAGAGATTGTCTCCAAATCCGCCCCGATAGCGCACTTCAACCATAGAATGGATATCAATTGCCGGCTGACATGATGCAACAAAAAGCGTCAGGGCAGCCCCGGCACCGCGGAAAAAAGCTGGACTTGGAGGGCAAAGATCGCATTTTCATTCAAACTCAATCTGTTGTGAAACTACGCATCATCTCTGTTTTGTTTTTCGGTCTGCTTTCCATAGCGCGCGCAAAGACTTTTACCAATCAAAAGGGGCAAACCATTGACGGATCGCTGACGTCGGTGGATGCGACGAATGCGGTGATCAAGAAAGGGGATGGTCAAAGTGTGACGGTGCCGCTCAAGATGCTGAGCGCGGAGGACCAGAAGTATTGCGCGGACTGGCGCGCGGCGAATCCGCAGATCAAGTTGACGGTCAAAGCGGATTCGGTCACGGCGGCGGGGACGCGCAAGAGTGGAACAGCGGGCAGCAGTTCCGGTTCCACCTCGGTGGTCGAGCGCAACCGTGAGTCGGAGGCGGGATACAAAATCACGGTGAGCAACTGGAGCAAAGACCCGGGCACAAAGATCAGCGGGCTGAAGGTGCGGTATGTGATCGTGGTGGGCTTCTTCGACACCGCGGCGAAAGTGAAGCGCGGGGTGAAGGATATGAAGGTGGGCAATGCGGACGTGCCTGAGTTGATCGGCTCGAAGCCGCAGGCAGTGATGACAGAGAATGTGAAGATTTCGCAGAGCGCCGCGGTGGCGACGAGGACGACCACGGACCGGGACGGAGACACGAGCACCAGCCAGGCGGCGGCGGTTTACCGGGAGAGTGTGGACGGAATCTATCTCGAGGTGTATCAGGGTGAGCGCGTTCTTTCCACCTACACGACCGGCAAGGTTCCCAAAGAGGCGCCGCTCAAGTTGAAACAGGGATGAATCTGTTCGCTTATGGCACGCTGATGTTTCCGGAGGTGTGGGCGAAGGCGGCACGGGAGGAATGTGTTAGCCGGAGAGCCGTGCTGCACGGATATGAAGCGCGGAGGTTGAGCGGGGTTAGGTTTCCTGGACTGATTGAAGCGCCGGAGGTGAGCACGCCGGGGCTGGTGTATTTTGAGGTGAGCGCGGCGGCGATGAAGCGGCTGGATGCGTATGAGGATGATTTTTACGTTAGGGTCCCGGTGACGGTGGAAGTGGAGGGAGGAGGAGAGATGGAGGCGGAGGTTTATCTGATGGCGCGGGAGTACCGGTATATGGTGCTGGAGGAGACGTGGGAAAGCACCAAGCACCAAGATCCAAGCACCAAAGAAACAAAGCATTAAGCGCCAAAGACGGGAGGGTGTTAGGGGGATTGGGAGGGAGTAAGAGTGGGAGTATGAGTAAGAGCAGGAAACGTTAGTCGGATTTGGGTTTCTTTTTGTCGGTGAGGTATTTTTGGATGGTGGCGGGGTCGGAGGTGGGGGGCTGGCAGGATTCGCCGGTGCAGATGTAGGCGGTGGGTTTGCCGTCACGGGCGGTCATTTCTTTGGCGACTTTTTCGACTGGGCCGGCGGTGCCGAGAATAACGCGATGGGGCTGGTAGATGCGGTGGGCGGCGCGGAGGAGATCGCGGCCTGCCGCGGGGTCGCCGGCGATCACGGCACGGAAGGGTTCGCGGGCAGCAAAGGCGGCGGCTTTCAGCATGAGGGGGACGGCCTGGGGGGCTTCGGTCAGGCGGGTGTGGAAGGCCTTGAGAGCGGCGTCGGCCTTCGCACGAAGCGGGGCGAGTTCGGTGATGGTGGAGAGGCGCAGGAGGGCGAGGATGGCGACGGAGTTGCCGGAGGGTTCGGCGCTGTCGTAGTCATCTTTGACGCGGAAGAGGAGGTCGGACGTGCCGGTGCTGGTGTAGAAGCCGCCGCCTTTTTCATCGAAGAATTTGGAGGTCATGCCTTCGGCAAGGGCGACGGCGAATTCGAGAATGGAGGCGTCGAGGGTGGCTTCGTAGAGATCAATGCAGCCATTCAGGTAGAAGGCGTAGGCGCTGAGAAGCTGAGCGGAGTCACGCTCGCCATCGCGCCAGCGGTGGTAGAGGGTTTTGGTGCCTGCATCCCAGAGCGTGGATTTGACGAAGGTGAAGTTTTTCCTGGCTGCGGCGAGGGCTTCCTTGTGATCAAGGATGATGGAGGCGCGGGAAATGGCACCGAGCATGAGACCGTTCCACGACGTTAGGATTTTGTCATCGAGGTGCGGACGGATGCGTTTGGCGCGGATGTCGAAGAGCTTTTGTTTGATGCCAGCGAGGCGTTTGGTGTCGGCTTCGCTGAGTTTGGCGTCCGGCTTGATGACGCTGAGGACGTTTTGGTTAGGGAGGGGATTCGGGTGGCTGTGGTCTTCGAAGTTTCCCTTTTCGGTGATGCCGTAATACTCGCAGGCCCATGCGCCGTCGTCCGGACCGAGGGCGTCCATGATTTCCTTTTTGGTCCAGCAGTAGAACTTGCCTTCGTGGCCTTCGCTGTCGGCGTCTTCGGCGGAATAGAAGCCGCCGTCCTTGTGGGTCATGTCGCGGAGCAGGTAGCGAATGATGTCGCGGACGGTGTCATGATAACGCTCGTCCCCGCTAACAAGACCGGCATCGAGATAGAGGTCGATGAGCTGGGCGTTGTCGTAGAGCATTTTTTCGAAATGCGGGACAAGCCATTTTTCATCGACGGAATAACGCGAGAAACCTCCGCCGATTTGATCATACATGCCGCCAGCGGCCATCATGCGGCAGGTGTGGAGGACTTTGTCGGTGAGGGATTTGTCGCCGCTGTGGGCGGCGGCGAGGAGAAGGAGACCGGGAACCTGGGGCTGAGGGAATTTGGGGGCTTTGCTAAAGCCGGCCCATTGCGGATCGTAGCCTTTGGCAAAGCCGTTGGCGGCGGCGGTGATGAGATTGTCCGGCAGTTTCGCGCCTGCGGCGGCGGACTTGCCTTCGTTCATGTATTTCTCCAGTTCGGAGGTGAGATTGTTAGCGTCTTTTTCGAGATCGGCGCGGTTGTCGCGCCAGAGTTCGTCCACACGCTGGAGGGTGAGAATGAAGCGCTGTTTGGGAAAATAGGTGCCGCCGTAGAAGGGTTTGCGGTCGGGCGTCATGAAGACATTGAGGGGCCAGCCGCCGCCGAGCTGCATGGCCTGCATGGCGGTCATGTAGATGCTGTCCACGTCCGGGCGCTCCTCGCGGTCGAGTTTGATGGGGACGAACTTTTCGTTGAGAACTTTGGCGACCTCTTCGCTTTCGAAGGATTCGCGCTCCATGACGTGGCACCAGTGGCAGGTGCTGTAGCCGATGCTCAGGAGGACGGGTTTGTTTTCCTTTTTGGCTTTGGCGAAGGCCTCTTCGCCCCATGGATACCAGTCCACGGGATTGTGCTGGTGCTGCAGGAGGTAGGGGGATTTTTCCTTGCTGAGGCGGTTGGTTTTTTTGGCGGGCGGAGGGGAGTCGGGTTTCACAGCGGGAGGGGGGGAGGAGGGGGGAGGGGGGGAAGAGGGGGGAGGGTCTGCCGCGAGGGCGAGCGCCGGGCAGAGGGAGAGGAGGAGGGCGAGGCGGAGCATGGGAAAAAACTTCAAACATCAAAATTCAAACATCAAAGAAGCTTCAAGCACCAAAGGGGACTGCGCGGGTTGAAGGCTGTGGCGTGACGGGAAAGTATCGAAACCGGCGAGGGGTAAAAAATAATTGGTTTGATTTGGTTTGATTTAGCCTGATCGGGGAAGGCGAGTGATGAAATTCTGATCCTGGCCGGGTGAAGGGTGAGGACGGGGATGCGAGCAGTGGCAGGTTTGATTTACCTTGATTTGGTTTGATTCGGGCGGAGGCAGGCGGGATGGCCGGGACCGCAGGGAGGATTCGGATCGTGGATTGTAGAGTCCTGGATGCATCTCGCGGCAACAACAAGGGAGGGGATTACCGGGAAAAATGTCAAATGAATCCGGAGTAAATCACGTGGAAGTCGAACAGAGCTGTGTTGAAACGAAAAGACACGCAGGGAACTCAGAAGAGTGGCGCAAGAAGCCGATTTTGAGGTGCAAATGGCCTCACGGGAGCGGCGGAGAAGAGGCAAATTCGGTCGCGAATTTACGGGATTTCCCCGGTGTATCGTTACCAATGGAAAGGTAACGATGTCGTTTGGACCGAAGGAAAGGAGGCCCGCCAATTTGTGTAGGCGTGAGCGGGGGTTTACACTCCGGTTGAGTCAGGTTAATAGTAACCCCATGCCACTCCATTCGACCACGGACCGTGACGCCGCGGAAAACGCAGCCTTTCGTGAGCAGTGCCGCCGACAGATGGCGCGTCCGCTGGCGGCACGTATGAAATATGGCTTTTGCCGGGTGACACGTCCAGTGCTGGACACGCCCGGGGTGCGCATTTTTGACAGTATGAAGGAATACCGTGAGTGGTGCGCCGCAAATCTTCCCGCGTATCTCGGATTCCAGCCAGCGCCCCGGGAATGAACGAGCGTGCTCCTTTCAACCCTCTTCAAGACTGGAAAGCATGCTGTCGATGGCAGGGTGGCCAGGTAAACCAGCGAACTTTTGAACATCAACTCCGGAAGCACCTCTAAATCCTGGTGCGTGCGTCCCTTTCGTGTGCAGGGGAGCGCCCGCGATTCGAAGACTGAATGAAAACAACACGGTCCGGGAATCTTTCCATTTCGTTGCAAATTATTGCCGCCCTGATCTGCATTTACCTCACGACAGTCCTTTATCGAGAGTCGCGGAGTTTTCCTTCGGGCGATTTTCTTACGCTGCACATGGACGAGGAGGTTCATGAATTGCTGGAGTTGAAACTTGTCTCCAACCGTGCGCGACTCATGGGCTATCTAAGATCCAATCCCAATTTTTGGCGATATCCCCAATCCTACCCTCACCATTTCTGTGAAAGGCCGTCTCCTGTCAGCGAAACGACCGATGCTCAACACGTCGCGGTTTGGCGGGAGTATCGGAGTTCCTGGCTGTTTAAACGTGTCCGCGCCATTTTTTGGAATGGTGAATCCGATTTGTATTCGCATGCTGAATTTTTTGAGAAGCATCCGGAAGCGCACGCGGGCATTCCGATTTTCAAATAGAGTATTTTTGGACGGATGGATTCTTCTCAATGGCAATAGCTGAGCCGATTGGGTTCAGAGAAAGGCGGGTGATCGCAGGAAAGACGTTGTGCTCTGCACTTGGGCCACCACGCTGTGGTGGAGGATTTTGGTTGGTGGTGACCCCAGGTTCGCTTCGCTTACCTGGGGCTATTTACGGAGAACCGCGCTGCGGTTCCACGTTGACGAAAAAATCTACGATCCAGTGCCTATCCTAACGGCATTCGAGGCTGGTCCTTTTTGAGCTGTCTGTTTTGGAGCCAGAGGAAGATCACGGGGGTGACGAGGAGGATGTGGATGAGGCTGGAAAGCATGCCGCCGATGACGGGGGTGGCGAGGGGCTTCATGACTTCGGATCCCTGGCGGTGGCTCCACATGATGGGGAGGAGGCTGGCGACGATGGTGGCGACGGTCATGACTTTGGGGCGGAGGCGGAGGCGGGCGCCGTCTTTGACGGCCTGGAGGAGGTCGGCGCTGGTGAAGGCGCTGCCTTTTTCGGCTTTGCGGGCTTTGACCATCTCCTCCAGATACACGACCATGACGACGCCGGTCTGAACGGCGGTGCCGAAGAGGGCGATGTAGCCGACCCAGACGGCGCCGTTGAAGTTGTAGCCGAGAAGTTTTTGCAGGAAGACGCCGCCGCTGAGGGCGAAGGGGACGGCGAGCATGACGTGCGCGGCTTCGAGCACGCTGCGATAGACGAGGAAGAGGAGGATGAAAATGGTCAGGAGGACGACGGGGAAAACGAGTTGCATCGTTTGCGTGAAGCGGCGCTGGTTTTCGTATTCGCCCGACATGCGCCATGTCATGCCCTGCCAGTCGAGGGACTTGAGTTTGGCTTCGACCTCCTGGACGAAGCTGCCGAGGTCGCGGTCCTGGACGTTGGCCTGGACGTAGGAGCGAAGGCGCCCGTTTTCGGAGGCGATTTCGTTAGCGCCGGTTTCGCGGCTGATTTTGGCAACCATGCCAAGGGGGATGCTGGCGGCGGGTTTGTCAGGAGCGGTGGACTCCATGCTGGTGCCGGATGCGGGCATGGTGGCGGCGGGGGCCGGGGAGGCCATGCCAGGGCGCGTGGCGATGAGGATGCGGCCCAGTTCTTCGATGTCGTCACGTTCGCTGCGCTGGACGCGAATTTGGATAGGGTAACGTTCGCGGCCTTCGATGACAGTGCTGACGTTTTTTCCGCCGATAGAGACTTCAACGGCATCGAGGACGTCTTTGGCGCTGAGGCCGTAGCGGGCCATGGCCTGGCGGTCCACTTTGATATTGAGATAGGGTTTGCCCTGGACGCGGGAGGGTGAGACGCCGGCGGCGCCTTCGATGGTGTTGATGAGTCTTTCGACTTCGAAGGCCTTGCGCTGGATTTGGTCGAGGTTGTCGCCATAGATCTTCACGCCGACCTGGGCGCGAATGCCGGTGTAGAGCATGAGGATGCGGTTTTCGATGGGCTGGAGAAAGGCTGGGACGTAGCCGGGGACGAGCTTCATTTTTTCCGTTAGCTCGGCTTTGAGTTTTTCGACGGTCATGCCATCGCGCCATGCAGGGTTTCGTTTCACTCCGAAACGGCCATCTTTGATATACTCGGGTTTGAGCATGATGGTGGTCTCCAGCATTTCGGCGGGAGCGGGGTCGGTGGCGGTATCGAAGCGGCCCAGCTTGCCGGCGACGCTGGCGACTTCGGGGGCTTCGGAGATAACCTTGTCCTGCCACGACATGACGCGCTGGATTTCCGTTAGGCCGGTTTTGGGAAGAAGAACGGGCATGTAGAGGAGACTGCCTTCGTTGAGGGGGGGCATGAATTCCTTGCCGAATCCGGCGGAGAGAGAGGCGAGGCGGGGATAGCCGGCATCGCGCAGGTCTTTGACGGTGGCGCGGGGCAGGCCGAAGGCCATGAGAAGCGCAGCGGCGAGGAGGCAGGCGGCGGCGGCGAGGACGGTTTTGCGATGCGTCAGGGACCAGTTGAGAACGGGATCGTAGAGCCGCAGGAGAAATTTCATGACCACGTTTTTCTCCTCCGAATGAAAGGGGCCGCGGACGAGGAGTGTGCAGAGGACGGGCACGAGCGTTACGGCGAGAAGCGTAGAGCCGATCATCGCGAACGTTTTGGTGAAGGCGAGCGGGTGGAAGAGTTTTCCCTCCTGTCCGGTGAGCGCGAAGACGGGAACAAACGCGAGGATGATAATGGCCATCGCGAAAAAGATGGGACGTCCGACCTGGCGGCAGGCCTCGAGGGTGGTGTGCCACGTCTCTGATCTTGTTAGAGAGCGGCCTTTGGCATGCTCCTCCTTTTCGCAATGACGGATGACATTTTCCGTGACCACAATGGCGGCATCCACAAGCACTCCGATGGCGATGGCGATGCCGGTGAGGGACATGATGTTGCTGGTGATTCCGAATCCTTTCATCAACAGGAAGGAGATGAGAATGGAGACGGGCAGCGGCAGGGTGACGATGAGGATGCTGCGGAAGTGCCAGAGAAAAATGATGTGCGCGAGGGTGACGAGGATGATCTCCTCAAGCAGCGCGTGCTTGAGCGTGTCGATGGTGTTGTCGATGAGTTCGCTGCGGTCGTAGAAGGAGCGGATGGAAATGCCGGGAGGAAGGCTGGGGGCGATTTCGGCGATCTTTTGTTTGATGCGTTCGATGACGGCTTTGGCGTTCTCGCCCGTGCGCATGACGACGGTACCGCCGACGGCTTCGTGTCCGTTGATGTCGAGCGCGCCGCGGCGGAAGTCGCCGCCGGTTTGGATATCCGCGACGTGTTTGAGATAAACAGGCGTCCCCTCGACGGACTTGAGCGGGATGAGTTCCAGATCTTCGAGGCTGGTGATGAGGCCGATGCCGCGGAGGACGAATTCCGCGCCGTTTTCCTCCACGACTTTGCCGCCGACATTGAGATTGGCGTTTTGGACGGCGGTCATGACGTCCATGAGCGTGATACCGCGCTCCCGCATTTTGGTGGAGGAGAGTTCGATCTGATACTGCTTCACGAAACCGCCGACGCCGGCGACTTCAGCGACGCCCTGCACGCTCGCTAACTGATAGCGAATGTACCAGTCCTGGAGGGAGCGGAGGCGACCAAGGTCGTAGCCTTCACCGTTATTTTTGGGGGGATCGGCGTGGAGGTAATATTGATAGACCCAGCCGAGGCCTGAGGCGTCCGGGCCGAGTTGAGGCTTCACGCCCTCCGGCATGGAGCTTTGCAGATAATTCAGCCGTTCCAGGACGCGGGCGCGGCCAAAGTAGATGTCCACGTTGTCCTGGAAGATGATGGTGAGGAGCGAGAATCCGAACATGGAGTTCGCGCGCACTTCCTTGACGCCGGAGAGGCCCTGGAGGCCGGTGGACAGCGGAAAGGTGACCTGGTCTTCGACTTCCTGCGGGCTGCGGCCCATCCAGTCGGCATAAACGAGGACCTGATTTTCGCTGAGGTCCGGGATGGCATCGACGGGCGTTTGATAGACGGCGCGGATGCCGAGCGCGATGAGAAGCAGGGCGGCGGAGACGACGAGGAACCGGTTTTTGAGGCTCCATTCGATGATGCGGGGAATCATGGAGCCTTGTCAGGGTTTGATCTCGCTGGCACAGTCCAGCATCTCTTTGCCGAAGAAGGGATTGGCACCGGCGCGTCCGGCGACCTGCACCCAGCGGCCCTTTCTGGGAGCGCCGGGAATGGCCTGGTCCACCATGCTGCATTCCCAGATGTTGAAGGCGGGAACGCCTTTCACTGCTCGCAGGGATTCCATGACCGGCGCGGCGGCGGAGGTGAAGGCGTGGAAGGCCGTGCGGGCTTTTTTGAGATCGTCGAAGCCGTGGAAGTGGCTGGAGTCGGTGAGGGTTTTGAGAGCGGGAGCGAGGCCGGTGCGGGACTGGAGGGATTCGGTTAGGGAGGCGGTTTGCTCCATGGCGGGCCCGCTGGCTTTGTTGAAGGCGCCGAGGTCGTCAGCGGAGAGCGTGGCGGCCATGGCGTCGGCGAGTTTTATGAAATCACTGAGGGCTTGTTGCTGAGGGGCGGTGAGGGTGTCGCCGCCGGCGTCAGAAGGAGAAGGAGGGGCCGCGGAGGCGGGAGGCTCAGGGTGAGTGGTGAAGGAGCGGTTCATTTCGGCCTGGCCGTCGATGAGGAGGTTTCCGTTCGTGACGACCTTCTCGCCCGCCTTGAGGCCGGAGAGGATTTCGACGAGCGCGTCGCCGCGGCGGCCAGGCTGGACGACTCTGCGTTCATAAGCGCCGCCACCCTGATCCACATAAACGACGGCCTCCGGGCCGGTCTGGAGAAGGGCGGGTTTTGGAATTGTTAGGGTATCCGGCGCGTCAACTTTGACAGCGCCGTCTGCGTAGAGGCGGTGAAGGAGAGGGCGGCGGCCATCGACGGGGGGATTCGCGAGTTCCACGCGCACTTTGGTGGAGCGGGTGGCTTCGTCGAAGTTAGGATCAATGAAGGTGATTTTGCCTTCGAAGGTTCGGCCCGGTTGCGAGGGCGTGGTGACGCTGACCGTTTGGCCGGTTTTGATCCACGGCATGTCCTGCTCGTAGGCGAGGAAGTTAAACCACATGATGGAGAAGTCCGCGATCTCGAAAAGCTTTTGGCCGGTGGTGACATACTGGCCTTCATAGATGTCGTGCTGGACGACGGTGCCCGTGAGAGGTGCGAGAATTTCGGACGTTAGGGTGTCAGCGGGCTTTTGCGGGAGGGCCTCGATTTGAGCGTCGGTGAGCCCCATTTGGCGGAGGCGGAGGGCGGTGGTTTTTTTGAGGTCGCCGGAAAGCTGGCGGTATTCGCGCTCGGCCTGGAGCAGGGCGGGGCTGTAAATGAGGGCGAGGGGAGTGCCCTCGACGACTTCGATGCCGTGATGATTGGCGTAGAGTTTTTCGACGCGGCCATCGACCCATGCGCTGATAAGGCGGTGGCGGCGGGCGTCGTCGTCGATGACACCGGCGACATGCAGCGTGCGGGTGAGGGGCTGTATGCGCGCGTCGCTGGTTTGCACATCGAGCACGTGAATTTGTGAGGGGGTGAGAGCGATGGTGTCACCGGAGGCGGAGTCGAAACCCTTTTGGCCTTCATAGACGGGAGTGAGTTCCATGCCGCAGATGGTGCAGCGGCCTGGCTTGTCGCTCTTGATCCACGGGTGCATGGCACTTTGATAGTAGAGGACTTTGCGGCCCGGGGTGTCGGAGGCTTTGCCGCTCTCTGACAAATGCGGACGAAGGAACCAGCCGGCGGCAGCGGCGGCGGAAATGAGAAGAATGATGAAGAACGTTTTCATGGTTTTTCCCGGTTAGGGTTTCCGAGGCGTCCGGTAATGGCGGCGATGCTTTGCAGGGCGGCCTGCGCGGCGGCGGTGGCGCGTTTTTGCTCCTGCTGCGCGTCGATCAGGGCACGGCGGGATTCGAGGACTTCTGTTAGAGTGGCTTTGGAGGAGACCCACGCGTTTTGGAAGGACTCGACGGTTTTTGAGGTTTTCGGCAGGACTTCGGAGCGCCATGTTTCCGCGAGACGGGTGTTGTTCTCGACCTCGGTGACGAGTGCGGTGAGGCGCTGGTAGAGTTCGCGCGACTCGGCGGCGGCATCGTTTTCGGCGGCACGGCGGAGATGTTCGGAGCGCGAATAGTCAGCCCGGTAGGCGCGGCGATTGAACCAGGGCAGTGTCCACTTCAGCATGAACATGGCGTCCCTGACTTCGCCGCCGGACCATGCGTTCGTCTCGATGCTGCCGGAGAAAGCAGGGCGCGTTTTTTCGCGGGCTTCGTCGGTGCCGGCGCGGGCGGCTTCGATCTGATGACGGAGAGAGGCGAGGCGGGGATTGTTTCGCTCCATCTCCGCGCGGAGGGTGGCGGCATTGAGACCTTTGGAATTTTCGGCCAGGGTGAGAGCGGGCCACGCGGCGTTAGGATTGCGGAGGAGGAGGAGATTGAGCGTGCGGGCGGTTTGGGCGCGCTGACGCCGGGCAGCGTCGAGCTTTTGTTTGCGGACGGCGAGCTCGCTTTCGAGACGAAGAGGCTCGATGGCGGTGGACTCGGGGTTTTTCGCGCGCTCCAGGGCGGTGGCGGTGATGGTTTCGAGCCAGCGGATTTCCTGGTCCTGCAACGTCAGGGTGTCGTCGGCGAGAGCGAGTTCGATAACCGTCTGCGCGATGGCGAGGCCGAGTTCGCTGGCGGTGACAAGACGGTCGGCATTCTGACGCTGCTGTTCGGCGGTCATGCGGCGCTGCTCGGCGCGAAAGAGACCGCGCCGGGGCAGGGCTTGATCGACGGTGAGGCGGATGTCGCCGTCGTCCTCGCGCATGCGGGAACTGGCTGCGGTGAGGCCGAGACCGAGTTCCGGGTCCTGCCAGAGACGGACGGAGGCGATGGCGTCGAAGGCGGCTTCGGTGCGCGCCCTTGCGGCTTTGATTTTAGGGTGTTTCGACAACGCCTCGCTAACAAGACGGTCGATGTACGGAGTGGTGGCTGGAGCGGGATCAGCGTGAGCGGCGACCGCCATGGCCAGCACCACGGCAGCGACGGGTTTGAAAATGTTCATGGGTCCTCATAGGGCTAAAACTTCGTTCAATGGGGGCCATGACCGCAGGATGCGGGCATAGTTCTCCCGTGGGAACGGGTTCGCTCAAATGAGGAGGGAACAGTGCAGCCTCAGCGGAGGCGGCGAGTGGGGCGAAAACCACTCAGAGGTGACCGGCAGAGAGAGCCGATGAATTGTTAGGGGCCGGAGGATCACCGGCAGCGTAAAAGCGACCGGGACGGCGGTGAATTTGACTTCCAGCGGCGGAGTGAGAGGAGCAGCGGGGAGGGGCTCGGCGGGGACATTATCCACCGGCGTGACAGCGCAATGACACGCGTCCGGAGGACAGCAGGCGCAGGAAACCGGGGGACAATCCGGAGCCGTCCCGGTGGCCGGCTGGGCCGGCACGGAGACACCAAGCATCTGCGCCATCAGGAAGATGGCGAGGATCAGGAGTCTGGTGGCGCGGTGTTTCACGTTAATAAAGTTAATACGCGCAGCGGCGTATGCAAGGGTGGGGTGCATTCCCTCCGTGCGATACTGTGAGGCTGCTCAGTTCGCTTTATTCCCGGAAGGTTTGCGCCAGGGCGCTTGCCAATCGGGAGGAAAGGGTGTTTTATTTCCGGCTCATGAAATTCCTTCACGCCCTGTGGCTCGCCTTTTGTTGCTCTGCTGTTGCGGCGGGGGCTGCGGATTTCAAGAAGGACATACGGCCCATTCTGAAGGCGAAGTGCTACGAGTGTCACAGCGAAGAGAAGAAGAAGGAGAAGTCCGGCTATGTGTTCGATAACCTCGAGCGCCTGGCGAATGATATCGGGCCGAAGGGGCAGATCGTGCCGGGTGATCCGGAGCGAAGCAATTTGCTGGATCTTGTGAGCCGCACGGACAAGAACCGGATGCCGCCCGGGGGCAAGGAGGGGCTGACAGCGAAGGAGATCAAGCTGCTGAGGGAGTGGATTCAGGCCGGGGCAGTGCTGGACGAGAGTAAACCGAAGTCAGCCAGCGGACTGGCGCCGCGCGCGCCCGAAGGTCCGCCGCCTCCGATACAGGACTGGACCAACACGGATGGAAAGACCATTAAGGCGCGGTATGTTCGCATGAGCGGCGATGCGGTGGTGATTAAGACAGCAGACGGCAAGTCCTACAAAGTCCCGCTCGCCAAACTTTCCGCCGCGAGCCAGGAATTGGCGAAGGTCGCTGCTGCCGCGGAGGCAAAAGAGGCGAAAGCGGCCGCTCCGTGAGCGCTTTACTTTTTGACGATTTCCTGGTACCCCTCATCCCATCCCCGCCATGAGAATTTTGCGATACACCGCTTTGAGTGTTCTGTTGTCCAGTGCGGCGCATGCCGACCCTGCCAATGTGGACGCGTACAGCCGCATTTACCGTCACAAGGACGGCAGCCGGACGGAGTCGTTCAAGAACGGAGGCAAAAACGAAATCACGGAGTTTACCTATAACCAAAACAACATCCTGATCGTCAAACGCACGTTTGCGACCGACTCCAAGGGCCGGCACCGCATGGGCTACATCTTTGACGGCAAGTTGAATCCGCTGGGCAGCGTTCAATTTGGCTATGACAGCCAAACGGATCAGCTCGTGGAGGAGCGGCAGTTCAACCGCAAGGGTCAGCTCATCCGGCGTTTGTTTTATCCGGGAACGGTGAAATCGATCAAGGGACTGGAGAACCGATTTGTGGCGTTGAATTATGATCCGGACAATCCGAACGCGGCGCCGGTGCAGTCGAAGGAGGCGGTAGCGCCCACGAAGCCGGTGGAACAGGACCTGGATGATTTCGAGCCGGGAAGGTTGATCGGAGCTTCCGCGCCTTCGCCGCATGAGGCGTCGTCCTCGAGCAAAACGACGGCAGCCGCCCCTGCAACGCCGGCTCCGAGGAAGCGATTTTGGGGCAGGGGTAATACCGCGCCTGCGCCGTCGGCGAATCCCGCTCCTCAGACGACGCCACCAGCGAACGTGACGCCGCCTCCTCCGGCTGCACCCGCTGCCACTCCGCCGGCCGCGAAGCGCACGACACCGGGTCGAAACCCGCAGACTTAAAAAGACGCCGTCTGATGCAACCTGGCGCCGCGCTGGCCTGCCTGTTCGCTCTCGGCACTGCCGCTGGCGTTTGGGTTTGGACATTAAGTCAAAAAAACACGCCGGCAAAACCGGTGCAGCCATCGGCAAAGGCCGTGGCGACGGCTCCTGCCAATGATATCCCGGAACCGGGGACGATTCTGGCGGCACAGGCAATTCAAAGCGGTCTTCCGGAAAAGGAAGGGCGCTTGAAGGCGCTGGAACAGGAAAATGCGAGTCTTAGAAAGGAGCTTGCGGGGCTGCTCGGAGCGGAAGTTACCCCGTCACCGGTGCCGCCAGGAAGTGAAGGGACTGCAGGGATACCGGCACAGTCCGCGCCCGTGACGACGCTGGAGGACGTGGCCGCCATTCAAAAAAAGGCGACAGCGGTGGAGAATCGCATTCTTGAATTCGAGGGCGATAACATGCGGCTGCGCAAGCAGGTGGCCGACGAGATCGAGGCCAAAAAGCCGCCGCCCACGATTGAGGAAGTGGCAGCACGGGTGGTGGCCACGCGTGAACTCGCTTTTCGCCGCACGCCAGTATGGACGTCCTCCACGGCGGAGGAAATCATCAAACGGCTGGCCGATAAAGCCGTCTCCGGAATCAAGCCGGAAGCTGCCGACGCGCGTGTGCGCGCTTATCTCGCGATGGGATTTGTCAGGGAGACATTCGATTACCGCAGCGCCATCGCCAGTGTTGGTGTGATGAAGCCGGGCGGGTATTATGATGCGGAGACCGGCAAGTTTTACTATCAAGGAGATGCCTCGCTGGCGCGGGCCGACAGCCGCAGTGTTTTCGCCGCGGCGCTGCTGCCGGTGCTGATCGAGCAGAATTTCCCTGCGGCTGCGGCTCCGCAGACGAAGAGCGAAAACGATGACGAGGCCCGCGCGGTGCAGGCCATGGCGCTCGGTGATGCCAGTTTTAGCCGCGTGAAGTTTTCAGTGGGTGACCAACTCGTGTTCAATTCTGACCGGGGGCAGGCACCGGCCGGAATGCAGCAGTCGCCCAACGCACCGCAGTTCGTTGCCGATCTGTGGAAGTGGTCCGAGGATTCGGGCAGTGCGTTTGTGCAGGCTCTTCACCAAAAAGGCGGTCTCACCGCGGTGAACAAAGCCTGGGCGCATCCTCCGCGTTCCACCGCCGAGATTCTTCATCCGGACAAGCTTTATCTGGAGGGAACGCCGTTTGAACCTGTGAAGGTTGCGTTTCCGGAGGCGACGGTGAATGGCGCGGCACCTTACTTCAGCAATGTCGCAGGGGAAGTGGCGGCCTATTTTGTGGTGCGCACCTTTGCGGATGTGGACTACGCCACCGCCGCCACCGAAGGCTGGAAAGGCGATCGCTATGCGGTCTGGACCGGCAGCAAAGAGCACGGTGATCACCTTCTTTGGCGCAGCGTCTGGGCAGGCGATGCCGATGCGAAGGAGTTCTTCGACGCCATGCGCCGCGGGCTGATGCAGCGCTTCGATATTCCCTGGCAGAAGGAGTACGATGCCGTGCCGAATCAATTTCGCGTGGACGATCCGCACAGGGTCATTCGCCTTGTGCAGAAGGGTGCTGAGGTGACGCTGGTGAATGCGACCGAGCCGGAATTTGCGAAGGCGATGGAGGAGCGGTTTTTGAAGTGAGCACGGAGATGCGAAGCACTAGGGGCAACGCCCCGTCCGCCGATCCTAACGAACCTGCATTTCTCACAGGATTTCGTTCGTCACGGGATATCAGTAGAGCGATGTGTGCCTTTAGGCCACTCGCTTTTGCTGCATCCGAGGGAGGCGAAAGCGACTGGGCTCGCCACAGTCGCTCTACTTACCGTTGTTGTGCGGTGACGACGTTAGGACAGTCCGTATGCGTTTTTCCCGGACGGTGAGAAAGACAGGCTAATCGATGACTTCCGGCCACTCCGTGTGGAAAAACTCGCCTTCCGGCTTGTCGATCCTCTCATAGGTGTGCGCACCGAAGAAGTCGCGCTGGGCCTGGAGCAGGTTCGCCGGCAGGCGCTCCGCGCGGTAGCTGTCGTAATATCCCAGTGACGCGCTGAAAGCAGGGCAGGGGATGCCATTCATCGTCGCCAGCGATACGACCTCACGCCAGTTTTGCTGTGACTTGTTGAGCAGATCCTTGAAGAACGGATCGAGCATCAAATTGCTCAGCGATGGATTCCCCCGATAGGCATCTGTGATGCGATTGAGGAAGCGCGCGCGAATAATACAGCCACCGCGCCAGATTGCCGCGATGCGGCCGAGGTCCAGTCCCCAGTTCTTCTTTTCGCCCATCGTCTTGATGAGGTCCAGTCCCTGCGCGTAGCTGATAATCTTGCTCGCATAGAGAGCATCGTGCACCTTTTGCACCAGCGCCGCTTTATCGAGGGTGATATTCACTTTCGGTCCCGTGAGTTCCCTGCTCGCGGCCACACGCGCCTTCTTGAGACTTGAAAGAATGCGCGCCTCCACTGCCGCATTGATGGTCGAAATCACCACCGCATTTTCCGCTGCGTTGATCAACGTCCATTGCCCCGTCCCCTTCTGCCCGGCCTTGTCGAGAATGAGTTCCACGATCGGCTTGCCCGTCTCCGGGTCCTTCTGCTCCAGCGCCTTGCCCGTGATTTGAATGAGGTAGCTCTGCAGCGCCCCGTCGTTCCAGTCGTTGAACACCTTCGCCATTTCCTCCGTGGTGAATCCCGCCGCCTTGAAAATGTTATACGCTTCGCAGATCAACTGCATGTCTCCGTACTCGATGCCATTGTGGATCATCTTCACGTAATGTCCTGCGCCGCCCGGACCGATGTGAATGACGCACGGCTCCCCATCCACCTTCGCCGCGATGCTTTCAAAGATCGGCTTCATCACCTCCCATGTGCTTGGAGGGCCGCCCGGCATGATGCTCGGCCCCTTCCGCGCGCCCTCTTCACCGCCTGAGACACCTGCGCCGATAAAGCGCAGGCCCTTGCCCGCCAGATACTCGTCGCGACGCTCGGTATCTGTGTAGAGGCTGTTTCCGCCGTCGATGATGATATCATCCTTCTCCAGCAACGGAATGAGCTGCTCTATCACCGCATCCACCGGACCGCCGGCCTTCACCATGATCTGAATCTTTCGCGGCCTCTTCAGGCTTTTCACAAACTCCTCCAGCGTCTTCGCCCCGATCAACTTCTTCCCCGGATGCGCCGCCACAAACTGTTCGGTCACCGACGTCGTCCGGTTGTATACCGCCACCGTAAATCCGCGGCTTTCCACGTTCAGTACGAGGTTCTGGCCCATCACGGCAAGGCCGATCAATCCGAAGTCTGCTTGGCTCATTTTGTAGGATAAAAGGTCAAATTAGTAAGGAGGGAACCCGCGCGGTAATGGAACCGTGCCGCAGTGTCCAGCGAAGTTTTTTCATCGGGAGAACATTCAAATTCATCCACTCCGGGACGAATCAATACGCTATCACTGCGCACCGCTGCAGCGGCGCACAGAATTCCACCGGCCGAATGGCCGCCCTTCCGCGTCGTCTCTCAATCGCGCTCCAGCGTCTTACGGCAGCGCTTTGATCTTCACATTCCGGTACCAGACCTTGTTGCCATGGTCCTGGAAGCCGATGTGGCCCTCGCGCTTCCAGTCCTTGAGGGCTTTGTTGTATTTGTTCTCGCTGCCGTCAGGGTTCTTTTTGGCGACGGTCCATTTGTCGAGATCCATGGAACTGACTTTTTCGCCGTTGAGTTCGACGGTGATCATGGAGCCCTGAGCGGTAATGACGTAACGGTTCCAGTCGTCTTTTTTCCCGACATTTTTGGAGGGCGGCACGAGATCGTAGATGGCACCGACGCTGTGCTTGCTGGGACCGCCGGGATTGTCCACCTGAATTTCGATGCCGGTTTGCACGGGGTCCTTCGGATTGTCCGTGCGGAAAAAGACGCCGCTGTTGCCAGTGGTTTTGAATTCCACTTCGAGCACGAAATTCCCATAACGCGCCTTGGTCCACACGTCGCCGCTGCCTTTCTGGCCGGACATGGTGCCGTCCTCCACGGTCCATTTTGAAGTGCCGCCTGCAGCATCCGTCCAGCCGGTGAGGTCCTTTCCGTTGAAGAGAGTCACCCACCCGTTCGGTTCCGCTTTGGGGGCCTCCGCCGCCGGGGCCGGAGCGGGAGCGTCTTTTTTCGCCTCCTGTGCGGGGAGGAGGGAGGCGGGAAGAACGCTGAGGGAGAGAGCGAGAAAGAGTTTCATGGGGAGTTTCGGGATATCGGGAATGGTAGTACGGCGCTTTTGGGGAAGGTCGCGTTCCGTTTTTGCGTAACGACGGTGGATTTCCGCGCCAACTGCACCTGAAAGCCACTCTGCATTCCTGGCAAACCGGAAATTCTTTTTCCTGGCACCCCGGCGCGGATTCGCCGTAATGCTGCGGCAACCCTCCGATGGCTTCGCCCCGCACGTCCAAATTTTCCTGGCTCTCGCTGCTGCCCGGCGGACACCTGCGCGCCTTCCCGCTCAAACAGCACCTCGCGGGGTATGATGCGACCGCCTTCCGTCACGATGCCGCGGCGGGCTTCAATGTGGCGCTGCCGGCCATCGCTCAGGGAATGGCCTTTGCGATGATCGCCGGTCTCCCGCACGAAGTGACCGGCATCCTGTGCTCGGCGATCGCCGCCATTTTCGGGGCTTTTTTCGCCGCCTCCCGCTATACGATTCTTGGCCCCACCAATGCCACTTCGCTCATGGTGTTTTCCTCCATGGCGACCATACCGCTGGCAGACCGCTCCATGCTGCTGCCGGTGCTCGTCCTTTTTTCCGGCCTGATGCTCATCGCGGGGGCGGGCCTGCGTATGGCGGACATGATTCAATATATCAGCCGCAGTGTGATCGTGGGCTACGTCACGGGCGCGGCGGTGCTCATCGTGGTGGGGCAGATTCGCGACGTGGTGGGCATTACGGAAGGGCCGCGCGGTTCGACGCTCATCTCCATCGTCGGGAATGCGATCAACGGTCTGCACCGTGTGCCGCCAGGGAAAGCCAGTGCCTCCGCCGCGCTCGCCGCGGGCACCATCGTGGCCTACATTGGCCTGCGGCGATTCGGTCCAAAACTGCCCGCCCTTGCCATCGCGCTCGCCGCCGGGTCGGCGGTCACCGCGCTGGTCCCGGGCGACCAGCAGCTTTCCTACCTGCATTCGTTTACCGCTGAAGATTTGCTGCCCCAGGGAGTGGCCCTGACAAGTCAGAGAACGCTGGATTCCCTCGGCCTCCTCATCGGTCCAGCCTTTGCGGTGGCCTTCCTCGCGGCGCTGGAAAACACCGTGATGGGCAAAGCGCTGTCCGGAAAGACCGGCGACACCACGAACTTCAACCAGGACCTGCTGGCGTGCGGTGCGGCGAACGTCGCCTGCGCCTTCGCCGGAGGCATGCCCGCCAGCGCCAGTCTCACGCGCAGCGCACTTAATTATGCGAGCGGCGCGCGGACACCAATCAGCAGTTTGATTTGTGGACTCTTCTGCCTCATCGCGGCGCTCCTGCTCGGCAACGTGGCCTCTTACATTCCGCGGCCCGCCCTCGCCGCGCTGGTGATGTGCCTCGCGCTCCATTTGATTCATCCGCGCCATCTCCGCATTTGCTGGCGCGCCACCCGCAGTGACGCCATCACGCTTGCCGTCACCATTGCCAGCACGCTGCTCATGCCGCTGCACGTGGCCATCTTTGTCGGCGTTGCCACCAGCGTGGTGCTTTACCTCCGCAAAGCCGCCCGGCCGTCGCTGGTGGAGTATGAATTCAGCGCGGACGGGGCTCTCCAGGAAAAAAATGTTGCCACGGGACGCCAGAACCCGGGCATCTCCATCGTGCACGTGGAGGGCGAACTTTTCTTCGGCGCGGCGGAACTTTTCCGCACACAAATCCAGCGCACCGCCCACGATGAAAACCTCCGTGTCATCATCCTGCGCATGAAAAATGCGCGCCATCTGGACGCCACCAGCGTCATGGCCATGGAGGAACTCATCGCGTATCTCCGCAGCAGCGGACGCCATCTCCTCATCAGCGGCCTGAGCAAAGAGGTCTATCGCGTCCTCAAAAACAGTGGTATGGTGGAGGTCGTCGGACGTGACAATCTCTTTATGGGCAGCGCCGCCAATCCCAACCTTTCCACCCGCAACGCCCTCAAACGCGCCCAGGAGTTGCTGGGAACGAAGCACGCGGACGTGCATATTTATTATGATCCGTCGCGGAAGTGACCGGTTTCGCCGGAAGCACCGTCGCCTGCGGCGAAAGCACCAAGCACCAAGCACCAAGCACCAAAGAAACATCAAGCTCCAAACACCAAAGTTCGCGCTCCGTGTGCTTCTCCTTGATCCTAACACTTATTTCGTTGGCTCCATGCAATGTCCCCGATCCGCCGTAACGCCCCTTTGGAGCTTGGTGCTTGATGTTTCTTTGGAGCTTGGTGCTTGGAGCTTGGTGCTTTCCCCCTTCGTCCGCTAACGCGCCGCCGATCTTCACTCCCCCCCGTCCCCCTTCCCATGAAAATCCTCATCATCGAAGACGACCCCTCTATCCGCTTCGGCCTTGAAGAAGTGCTGGGGGCGGAGGGTTATGAAACGGCGGTGTGTGAGCGCGGCGACGGCATTGTGGACAAGACGCTCGCCGGTTTTGCCCCGGACCTCATTGTCATGGATGTGATGCTGCCGGGGCGGAATGGATTTGATTGCTGCCGCGACCTTAGGGCCGCCGGCGTGCGGGTGCCCATCCTCATGCTCACGGCGAAGGGTCAGGAAAAGGACAAAGTGATCGGCCTCGAATGCGGCGCGGACGACTATGTGACGAAGCCGTTTGGACTGCACGAATTGACGGCGCGGATTCATGCACTGCTGCGCCGGTCCACGGAGTTCAATACCGTGCCGGATGGCGCGGCCTCCAGTTTCCGGATCGGCGAATGCCACATCGATCCCGCGAACCATCTCGTAAATCGCGCGGGGACGGATACTTCCCTAACACCACGGGAGTGCTCGCTGCTGGTGCATCTTTACCGCCATCGGGGCCGCGTGCTCACGCGGGATCAGTTGCTGAGCACCGTCTGGGGCGTGAATGCCGCTGCGATTACCACGCGCACGCTGGATCAAACTGTGGCGCAGCTTCGCAAGAAACTCGGCGACACGGCGGCGAGCCCCCGGTGGCTGCTAACAATTCACGGGGTGGGGTATAAACTGGCCGATGGGTGATCGCGGATTGCGCTGTCTTCCGCGCGATCACTTCCCCGATGGCTCCGGTGGCGCCTTGCTGCCGGGCACGTCCACGTCCACCGATGCGTAGAAGATGCGTCCGCGGTCATCGAATTCGCGCACGAGTTCCAGCATCATCTTCAGGTCCGGTTTCACGGTCTGCTTGAAGACTTCCTTGCCGTTCACGGTAATTGTCACGGGCTTTGTGAAATCCACCATCTTCGGGTGCAGGTAGATTTTGAGCTTCTTTGCATTTTCCGCAGTGATCTCGAACGCATTTCCTCCTTTGTTCACGGCCCATACGGATTGCTTCGCAGATTCTGCGGGAGTGTCCTTTGGAAGAGGTGAAAGCCGCACCCAGTGGCAGGTGGAAACAGGAATGGGGCGCTTCTCATTCCATGTGTGCGCCTTCGACCACTCGGCGCGCTTTTCGTCTGCCTTGTGAAACGTCAGGCTGCCGGAGCCGCGGGCGTAAATCTTTGCCCGGTAGAGATTGCGCGGGTTCTTATCGAAAAATTCTGCAACGGGCTCGATTTCATCCTCGAAGATTTCGTGGCCGCCTTTCTTCTCGTGCATCACCCAGCCGAAGGCGTGTTCGTCCATCCACTTTTTGATGATGTTGTTGAACTCGTTGATGTGATAAGGCTCGTTGGTTCCCCATGTGGCGAAGCCGGGCACGTTGAGACAGGCGAAGACCTGCTGGTCCTTTACATAATCGTAGCCGCCGCTCATAGGGCTCACCGCGCCCCAGCGGTCGGCAAAACTCATGGCGCTGCGCCAGGTCATGTGGCCGCCCATGGAGTGGCCGGTGACATAGATGCGGTCCGGGTGGATGTGATAGTCGCGCTGCACTTTGGATAGCGCGCTCAGCGCAATGGAATTGCCGATGCCACCCCAGCCGCGGTCGGTGATGGGCGCGAGCAGAATACAGCCGTGCTTGTCCGCCGTTTTGAGCCACGGCCCCATGCCTCCTCCCGCAGCGCGCGCGCCAAATGCGATATCCCGTCCCGCGCTGCCCCCATGAGCCACGAAGATCAGCGGCGCTGCCTTTTTGGTATCGTAGCCGGAGGGCACGTAGATCATATACTTCGTTTCATGATCCACATGCTCACACTGAAGCTGCATGCCGAAAGTAAGCTTCCCCTTTCCCTGCGGCGGCTCGGGATAGGAAGCGCGGCCATCGCGCAGCAGTTTCTCAAGTTCGGGCGCATCCAGTTTCAGTTCCTTCAACAGATCGTCTGTGGCTGATGCCGGCGCCTCCCAGCGCTGGTCGAGATAGGCATCGATCTTTTGCTGCGGAGTGGCGGCGGCTGCGGCCCTGGCTGCCGTGACGCACGCGGTGCAGCAAAAGGCGGATAAAACGCACCGAAGCGCAAAGACGGGTGAAATAGTGATTGGGCGGATGGAGACTCTCATAAATGGTTCCTGAATCCTGACACATCACCGGCGGGCGTCGCCAGCTTTTTTGCGGAGGAACTCCGGGGACATGGCAGGGAGATCCTTTTCTGTATGATCAAACGAATCCTTTGTTCACTGCTGCCGCTGTTAACGATGTTAGCCTCTGTGGTTCGCGCCGCACCGGCACCGGCGAAAATGCTCGTTATTTCCCCGCGCTCTTTTCAGGAGGCGCTTGAGGACTTTGTCACATACAAGCAAACACTCCAGCCGGTGGAGTGGCTCGCCCTGGAGGACATTCTTCAAAAGTCCTCCGGAGCGGACGATCCGGAAAAACTAAAGCGCTTTCTCTACGAGCAGTGGCGTCAGCACCGGATCGGCTGCGCGCTTCTGGCGGGAGACGTGGATGTCTTCCCCGTGCGCTACATGGTGCTCGACCGCAAAACGCCGGCGGCCTTCGACTACGCGTTCTATCCGAGCGATCTTTATTATGCCGACCTCGCCAAACCGGACGGCTCGTTCGATGATTGGAACGCGCAGAAGGATTCTTTCCACGCCGGTTATTTCGGCGAGGTGCGCGGCGAAGCGATCAAGAGCGACCCTATCAATTACGATCAGGTCGATTACCTGCCGGAAATCGCCGTGGGCCGCTGGCCCGTGAGCACGCCGGAGGAACTGCGCACCGTTGCGGCGAAGTCCATGGCCTATGAAAAGGCGGTGCTTGCAGGCGGCGACCCCAACCTGCGACGCGCGGGGTTTTTCGCTGTGGGTGGATGGGTGGACAGCCGCGGCCTGCTGGGTGATCTGGCAAAGAAGCTGGAGACCAACTGGAAAATTGAAAAGCGTTTCTACTCCTCAGGCACTCCACCACCGGATCACGATCAGGTTCGCGCCTTTCTCAACGATGGCGCAGGGCTCATGGTGCATGCCGGTCACGGCCAGCCTAACGAATGGGAGCGATGCTTCTCCACCGCGGACCTCGCAGCCCTGACAAATACCGGGAGCATACCCATTATTATTTCCGCAGGCTGCAGCACCGCGCACTTCGCTCCGCTGCCGCCCTACGAACGGTATCTGGATCGCGACGGGAATGAGCACCGCGGCACAGACCGGAAGGAAAAATTTGCCGCTCCGCCGCCTCCGCCCTCGCCCTATCAGACAGGAAAGTGCAATCCCGCCTGCCTCGGCGAAGCCGTGCTCAAGCGTGCAGGCGCCGGCGGTGTGGCCTACATTGGCTGCAATACGGGCAGTCAGCCCTTCGGCCTGACTTTGGTGGATGGATTTCTCAGCGAACTGGCACGCGCAAAAGAACCCCGGCTCGGGGACTGCTGGAACGCCGCCATTCGTTATTACTTTGATCAGCAAAAGCTGCGCGAACTCAAGCCCACTGAATCCTGGGTGCCTCCCAGCATCTTCTTCCAGGGCATGAAATTCATGGTCTTCGGCGACCCCAGCCTGCGGCTTCCATCTAACATCAAGGAAGACGAGCCGGGCGCAACTGTTCAGTAAGCCCCCTGTTTGCGGCTCTTCACCGCCAGGTTGCCTGCGGCGTCTGCTGAAAGCTCCACCTTGCACCATGCGTCGCCCATTTCGCCCCATGAAACCAGCAGCGTGCCCTGTTTGGTGAGTTCCAGGGAGGGCGTGTACATCGCGAGGTTTGTGTCCGACTCGTTGCGCAGCGAAATCGCCGGCCCGCCGGCGGAAACATCCAGCCGCGTCACTTCGCCCAGGTTCCTCTCGTCGTATCCCGTCGCCACCACATGATCGAGCGTGTTGTCGCCGCGCACATCAAGCGAGTTCTCATAACGATATTTCACAGCCCCGGCAGCCACCGGTACGGGATCTGCCGGAGGAGTGCTGCACGAAACAAGGCTCAGGCAAAGGAACGGAACGGCAAGACAAATGGACTTCATGTGAGGAATCACTGTCTTTCCTCAATCGCCTGACAACCGCATTTCATCGCGGCAATGCCACCGTAAGTTTTGACCTTGCAGGTTCGGCCCCCCGGACATCCTTCACTGCATTTCCTTCATGAGCGACTCAACTTCAGAACCGCCGGCCGGCAATCCGGAGGACATTCCTGACTTTCAGTTAGCCTCCCAGCCGCACGATGCGTATTTCAAGCAGGCATTCTCCGATCCGGGACTCGCCGCCGAATTCTTTCGCAGCCGCCTCCCTGCGCCAATTTCCGCCGCCGTCCACTGGGAGGACCTGACGCTGGTGCCGGGCTCTTTCATCAAACGCACGCTCCAGCAGGCACATTCCGATTTGCTCTTCTCTGTGCCGGCAGGCGGGCAAAAGCTTCTACTGTATCTGCTCTTCGAACACCAGACCACCGTGGACCGCGCCATGCCGTTGCGGCTCCTCGGTTATCTGACAGAAATCTGGATCGAGCATGAGCGCACCGAAGGTCTGCCTCTGCCGCCAGTGATTCCGTTTGTGCTCCATCAGGGACCGGACTCCTGGAATGTTTCGACTCACTTCACCGACCTCGTCGACGCCCCGCAGGAAATTGCGGAGGCACTGCGTCCATTTTTGCCCTCGTTCGAGTATGGCCTGCTGGACCTCAGCCGTTTTGAACCGGCGCTTCAGGAGTCTTACCCGCTGCTGCGCGTCGTGCTCCAACTCATGAAGCTCGCACGCGATCAACAGCGTGTGGAGGAGTTTTGGGAATGGCTCGCTCTCCAGCCCATCCGGCTCCCGGACGCGCTTCTCATGCTAAGCCTCTGGTATATGTATCACAATGACGGCTGCCTTGACGTGGAGGCGATTGTCCATAAACTCCGTCACAACCCCGGTTTGCAAAATAGAGCCATGTCCATCGCAGAAAAACTCATTGCCAAAGGCCGAGGGGAAGGCCGCGAAGAAGGGCTGGCCAAAGGAGAATGGATTGGCAAGATCCATTTGCTGGAGAAACTCTTGAACGCCCCGGTCAGCGCAAAAACGGAACTGGAAAGCAAGTCCCTTCCGGAGTTGGAACAGTGGTTTGCCGGGTTGCAAAGAGATTACGATGCCCGGTTCAAAAGCCGTTAAGGCCATCGCCGGCAGCGCCGGACGTCGTCTCATCTTTTCAGTGGAAATCTGAAAAACGGCCCGCAGAGTGCCCGTTCCGATTCTTCATAATACCCATCTTCACGCAGAAACCTCATGCCTCCCCCCCCCACTCCGCCCGCTCCTCCCGCCGCTCCGTCCACCGTTTCGGGGGGATGCGCCTGCGGTCAATCGCTTGCTGCGCTGCTCATGCGGGTCATGCTCGGGATGATGCTGATCATGGCGGGCGTGGACAAGTTCAAGAGTCCCGCGCCGCCCTACCACTACAAGTTTGAGTATTGGCATGACAAGTACAACGAGGCCGGTGAACTGGTGGACTACGGCAAATGGCGCAATGTGGCCAAGCCGGTGTTTGAGTTCGGGGGCTTCAACAATACCGAGGTGTACGGTGTGAAGGGAGTTAACTTCCTGAGTCACATGTTCCGCCTCTACGCGATCACCCTGCCTTACGCCATGCTGGGCGTGGGCCTGTGCATTCTCGTGGGCTTCCTGAACCGGCTCTTTCTCTTTCTTGGCGGTGCCATTTGGATGTCCCTGGCCATCGGTCAGATGACGCTGCCGGACAATCCGACGGTGTGGATGCTCACGACCTATACAGCCTTCTATGTCATCGCCCTCGCGCTGGCGAAGCACAATCGTTTTGCGCTGACACGCTTCTAAAGTCCAGCCCGCCGTGCATGGAGGCGCGTATCTTTTGATCGCCCTCTGTTTTCTGCGGCGTTTCATCGACATACCTCTATGAGCAAAACCCCTTCCCGCACTGGTCGCCTCGCCAATGACCTGACGCGTCGCCGGTTCCTGCGCAACAGCGCCATCACCGCCACGGCTCTCAGCTACAGCCGCATTGCGGCCCGCGCCGCCGGTGCTGAGGCCTCCGACGCGCTGAATGTGGCCCTCGTCGGCTGCGGCCAGCAGGGCATGGCCGCTCTGAACGCCTCCATGGTCAAAATTCCCGGACTGCGCATGGCCGCCGTGTGCGATATCTGGGACTTCAAGCGCCTCTCCTCCAAGCGCGCCATCGACTCGGAGGGCAAGATTGGCACCGAGGACTATTCCCACATTGATGAGATGCTCGCCAAAGTGAAGAGCCTCGACTGCGTGGTGATCGCCACGCCGGACTGGCTGCACGCTCCCTATTCCCGCATGGCGCTGGAAGCGGGAAAGAACGTGTATTGCGAAAAGATGATGTCGAACAGCATCGAGGCCGCCGCCGACATGGTGAAGGCCCAGCGCCAAACCGGCAAACTTCTGCAAATCGGCCACCAGCGCCGCAGCAATCCACGCTACGTGTTCATGCGGGACAAACTCCTGCGGGAGAAGAATCTTCTCGGCCAGATTACCCATCTCTACGGCCAGTGGAATCGCTCAGTGAAGCAACCGCTCATGCCGAAGATCAGCCAGAAGGAGATGGATAAGATCAAGGCTGCGGGTTACCCGAACCTGCTGGAGTTCGCCAACTGGCGCTGGTTTAAGAAATTCGGAGGCGGTCCCATTTCCGACCTTGGCGCCCACCAGATCGACATCTTTAACTGGATTCTCGGCACCACGCCGAAGGCCCTCACCGCCTCAGGCGGCCTGGATTATTACAAGAACCGCCCTCTCCCAGGCGGCGGCGAGTTTTCCTACGAGCATCTGGACAATGCCATCCTCATTTACGAATACGACGTTCCGGGCCACGGCCTTGTGCGCGTCATCTACCAGGTGCTCACCACCACAGGCTCGCAGAACTACTATGAGAAGATCATGGGCGTGGAGGGTACCATCGTGATCTCCGAACAGCCGGTGTACAATCAGGTTTACCGCGAAAAGGACACCACGGAAACGAAGATCGGCGACTGGGAAAAGCTGGTGCCGCTCGGCTACCTGCGCAAACCGCCCGCCACGGTGTATAACAAATTCTGGGAGCGGCCCAAAATGTGGAATCGCCCGGACCCGTGGCTGGAAAAAGAGGGCGTGCAGGACGTGCGCGTTTCCGTCCCCGCCGACCCCTACGAAATTCCGGCCATGCCGAAGTATCTCGACGAGAAGCTGCCGCACCAGCATCACATGGAGAACTTCTTCAATACCGTGCGCAACGGCGGCAAACAAACCGATCTCAACTGCCCCGTTGCCGAAGCCTACAAATGCGCCCGTGCCGTGCTGGCCATCAACGACGCCGTGGCCCAGCAAAAACGCATCGAATTCAAACCGGGAGATTTCGAAGTCTCCTAACACTTTATATCCCCATGAAAAAGCACACTCTCTCCCGCGCCGCCCGCTTCTCCGCTCTCGCCGGTGCGCTCGCCCTCACCGCCTGTGACAAACCGGCCTCCGGTCTCGATCCGCTCCAAAAGACCGATGAAAAGACCGTGTTCGACAGTGGCGCCGGCGGCACCCCCACCAGCGCGCCCGCGACCTCCACGGCCCCTGAATCGAAGCCGGTGATTGCTAAGAATGAGCCTCCCAAAGTGGAGACGCCAAAACCAACGGTGCCGCCTAAAGTCGAAACGCCGCCCGTCAAACCGGAGGAAAAACCCGCTGTAGCAACTACGCCTCCTCCGGCCCCCGCGCCCGCACCAACCCCGGCTCCTCCAGCGCCGGTTGTCGTCACCGGACCGAAGATCACCATCAAGCCGGAGATGCCAAAGCCGCTGTTCGCCGGCACGCCGCTTCCGGATTCGAACCCTCCGCCAAACCTCGACAAGTCGCAAAAGCCGACTCTCGAAATGTCGGTTCCTGAAGGCGTGACGCTGCTTTCCAAAGGCAAGCCGGTCACGTGCTCCGACCCCGCTCCGCTCGGCGAGTTGAGCTGGATCACCGACGGCGAAAAGCAGGGCGATGACGGCTATTTCGTGGACATCCTCCCGCTCAAACAGTGGGTGCAAATCGATCTCGAAGCCTCAAAGGAAATCCACCTTATCTGGGTGTGGCACTTCCATAAACAGGGCGTCATTTACAAGGATGTCGTCGTCCAGGTTTCCGATGATCCGGACTTCAAGACCGCCACCACCGTCTTCAATAACGACTTCGACAATTCCGCCGCCTTCGGCGTCGGCAAGGACCAGTCATGGGTCGAGACGAACAATGGCCGCCCGATGCCCGTCGCCGGTGTCAAAGGCCGCTACGTCCGTCTCTACTCCAATGGCCGCAGCATCGACGATACGAATCAGTATATCGAAGTCGAAGTTTACGGGAAATAACTGCGCCGGCTGCCGGAACCCCGCCCCTGCGGATCTGCAAGAGTTCGCTGAATTCCGACGTTCTTTCGTGAGTTCCATCCTCATGAAAAAACGCCCTGTCACTCTCGCTGTTCGCCTTTTCTTCGTTGCCGGAGCACTTACCCTTGCTTCCTGCGACAAACCCGCCTCCGGCCTCGACTTCCTCGAAAAAACCGAGGAGCGAACCGTCTTCGATGCAGGTGCCACCGGCACTTCCAGCGGTGTCGCCGTGGGTACCGCTGCCAGCCCCGTTCAGAAAACGGCGGCCCTGGCTTCCGCAGAGCCGCCTTCGGCCAAAGCAGGAGCGCCCGTCGTCGCTGCGGGTCCCCGGACCATTATCCGGCCTTTGATGCCTCCCGCGCTGATTCAAGGCACGCCCCTGCCAACCTCCAATCGCCCGCCGAATCTCGATCTCTCCACAAAGCCCGTTCTCGAAGCTTCTGTTCCGGAAGGCGCCACCCTTCTTTCCAAAGGCAAGCCCGTCACCTGTTCCGATCCGGCCCCGCTCGGCGATTTGAGTTTGATTACCGATGGCGAAAAGCAGGGCGACGACGGCTTCTACGTGGACATCCTGCCGCAAAAACAATGGATTCAGATAGACCTCGGCCAGGCAAAAGAGATTCACCTTATCTGGGTCTGGCACTTCCATCGGGACGCCCGCATTTTTAAAGATGTCGTCGTGCAAATCTCCGACGACCCGGAATTCAAAACCTCCACCACCGTCTTCAACAACGACTTCGACAACTCGTCCGGCTTCGGCACCGGCGCCGATCAATCATGGGTGGAGACTAACAATGGCCGTTCCATTCCAATCAAGGCCGTCAAAGGCCGCTACGTCCGCCTCTACTCCAACGGTGGACGACACGAACCAGTATATCGAAGTCGAAGTTTACGGGAAGTGACATTGAGGCTTGATGCTTGGAGTTTCCCTGGAGTTTGATGATTGACGTTTGAAGTTTCTTCGGACGACATCCAGATCAACCTCCGCATGCCCTCCCCTTCCGTTTCTTTCCGCTCCGGCCTTCTCGCCGGCGGCAACTTCATCGTCGATTACGTCAAGATCATCGATTATTACCCGGGGGAGGAAATGCTGGCCAGCATTCTGAGGGAAAGTTCCGCCAACGGGGGCGGTCCGTATAACATTTTAAAGGACCTCGCCAAAATGCAGGCCGGTTTCCCGCTTTCCGCCGCCGGCCTCATCGGCACAGACAGCACGGGTCGCTGGATTCTCGAAGACTGCGCCGCTCACGGCATCGACGCCAGTCGCCTGCAGCAGACCAGCGAAGTCAGCACCAGCTACACGGATGCCTTCACCGTCGAGAGCACCGGACGCCGCACGTTCTTCCATCAGCAGGGCGCGAATGCCTTGCTCGCCCCTGCCCACTTTGATTTCACGGGCGTCACGGCGCGTCTGTTTTACCTCGGCTACTTCATGCTGCTCGAGACGCTGGATGCCATCGGCGGGGACGGCCGCAGCGGCGCATCTCATGTCCTCGAACATGCGAGTTCCTCCGGCCTCATCACCATCGCCGATATGGTGAGCGTGGAACACGCCGACTTCGCCCGCAGTGCGTTCAGCGCCCTGCCGTGGGTCGATCACTTCATCCTCAACGAAATCGAAGCCGGCAAACTCGCCGGTGTTTCCCTGCGCACCACCGATGGTCCGGACTGGCCTGCCATCGAAGCCGCCGCCCGCGGGCTTTTCGCCAAAGGCGTGCGCCGTTCCGTGACCATTCACTTCGTCGAAGGCGCGGTTTGCGTGGATGCCGCCGGCACCGCCTTCCGTCAGGGCTCCGTGCAATTGCCCGCCGGCTTCGTTCAGGGAGCAACGGGGGCCGGAGACGCCTTCGCCGCTGGTCTTCTCATGGGCATCCATGATGACCTCCCGTGGCCGGAATGTCTGCGCCTCGCCGTCTGTGCCGCGGCCATGTGCCTTTCCCATCCCGCCACCTCCGAAGGCATGAAACCCGCCGCCGAATGCCTGGCGCTCGGGGAACGCCACGGATTCCGCAGCCCGCCTGCATAATCCCGTTTCCTGTTTTCAGTTTCTTTGTAAGAAACGAGCCATGTCATCCGCCGGGGAATCTTTGAATCCGCTCGCTGCCCTCCATGTGTTCGCCGCACATCTGGAAGCCCGTACCCGCGCCGGCGAAGAGCGCGTTTGGATGAGTCCCCAGGCCCGCGCCGCCTTAAAGGAAATCTGCCGGATGAAACCCGGCCGCATGGTTTTCACTCCGGTTCCTGCTCCTCCTCCCCCTCCCCCAGACGAAGAGAGTATGAATAAGAATGAAGTCGAAACCATCACCGCTCCTCCCGCTCCCCTCACCCGATCCGAAAAAGAAGCCGCCCTCGCCGCTGTCCGTGCGCGCGCAGAAGTCTCCCCTGAAGCCCGCGCGCTGGGCACGCTGCGGGACATCATGGTCTTCGCCGTCGGCAATCCGGAGGCCGAGATCATGCTCGTTGGCGAAGCGCCTGGTGCCGTTGAGGAGCAAAAACGGGAGCCCTTCACCGGCCCCGCAGGCGCCACGCTCGACCGCATTCTCAAAGCCATGGGTCTTGAGCGCAGCAAGGTCTATATTTCCAATATCTGCAAGTTCCGCCCCGCCATCGAAGGCGGCTATCAGGGCAGCAAAAACCGCAAGCCCACGGCGGAGGAAATGGATTCCTGTCTCGCCTACGTCCACGAGGAAATCGCCATCATCAAACCCCGCGTCATCATCGCCCTCGGCGCCACCGCCGCGGAGGGCCTCCTCCGAAAACCCGTCTCCGTCAGCCGCGCCCGCGGCCAGTGGATGGAATGTCAGGGCATCCCTCTCATGGTCACCTTCCATCCCTCCTACATCCTTCGCAAAGAGGAGGAAGGCGAGGAAATCGCCATCGCCGAGAAACGAAAACTCTGGGAGGACATGCTCATGGTCATGGAGAAAGCCGGCATGCCGATCTCCGAAAAACAGCGCCGTTACTTCCTGCCCAAATACGAATAATCCGGACAGCCACTCCCATTATCCATTATCCATTCTCCCCGTTCCCATGACACTCTTCACCCGCATCATCAACGGCGAGATCCCTGGCCGCTTCGTTTGGAAAGATGAACTCTGCGTCGCTTTCCTAACTATCGCCCCCATTCGTCCCGGCCACACGCTCGTTGTCCCCCGCGAGGAGATCGACTCATGGCTCGACGCCCCGCCCGATCTTACCGCCCATCTCTTTCAAACTGCCCAGCACGTCGCCCGCGGCATTCAGGCGGCTTTCCCGTGCACCAAAGTCGGCCTCATGATCGCCGGCCTCGAAGTCCCGCACATGCACATTCATCTCACTCCCATCGATGCCATTCGCGACATGGACTTCGCGCTGCAGGATAACAAAGCGAAGGCGGAGGATCTCGACGCGGCGGCGGAGCGGATAAGAGGCGCTCTAAAAGCGCTGGGCCACGCCCAGGCGGACGGATAACCTGGTGCCTGGCGTTTTCCTGCAGGCGATCAGCGGGGCTGACGTTCCAGTACCTCCACTACCTCTCCGTGCCCTTTCCTCTTCGCCTGCGCGATCGGCGTCGCCCAGGGCGGATCACCGGGGTCGCTGACCTTCGCGCCGCGCGCCAGCAGAAACTCCACCATCTCCTTCTGTCCGAATCTCGCCGCCCAGCCCAGTGGCCTTGAACAGATGTCATCGTCACGCGCCTCAAGGTTCGCGCCGTGGTCGAGAAACCAGCCCGCCTTTTCAATCTCTCCCTTTTGGGCAAACACATGCAGCGGCGTGATTCTTAGCCAATGGTCCCCATTCGCGTTCATTCCGTGTTCGAACAGCAACTCATTCAGCTCCCGTGTCTTCGCTCCCATGGACCAAAACGGAAACCTGACCCTCTTCGGCAGATCAGGATGATAACGAAGCATAAGCCTAACAAATCCCTCGTGCCCGGCGCTCGCCGCATTCGCCAGCGCCTCCGGATCATCCGCCAGCGATGGATTCGCTGCGAAGACAGCGGCCGCAGTTTGAAGATCGTTATGCGCCGCCAGCAGATCCACTGAACGCGCTGCGCCGTGGGAACAGAGCAGTTCCACCAGCACTTTGTCGCCATTGTCGATGACGCGGCTCAGCGTGTCCGCCGAGCTCTCCACCGCCACGTTGGGATGCGCGCCGTGTGCCAGCAGAAGCTTTACCACTTCATGATGGCCGTTCGCCGCCGCGGAATATAAGGCATGCCCCTGAGGAGCGATCCCCTCCTCCGGCAGATTAGGGTCCGCGCCGTGTTCCAGCAGCATCTTCACGATTTCCAGATGCCCCGCCGCTGCCGCATTGCGAATCGGTGTACCCGAGCACGCATAGTAGGACTCATAGTCCCCAGGCCGATTCGCCAGCGAAGGATCAGCGTCCAGCAATTCCCTGATACGCTCCAGATCGCCAATATGCGCTGCCGTGCAGAGATCGCACTCCGCGCCGCAGGCCCGCAGATGATCCAGCACCATTCGCGGCGTCACCGGATGGTCCTTCGGGACATCGCGCCATCCGCGGAAATGATAGTCGCCATTCGTCAGTTGAATGGGACGCGCCCCGTCCGTGCGCTTCGCGTTCAAATCCGCACCCCGTTGCACGAGTTCGTCGATCACCTCAGGCTGCCTTGTCATCGCCGCCCAGTGAATGGGTTGATTCCCGCGGCGGTCGCCCGCGTACAAAAGTTCCGGCGACTCATCCAGCAGCGCCCGCATCTTCGCAATGTCATGATTCCGAATCGCCTCCGCCACACGTTCGCCGCGTTCGGATGCATTGAACTGTGTAGAAAGCCCCCTTTCCAGCAGCTTCTCCATTTTCTCATATCCCCTCTCCTGCGCGATTTCGACAAGACTGTGATACACCTCCAGTCCTGTTGGGTCCGGATCTCGCTCCAGCAGATACGCCGCCACTTCCAGCCGGTTCTCCCGCACCGCGAAATAGAGCGGCTTCCGGTACTCATACTGGCACCTAACCAGCGACGGGTCCCTGTCGAGGAGTTTCCTAACAGCATCCAAATCCCCCGCCGCGCACGCGCAAAACAGAGCCCACACATCCGTCCCCCGGCCTGTGGACCACACAAGGCGCTCATCCGTTTTCAGGTCGTCCGGTTGAGTCATCCCGGACCTTTTGGTGGAATAGCCGCCCTGGCAAGTCCCACACGCGAAAATTCAGAATCACAGATCTTTAATCCCTCCATTCCATCCGCGTTTTTCATCAAAAAACGCTGTCCGGTGTAACGGGCGGCTGTCTGTAGTGTCTGTGACAGCAGCACTCTGCCCGTTTCTCACCATTATGCGGCACGGTTGCTTTCACCCCCATACCACCACTGCAACAACATAGACATGAAAATCAAACTCACTTTGTTCACGGCCCTCGCCGGCCTGCTCACCTTGACGGCGGAAGCGCAGGACACTCCGCGCCGCGGCCAGGGTCGCGGTCAGCAGCCGTCTGCTGAAGACCTTAAGAAATACGACAAGGACGGTGACGGCCAGCTCAGCCGGGAGGAGCGCACCGCCATGCGCGAAGCCCGTCAGAAGGAAATGCTCGAAAAGTACGACGCCGACAAGGACGGCAAGCTCAACGACGAGGAGACCGCCAAAATGCGCGCCGAAAACCCGGGCCGCGGATTTGGGCCCGGCGGAGGCGGCACACGCGGCGGCCAGCCCAGCGCGGAGGACCTCAAGAAGTATGACAAGGACGGCAACGGCCGCATCAATGGCGATGAAGTCGCCGCCTACCGCGAAGGCCGTCAGAAGGAGATGCTCGAAAAGTACGACGCCGACAAGGACGGCAAACTCAATGAAGCCGAAACCGCCAAGATGCGCTCCGAAAATCCCGGACGCGGCGGATTCGGACCCGGCGGCGCCGGCGCTGGCCGTGCCTTCCAGCCTTCTGCTGAAGATCTGAAAAAATACGACGCCGACAAAGACGGCAAGCTCAGCGACGAAGAGCGCAGAACGTGGGCCGACGGCCGTCGCAAGGAAATGCTTGAAAAGTATGACGCCGACAAAGACGGCCAGTTGAGCCGTGAAGAGCGCGCCAAAATGACGGAGGATCTCCGTAAGGAGCGCGAGTCCCGCGGCAATGGCGGCACGCGCCCCGCCGAAACGAAGCCGGCTGAAACTCCCAAGCCCTCCACCGACGCACCGCCGGCGGAGAAAAAAGGCGAAGGCAAGTGAACGCACGGGATTCCCATCCCTTACAAACTGATACACCGGCGGCGGATCTGCCCGGTGGCCGCTCTTCGCGGTCTCCGGCGGGCCGCCGCCGGTCCTTTTTTCTGCGCCTGCTGGTTCCCGGCATTCCGCTCCTGAGCCTCAGCGCTGCCTTTCTCTTCGCCGATGATGCCGGCCCGCAGCCGGTCGTGACAAAACAAACAGACGGCGACGTGCTCGTGCAATTCGCTGTGCCGGCGGGCCAGTTCCAGCGCGTGGAAACCTCCAAAGACCTCAACTCATGGCAGGCCCTCGCCACCGTCTCCAGCAACGGCACGGCGCAATACCGGGATTCCGGTGCGGTTTATAATGGCCGGCGTTATTATCGATTCACCGCCGTTCCCGGCACCGGCATCTTCACTGGCGATCATCTGCAAACCAGCGAAGGCGATGTCGTCATCAAGCCCATCAACCACGCCTCCTTCGTCCTTCAGTGGAACGGCAAGACCATCTACTGCGATGCCGTTGGGGCCGCTTCGCGCTACGCCGGCCTTCCCCTGGCGGACCTCATGCTGGTCACCCATGGCCATGGCGATCATTACGAACCGGCCACCCTCACCAGTCAAAAAAAGGCCGCCGGCACCGTGATCATCGCTCCGGCGGCGGTTTACAGCGGGATGAACGCCACGCTCAAACCCCTGACGACTTCCCTGGCCAATGGCGCGTCCACCTCCGCCATCGGCATCACCATTGACGCGGTGCCGGCTTACAATTCAAATCATCCGCAGGGCACCGGCAACGGCTACATCCTGACCATCGGCGGCAAGCGCATTTACTTCAGCGGCGACACCGGAGACATTCCGGAAATGCGCGCGCTTCCGAACATCGATGTCGCCTTCGTGTGTATGAACATTCCCTTCACCATGAGCGTCACGAGCGCCGTCAGTGTGGTGCGCGCGTTCAAGCCGAAGGTCATTTATCCCTATCACTACCGGAACTCCGACAGCACCTACGCCGACCTGAACCTTTTCAAATCGCAGGTCGGCACAGATCTTGGCATCGAAGTGCGTTTGCGCCCGTGGTATTGACCTGACAGTTCCGACTTTGTATCCTCTTTCCATGAATATCATCACGCCTTCCAAATCCCTCCTCACCCGCCGCGAGACCCTGCGCCGCATCGCCGCCGGCTCCGCGTTGTTTGCTGCCCCTGGCGCTTTCGCCGAGGCCCTCACCCAGACACCAAAAGCCACCGAAGGTCCCTTCTATCCGGACCATCTCCCGCTCGATACGGATAACGATCTCCTCGTCATCAACGAAGCCACCAACAATGCCGTCGGCGAAGTCGCCTACGTCACGGGCCGCATCCTTGATTCCAAAGGCTATCCTCTGCGCAACGCCGTCGTGGAAATCTGGCAGTGCGACAACAATGGCGCGTATCTTCACAGCGGCACCGGCAACAAGGAGAAACAGGACAAGAACTTCCAGGGCTTCGGGCGCTTCGTCACCGGCACCACCGGCGAGTATCTTTTCCGCACCATCAAACCCGTGCCCTATCCGGGCCGCACTCCTCACATTCATTACAAGGTGAAACTCGGCGGCAAGGAGCTGCTCGTCACGCAGCTCTACATCAAAGGGCATGAGGGCAATGAAAAGGACGGTATCTGGAAGAGCATCAAAGATCAGAAAGCCCGGGAATCCGTTACCGTGGACTTCGCTCCGCTCCCTGGTGCCAAAGCGGGCGAACTCTCGGCGAAGTTCGACATCGTCCTCGGCTACACCCCGCCGGGCTGATGCATGGACGCGCCGCGCTTGCTGCTCTTCGCCGCCGTCCTGACAAGTCACGCGGTGGCTGCGGGACCTGCGCGCCAGCGGGAAAAGCTCGGACGCGGAGTCGTCGCTGTGCCGGTGGCCGATGGCGGCGACTGGCGCGAGGAAATCATCGCTCCCACCCGCGATGGCCGTGAACTCCGCATCTTCTCCACCCCCATCCCCGCGAAGCACCGCCTCGTCACCCTCATGCACGACCCCGTTTACCGCCTCGCCATCGCATGGCAAAACACCGGCTACAACCAGCCCGCCCACACCAGCTTCTTCATGGCCGATGCCCTGAAGTAACCCCTCTAATTGATGGATTTTGAGTTTTGAATCTTCCGCATTCCGGGTGGAATCTTTTTTCTCTGTCAAAGAACGCGCAAACCTGAATGTCGCTAAGATAGTGATGCCGGAAAGAGTGCTGCGGGAAATGCATCCACATCTTTGGAGAAACCGAAGATCGAGGCCGGAAGACATTCATCACCGTCCCGCACCTGATCCCGCGTCGATATTCGCATTCCTCCGGAAAAAGTTCCCGGGATCGTATTTCTTCTTTAAAGTCAGCAGCCGGCTGTGGTTGGAACTAAATAACGAAGGTGAACCCTCTTTCGTCACGTAGGTCTGGTAGTTCGCGTAGAGGCGCTCGTCCGTCTGCGGGCGCAGCAGGCGCAGCCATTCGTCCCCCCGCGCAAATCGGTCATCGCTGTGCTGCGGATCACTCCACGTCCATGCGCAGCGGAGATGAATCGAGTGAGCCAGGCGGTGCGGGAAGGCCGTCGCGTCAGGCTTTACGCGGCAGACTTCGCCATGCATATAGTGGCTCAGGCCCAGGATGGTGTCGGGTGCGGCACGGGCGAGTTGTTCGACATAGATGTCGATGATTTCGTCGGTGATGCGCTCGCGATACACCGTCTGAATGGCGCGAAAGGCCGGCGGCGGCGTGTTGGCGGGATTGGTGGCCGCCGCCTTTTCGGCAAGAGTGGCGAAAGGCTGGCGCTTTACCGCTTCTTTGACCACAGGCGCAAAGGCTCGAAGCTTTCGCAGCATGTCCTCCTGCTCACTTTCGGTGCCGGCGTGACAGAGGTTGAGGAAAACGCCGCGCTCACCCGGTGTTAGGTTGAGCGTCGCCTGAAAGGCGTCAGGCGCTTCATGCATCACTTCACGAAAGCCGCGGAGGACGGCCCGCGCGTCGCGCACGGCGTAATGAATATCGCCGGCGAGGACAGGTGCTAACGAATGAAGCCGCACCTCGATGGAAGTCGCGACGCCAAAGTTGGCGCCGGCGCCGCGGAGCGCCCAAAAGAGATCGGGATCGGACTCTGCACTAACATCCAGCACGCGGGCATCGGCAATGATGAGGCGCGCCGAAATCAGATTGTCGCAACCAGCCCCGAAGAGTCCCGAAAGCCATCCCAGCCCGCCGCCGAGAATGACGCCGGTTGCCCCCACCCCGGGGCATTGTCCTAACACAGGCGCGAGACCGTGTTCGCCCGCCGCACGCCCGGCTTCGCCGCCCAAAACGCCGCCCTGGGCGCGCAGGATGCGCCGGGCGGGATCGACACTGATTTCTTTGAGCCGCGACAAATCAATGACGAGTCCGTCGGAACTCCCCCATGCCAGATGGCTGTGCCCGCCCGAGCGCACCGCCACTTCCAGCCCGTGCCGCCGCGCGAATTCCACCGCGCGCACCGCATCCTCTTCGTGCCCGCACTGCACAATGGCCATCGGCTTCCGTTCCGTCTTCGGGTTCCAGTAAAACACCTTCCGCGCGCCCTCATACAATGCATCCCCCGGCAAAACGAGGCGACCCTTGAGCTTCGCACGCAACTGTTCCAGCGCGTCCGGCGGAATCGGAGTCCTGTCCGCGCCACCGGGTCCGCCTCCGTACACCGCACCTCCAGGAATCCCCGCAAGAACGGCGGTTCCTGTTCCTTTGATAAAGCCGCGCCGGGTGCAACGCTTCATAGCGCCGCCAGTGTGACGCGCCGCCTTTCGGCATCAAGCGCAACGCCACCACCTTGTTGAGCCTGCTACAGTACTGCGGAGTATTGGGAACTTTGAGCGCCGTCGCGGTTATGCCGGGATGCTGTGCTCGATTGCCGGAACCGGACAAATCCTGGCGCTGTACTCTGACACTGGCGGGAACCGGCCTGCTGCTTACTTTTATCAGCACCGGCACCAGTGTAGAGTTCTTCTTCGCCGGGCCCGGCACCGCAATCAGGCCGCTGCCGTGGGCCGCTGCGCAATTTTTGTTGCTGTTGGCCGGCATTGCCGTGGCAGGGTGGTTCGGTCCCTGGCATGTGAAAAGCGAGGCGCCGCGCTCGATGCGCTGGTCCGGAGTTCTGCTGTGTCTCAGTCCATTCCCCGTGGGGGAGCTTCTTCTTCGGTGGGCGTTGCAGGTGGACGGACTGATCATCAGCGAGTGACCTCCTGAGATATTCATTTCCGTGAATCGCGGACCTGGCCGCCTTCATCGCGGCACAGGCACACCCCCCGGTTTTACGTTGATCTCCTCGCAGTACATCTCCACCTCGACGAGGCGCACTGCGCCGGTGCCAGGCTCCGGCTTGACCGGCGCCACTTTGAAAACGCCGAGACCTTTCAAGCTCAGAGATCCGAGTTCCTTTCCGTTGAGATCGAGCCAGCTCAGCGTGCCGGCCTTTTCGTATGCGTTACCGTTGCCTCCGTTGATCACATAATCCTCGTGCCACTTGTAAAATTTAGGGGCAGAGTACTCGGACAGCGTAAGGACCACATCCGGAAACTCGACCGCCGTCGGCCCCGGTCCGGGACCCCCGCCCGGGCCAGGGTATGGAATCTGCCTGACTGTCAGGGCCTCGACCCTGCTCACACTGCTGCAGTCCAGGCCATCGATGGCGAGGCGGAAATTGGACGCGAGCCATCTCCTTTGCGCCGTGATCGCAGGCGGCGGGGACGCCAATGAACCTGATCCGGGCATCCGCTGCACGAATTCCGGGGCAAGTTTCACCGTCATCTTCACCGCGTCGCCGGAAGCTGCATCCAGGGCGGGAAAATTGATTTCCGTAATGAGTGCCCCGTAAAACATGAGCCGCGACAAAACCTTCGAATTCTCATCCACCGTCACGATGGCTCCCTCCACGCGCGTCTTCTCGAGGTTTAGCGTACGCTGCACCACATTGAGAAGCGCAGGGCTGAGCGTGTCGAAACTGATGAGGATGTCTTCGAATGTGTAGCCGGAGACCTGCTTCCTCATGAACTTGCCGGGGCCGAACAATTCCGTAATCACCTCACCCACAGCGTGGCCGCCTTCTGCACCGAGCAGCCATCCGGCAAAAGTGTTATCGATTTCCAGAGCGAATCTCCCCGCGCTGTAGCCTGGGTGGTTGGCCCCGGCGGCATCGGGCGGCGCGGCGGCAGCCTGCTGTTGATTGAACAGCACGGGCAGGGCAGCCGCCATCGCTGTGCTGCCTCCCATCGCTTTGAGAAAGGACCGGCGGTCCTGGAGTGGTGGTTTTTTCATGGAGTTCAGATGTTACATCCTGTCTATGACAGAAGGACCGGCGGGCGTTTCGCAGCGGGATGAATTTCGACAAAATAATTTCCGCGCGTTCGCCTAACGCTGCCGCAGCCAGCCCGGTCCCGGCCTCCTCCGAAAGGGCACCGACGCGTCCATCCCGTCCCTCCCGTCTATCCGGCGAAGCCACAAGCGGTCGAGCCATTGACTCAAGATTCACCTCCGGTCTAGCTTGTGCGGTACTGGCGGCTGTTGCAGCCCGCATTCGCGCGCTGGCCGTGCGTGAACATATCCCCCGCATGAAAGTTAGCATTCATCCCTCACCCGATACCGCAAACATCGCCGCCGCGGATTTGCTTGCGGACTGGCTCCTGACACCTGACGTGCGAAACGTTATGGTGGCCGCGGGGAACTCGCCGCTGGAACTCTATGGACGCATCGCCGAGCGCGGGCTGCCGCTCGCGCATCTGGAAATCTTTGCGCTTGATGAGTACGTCGGCGTGCGGTCCGGCGAGCCGCGCAATTGCGCAAACCTCCTGCGCCGTACCGTTGCCCGCGCATGGGGCGTGCCGGCGGAGCAATTCCACGGCATCAGTTCGGTGGAGCCAGAGGCGCTTGCGAGTGTGCAGGCACACGGCGCGAAGATCGCCGCTATGGGCGGCATCGATGTCGTCGTTCTCGGCCTCGGACAAAACGGGCATCTCGGTTTCAACGAGCCGGGAAGCGCCCCGGATTCCTCCGAACGCGTGCTCGATCTTGATGCCGTATCCGTCGAAGCAAACCGTCGCTGGTTCGCCGGAGACTGTGCTCCATCACGGGGCGCAACGACCGGCTTGAAAACGATTCTTGCCGCGCGGCGCGTGCTTCTGCTTGCCTTCGGAAATCATAAATCGACCGCAGTGCATTCCATGATCCACGGCCCGCGTACGCCAGCGTGCCCCGCATCACTGCTGCAGGGGCATGCAAATGTCTGCATCTTTCTCGATACCGCCGCAGCGGAAAAGCTTCCGTCTATCGCGATCGCGTAAAAACACCCAGCGCGTCGTCGCCGCCACCGGCGACGTGGTGTGGCGCGAACGGCTGGACGGAACGTATGCCGCCTCACCCATTCCCGCAGGCGGAAAAATCTACATCACCGGCGATGAAAGCGAGACCGGCGTTATCGCCGCAAGCAAAGTTCGAAGTGCTGGCGCGCAGTCCGCTTGGTGAATGAACACTCGACAGCGGGAGGACCGGTGAGGTTTTTCTTGAATCAAGCTACTGATTGACCTATAATTAGCATGCCTTCAATAATTATTGTAAACCGTCCCCGTTACACTAAGCGTTTCTTTCCTCTTCAAAACTTATTCTTAATTCTTGGCTTGCTGTCCAGGCAGCCTGCCATCGCCACTCCAATAATCGAGATCAGTCAGGCGGGCCAGGTTTTGGAATATGCACCGGGCACGGTAACTGCCTGGGGAAACAACAGCAGCGGCAAAGCCACCGTTCCTGCCGGGCTCACCGGAGTACGTTCCGTATCTGCGGGTGTCGATCACTGCGTTGCGCTGCTGTACGACGGCACGGTGGTTTGCTGGGGCAGCAACTCCTCCAAACAAACCACGGTTCCCGACGGACTGGCGGGAATAAAAGCAATCTCCTGCGGTGCCTACCATACCCTCGCGCTGCGGGAGGATGGCACGGTGGTGGCGTGGGGCAGCAATGACTACAATCAGCAGACGGTTCCGCCTGGACTCGATGGTGTGTCGGCTGTTGCCGCCGGCGGATTGTTTTCTATGGCTCTGCGCAGCGATGGCACGGTGGTCGCCTGGGGAAATAACAGCAACGGCCAGCGCAATGTGCCCGCAGGATTAGCCGGTGTGAAGGCCATTGCCGCCGGTGACGCCCACGGAGTGGCGGTTAAAGCGGACGGTACCGTGGCAGTGTGGGGAAACGCGGGTGGGACCATTCCCGCGAACCTGTCCGGAGTGGTGGCCGTTGCCGGTGGAGGCCGCAACTCGCTGGCTCTTAAGAGCGACGGAACTCTGGCGTTTTGGGGATCCAACACTCTGCCGGCGGGGATTACGGGGGTGCAGTCCATCGCCCTCGGCAGTGGATTGTCCATGGCTCTGCTTTCCAACGGGACGGTGCGAACATGGGGCAACGCCGTGCTGACCCCTCCTGCGGGGCTGATCGCAGCCTCGGGCATTTGCGCCGGGTACAATCATGCCCTCGCCATAAACGGGGCAGTGCCTTCGGTGGATCTGGGATTTTCTCCCGTCGGAACTATTGGGCCGGCCAAAACCCTCACGCTGAAAAACACCGGCGACACTACCCTGAATATTCCGCGTATCAGCGCTGCCGGACCGGGGGCGGCGGAACTGATACTGACCCTGCCGGCGCTGCCTGCCACGCTCGCGGCGGGGGAGGAGCTTACCTTTTCGGTGCAGCTCCGTGCCGCAGCGAAAGGCATCCGCTACGGCGCAGTGCTCATCCACAGCGACGACCCCGCCGGAAGCGAGCGCCGCATCAATTTCACAGGCACCGCTCCGGAAACGAACGCCAGCCTGGCGTCCCTGACCGTCAGCGGTGGAACCCTGGATCCCGCCTTTGCCTCCGGCACGACAGACTACGCGGTCACCCTGCCCCGCGGCCAAGCCACTGCTACCTTCACCGCCACGGCCGCTGCTCCGCCCGTTACGATCCGTTGTCGGCTTAACAGCGGCGACTGGAGCCCGGCGGTTTCCGGCACGGCCAGCAGCCCGCTGCCGCTCGCATGGGGCGACAATCCCCTGGAAATCGAAGTCACCGCGCAGGATGGAGTGACGACTCGCACGTATTCGGTCAACACCACCCGCGTCCCGGCACCGGACATTCAACTGGAAAAGGCGCTTGGAAATACCGCACTGCCGGCGGCTCTGACTTCGAGTGTTTTGGCTTGGGGTTATAATGTGGACGGACAGATCAATGTGCCCGCCAACCTGACGGATGCGGTCGCCATCGCTGCGGGGAATCTCAACACCGCGGTGCTGCGTGCCAACGGCACCGTGGTGCAGTGGGGCGGCACCAGCGAGTACTTGCCCAAGGTGCCGTTTCCCGCCGGCCTTGCGAACGTAAAGCAGATCTCGGTCGGCTCTGGCCACACCATGGCCCTCAAACAGGACGGCACCGTGGTGGTCTGGGGGGATAACGATAAAGGTCAGGCCAATGTCCCCGCCGGTCTGACCGGAGTGACCGCCATTTCCGCAGGCTCCAAGCATTGCTTCGCGCTGAAATCCGACGGTACGGTGGTCGCGTGGGGCTATAACGGCACCGGCGCAACCGCGTTGCCCGCTGATCTTGGCACAGTGGCTGCCGTTTCCTCCGGCTCTTCGAATTGTCTCGCGCTTCGAGCGAATGGCACGGTAGCGCAATGGGGCTGGGCCCTGCCGCCGCAGCCGGCTGACGTGACCAATATCAAAGCCATCTCCGCCGGTTTCGTACACTGTCTCGCGCTCCGCGAGGACGGCACGCTCAAGGTCTGGGGCGGGGATGTCTGGGAACCGCAGCCCACGGGCGTTCTAACCATTCCCGCCGGTGCCACGGACATCAGCACCATCTCCGCCGGCAACGCGCACAACGTCGTCCTTCGCAAGGACGGCACCGTCTTCATTTGGGGCAGCAATAGCAAAGGACAAGGGACTCTGCCCGGCGGACTGTCCAATGTCATTGCCGCCTGTGCTGGCTCTTGGCATTCCGCCGCCATCGTCAAAGAGTTGCCGGTGGTGAAATTCGGCGATCTCGACGCTGGCGGCGCCACATCGCAAACGGTCCGCATTCGCAATACCGGCGCGGCCCCGCTTCACATTTCGTCCGTGGCCCTGACCGGAGGCGACACGGCGGATTTTGTCATCAACACCGACGGCATGTCGAGTGATGTGCCGGCTTCGAACGGGGAAACCACCTTCACCGTCTCCTTCCACCCTGCCGGTGGAATGCGGGCGGCGTTTCTGCGCGTAACGAGTGACGATCCTCATAAAGAGTCCTATGACCTCAAACTCATCGGCAGCGGCAGCTCTGTCTCCACGAACGCCCTGCTGGGCTCGCTGACGCTCAGCACCGGCACATTGCAGCCGGCGTTTACACCCCAGGTCACCTCCTGTACCGCCCAGGTCAGCGAAATCACGGAAAGTGTCACCTTCAACGCTTCGGCGGACGATGCACGCTCCACCCTTTCGTGGCGCATTGACAGCGCAGCATGGCAGCCGGGCCTGACCGGTGCTGCACAGTTTCCCGTGCCCCTCCATTTCGGCGCTAATACCGTGGACATCCGCGTCACCGCTCAGGACGGCACCACGGTCAAAACCTATTCCGTGATTATCACCCGGCCGGGCGGACCTGAGATCGTTGTTGAGGGCCCCGGCGGCAGCCTGCTCCGCAGCAGCACACCTGGCACCATCGTCGCATGGGGTCGCAATGTTGCCGGTTCGAACGACATCCCGGCGGACCTGACCGGCGTGCGCACTTTGTCGGCCCGCAGCGGACACACCATGGCGCTCATGAATGACGGCACGCTGCGCGGCTGGGGAGATAACAGTGAGGGACAACTCAACATCCCGGCGGGCCTGACAGGTGTCACCGCCGTGTCGGCAGGACTCGATCACACCCTTGCCCTCAAGACGGACGGCACCATGGTCGCATGGGGAAACAATTCGCACGCGCAGTGTTCGATCCCGACGTCCGACCCGGCTGCCAACACCGCCATCGCGGCCGGCCACAAGTTTTCGCTGTCCCTCAATCACGGCAAGGTGGTCGCTTGGGGTGACATTACCAGCGGCATCACCGATGTCCCTTTCGGATGGACGGACGTTACCGCGATCGCGGCTGGAACCTATCACGCCGCAGCGTTGCGCCAAAGCGGCGCCATCACGGTTTGGGGAGCCGGGGCACCCGGCTTCCTGGACCCTCCCGCCGGACTCACCGGTGTGACCGCCATCGCCGCCGGCACTCAATTCATGCTCGCACTGAAGAGCGACGGTACCGTCACCGGATGGGGCGCTCCAAACGGTCCGGCCACAGTGCCTCAAGGCCTCACCGGCATCACCGCCATCGCCGCCGGCGGCCTTCACGCCATGGCACTGAAATCCGACGGCACGGTCATCGCATGGGGCAGCAACGATAACGGAGAAAGTACCATCCCACCTGGCCTGGAGGACGTCCGCGGCATCGTCGCCGGTGTCTCTAACAGTTTCGCGCTGCGGCACGAAAGCTCCGTTGCGGACTTTGGCAGCCGGGTACCGGAACTGGAATCCGCCGCACAGACCTTCACCGTGCGAAATACCGGCACCCGCGACCTCACCTTCTCGGAATTCACCATCAGCGGTGCCCAAGCGTCTGACTTCGTTTTGTCAGGCGCGTCGTCCAGTACCCTCGCTCCCGGCACAGCGGCGACATTCACGATTACATTCCAGCCCCGCGGCCCCGGCCTGCGTCAGGCCATTCTGCGCGTGATCAACAACGACACCACCGAGGGCACCTTCACCCTGCCGCTGAACGGCATCGGTGCTGCGCCCACCGAGCCTCAGTCCGCCTATCTGGCCTGGACCGCCTCCGCTTCGCTCGCCGGTTCCTCCGTCCTCCCTGCCTCCCGCCTGCACGGCGATGGTCTCCCTAACCTTCTCAAATACGCCTTCAACCTCGACGGCACCCGCACGGATGGCAGAACGCTCACCGCCGGCGGCAGCGCCGGCCTCCCGCTTTTCACCCATATCACGGCCGGCTCCCAGCCCGTCTTCCGCGTGGAGTTTCTTCGTCGCCGCAACAACGGCCTCGTCTATTCGCCGCAGCGTTCAGATTCTCTCACCAGCTTCGTGCCGTTCACGGCCACTCCTGTAGTGACGACGGTGGATGCCAACTGGGAACGCGTTGTCATCGAAGAGCCGCTGAGCGCAGCAGAGCGCGCACAGCAGTTTGGTCGAGTGGAAGTAACCCTGCCCTGAAATGAGCCGAATGACCGCTCTGCCCGGATCCGCACGGCACTCTTCAAGACGTTAGACCACGTCATTTCGCACCCTCCTTCTTTGGTGCCTCCGTTTCCCCAGTGCCGGCGAATTGTTTCATCATCTCGACCATTGGTCGAAACAGCTCTTCGATCGTCTTCGGCTCTGAGGCATAGACATTCGCCTGTCCGGTCATACCCGCATAGACCTCTCTCATCCTGGGTGTGAAATTCGTGACAAACTCCCGTTCACGCTTGTGCAGCGCATCGGCGGCCATCTGCTCTGCGTGCCGATGAAGCCAAATCGCATACGCGAGAGATGCGATACTGAGTGCCATCGATAGATAGATAAGCGTTCGATCTTTCATGGCGTGGAATGGGCCGCGACGAATTAGAACTCTGCGACCCCGCCCGCAAGGGCGTCCATGGCACCAACGCTGCCTGGTCCGCTTTGAATTTGCCGCCGCCCGCCTAACCGCATCCGCTGCCATCGCCGCCGCCTCCACCAAATCCGCCGCCATCGAAACCGCCGGTGTGCCCGCCGGTGTCCATACCTCCGTGGTGTCCGTCGCCATCAAAGTGATGTCCGCCGGAATCATGACTTCCTGGATCCTGCGAGAGATACAGGCCGTTGTAGAGATTCGTCGTTCCCGCATCTTGTGATGAGCGGTACAGAGGCCGCCCCGATGCCCTCCATCCACAGGTCGAACGGTGGTATTTTCGAACCACCAAAGCCACTATCACGATGGCGGGGAGCAGGATGAGCGAGAAGTACAGCAGGGATTCATCCATGGCACATCAGGCGGATTTGCAGATAACATCTGCCCGCAGTTCCGCTTATTCAACCGAAGGCGCGGGAGCCAGGGATCGGACAGAGAGGGGATGGTGGCACCGGAATGTTAGCAAGGAAAAGTACCGCGATCCGGCATGCATTCTATTCGGATTTTTCACAGGTCTGATCACCTGTTCCCCCGCGCGCATCCGCCAAAACCCATCATTTACGTCCCGGCCGCCTGCGACGGCTCCAAACCGTTTGGCGTTTATTTGCATATCAGCCCCGGCAGCAAAGGCGGGAACAGTACGAATTACGCACCAGTGATGGATCGCCTCAACCTCATCTGCATTTTACCTCCTGATGACTCGCAGACGCACGAAGCGCCTGCCGGCATCTCCTGCTGGGAGCGAAAAGCGCAGCATTTGTGGCATCCCGGCAGAACCGGACGGAAACAGACCAACACCCGTGCTGACCCAGTCGCTTTGCAACGCCCCGCTCCACTCCAGCGAGTACGTTAGATCCGCCTCCGCACCGGGCGGACGGGTCACAGTATATTCCAGCAATGCGCCGTTCCTCACCAGATTTCCGGCAAATTGGTTAGCCTCACGCGGCGGCGTCAGCGTGGCGTACTCCAGCAGGTTGGGGATGCCGTCGTTGTCAGGATCACTGAGATCGGCGGCCGGGCCTTCACTCCTGGAGGTTCCAAAGTGCGTTAGCCGCCACTCTGTCAGGCCTGTGGCACCGGTGCCCTGTAAAGTAATTTCCAGCGGCGGGCGGAGAGTATCTGTGCTGGAGATGCGCAGCCGGGCGGCACGCGGCCCGGGGCCGGAAGGCGAAAACAAGACCGGAAACGCTGTGATCTCGTTGGGCGCCAGTTCCGTCGTTTCGGGAGTCCCCGCGGCGAAGTCCCCCGGAGTGCCCGCGGTGCCAAAAGAAACACTTTGGATCGTCAGGCCGATGTTGCCGGTGTTCCGAATGGTGAATCGCCGGGTCAAACCCGCAGCCGGCGTGGCAAGGGCCGGACCAAAATTCACCGCGCTGTTAGGCAATACCGGCATACCTCCTTCATAACAGGAAAGCGTTGCCACCGGTTTGTCCGTTGCGCCATGCAGCACCACCGCATACGGATCCCTGTCCGGCTGGTCCGTCTGTATCGTGAGAACTGCCCGCAAACTGGATATTTCCGGCGGGGGAACGAAACGCAGATTGAGTATGGTGGAGTCGCCGGCGGCCAACACCGGTGCGGGTTCAGGACCAGGGAGAAAATGCGCCGCGTCGCGGCCGGAAAGGGCCGCTCTGATGCCTCTTAGAGGCGCGCTGCCTGTATTGCGAAGCGTTAGGGAAACCGCCTTCTCTGACAAATCCGGATTGAGAGCGGTCCCAAATTCCACCGTTCCGCCGGAAGGCAGCGCGGAATCCGCAGGCCATTCCACGGCAAGGCCTTCAGGAACCTCCCGGGTTTGGTAGCGCACCACTGCCGTCACAAAACCACCCTCCCCCGAATGCGTGGCGCTTCCTCCTGCAATGATTTTTCCATCCGCCTGCACCGCCACGGCCCCGGCGCGGCAGTTACCTTCCCCGGCTGCGGTTACTGCCACTCCGCCCGTGCCGAAACCGGGGTCAAGGTTTCCGTCGGAAAGATAGCGGACGACAACGAACCTCTCATTGGTGTGCCCCGCCGCCACCAGCTTTCCATCACTTTGCACAAGGAAACCCTGCATAAAGTCGTCGCCGGCGCGGGTGGTTCCAGGCGCGTTCGGATTCGCCCCTGTCACGTCGGTCACCACCGTGCCGGTTCCGCGGAGGGTGGTATCGGGGCTTCCATCCGCAAAAAACCGCATCACATAGAAATCCCAGTGCTCGGTGTCCACGATGCTGCCAGCAGCGACGATTCTCCCGTCGCTCTGCACCGCCAAACCAGCAAGAAACGGTGTGGCCCCAGGCACGGGGACCACATCGAGAATACCGTCGCGGCCAAAAGAAAGGTCCGGCGCGCCGTTGGCCTCCCTGCGTACAAATTGAAGGCCCTCGCCGCGAATCCCGCCAACAAGGATCTTACCATCAGGCTGCACAGCCACGCGCCCCACTCCCTTTCTGGGTAAATCAAGGACACCGTTCACGCCGAAACCCTCGTCCGGACTCCCGTCCGGAAGGTACTGAAACAGCGCCGACTTGAATTCTGTTTGCGCTGCGTTGAGGTGCCCGCCTCCGCCAAGAATCCTTCCGTCGCTTCGCACGGTCACACTGCTAATCGAATCGCTGTTTTCAGACAGGTTGGCCGTGACAATTCCATCAACGCCGAAGCTGGTGTCCACGTTCCCATCGGAAAGGAAGCGCACCAATCCGCTGGATCGCGGTGCCGAAGGGTGTGTCCACGCTGCGAGGATTTTTCCATCCGGTTGTATCGCCGCGGTTCTCAATAATCCGAATCGCCCAAAAGGAATCAGCGCCACTCTTCCTGCCTCACCGAATGCCGGATCAGGCGTTCCATCCGGACGTAATCGCATCAAGATTATCGCCTCTGAGTCATTTCCAGCCGCGATGATCTTCCCGTCTGCCTGTACCAACAATACCGAGAAAAACGAACCCGGTCCGCCCGCAGCGGAGACAAATGTGCCTGGATCGCTGCCCTCGGTTCCAGCGCCAAAACTCAAATCCAGATCTCCTGGCCTCGCCTTCGCAAAAGAAACAGATATCGCCATTCCCGCATAAACGGAGAACCGGCAAAGACTCGAAAACCGCCTCTTCATAACGGGGATTGTCCGGGGAATATCAGAGCCCCTCGCTGGCGTCAATCCTGTTATGATTTCGCAGCATCAAGTCAATCGTTTCAGCGAGCCATGATCCTTGCTGTTGCTGCCGGAACCCTGGTTGCCCGCTCCACGACTTCCGGTTTTCAATGCTGCAGGGGTTTGACCGGATAAAGACGGGCACTTTCTTAATGAGGAGGCATGCGATCCTCGTCCAGTCGCCATCCACCGGCCCAGGCCCGCAGCCTGATTGATTGCTCGTGAAAAACCATCGTTACGTTCCGGAACGTAACGATACATCGGAAAAATAGCATAAATTCCCGCCGAATATCCTTTCCTTTCCAATCCAAAATCCCCTTTCTAACAAATTCACCCGTCCAGTCCTCTCCACTTTCCCGATTCACGCTTCTCCCTTTCCCCTTTAAATAATTTCCCCCCGGAATCATTTGACTTTTTTCGCGTTAATCCCCTGAGTGATTGCAGCCGCGGGCTCTGTAAAAAGACTTACCCTCAACGGCCACGCTTCTGACCCGGCCCCTAAAAAGCTTACCGGGCCCCAGCAGCGTTCATCCCCCAGCCACGCCGTCTCCGGGCTCATAAAGCTCCGGAATTCGACGGCGTTTCAACGCGGTGCGCGCCTTCTCCACCCGGAAACCGACGCCGCTCACCATACCGCTCCTCACTACCAAACCGAGCCAAATCTTACATCTTACATACCGTCTCGCCGTCCGTGCCTTCTTCGCGGAAAATCGGTGCCGTCCCGCCATGTTCATTCCTCACCATCAAATCGGATTATCTCTCGCCTCTGCTTCAGCCATCCGCGTCGCGACCCATCAAACCTTATCAAACCAAATCAAACCATTTCCCGGTTCCTGGGCACCCCGCCGCGAAGAGGACCGCGGATATCCAGCCGGCTCCGGGAGACGGCCGAAAACAATCCGCCCGACGACCAAAGCCCCCGCGGTTCACCTCCATCCTCAAACAGAATCTCAAACCAAATCCGACCAATTTAAGCCATCTCCGCGGATTTTAATCAAAACCCAGGCTGCATCGCGTCCCGAATCCAGTTCGCCAGGCACGCCCACCGAGCGGTGCCGCCACTCCTGGAGCTTGATGCTTGAAGTTTCTCTGGTGGTTGCCTTCGGCTGTCTCCCGGAGTCGGCTGGTGCTTGATGTTTGGTGCTTCCGGCTCCGCCGGAATCCTTATTCAAAATGCGCAAGAATGTCTGGCCTCCTTAACGGAAACCGTCCACACTCCGCGCAAATTCTCAAGTCCCGGTCCGTCCCGTCATTCCACACCAACACGACCTTATGCCCGCAAAACCCAAAAAGAAATACGACACCGTCAACGTCGCCATCGTCGGACTCGGCTTTGGCGCGGAGTTCATCCCCATTTACCAGCGCCATCCCAACGCTAAAATGTATGCCATCTGCCAGCGCTCGAAGGACAAACTCGACGCCATCGGCGACGCCTTCGAGGTCGAGAAGCGCTACACCGACTTCAAGGAACTCCTCAAGGACCCCAACGTGGACGTGGTCCACATCAATTCCCCCATCCCCGACCACGGCTGGCAGAGCATCGCGGCGCTCAAGGCCGGGAAGCACGTCTGCTGCACCGTCCCCATGGCCACCAGCATCGAGGAGTGCAAACAGATCGTGGAACTCGTGAAAAAGACCGGCCTCAAGTACATGATGGCCGAGACCGTCGTCTATGCGCGCGAGTATCTTTACATGAAGGAATGCCTCGACAAAGGCATCCTCGGCCGGCTCCAGTTCGTCCAGGCCAGCCACCAGCAGGACATGGAGGGCTGGCCCAACTACTGGCCCGGTCTCCCGCCTATGTGGTATGCCACCCACTGCGTCGGCCCCGTGTGCGGCATGGCCGGTGCGGATGCGGAATATGTTAGCTGTTTCGGCTCCGGCACCATTTCAAAGGACCTCATCAAAAAATACGGCAGCCCCTTCGCCGTCGAGTCCGCCCACATCAAATTCCGCAAGAGCGACGTCTCCGCCCGCATCATTCGCAGCCTCTTCGACACCGCCCGCCAATATCGCGAAAGCATCGATGTCTATGGCGACAAATGCTCCATCGAGTGGCCTCTCGTCGAACACGATTCCCTCGTAATGCACCGCGCGAAATTGCCCGAGGACAAGATTCCGAAACAGGTGAAAGCCCCCGACTACGCCAAGCTCCTGCCCAAGCAGATCCAGCAGTTCACCACCAAGGGCGTGTACGATCTGGGCAAGAAAACGCACCTCAGCTTCACCCAGGGCGCCGGCCACGGCGGCAGCCATCCTCACCTCGCTAACGAAATCGTCATGGCCCTGGTCGAGGATCGCGATCCTTTCCCTAACGCCCGTCAGTCCGCCAACTGGACCTGTGTCGGCCTCTGCGCTCACGAATCCGCCATGAAAGGCGGAGCAATCGTGAAGCTGCCCCCCTTCACACTGTCCTGAGGTCTTCCGCGGGCCGCCGGCGTTTCGCGGCGGCGGCCCGTTTCCCCTTCATGCCGCCGCTGCCGAAAGTCGCCCTGCTCATCGAGACCTCGAATGCCTACGCGCGCGGTCTCCTCAGCGGCATCCAGGCTTACATCCGCGAAAATAAACCATGGTCTGTTTACCTTGCCGAGCAGGGCAGGGGAGACCAGCCCCCGCCGTGGCTGAAAAAGTGGAAGGGCGACGGTATCATCGCCCGCATCGAAAATCAGGCCATCGCCAAAGCCGTCGCCGCGCTGCAAATCCCCGCGGTGGACATGAGCGCCGGACGCCTTCTCCCGGACCTGCCCTGCTGCGAAATTGACGAAACCGGCATCGCCCGCATGGCCGTCGATCACTTCCTCGAGCGCGGCTTCAAGCACTTCGCATGGTGCGGAGATCCGCGCTTCGTCTGGTCCGGCATGCGCGGCAACGCCTACGCTGCCGCCCTCGCCGAAGCAGGCTACACCGTCCACGAATATCAGCCGCCTCCCCATGCCGGCCAGGATGAAGACGCCGAAATGGACGCCATCGGGAATTGGCTGAACACCCTCCCGCGTCCCGTCGCCGTCTTCGCCTGCTACGATATCCGCGGCCGTCTTATTCTCGATGCCTGCCGCCGCCACTCCATCTTCGTGCCGGACGATGTCGCCGTCCTCGCCGTCGATAACGATGAACTCCTCTGCTCCCTGGCCTATCCCCCGCTCTCCAGCATTATCCCTAACGCTTTGCGCACCGGTTACGCCGCCGCCTCGCTCCTCGCCCGCATGATGGCCGGGGAAAAGATCCCGCCGTCCTCCACCCTTGTGCCGCCCACCGGCCTCGTCACCCGCCAAAGCACTGACGTGCTCGCCGTCGAGGATAAAAACGTCGCCCGCGCTGTTCGCTTCATTCGCGAGCACGCCTGCGAAGGCATTTGCGTCGATGACGTGGTCCGCGATGCCGGCCTCTCCCGCCGCCTCCTCGAAGGCCGTTTCAAAACCCACCTTGGCCGCAGCCCTCACGAGGAAATCACCCGCGTGCAAATCCTCCGCGTCAAAGAACTCCTCGCCCTGACCGATCTCCCCCTCGCCGAAGTCGCCGACCGCACCGGCTTCCGGTACGTCGAATACCTCAGCGCCGTCTTCAAAAACAAAGTCGGCGTCCCGCCCGGCCATTTCCGCAACGAACACCGCCCGAAAAAGCGCGGCAAATGACCGCCGGGAAAATACTCCATCCCCGTTGACAACCGGAGGCTCAAAGCTACGTTCGCCGCCCTTTTCCCGCCCTCGACTGCTTCTTCCTGCCGAAGAATGTCCTCTGGATGCCCCGGCAGAGCGGTGGAAAATCCCCCTTCTCAGCCCCTTCAATTCTCTATGTCCAAACGCACTTACCAGCCCTCCAAGCGCACGCGCAAGAACCAGCACGGCTTTCGCGCCCGCATGGCCACCAAGTCGGGGCGCGCCTGCCTCTCCCGCCGCCGCCAGAAAGGCCGCAAGCGCCTCCTGCCGAAGGGCGTGGAGGTTCATTACGCCCGCCACACGCAGGCCTGAGGCCCGGAGGCGTGCGAGCTTTGACGCTTCATGGCCCTGCCGCGTGCCCGGCGCGTCCGCCGCACCTCTGAATTCAATGCGGTTCGCCGGCAGGGAGCGTCGTGGACAGGACGGCTCCTGATTCTCGCAGCGCTGCCGCTCCCGGACGAACCGCACAGCCGGTTTGGATTCACCATTACCCGCCGCATCGGAAATGCCGTCATTCGCAACAAGTTGCGCCGCCGCCTCGCCTCCATTGCCGACAGCCAGTTTCCCCACCTTATTTCCCCCCACTTGATCGTCACCATTCCCCGGAATAACGCCGTCACGGCGGACTTCGAGACCCTCAAAGGGGAATGGATCAAACTTGCCCGCCGCGCCTGCCTGCTGACCCCGACATCACCACCACCGCCGTGAGCCGCCATGAAATGGATCATCCGCCTTTTCATCCGCGGCTATCAAAAGTTCCTCTCCCCAGTGCTTCACAAACTGGGCGGTCCGGGAGCCGGTTGCCGCTTCGAGCCCACCTGCTCGCAGTATTTTCTCGAAGCCGTGGAAGGTCACGGCACCCTTCGCGGATCATGGCTGGGCATTCGCCGTATCTGCCGTTGCCATCCATGGGGAGGCTGTGGTTATGACCCGGTCCCGGCACCCCGCAGCAAGGGAGCCGCGAGCGTTTCCTCCCCGGTGAATGCGATCTCTCCGCCGACCCCGACCAATGACGAAATCCGAAATTAGAAGCCCGAAAGAATCCCGAATGACGAATGACAGTCTTCCGGGCCTAAGCGGCGGCGCGTCTTCGTCATTCGGACTTCGTCCCTCCTGCGGATTTCGAGTTTCGGATTTCGGCGTTTTCCCCCTCTCCCCCTCCCTATGAAAATGAACCGAACCGAGTGGCTTGTCGTCATTGTCTGCGCCGCCGCGCTGGGCTGGATGTTCACCCGTCCGGCGCCGCCGAAGGAGGAGGGCAAGAAGCCGGACGCCGCCGCGGAGACGAAGGCCGCCGATCCCGCAAAGCCTGCGGACCCGTCAAAGCCGGCGGAGGCACCGGCCACGCCGCCTCCCGCGCCGGTGGAAGAAAAGACCGTGGTGATCACCAATGAAACGGCGGAGTACACGTTCACGAACATCGGCGGCGCGCTGCAGCAGGTAAGGATTCTTCCGTCCAAATACTCGGGCGTCACGCCGCAACTGCTTAACGACCAGCGCTATCAGGGGCCCATCGGCGGCCTCAGCGCCATTCCTGGAGACATTGAAAAACTCGCCTACACAAAGCAGGCTCAGACGGACAAGTCCATTACCTACACCGCTGAAAGCAAGGGCCTGAAGATCACCAAGGAATGGTCTCTCTTCCCGGTGCCCGCGGATGCGAAGGCCGAGGATGGCTTCGGCTACCTGTGGGATCTCAAAGTCACGGTCCAAAATACCGCTCCGGAGAAGGCCGCCGGCAGCTACTTTCTTTACGCGGGCCTTCTCGGAAAACTGCACGACAACGACTGGATCGAACCGGCCAGCACGAGTTATGCCGACGGCGACGCTTTGGAATTCCATCCGGGTGATCTGGAGCGCTCCACTTTCCTCGGCCTCTGGGAAAGGCACCCTGACCGCGATTTCCTCACCTCGGAGCTGAAAGAGATGAGCTTCGGCGGGGTGCACAACCAGTACTACTGCATTTTGATTCGCCCCCTCAACGTGAAGAAGGACGGGAAGTCGTCCATGTGGTCGAGTTGGCGATACATCAAAAGAGATGATCCCGGCCACCACCCGGTGCAGGCCAAAGGCATGGAAGCCGCGGTTAGCATGGAGCCCTTCAGCCTTGCCACCAATGAGTCCTTTACCTGGCAGGGGCAGGTTTATACCGGCCCGCGCTCCGGTTCAGTCCTCAACCGTTTGGACAAGCAGTTCGACACCGAATACCGCCAGGTCATGCACTATGGCTGGTTTCGTCTGCTCAGCCGCTTGTTTCTCGGCACTCTCAATCTCTTCTACAGTTGGATAGGCAGTTATGGCATTTCCGTCATGATGCTCACCCTGCTGGTGCGTATCTGCATCTGGCCGCTTCACATCAAGGCCACCCGCTCCATGAAGCGCATGGGCAAGCTGGCACCCTTCATGAAGGAAATCCGGGAGAAGCATAAGGATGACCCGCAGAGGATGAACATGGAGGTGATGAAGCTGTACCGCGATTACGGCATCAATCCCCTCGGGGGCTGTCTCCCGCTCCTGTTCCAGTTTCCCATCTTCCTCGGATACTATAACATGATGAAGAGCGCCGTGGAGATGCGGGGGCACAGTTTCCTTTGGGTTACGGACCTTTCCATGCCGGACACCGTCGCGCACCTCGGCGGCATCCCCATCAATCCGCTGCCGATCCTGATGACCATCTCCATGTATCTGCAGATGAAGTTCGCTCCGCAACCTGGCATGGATGCGAATCCTCAGATGCAGATGCAGATGAAGATCTTCAAGATCATGCCCTTCCTCTTCATGTGGTTCTGCTACAATTTCGCCAGCGCGCTGGCCCTCTACTGGACGGTGCAGAACGTGATCTCCATTGGCCAGACGTGGCTGATGGGCCGCCAGGGAGACCCCCCGCTGCAAAAGAAGCCTCCGCGTCCCTCCTTCATGGAGCGCGCCATGGCCGCCCAGCAGGCCCGCCAGCAGCAAATGGCCAACAAGGGACCGCGCCCTCCGCGCACCGGCGGAGGGGCCGGCAGCGCTTTCCGCGATCAACAGCGCAAAAAATAGCGCGACGCCGGTTTTTGGCTACTATCCCGCCAGGAACACCACCATGAACGCCGTTACCGCTGCCCAGGAGATCCTCGAAATCATGCTGCGCCATCTCGGCTATACCGCGGAGGTTGCGGTCGATGCCGAATGTGAAGTGCCCGGTCTCCAGGTGACCGTGGAGGACGCCAAAGCCGCCTCCGCTCTCACCGGCAAACGCGGCGAGCGGCTGGATGACATTCAGCACCTTGTTAACAAGCTGCTGCGCCAGAAACTGCCGGACGCTCCCCGGGTGCGCGTGGACGTGAATCACTTCCGCGACCGCAAAGACGACAGTTTCCTCAATGAAGTCCGTTCCCTCGCCGACAAGGTCCGCTCTTCCGGCCATCCGATTAAACTCGATCCCATGAACAGTTACCAGCGCCGCCTGGTCCATAATCTGTTCAAAGACGACCCCGCCATCCGCACATGGTCCCCGGAGGACGACAGCCGCATGAAGCGCATCACCCTTCTCCCCAGAAATTCATGATTTCCGCGCCCGGAAGCGGCCCGGCGGCGTTTTCTCCAGTGTTAATCCCCCTCGTTGCACCTTGCTTTTCGTTGTGGTAGCCTCCTTCATCATTCACCCATATCGCAATGTCTGACCCCAATCAACGCCCGACCCCGCCGGAAGGTCCCGACCGCCGCGGCGGCGCTCCTGAACCCCAGGGCTTCAACTGGAAGGGCCTCATTCTGCTCTCCATCGCCATTATCATCCTGGCGAGCGGACTCATCCTTCGTACGGGCGCGTCCGGAGGAGAGTTGACGTATTCCAAATTTCTCGAAAAGCTGGATAAAGGCGAGGTAGAGCCGAACAGCGTCAAAGTGATGCTTGACCCGTCCGGGGAGTACATCAAAGCCAAGCTCACAGGGACAGAGGGTGACGCGGGCAAGGAATTCAAAATTCCCTTCAGCGGTACCATGGAGAAGGACCGCCTGATCGAGCATCTCGAGAAGGCAAAGATTCCCGTGGAGTACAAGCACGATGCGAGCATCGGCACCAGCCTGCTGGTGAGCCTGCTGCCCGTACTGCTCCTGCTGGGTGTGCTGTGGTTCTTTTTCCGCCAGCAAATCAAAATGGCCGGCCGCGGCGCCATGAGTTTCGGGAAGAGCCGGGCGCGTCTCCTGGCCATGGACAAGAATAAGGTCACCTTCAAACAGGTGGCCGGCTGCGATGAGGCCAAGGAGGAGGTCTGGGAACTCGTCGAGTTCCTGAAGGACCCGAAGAAGTTCCAAAAGCTCGGCGGCCATATTCCGAAGGGCGTGCTCATGGTGGGCGCTCCCGGCACCGGCAAGACGCTCCTCGCCAAGGCCATCGCCGGCGAAGCGGACGTGCCGTTCTTCAGCATCAGCGGATCGGATTTCGTGGAAATGTTCGTCGGCGTGGGCGCGAGCCGCGTTCGTGACATGTTCGAGCAGGGCAAGAAGAGCGCTCCGTGCCTCATCTTCATTGACGAGATCGACGCTGTGGGCCGTCACCGCGGTCATGGCATGGGCGGCGGTCACGATGAACGCGAGCAGACGCTGAATGCGCTGCTGGTGGAAATGGATGGTTTTGATACCCAGGAGGGCGTCATCATCATTGCCGCCACCAACCGTCCGGACGTGCTCGATCCCGCCCTGCTGCGTCCGGGCCGTTTCGACCGCCAGGTCACCGTCAGCCTGCCTGACGTGAAGGGCCGCGAAGCGATTCTCAAGGTTCACTCCAAAAAAGTGAAGATGGCCGCCGATGTGGATCTCGGAGTCATCGCCCGTGGCACACCCGGATATTCCGGTGCTGAACTGGCCAATGTTATCAATGAAGCCGCTCTCCTCGCCGCCCGGCGCGGATTGAAAGGCATCACCCTCCGCGAACTGGAAGAGGCCCGCGACAAGGTGCGCTGGGGCAAGGAACGCCGCAGTCTGGCCATCAGTGAAAAGGAAAAGGAAAACACCGCCTATCACGAAGCCGGTCACGCCATTCTCCTTGAGTTGCTCGAAAATACCGAGCCCCTGCACAAGGTCACCATTATTCCCCGCGGCCCTTCTCTCGGTTCCACCATGTGGCTGCCGGTGGAGGATAAATACACCCGCCGCAAAAACGAACTCCTTGATGATCTCGTGGTCGCTATGGGTGGACGTGTGGCGGAGGAAATCGTCTTCGGCGATGTGACCAGCGGTGCCTCCGGAGATATCCGCATGGCCACCGACATCGCACGGCGCATGGTGTGTGAGTGGGGCATGAGCGAGTCACTCGGCATGGTGGAATACGGCGAGAACAACGAGCACGTCTTCCTCGCCCGCGACATGGGCTCCAAGCGCAACTATAGCGAAGACACCGCCCAGAAGATCGACAGCGAAATCAAAAAGCTCATCGACAATGCCTATCAGCACGCGAAGACGCTGCTGGTCAAGCATCGCGCGGAAATGGAAACCCTCGCCAAGGCTCTGCTCGAGTACGAAACCCTCGACGGCGTGCACGTGAAGGAGATCATGGAGCACGGTCAAATGCTCAACCCGCCGCGTACCAAACCGCCCACGCCTCCGCCCGTCCCGGTCGAGTCCACCGTGCGCGATTCAGAGCCCGGCGAGGATCTGCCGCCCGGTCTCGCTGGAGCGCCGGCGTAAGCGAAGAACCATGCCACGGAAGGCAGACCCTTATTGGGTCTTCTTCCCGAGTTTGCTGCGAACCCGGTTCCAGAAGGCATCCATGTCTTCCTCCTTCATCTCCTCGACTTTCTTCCGGTTTTCCTCGACGAGTTTCTTCAAGTCGGCCTCGCGTTTTTGACGGGCGGCGGCGTCGTCTTTCGCCACCTGGCGCGGATCGCGCACGGGAATGTCGCGGCGGACGGGATCGAGGGGCTTGACATTGTTGCTGGCCGTACTGGGTCCCGGGCCGCCGCCCTGACCCGCGAAGGTGTCCACCGGCACGATGGCCGTGTCTCCGCCCCGCAATTGCCGACGGGCGGCAATGAATTGGCGCGGGCTGAAGTAGTTCGAATAGTCGCGGGCGAACGAGGTCTGATAGGGACCGATCTGGAGGTTCTTGCGCATTTCAAAGTGCAAATGCGCCGGGTAAATACCGTGCGCCGTGCCGATGGTGCCGACGATCTGGCCCCGCTTCACCATTTGATAAAGGCGCACGGAGCGCTGATCGAGGTGGGCATAGACGCTGTCCACGTTTTGGATGGAGCCGTCGGGGCCGCGGTAAGCGTGGCGGATGATGACAAGATTTCCCCACGAACGCCGATAGTCTTCAGAATAGACCACGACACCGTCCGCCGCGGCGCGCACCGGATCGCCGAGGTCGGTGTTGCCGCCGCCGTTTCCGTTCCAGTCTTCGCCCTGGTGGGCATTAGGGGCGTACCCGCGGAAGACGTAGTAACCTTCCGTGTTTCCCCGGATGCCCACGGGAAGGTCAAAGCCGTCCGCCACGGTCACCCGGATGGTATGGTTCGCGCGCACCGGCGCGGTCAAAATCCATAATGCCAAAAGCCTCAACGGAAGACAGCGCGGTGGTCGGGGACGCGGATTCATGGCAGAGAGGAATTCGGTCATTTAACCTGTGGCTCCCGGGGCGGCAAGTAAAACGTCCCGGCTGCGTCTGACGGCTGGCACCGCGATTGCATGGAATTCGCCGTCCCGTCTTGATATCCGCATTCAAGTATGGCATCTTCTTCCTTCCATGTCCCGTCCCAGGCATCCCCATCCCCACGGTCTTCATACGGTCCACGAACTCAACTGGCTGGGGCGTCAGCGGCTCGCGCTGAGGCGGAGGAGCAGGGCGCTTTACCGGCACATTCGCCATCCGAAACACCGTCACCGGAACCGGTTCCGCCGGTGGCTGGCGCATAAAATCCGCAATCGGAACCTCTGGCACGCCAACCGGAATGCCGTGGCCTCCGGGTTGGGGTGGGGGTTGTTTATCGGCATGCTGCCCGTTCCGCTGCAAAGTCTCATTGCGGCGGCCCTCGGCATGGCCCGGGGATGGAACCTGCCGGCCACCGTTTTTGCCACCTGGCTCAGCAATCCGTTTACTTACGTGCCCATGCTCGTCGGGGCGAAATACAGCGTTACCGGTGCCTTTGCCATCTTTGGCAAGGACTGCGCCGCAAGCCACCTCTCGCTGGCCCGCATGCGCGATGTCGTGGAAGCGGCGGCGCACTTCCGGTTCAGTGAGGCCTGGCACATGGCGGGGACGGCGGTGCTGGAGATCCTGGCCGGGCTTGTCATCCTCGGAGCGATCCTGGGACTCATTGGTTGGCTCGCTGTGCAGGTGAGCTGGCGGTTCTTTGAGCGAAAGCCGGCGGTGGCCTTTACCGCGTAGATTTCGTCAGGCCTGCTTGCCTGACCTGGGACCCTTTTGCATACTTGCCGCGATGAAACTGCGCGGATTCCTCCTGACCCTGGCGGGTATGGTGTCCCTGACTTTTTCGGGGCAGGCGGATGGAGGGCATCCGAAAAACTTCGGGCCGATGCCGCCTGATCCGCTGTTCACGAATCGAGTACCGTGCCCGCACACAGCGGCGAGTCTTGCCCTCCGTCAAATGATTGACCCGACGGGGCTTTTTATGTGGGAACTGATGAAGGAGACGGAAGCGCTGAACGCCGCTCAGTTGCGAACGCTCACGCACGAACTTCTGCGGCCCCGGAGGTACTACAGAGATGTTAGTCCGGCGGATGTGATCGTCATGGAAGCCTGGGCCGACCGGGATCTTGCCGCGGCGACTGCTGATGTGCTGAACATTGCCGATTGGGAGGACCGGGAGGATTCCATAGGTGAATACGACTCCGACGTGGAGTTCTTTGGCTGCCATCTCTGGTCGCAACTGGCAGAGAGGGATTTTCCCAAAGCGGTAAAAGCAGCGGACCGATTGAAGGGGTATGAGACGAGAAGACAGTTCTTTTCCAAAGTGTTGGGAGAGATGCTGCTCAAGCCGTCGCAGGTGGCGGCATTTGTGCAGCTTGGCCAGAGGCACAAGCCGTACGCGTCGCCGGAGGATATGGCACAGGAAGCAGTAGAGAGCATCGCCCTTCACCGTGGGCTCAAAGAGGCCCGCCTGGCGTTGAAGAGTCTTCCCAAGAGCAAGCCTCGCGATGCGGCGGAGCAGCGGCTGAAAAGAATCAGTGAAGATGGGAGGGTTGGTTCCCTTGTTCCGCCCCGCTTCGAATCCGGCAATGGTGAGCTGCAAAAACTGGCTTCGCTGGACTGTGTGAGTCCGACGGGAATGTGCATTCCCTATCCATTATTGCGCGAGGTGCTGAAATTGAGCCCGGAGGAGGCGCGCTTCCTGGCAGGGAATTTGACGGAGGCGAATCGCAAAGCTTCGTGCTGGCTTTCCTGGATGCTGTTTATGCGGGCGGCGGAAGGTGATGCCGCGGCGGCGATGACAATCGCACCGGGGGGAGCGCCTGCCCTGCACTGGGCGGATAACGCGCCGTCCCGGGCGGTCGTTGCAGCGCTCACTGCGGGAAGAGAGGGCGCCGAATCTTCGCTGCGTGCGCAGGCGGCGGGCGATGATCGCGATACGGCCCTTGCCGGATTTTTGGCACGAGCTCCCATCGAGAATCTGGAGCGGTATCAAAAACTGGCGCGGGATCTGGATGCGCCGGCGGAAGCATGGCAGCCGCTGCTGGTGCGCATGGTGCTGGCAGGGAAGGCAAGGGAGGCGCTGGCTATTGCGGAGACGATTGCAAATCCGCCGCTTCCCAATGGAGAGAAAAAGGTTCCCCTGTCGTCAGTGGTGATGAAAGCGTGGGGGCTTCATGATTTTGCAGCCGCGCGGGAATATGTTAGCAAATTGCAGAACGCAGGAGCCGGGTATCAGTATTTTGACAGGATTGCAGAGGCGGCGGCGATCCTTCCACCCGCGGTGGCGCTGGATACGCAGAATCCGATGCCCGATGCTCTTCGGGAGCGATTGAGTGAGAAGTACTGGCTCTATCTGGCGTATGAGGCGAGGGAAGAGGGATTCAGGTTTTTTGAAGGACTCAAGGATGAGGCGCGATCCAAATTCCAGGTGAGCGACTTTGCCTGGGCTGCGGCCCGGTATGAGCCTGAGCGGGCTCTGGCGCTGGCGCGGCGGTGGGGACTGGAGGAAGTAAATGAAGAAAGTTTCTTTGGTATGCTCGCAGCGCATTGGCCGGATCGCGTGGTGGCCCTCGCGAAGGGAATCACCCGCGAGGGGGTCTGGAGAAAAATCGGCTGGGCGCTGGGAAAGTGTTATCCTCTCAGAGCGGCGGATTTGTTGAAGCGGGTAAAGCATTCGGCGGCCTGGGAAGGAGCGGGTACATCAATGCTAAAGAAGCATCCGTCATTACTGCCGCGGCTTTTTCCTCACATGAGGAAGGAGGCGGCGGAGCGGCTGCGCATCGAGAACGCAATCGAGTGAATCCGGCTCCCCGGTTGCTTCCGAACCGGAAGTGCGATAACGGGAGCCATGAAAACGGTAGTCCTGCCTTTCCTTTTCGTTGCGTTTCATGCTTTGTTAGTGACGGACGTGCAAGCTGGAGAGACGGGAAGTCTGGACAAGGAACTGGAAGCGTTCCGTCCGTGGCTGGGGAAAACCTGGAAGGGGCGTTTCAAGTCGTCCACGCCTGAGAAACCGGTGGTCGATGTGGCGCGGTGGGAGCGTGCGCTCAACGGGAAAGCGGTTAGGGTGCTGCACTCCGTCAATGACGGAAGCTATGGAGGGGAGAGCATCATTCGCTGGGATGCAGAGAAGAAGACGCTGGTGTATTATTATTTTACGACGGCGGGATTTATGACTTCGGGCACCATGACAATTTCGGGCGGGGTGATCACCGGCATGGAAAAGGTGACCGGTGGCGCCAATGGCATCGCCGAAGTCCGCAGCACCACGGAAATCCGGGCGGACGGGACCATGCTTTCGAAGGCCGAATATCTGAAGGACGGCAAACCGTCGGGCGGACGTGAGGTGACCTACAAAGAGGACGCTAAAGCGGAGGTGAAGTGGAAGTGAGAAAGTGCTAGGGAATGGTGGTGACGAGCACTCTTCCGAAGACGCGGGCACGAATGCTGACGGGGGAAGTGGAGCGCCAGACTTCGGTTAGGGTGTTGTTGCCGTTGCTGGTGGAGCTGACCAGTTCGGCGGAGATGGCCCATCCCGTGAGGTCGGTGCCGAACTCCACACTGTAAGTGGCGTCGTCTGCGTCGGTGCGGCGGATATAGGTGAGAGTGGCGTAGGTTTGGCCCCCGTTTTGAGTGAAACTGGCAGTGGGTGAAGCGGGGCTGACCGGGCTTTGCGGATTTCCGGCGAGGGCGTATTCGAGGCGGTTGTTGTAACCGTCGCGGTCGTCGTCGGCATCGCGGTTTCCGATGCCGGGATAACCGGCAGCCCATGTGTCGTAAGTGGTGCCGCTGCCGTCATTGGAACCGGGGTTTCCGTTAGGCTGGTAACTGGCGCGCCACTCGGAGGCGAGGTTGTGGTCCAGGCCGGTTTTGTTAGGCGTCTTGAGGACGAGCGTGGGGCCCGAGCCGTCTGGAGAGACAGGCCATGGCTCCGCGTCGTCGTAGGTGAAGGAGATGATGGAAGCTCCGGCTCCGTAGCTGAGCTTCACTTCCTCGCCGCCGTTGGCGAGATTGTCCGCGCCATACGTGCCGGCGGGAGTGACGCCGGGATAACGGACGGCGAAGGCCGCGGGATTTTTGACGAGCACGGCATTTGCCCCTGCCGGAAGAAGGGTGGCGGGCATGAAATCGAAATTGATGCCCTTGGTGAAGCGAACGTCGGTGAGGTCGATGGCGGAACCGCTGATGTTGCGCAGTTCGATGAATTCCATGTCCTGCTCATCCCAAAGCGGGTTCCAGCCGGGAGACGCCGCCTCGGCAGCGGTGATCGGTCCGGGATTGTAGTTGACCTCGGTAACGCGAAGGGCAGCAGCGTAAGCGGAGACGTCCGGCGTGCCGGTGATGAATTGAAGCGGTTCCGACCAGTAACTCCAGCGCCCGGTGTTGTCCTTGTGGCGGACCCTCGCGCGATAAGTATGCCCGGCGCGGAGAACACTCGTGGGCACGCGCACATCCGGAATCGCGACGGGACTGGCGGTGGCGATCTCGGTGGAGGTCCAGAGATCTTCAATTTCGTAGATGCGCGGCTGAGCGGCATCGTAGAGCGGAATGCCAGGAGCCGAGATTTCGCCCACGCGCCATTGCACGGCGGTGATCGTGTTAGGCCCCTGGGGATCGTTGTAGTCGCTGGTGTGGAGGCGCACGTCGTTCACCGGATAACCGGCGCTGCCTGTATAGGTGATCGTTGGCTTAACAGGGAAGAGCGTGGCTCCCGCGGCATCGAGATCGCCGATAGCGATGCCGGCGGCGGGGTTAATATTAGCGTTGAAGTAGCCACCGTAGAGTGTTTCCCATTCGAGGTATTTCCAACCGTATCCCTTTTGGCGGTTTACGTCAGGATCATTGCCCGTGCCGCCGGAGTTGGGGCCCCCGCTGGTGGCCTTGCGGGTCCAGATGGCGGCGGGATAAGTGTTTGTGGTGAAGTTCTTGAACCACTGGATGAGACCTTCGTGATCGCTGAAGTTGTCCGCGTCGGGGTCGGAGAGCTGCCTGATCCATGTGCCGGTGGCGATGGTGCCACCGAGGCCGCCGCGGCCGCCGTCATTGTAGAGGGCACGGAAGAAGTTGCCCTTTGGACTGTTTTGACCCGTGTTCGCGCCACCGCCTGCGGTGCGCGGGTGAAGATTCCAAAGATTGGCATCCAAATCCGACCATGTCAGGGCCACGCCGGCGGGGTTCACCATCTGCGAATACTCATCGAGCAACTGGCCGATCTGGCCGCCGCTGTTGCCGGCGTCGCTGGCGAAGAGGCCGAGCACTTCGCGGCATCGATTCCGATACTCCTGGGCGATGTTAGGCCAGCGCATCATGGCGAGCACGGCATTGGGTGCGCCGGCGACGACGACGCCGTCCATGGTGCCGCCCCAGTGGCTCGCGGCGATGAACATCATGTCGAGGTCGTAGGCCATGATCTGCCAGCGGTTGTCACTGGAGCGGTGGTAGAAGCGGTAGTTGTCGCCGGGCCTCACGTCCACGTTCCCGATCAGCCGGCTGACCGCCATGAAAGTGAACAGGGTTTTGAGATCCATGTTGTCGCGGTACCAGGTCTCGGTTTGACCACCCGCAGCGAGGCCGTTGCGGAAGGTGATCCAGTCCGTGCCGCCGGACGGCTGGTTGGCGGCCTGGTATTTCTGATCGCCGTTGTTGCCTTCGATAGCGTAGATGTTGCCATCCGGCAGGTTGCGTTCGCCGATGAAATTGCCCTCCGTAGGTTCCAGCGCGAGGTAGAGTCCCATCAGGTCGCCTGAGTACTGACCGTTGATGGTGCCGCCCATGGTGGGATCGGAAACATTGACCCCGGCTGTGTTCACTTCAGCGGGCCGCCGGATGATGCGGAAATGCACGTTGGTGGTTTTGAGCGAAGGGTTGCCGGCCAGTTCGAAGGCGCGGTAGGAAACGGCCTCTTCCACCCCTGCCGCGCCGCGGTGCACGGAAGCCCACGGACAGGCGTCGGCATCCATGCCGACGGAATTCCACGTTTCCTTGAAGGGACGGCCCCAATTGTCGTAGGCCTGGAAGTCGCGGGCGCGGTTGAACTTGATGGCCCACTTGTTCTTGCCGGTGTTGTAAGTGGAGCCGATGCCGCGCACTTTGTAGAAGACGTGGTCATAGACCTTGCCTTTATAGACGAAGGTGCCGGAGAATGGCCGATCGTTGTAGGCGTTGTTGTACTGACAGTTGTTGACGTCAGCATCCAGGGTGATGAGCTGCCACGGCTCGATGGAGTTCACCAATTCGGCACTGAAGTTCTGAATCGCGGTGGCCGGGAATCCGGCGAAGGTGGTGGGACGCATGGCCCCGCTCCATGCGGGAGCGCCGTTATAGACGAACCATGCGAAGTTAGGAGATTCATCATCGGAATAAGGCACCTGGACCGAAGAACCCAGGGTGTCGGTGACGATGATGCGGTAGCGCATCAGGCGGCGGTGAACGGCGAGGCTGCCGGGAACGGTGACGGTGTAAGTGCGGTCGCCGGAAAACGCATCGCCGCCGGTGCCGTCATCCCGCATGGGAAGAGGGACCCAGCCGTTTTGATAGGCGGGATTCAGGGGCGGCGTGAGCGTGGCGGTGGTTTGGAGGCGCAGCGGAATGTAACTGCCGGGATCGACGATTTGATATTCCAGCGTGACGCTGCCCACTCCGTTCCGGTCATCCACCTGCGCGGTGACCTTAACGTCCTGACCGCTTTTCACGGTGTCCTCCTGGGCCGGTGTGACGACGGCGGCGTAGCTTACATTGCTGATGGCCGGTGGGGCGACGGTGGCGTAATTGGAATTGATGCGGCCCGGCGTCGGAAGAGGCTGCGTGGAGGGCGAGACAGGAATGGAACTGCGCCATGAACCGCCGATGTCATTTTCCAGGCCGGGATTGATCAGCTCAATGGAGGAGCCGCCGCCTGCCGCACGGGTGGGCCAGGGGAAACCCTGTTGATAGTCCACGTCGTCGATCTGCGTGGTGGCTGCATTCCTCAGAACGACATTGCCGCTCCCGTTGCCCAGCACACCGGACCATGGCCCAAGAGCGTTGGGAACATTATAGGCGGTATTGAGCTGCGCGGGGTTTTCGGCAACGACAAGATAGCTGTTAGCTCCGATGGTGGTGTTTGCCGGGAAGACATAGTCCGCGGAGCCGGTGATCATCCAGCCCGAAATGTTCACGGGCGTGGTGGAGGGATTCCACAACTCGATGAACTCGATGCGTTTCGTGTGATCGTCGGGATCGTAATGGACTTCGTTGATGAAGACCGGCGGTTTGGCATTGGTAACGAAGGACTGAACCGGATTAGCCCACGACGTGCCGCCGGAGTTGGTGGCGCGAACGGTCCAGTAATAAGTCGTGTTAGGGGCGAGATTGGCGGCGAGATGACCGAAGGCGCTGGACTGGGGAGTGGTGAGGGCGAAGCTATTCGCCCATGCAGCGGGGTTTGTTCCGCCGTTGGCCGTGCCCCAGTAGAAGGTGATGCTAGGGGCTTCATTGCCGAGGTTGGTGACTGTACCGTTGAGCAGGGCGGTGCCGGCGGTTTCACCGATCGCGGGAACGAGGAGAAGCGCGGGAGCGGTGACGGCGGTGGTGGTGAAGGATTGACTGGCAGGCGCCCACACCGACCCGGAGGCGTTGGTGGCGTATGAACGGTAATAATAAGTGGTGCTGTGCGGGAGACCGGTGGGAGTGTTGCTGAAGGCCGCGGGCTTCACGCCGAGGTTGGCGGAGGATTGCCATGCCGCGGCATTGGTGCCCCCATCGACCGTGCCCCAATAGGTGATGATGGTGGGTGCGTCTCCGCCGGTGTTGGTGACCTGGCCGTTCAATTGCGCCGAATGGGTGCCGATGAGGGTGGCGGGATCGTTTTGAATGACCGGGAGTGAGGGCACCGGCGGGACGAACGATCCGGTGGCCGTGGCCCATGTGTCGCCCGCGAAGTTGGTGCCTTTGGCCCGATAATAATAAGTCACGCCCGGTGTCAGAGGAGCCATGACGCCATTGACGGTGGCGCCATTGGCAAGAGCGGTGCCCAGGGCGACGCTGTTGCCCCAGGAAGCCGCAGTGGTGCCGCCATCGGACGTTCCCCAGTGGAGGGTGGCGGAGAAATTCGCAGAGTCCCCAGTGCTGGTGATCACGACTGGAATCGTGGTGGTGGAAGACTGAATGACCGGCGCGCCGTGGGTGACGGCCCCCGGGGAGGTCTTTGTCAGGCGAATGTTATCGAAATGCGAGCGCCCACCCGTGCCGCGAGCCCGCAGGAGAATGCGGATGGATTTGCCCACGGCGGCGGGATAGGTGTTCGTGTTCATGGTGAGGGGCGGCGCATCACCAAAAGTGCCGGCGGCAAAGGTGGACGCATTTTTGGTCCCGTTCGGTCCGTAAAGTGACTGGACGGTGCCGTTCCCGCCCTGGGCGAAGGCGTATTGCGAATCGTTGCCGGCCTGCGTAAGATTCGTCCGGTTTCCCGCGGCGATGGTCAGGGTGTATTCAGAGGCGGCTTCGTAGAGGGTGGGCAAGTCCTGCCAGACGTCGTAATTGAGTTCCATTCCCAGGTGCTGGGTCCCCTGAGAAAAGAAGCCGGAGATTCCCTCCGTAAAAGCCTGGCCGCTGTTGGCGCCTGCGGTTCCGGTCCAGTTCGTCAGGGCATTGGACCAGCCTCCGACGCCGACCACCGGCGTTTCCATGCTGAAGTTGGGAATGGTCACGGGCGCGGCGTGGATGACGCGGCAGAAACAGGTCGATGCGAGGAGACAGACGGCGAGAGTGAATAGCCTTTTCATTTGGGTGCTGAATATTGGCCCCTCCATGGGGCGCCACGCCAACGAACGAATCCCGCAGGTTGAAAGGGGACGGGATGGGTGCGAAAGGTGGAGGGGCCGGGAGGGGGAACCGGATAGCCGGTCCGAATTAGAGTGCCGGAAATGGGGGTGGGGAGTCAATGAGATTCATAAGGATTGGTTTAAGATTTGAGGGTGGAGGAGGGGATTCGAAATCCGAAATCAGAATGACGAAGGAATGACGAAATGGCTCCAAGGGGCGCGCGGAAACGACCTTGGGTTGTGATTAAATCGAGCGATTTTGGCTTAAATTGGTCGGATTTGGTTGGAGGCGGGGTTGAGATGGCGGGGCGGGAGGGAGTATGAGTATGAGTCTGCGTATGAGTCTGAGTATGGGGAGGAAGCAGTTTCATTGCGGTTGGCCGAAGTGTGAGTTGCGGCGGCCAGGAGACAGGAAGTGCTTATGGATATGGCGGTGATTAAACGAAAAAATGTCAAATGGATTCCCGCGGAAAGGGGGGCGGGGATCGACTCGCGCCGGGGGGAATTGGAGTGCATTCTGACGAAACAGATTGAATGCGGATGCCACGCCCGCCCGGGCTGACCAGCGAAGAGTGCGCGGAGACTCAGCCTTTTTCAGAAAGGCAGAGAATCACGTCGGAATCCGAAACGCGGCTGACGTAATAGAGGCAGATACTATGGCGGACTTCGACGACAGCACCCTTTTGCGTGACTTTTGCGCTTCGCGTGATGAGGCGGCTTTTGAGCGGCTGGTGAGGCGGCACCTGGGGATGGTGTATGGGGTGGCGATGAGGAGGCTGGGGTCGGCGGTGCTGGCTGAGGAGGCGGCACAGAATGTATTTGCGTGTCTGGCGGCGAAGGCGCGCCTGGTGGTGCGGCATCCGGAGCGGCTGCGCGCGTGGTTGCATCGAACGGCGTTTTTGGAAGCGGGGAATCTGGCGCGGAAGGAGGCGCGACAGGCGAGGCGGCCCGCGGTTTGGGAACTTCAAACTTCAGAGCCCATGGAGCGTCCTGAGATTTTCGAGAGACTGGATGCGGCGCTGCATGCGCTGCCGGAGATGGATCGCGAGGTGCTGTTGAGGCGCTATTGGAATGGCGAGGATTTCCGGTCGATTGGAGCGGCGATTGGGAAATCGGATGATGCCTGCCAGAAGAGAGTAGAGAGGTCCCTGGTGAAGCTGGCGGCGCGTCTGGGAGGAACCGGAACGGTGGCAGGAGTAACGGCGGCATTCACGGCGACGCGTTCGACTGCGTCTGCGGCGCTGCCTCCGTCACAGCGTGTCGCAGCCGGCGCGCTGGAGCGGGCAGGGAAGACCACGGGAAGTGCTGCGGGATTTTTGTCAGGCGGGCTGGTGGCGGCATCGCTAATCGCATTGCTGCTCGGTGCGGCGCTGGGAGGACAATGGGAGGAAGCGGTTTCCTCTGCTAACGTTTCGCCGGTCGCTCAGCGGCAGGGACTGCCTTTTGCAAAATCCCAGACATTACCACCGCGGCCTGACAAATTGAGGCCGGCGATTGAGGAGGTGCTGGCGTCGCTGGATTGCGGGCGCATAGGGCCGCTGCTGGAGTTTCTGCCGGGAGCGACGGCGGCGGAACTGCGGGCGATTGCCGAGGACCGCAGGACGGAGGAGGAGTTCACCTGGGAGCCGGACGCGGGACGGGCGCAGCCGGCGGCGATGCTGGTGATGCAGCAGTGGGCGACGCTCGACCCGGCGGCTGCGTTCGAATGGGGACGGTTTGTGTGGTGGGGATACCAAAGCGCGGGAGCAAGAGCGCTGGCGACGTGGATGAAATCCGATCCTGCTGCGGCCCTGCAGGCCTTTGCATCCCTAACGCTTCATGACCGGTGCATTCTCGCCGAATTTACCGATGTGCTCGATTGTGAGGCGGGCAAAGTGCTGATCAAGGCGCACCCGGAAGTTTGGAGAAGCGTGACCGAGGCCCGGTACCGGAAGGAGTGGAGCGAGTTAGACCCTGCGAAGGCCGAAACGGTGGCCGTGGCAGCGGTGGCCGGAGAGTTGAATCCGGTGACAGACAGCCGCCGGGCAGAGGTGGCGTTCCGGACCCTGGCTAAAATCGATCCGGAGGTCGCGCTGGTCCGGGCGGAGGCGATCAGTCAGGAGCCGATGCGAACGGCTGTGCTGGCGGCGGTGCGGATGCAGATCGCAAAGACGGCCATCCGTTCAGAGGAGATCACGCGCGTCACGAATCCGCTGCCGCCGGGCTGTGAGAGAACGGCGCTGGCCGGGCGCTATGCGGAGGCTCTTGTCGCGGAGGACCCGGAGGCATTGATGAAACGTGTGAGTACGATGCCTGCGGGCGCGGAGCGTGATTCCATGATTTCCGCGGCCGGCGCCATTCTGGCCAGACGCGACCCGTGGCGGCTGCTGGAGCTTGCAGTGTCGCTGCCGGGCACGGTGGCGGGCCTTCCGGAAGCGGTGCCGTTCCGCGGCAACAATGCGCTGATCGCGGGCTCTGCGGGGATGGCGCCCTGGTGTTTCGAGTACGAAGTTGCCAATGCGCTGGCACTCGCCGCCAGGGATGATCCGCACCGCGCCCTGGCGATGCTGCCGGAGCTTGCCGCGAAACTCGGCCAGCGTGAGACGAGGCGTCCGATGAACGGGAAACTGGAGCGGATGCTCACCAAGGTAATGACCGGCTGGATGGCCCGGGATGCCGAGGGTGCCCGCGGGTGGGCGGAATCCACGGGTTCAACCCGGGTGCTGGACATGGTGAAGAAACGCACGCAGGAAAAAGAATAGCCAGCCCATTTCATGCGCCGTCGTCCGATCCTTCGCTTTTTGACTCCCGTTGTTTGTTTTGTCGCGGCGTGGATGATTGCCCGTGCACCGCGACCGGACAATGCGTCCGGAGGAAAAGTGTCCCGTATCCAAATACACTACAACGTCACCAATTCTGTTGCCCGTGCCGGGGCTGTGCGGCGCCTGGCAGAGGCGATGACGGCAAGCAATCCAGGCGAGTGGCGCGCGCTTTGGGATGAATTTGCAGCAACGGCCGGCACGGAGGAATTGACCACGCTCGCGGTGGAAGGCATCCCGGGCAGTCGCCGGGATGCGGGCGATTTTCCTCCATTGCGTGCTCTTGCATGGGAGGAACTGGCGGTGCGAATGCCGGAGGGCTTTCCGGACCTGGTGCGGCGTGCGGCGACCCGCGATCCGGACCTTGTGGCAGCAGCGGCGGCGTCTCTGGCGGCCCGCGATCCAAAGGCGGCGTGGGAATTGCTGCCCGTGGCGGCATCCCCAAAGGTGCGAAATGCGGTCCTGAGCAGCATCGCGTGGAATGACCCGGAGCAGGCGCTGCGCCTCTGCCGCACGCTGCCGCCTGCGGTTTCCAGCGTGGAGGATGAAGGTGGTCCCTCTGCTGAGGAGGCGGTGTTTATCACGTGGGCGCGCCGCGATCCAAAAGCGGCTGCGGAGGCGGTTCTCGCGTATCCGAAGGATTCCAAAACGCCTGCGGCCATGCTCATGACCTGGGCGAGGATGGATGCGCTCGCAGCGCTGGATTTTGCGGTGCAACGGCTGGGAGGCAATGACACCACCATGCACTATCGCATGGACCAACTGGTGATGGCGGCACTTCGTCAGTCACCGGCGGAGGCAGTGAAGCGGATTGCGGTCGATCCTGTGCTGCTCGCCGTTTGTGAACGGCAGGGTACCGAACGTTTTGATGGAGAGGCGCGGGCGGTTTGGTGCGATCTGGCACCGGAGTCGTTTATTGCGTTGCTGCGGGCCGGAGTATTCAAAAAAGAAGCTTCTGAGCTAACGGGACGTGCGGTGGCCTATGTGGCGCGAAGGGACCCGCAGGCGGCGTCAGAATTGATGATGCAACTTCAGCCGGGAGAATTGAAAGATACCGGGTATTTCATCAGTGAGGTTGCGCAGCACGATGCCGCACTTGGTCCTCCTCTGGCGGCGCACTTTGGGGTGGAAATGCCGGAATCGCGGCCGTTGTCGCAGGCGCGCTACGATCCGGGGTCCGCCTGCGATGCCTGGCTGGCAGCGCTGGAAAAACACCCCGCGGGTGAGGCGGCATCCGCTTGCGGCATTTCGCCGCAGGAGGCGATTTCGCTCGTCGCATTCGCCATGCAGGAAATGCCTGACAAAGTGCAGGCGCTGGCTGAGCGGGTGCCGTGGGAATCGATGGATATCGCCGCCGGAGGACTCGATGCGGAAGTGCGGCGCGATCTCCGGCGGTTGTGGCGCGAGCCTGACCCAGAGGCTCCGGCGTCACCGGTTATTTCACAGGATTGGCTGCACACGGGAGGGTCTGATCAACTGGAGGCGGACCCCGCGGGCTGCGCGGCAAAACTGAATCGGGACGCGCTGGGTGACTGGGACGGATGGAATGCCGTGGTGAACTGGGCACCACATGATTTTGAAGCGGCGTCCGCGTGGGTGCAGTCGCTGCCGCCGGGTGAAGCGCGGCAGCGGGCGGAAGTGGGACTGGCGCTGGAACTCTCCGTTCGCGATCCTGAAGCGGCCCTCAAGATTCTGGCGGAAGCACCGTCATCAGCATTATGGCCGGTGAATAACCTGGGTGCCCGTGCATGGCTTTCCGCGGTGCAGCAGATGATGTTTGTCGGCGGAGACTGGGAAGGATGGCTGGAGCGAACGCCGCCCGTCCTCAGGGAGGAAGTGGAGGAGTTGAAGGCGGGGGTCTTTGACCGGGAAGCGGAGCTGCTGGAGGCGCTGCGGCAAACGAGAAATAGCTCACCTTGAGAGAGCTTTAAGCAGTTCTGTTTTTTTGGCGGCGTCGAGACCGGAGTTTTGTGTTAGGGACTCGCGAATAGTGACGCGGTCGGCGGCGTTGAGGCTGGAGAAGAACGTGGAGGCGGTTTCGGGGGAACCCCATGCCAGGCTGTGTGCGGTGTTTGTCAGAAGTTCGGTGCGGGCGTCGGGCGGCTGCTGCTGGAGCCATGCGGCGGCGGCTTCCGGACGGGAATGCATCCATACCTGCAGAACCTGTTCGCGCGCGGCGGGCATGGTGGCGGGTGAGAGTTTTGCGGTCCATTGCATGGCGGCTTCGGGATCGCGACGGGCCTGTTCGGCGGCGGAGGTTTGCAGCAGTTGAGTGCCGGCGAGCGAAGCGTGGGGACCGGTTAGGAACTCCGCGACACGGGCGGGTTCATTCATTTGCCAAACCCATTGGATTTGCTCCATTCCGGCGCGACGGAGATCGGCATCCGGCAGGGCGGTGAGCCACTGGAGCACCGCCTGTGATCCGCTTTGATGATACCATTTCAATGCGAGCGCGCCAGCCGCGGTGTTCCTTGCGCCACCGGGATCGAGTTCGGCAATCAGGCGCGAGGCGGCGGCGGGATCTTTTTGAGAGATGCCTTCCACCACGCCGGCGATGGCTTTGCTGCGGGCTTCCCCGCGGAGGTTTTCCTGACACCATGCGAGAGCGCTGTCGGGAGCGGTCTTAGCCCACGCTTCGACGAGTGGTTTCGCGAGTTGAGCGCGGAGCACCGTATCTGTTTGAGACGCAGCCCACGCGGCGGCGGCGGCGGGGTCTTTGGCCGCCCACTCCTTCATGGCACCGACAACGAAGGAACTGCGCTGTGCGGCGGAGAGCGATGTAGCGTAAGCCAGCGCGGCGGCGGGATCGGTTTTCGCCCACGTGCGGCCGATCACTTTGAGGGCTTCGGTGCTGGCGATTTCGACGCCGCTGCGGGCGGCCACCTCTGCCGCATGACGGGGATCTTTTTCCGCCCATTTATCGAGTCCCTGCCACAGGGGAATGATGTGTCGGATGTTCCATTCCTCGATGAGACCGAGCGATGCTTCCGGATCGGCTTTGGCGAAAATGGAGAAGAGATTGGACCGTGTCGCATCGAGGTAGCGCATCTCCGATGGTGAATTGAGCGCGGCGCGTGCCGCGGTGAGATCCTGCGCCACCCATGATTTGAAAAGAATGCCGGTGATGTCATGCAGTGTCATGGGCAGAGAGCCCAGGGTTTCGAAGCCAAGTCCTTTCTGAGACTCCGCGCTGAGGACGCGCCACATGTGGGCCGGATCGCGATCCGCCCAGTGAGAGGCGATCATTTGGAGGGCGGCTTTGTCGCCGCTGCACATTTTGAGAAGTTCCGGCATGTCGTCCAGACCCGCTTTCTCCACCGCAGCGACGAGGAGAAGCCAGCGCTCCACGGGCGGACTGATGGCCAGGCGTGAGGCAAGGCTTTTGAGGTCGAGGCGGTGTGCGGAAACGGACGGCTGCCCGCCGGATGCAGATTTGTTAGGGGTGAGTGTCTTTGAGATCCGGCGTTCGGAGGAAACCGGTTCCCGCGCTGCGGCGCCGCCGCGCTCAATCCACCAGCCCGCGCCAAAACCCATGGCTCCGGCGAGGGCGCAGATCATTAGGGAAGCAGGAGAGTGAAGAATGCGATTCATGGCCGCGGCTATTGGTTAGGGATTTTGGCTGCGGACGGAAGGGATTGGCGAAGAGTGGCCTTCGCTTCCGGTGGAAGTTCAGTGGCCTCCATTTGGCGAAGAGCTCCCGCGAGATCCCGCCGCGCCCAGCCTTCCAGGGCGGCGGTGAGGCTCGTTTGGCGCTGGTTGGGGTCGCGGATGGTTTGCGCCCATGTGAAGGCCGAGTCCGGCTCCTCCTGGGCGATGGATTTGACGAGGGCGCCCGTGGATTCGTCGCGCTCACGGCCTTCGGGAAGCGATTTGATCCATGCGGACGTTTCGTAACTGTCGGCCTTCGCCCAGCGTCCGGCGATTGAGGCATAGCTTTGGATGCGAGCCTCGGCGTCCGGCAGTTGACTGGCCCATGCGATGGCGGCATCCGGATCGCTGGCGGCCCATCTTCCGGCGAGAACGGAGGAGGCCTTCGGACGATCCCCGGCGGGCACCTGCTCGAGACGGGCGAGCCACGGTTTGATTTCACCGCCCGGCCAGTTGCTGCCGAGGTTGAAGCCGGCGAGCACGAGAGCGGACGAGAGTTCCGGCGGCGACTTGGCAATGAGGTCCTCGATCCTGTTCATGTCGCTGCCCTGATTGAGAAGCGTGCGGGCAACGGTCTGGAGTCTTTCGGGCGTTTTTTGGTCCGCGGGCATATTGCGCACCCATTCTGTTAGGGCGGCGGGATCCCTCCATGCCATGGCGGTGACAAGGGATTCACGGATTTTGTCTGCGAAGGGAGAGGCTGGCTGTGTGTCGAGCCACTGGCGGACGCTATCGCAGGAGGCGCCGGACTCATTCATGAGCGAACCGGCAAGCGTGCCGGCAATCTCCGGAGCGGCGGTGCGCAAGTGGTCCAGCGTCTCCGCGGGATTGGCCATGAGGCGCTTTGAGATTTCGATTTGCAGGCCCCGCAGGCCGTCTGCGTTCACCTTGCCGGGATGTTCGCGGAGCCAGCGGAGGGTGCCTTCGAAGTCGCGTGTCCCGGCCTGTTCCAGGACGCGTGCGGTGGCGGATGCAGGAACGAGATCGAGGCGTTCGAGGGCGGCGAAGGGATCCTGTTTGCTCCAGCCTGCAATGACTGCGCTCAGTGCCGCGTTTTTGTCCGCCACGTCCGGAAGCGTCTGCGCCCATGCCATGGCGGCCTGGGGATCGCGTTCGCTCCACACTTCCGCCACGCCGGTGAGCGCGGCAGTGCGGTTGGGACCGGTGAGAGCTTCCGCGGTTTTTTGTGCCTGCGATAAATCGGATGCTGCGACGGCGTTGAACGCCATACGCACGGAGCGGTTTTGGATGTCGGAGCCCGCGGGAATTTTTTCGATGATGGAGGAAATGACGCCTGGGGCGACTTTGGAAATGTCCACGAGGAAATCTTTGGCGAGGTCCTCCCAGCCGGCCCCGGTAGCCATGAAGGCGCGCATGGCTTCCATGCCGCCCGTGCGCAGGCTTTCGCGCAGGACCTGGCCAAGAATCTGACCATCGTTGTTAGCACGGAAAAATGTTAAAGCGCCGGGCATATCGAGCTGGACCCACTCGGCCACGAGGGCGGCGCGAAAGGCGCGGCGGCGGAAGGAATCTTTGATTTCGCCAATGGCCTTGAAGAGCGCGGGCATGGCTTCCTTTGTGGCGCCGTGTTCGTCATGGAGACGCTGCCACTCGGCATAGAGAGCGCTGTCTTTGAAATCAGGCAGCGCCAGGGTGACTGAAGCGGCGGGAGGTGCGGATGCCGGTTCTTTTGCAGGAGTGCTGCCGCCGGCGCTGTGCTGGCCGGCGATATATCCCAGCGGGAGCAGCGCGGCGGCGACGAGAGCGGCGGCGAGGGATGTTTTGGAGACTGTCATGGCGGTGACGGCGGTGGTGGTGGAAGCGGAGTGGGCCGCGACGCCGGTCATGGCGGCATGGGCGACCTTTGAGGGAAGGGCGAGTGCGCCGATGGCGGACATGACGGCGAAGGTAAAAACGGTTGTGGGGCGCGATCTGCCGAGGACGGTTTCGGCGAGGCCAGTCATGCGTTCGCGCAAAAGCGCGCGACCGCGCGAGAGCCGCTGTCTCACCGCGTCCTCGCTGAGATCGAGGATACGGGCGACGGTCGCGACGGATTCGCCTTCGCGGTAGAAGAGAATGAGAGGCAGCCGTGTTTGCTCCGGCAGCGCTTCGAGTGCATGCCAAACGAGCGCGTTTTCCTCATCGATAGCGGCGGCTTCATCCGGAGAAGCGTCATGCGAGGGTGCGGTGTCGAGAAGTTCGACGGGAGCTGCGGGTTTTTCCCCGCGAACGGAATTGCGGGCGATGGAGGAAGCGATGGTGCAAAGCCAGCCGCGGAGTTTCTCCGGCTCGCGGAGTTCGGCGAGACGCTTCCATGCTCTAACAAATGTGTCCTGGGCGATGTCTTCGCTGAGCGAGAGACGGCCCGTGGCATTGTAGGCTACCGCACAGACGAGGGACTGGTAGCGTTGAACGATGTGAACGAACGCTTCCCGTTCTCCAGCGAGGCACGCAGCGACGAGGGCTGCATCGGACCGATGCGGCTCGCGGCGGGGGCGGCGGGAAAAGAAGGCATTCACAACGCGGGGACACAGGAAACCTCACAAACGTGACAGAAATTTGCGTGCCGGCCGCAAGCGATGGCAAATTCCGAAGCCCTGGAGGGGGCCGCGAAAGGATGGCCCGGTTCACTGAGCCGGTTTCAAAGCGGAATCATCAAGGTCGAGCCGGTAAAGCATTTGATTATAATTGTAGCGCGGAGTGGGCTCGGGGCGGTCGGCGAATTCGGCGGTATAGGTGCCTTCGAAGAGAAGGATGGGGGAACCGTCAGGGGTGAATTCGGGGTGAAGGCGCGGATTGTAGAAAGTGTAGTTGTCGTGAGTGAGGACCTTTACGGCTTTACCCCATGGGCCGGCGGGGGCATCGGCTTCGGCGTACCAAAGTTCACCGAAGACGGACGGTTTGCCAAAGTTCTCCATGAAGACGGTGACCCACCGTTTGCGGAAGGCATTCCAAGCGATGGAGCCGCTGTGAGGTTTGACGGGCTTGCCGTCAGCGGCGGAGGGCAGATTCTCCTGAGGTGTTAGGTTTTCCCAGGTGCTTTGATCCTGCCATGCCTCGAACGTGGCGGGGCAGCGGAGCGTGGGGAGAGAAATTCCGAAATAGACCCATTCTTTGCCGGCGGCGTCTTTCCAGAGAGCAGGGTGGCCATCGGGACGCGGCGGCGGTTTGGATTTGGAATCGGATTTGGTCCAGAGAGTGCGGAGTTTGTCGAACTGCGAATTGCTGTCGTTCCAGACACAGAGACCGGTTTCGTAAACTTCGAGATGGTTCCGGATCTTCATGTAGCTGCCCACCAGGTGCGAAGCGCGGTTTTTGTCCGGCAGGCTAACATAAGCCGTGACCCATGTGGGACCGGTGCCGGGCATTTTGGCGACACCGCGCGGACGGCCCTTGTCATCCAGGAAGTAATCCAGTTTCAAACGCAGCGGAGGCTCGAAGGAAGTCAGGGGCCGAATGGCCGTGGTGGCGCTGGTCATGTCGAAAACGCCCAGCTTGTAATACGCGAGGACCGTATCGCCCCACGCCCAAAACATCTTGTCCCGATGAACAGCGTTCTGCACGCTGTCGGAGCCGAGCAGCGGGCCATCGCGCCAATCGCCGGCGAGGCCGAGCTTCTGGCTTTCAGCGAAGAGCCCGCCGCCAGTCAGGCGTCCGATGCGTTTGGCGATGATGCGGCGTTCGACTTCGACTTTGAGTGTTTTGCCTGGAGCAGGAGTCAGCCTGACACCGCGGATGCCAAACCCATCCGGCTTCACTTCATAACCGTGGCCGTGAACATCGAAGAATACCTCCTGCCCCATAAGATCCGGCACATCGAAGGCGATGAGCCCGGCGTTGTCGGTAACGAAGCGGATACTGTTAGTGGTGCGCAGTTCCACGAGCGGCACAGGCCAGCCGCTGCCTTTCTCGACGACTTCAATGCGGCAGGGTTCCAGGGCGTCCGAAGTGCCGGGAAGAAGCGCTGTGCAGACGAGAAGAACAGGAAGGATTTGGCGGAGCATGGCAAGTTGCAGAGAACCATGCTGCCCGCGGAAGCCTTGCAGCGCAACGGCGGGGTCCGCGTTCCTCACTTTCCACCGCGCATCTGACGGACGCGGTCGAGGTTTCGCTGAGCGGTGGGATGCTGCGGATTGAGTTCCAGACAGCGGAGGAGGCTGGTTTCGGCATCCGCCCAGCGGGACTGTTTGGCCATGAGGACTCCAAGGTTGTGATGGTACTGGGCGTTGCGCGGGTCGAGAGTGATGGCGCGCTGGTATTCGGCGGCGGCGTCCTTCCACTGAATTTTGTCTTCGAAGGCGATGCCAAGATTGTAGTGAGTGCGGGCATCGTCCGGCCGGGCGGTTAGGACGGTCTGGAAGAGGGGGACGGCTTCGTCAGGGCGCTTCAGGGCTACGAGGACGTTGCCGAGATTGTTGAGAGTATCCGGGTTTTCGGGAGCGAGACGGAGCGCGGTTTGATAGTCGGCGGCAGCGCCCTCGAGATTTCCCGACTCCTGTTTGAGGAGAGCGAGATTGTGAAAAGCCGGTGCGAAGGCGGGCACATTGGCGGTGAGAAGTTCGTACTCGTGAGTGGCTTCCGGACGACGGGAGAGTTTTGTCAGGATTGAGGCGAGATTGTAGCGGGCGTTGACGTGATTGTGCTGAAGCTCGAGGACACGGCGGTAGGATTCCATGGCGGCGGCGTCATTCCCGGCGCGGCCCTGTGCGACGCCGAGTGAGTAAAGCGCTCGCGGGTAAACGGCATCAGGACGCTGCTGCCACGCGGCATCGAGAAGCGGACGCCGGAGTTTGAGATATTCCGCGGCGAGTTCCACGGCTCCGTCTTCGATGAGGTGCTGAGGCACGCTGGCGGGACTGAGCGGTGCAATGCGGCCATAACGGCGGCCCGGAAAAGGCATGGCGGCATCCACCCAGCGATCCTGCGGGAGCGCCGTCAGGGCCATGCATTCACGCAGGGATTCCGGCGACAGCGTGCCTTCGGAATGGACAGCGAGGCGGCCTTCGGAATCGAAGAAAAATGCGCCCGGGATATTGAGCGGACCGGCGATCCAGTGAAGCGATGCGCGGAATTGTTCCAGCCGGCGCATCAAATCGGAGCCGGCTTCGGCGCATTCCACGCCGGATACGCCAGGGCCGAGCGAGCTCCAGAACGCTTTGGCTTTTTCGATATCGCCTCCGCTCTCTTTGGAGGCCGCGTCGAGATTGAGCGCGACGATGCGGGCATCGATGTTCTTAAGTCCCGCCTCTGCGCCGGCAAGCTGTTGCCACTCGCGCCGGCAGTTAGGGCACCACGAGGCCCAAATAATGAGGACGGCGGGCTTGCCTTTGAGGCTGTCGAGATTGCCGGCAGCGCCATTAGTTAGGCCTTTCCATTCGAGTGCCGGCGGGGGAAGGCGGTTTGAGTAAACAGCGCGGCTGGTTAGGGATGGAGTTGCCGGCGAAGCGGGGGATAGTGCCGGCGTCCGTTTGGGAATGCCGCGCGCTGCGGGCTGGCTTCCGCGGGAGAGTTGATAGTGATGGTTGGCCTGCAGGCCGGTAAACGTTTGGGTTTCACCATCCGGCCAGCGAACGATGAGCTTTTCAATGCGGTGCCGCGCGGACCATTGGCCGAGCCCGAAATGCATCCGCCGTGTGGACTGGGAGTTGTGCGTGTCACCCGCGGCGAGGCTGCGCACGAGACGCGGGAGCGGACCGGCAGGCCCGGAGGCAACAATTTCTGCGCGGGCACCGATGGCATCGCGCGAACATTTTTTTCCGTCGCCGGTCAGTTCCAGCATGACGAAGGCATTGCCTCCTTCGGCGGCCCGGCGTGTGTTGTTTTCGAAGAAGCGCAATTGGGGGCCGGTGCGGTTCATGGCCCACACGTCCATGTCGCCGTCGCCGTCCCAGTCCACGATAGCGAGTGCTCGGCCATCGCCCGGAAAATTGAAGCCGCTCAATGCGGAGATATCCGCAAAGCGCGGAGCGGATGAACCGTTGCCGGTGTTAAGAAGCGTCACTTTTTTCTCGCGCCCGCTCCACGAAAAACCGGCCCGGCCCATGCGATCGAGTTGACGCGTGGCGGCCAAGTACCGCTCTGTCTGGGAGAGTGAATGAACGTCCGGAGGTGAATGCGACACGACCTGCCGCCAGTAGAAACTTCACAAATCGTCCTCGCGGTCATTCGTCAGCCATCCGTTAGTGACGAGGATATCCAGCCAGCCGTCGTTGTTGATATCCACAAAGGGTGAGGCCCACGCCCAGCGGCCCATGGCGGTGCCGGACTCCGCGGTGACGTCGTCCAATTTTCCGCCGCCCTTGTTTCGATAAAGCATATTGCCCGTGGTCATACCGAGAAACTGTGAACGCCGTTTGCTGTTTTCGCCCGGCATGAAAAGTGTCTGGGGCACGATGCGTGAGCCGGCGGAGGTAAACATGCCGGCGACGTAAAGGTCGAGGACCCCATCGCGGTCGTAATCTCCCCATGAGGCGGACATGCCGAACGCGGAAGTCTCCATGCCCGCGTCACGCGCGACATCGGTAAAGTGGCCGCGGCCATTACGATAGAGGTTGGTGTGACCGAAATCGTTAGCGACAACGAGGTCCGGATCGCCGTCATCATCGTAATCCTCCCATGCGACGCCGAAACTCCAGCGGGAGTTGCCAATATCGAGACCTGTCTCCGCAGTGACGTCGGAGAATGTCCATTCGCCAGGTTTTACCGTGTCATTTCGGAGCAGGACGTTCCGCCCGCCATTTCGGGCATCGTGCAGGGGAGCGGGTTCGGCGATCCGCCCCGGCACGGCCTCTGCGGGATAATAAGAGCAGGCGTAGATGTCCAAATCGGCGTCACCGTCATAGTCGGCTACTCCCAGGGACATGTAGTTCTGGCCGTGAGCGAAAATCTTCGGAGACGCGAAATGGCCATGGCCGTCATTAGCCTGAACAAGCAGATCCTGCTCGGCGGCGAGAATGAGATCGGCATCCCCGTCATTATCGAGATCTGCAAAAACGGCCGCGGCGGTGGGCTCCAGCCAATCCACGCCGGCATCCGCCGCAGCCTCGCGCACACTGCCATCCGGCTGATGGAGAAATAATCGGTTAGGGAGGCCGGCCGGCTGGCAAACGTAGAGATCCTCCAGGCCGTCGCCATCGACATCCGCCAAGGCAATTCCATGGTGACCGAATTGCTGAATGGTGACGCCTGTATCCATGTGGCGCAGCCAGTCGGGCTGGCCCGGCGCCAGTTGCGAATGCCATACCGGTGAACTTCCCGCGATCCTTTCCGATTGTTCGGAAAAGAGTGTGCCGCCGGTACGGGAGGCTTCTTCGAATTGTTCCACGGTGAGGCCCGCCAGCCGCCAGTCTCCGGGCTGCTGATCTTTTCCCGCAGCCACCCATTCGCAGCGCCAAAGCATTGTCTGACAAACCAGACCCTTCGCTGAAGTGCCCTCGCGTTCCACCCGCACCGTTGTCGTGAGACCCGCTTCGCTGCGGGCGATGGTAAGGACTTTGCACTTGGTATGCACCGAATCCGGCACGGCGTGTGCCGGTGCCGCGGCGAGCCATGCGGCCACGAATTTGTCAGGGCTCATGAGGCGGGCGCCGCTTGCGGCCTTCCCCCGGCGGACGGTGAACGGCCCCTCGCGCCAGACATCCGGCAACTGCGCGGGACGCAAATCACCGCATTGAAACTGCGGCGCGAGGATGGTTGCCGCCGTTTCTTTGTCCAGCACCGCATGAGTCGTTAGGGTCTTGAGCCGGTCCAGCACTACTTTAGTAAGAGCCTCTGAATCCCACCCGTCGGAAGAGGGGTCGTCCATGCGGCTGATATCAGCGGCGCAGACGGAAACAGCGGAAGTGGTGGACTTCGTTTCCACGGGCACCGCTGCGGCGAACACAGAGGTCAGCGACGAAAAAAGGACTGGCGGGATCACGCCCGGCAGTCCCCGAAAAATACTCAATAATGATGGAAAGCCTCCAGCCACAGGAGGAGATTACACCCGCCGCCGCCGCCACATCAATCCCGCAAGCGCCAGGGCCAGAATACCGCTGGCGGGTTCCGGCACCACGGCGGTGATGGGAGTGACGCCGGTATTGAAGTTATTGATAATACCGGTGTCCACCTGACCCACCAGCGTAGCGCCATTAAAAAATTCCACGCGAATGCTGTCATCGCGTTCCGGGCAGCAATCCGTGCGGCCCCACAGGTTGAAGTTATCCACCGACTTCGGGCTGCTGAAGGTGATCGTCAATTGATCGATCATGCCCGGGTTGTCGCCGCCTTCGCCATCCGTGTCATGCCACGTGGAATTGGAACCGAAGGCACCGTCCGTATTTCCGTCAATCGCCCATGCCGGGGAAGTCCCCCAACCGGTGCTGGAGGCGGCGGCTGATGAGCCGGCAGCGCTGGCAGCCACGTTGGTTCCGGTTCCCTGTTCAAAAACCTGCACTTCCGCAATGTGAAAAGCTGGAGGAAAGGCGGTGGTTCGGGTAACGACCACCTTGTCGGCGAGAACCGTGGCTGCTCCGGAAGCGGCAGTGAGACACGCGGTAACAACGACGGCGAGAATCGATGTCTTCATGGTTGTTGGAAAATTACAGGGCAGGGAACCGAAGATTGGGAAGCTATTAAACCGGGAATGCGGATTCGTCAATCATTTTGCACGATTCATCAACACTGACCGGGAAGGCCGGAGGCAATTCTCATTTTGCCCTCGTCGGCAGATCGTCGCCGGAGGTGGTGTTCTTGTCACGCAGGTATTTTCCGGCCATGCCGGTGAGCCACAGATAGTGGTCATTGGGAATGTCCGGTTCGGCAACGAACGGGCTGGCTCCGGTCGGCGGATCGCTGCGCGTTTTGAAGATGGCGGTACCTTCATCCAACTCGTCAAACATGGCGACGTAGAGCATCTCTGTGCCTGCCCTTTGCAGTTCGCGGCATTGTTTCCAGAAGAACCTGCCGCCGAGGCGGGGGATGGCATTGACGGAAGCCTGCTTTCCGCGGCCGACGGACAGATTGTGCCAACTGAAACCAGGATAGGCGACGGGGAGATAGTCGAGCTTCTTTTCACGACACCATGCGAGGTCGGCGCTCACCGTTTTTGCGGCATAGCTGGCGGCGTCCTTCAAGTTGTTATGTCGCCCCACAGTCCACGGGCTCACTACGTCCGCGCTGGCGATAACTCCGTGTAAAACGGGATCGGTGATAGCGTCATTTTTGAGCGTGCGCCAATAAGTCGGCACCCCTAACATCACCGTGCAGCCACCAGGCGCGGCATCGTTCTTGAAAAAGCGAACAAGTTCCTTCCAGTCATCCAGCATTGGCGCACGATCGGAAAAGCCCAGACCCCAGAGCGCCACGAGCGGCTTGCCGCGATGGCGCAGGAGAGCGGGGTTCTTTGTGGCATCGGTTAGCTGAAAGTCTTCGACGAGGCGCTTCCAGTCATTGATGACCACCGCGGCATTGCCAGGGCGCAAGCCGGAGAGATCATACATAGGCACCCAGCAGCGGCCATTTTCCTGAGCCGCCTTGCGGCAGGCATCCAGCACAGCGTCCATGGGTTTGCGGAAACGGGGATCGCGAGTGGTCGTGGCAAAACGCTGGATAAACACTCCGTCGATATTGTATTCACGCATCCATTTGAAATGGAGGGCGATGGCATCGCGGTTCACAGAGGAATAGACTTCCGCAGTGCTGCCGTCTGGGTGCTTGAAGGGCGTCGGCACACGCGCGGAGGCCGGCAGTTCCCTGACATCCGGCCAGAGATCGATATTGCATGAACCCGGCTCGAACTTCCTCCCGCCGTAGTGAAACCAGCCATTGTTAGCGCCATCATCCGGTGTGCGAAACCACCCCTGGTATCCGCACATGACCTTGCCCGTGAGGCCGTCAGTATCTGCGAACACGATGACAGGCAGCAATAGAATGAGGAGCAGGGCAGTTTTCATTGACGGACGCATACTCGAAAACCGCCACACTTCTCAAACCGCAGGTGCGGCATCCTTCTTCGATGAGTCGTGGAGCCGCAACAACTTCCGCAGCAGCAAGTGAATGATCCACGCGAGCAGCAAGGTTACCAAGGTATCGCTGAGATAGTGCGCCCCCTTCACCATTTGATACACTCCCATGATGCTGCCCACGGTGAGGCCGGCGAGCGTCCCCAGCACCTGCCCGCGGCGCGTGAGGGCGAGTGAAGCGACGGCCACCAGGGCAAATCCCCCGCTCGCATGCCCCGCCGGCCAGCAGTTGCCGCATTTCACCGGGCGGTTGGTGTCATCGTATCCCGTCCAGGTTTTCAGATAAATCTCCTTCCCGCCATAGCGGTCCACGTCCCACGGACAGAACACATGCGTGTTCGCCTTGAGGATCGCCACGACAATAGGCGTGATCGCCAGGCACAACACCACCACCCACACCGGTGCCAGCGGAGCCGGCCGGAACCAGGCCCACTTTTTCCAGCGGGGCGCGACATACACCCGCAGCAGAAGAAATACCCCAAACGCGATGATCAGCCACTTTGGCAGCTTGTGAAACCAGAAGGTCGGCCACCAGGCCTCCTTGTCCACGAGCCACCGGCCTTTTTCAAAATCGAACAAATGATCCTGAATGGCGATGTCCGCACCCGACACCTGAAAATACCAAAGGCACACCCCCAGCAGCGCCACAGCGGGCCACAGAGTGCGATCGAGCCATGATGGAGTCGTTGTCGCCAAAAGAAAAAGGAGCGGGGGTTTTTCAATTCGCCCCGTCAACCCGGGATTCACACATTACAAGACGAGTATGCCGGTCCGGTGCGCATCGCGATTGCGTTTTCGGGCGTTAGCTGCCAAGTGCCGCGCCATGAAATTCCCTGTCATCTTCGCAGGACTCCTGTCCCTGAGTGCTGTCCTCTGCCCTTCTCCCTGCGCCGCTGAGGTGGTCGATGGCAGCGACTTTTTTGATTTCGATAAAGTAAAGGAGGAGGACAAAAAGAAGGCCGAGGCGGAAATGGAGAAACAGGAAATGGCGGCGGACAATGCGCTGCCGGCAAATGTTCGTGAGATGCTGGATAAGTTTACGAAGTATCAGTTGATCGAGCAGGAGATCGTGGAGCACCGCGTGAAGCCGCTGCGGGAGGCGCTTACCGCGAAGCTGAGCACTTTGGCGGAGCGCAGCAGCGGCGCGGAGCAAACGGCGGCGAAAAATCTTTCGAAATACGTCACGGAGCTTCCTTTGAAAAAGAGACTGCGTCCGGAGCGCGCCATCGCGGACCCCAACTCCGGCGAGCGCTGGAATGATGCGAACGGCAGGGAGTGGCTCGTGTTGCAGCAGGACGGCTACATTCGCGGCGGCGGCGCCAGAGGCCCTTGGCGCTGGCTCAATCCGCAGCGCACGCTTTTGCTCATCGACTACTGGGGCGGCAGCGTGGCGCACGTGCTGGTGCTGGCGTCGCCTGGTGCGATGGAGGCTCAAGCTTTCGACAGCCAGGGCGAGAAGTGGAAGGTGAAACGCCATCAGGCGGTGACGGCCGCGGCCAAAGGTCCATCCGCCGAGGGGATGAAACTTCTCCAGGAATCAGCGAAGACGGAGGCGGTCATTCGCGATCAATCAGAGGCGAGCATTGCGCAGCGCCGTGCCCGAGTCACGCAATGGCTCCTTGACCAGACCGCTTCACTGCTGCCGGCGGATGCCGTGAAAGTTCGCAATGAAGCGGCCAGCCTCGCCGCGCCGAAAGGTGCCGTGCGCATTCGTTCGAAGGCCAGTCTGTTCGACGGCGTTTATGCCATGCCGGATGGCCGCCGCCTTGAAATGAAACCGGATGGATCCGTGATCCTGAACGGCAGGCCCGCCGGTGCCACATGGGACTGGTGCAAGGACGCGAACTCGACGACCACCCTCATCCGTTTCGGCAAGGAGGCCGATCCTTCCGATGTCTGGATCGTCCGCCGCTCGGGAGGCGAAAAGGGGGTGATCCGCATCGCCACAAGGACCGATTACATTACCGCGAAGCGCGAGTAATGCAATCCTGGCGCCGCCAGCACCTTAACGTTTTGTCTTCGGTGCCTGTTTCTCAGTGTCTTTCTCCTGTTTCGCGGATGCCAGAGGAGGCGTGATTTTCACCGTCAACTTCCGATCGGGCCGGGCAGGGGACATGAGTTTCACGCAGGTCGAAACCGCATCCGCCACCTGATCGATTGTGAACGGATAACCTTCCGGAACCTTCGCTTTGGCAGCATCAACGGTAACAACCATGCTCGTCTCCGTTTCCTGCACCGCGCTGACCTTAATGCCATATCGTGAGGTCAGATTCACATCGTGCGGGTCCTTCCAGGCCTTGGTCGCCGGGGGGATGAAGGGTTGCGCAATCGCCCCAATAGTGGACTCCGGGGCGGTCAAAAGCATCACGATAGGGACATCGATGATTGCGATCTCTACGTCCGTGTCGGAACCATGCACATAGACAGGCTGTTTGATCATGGCCATTCCAAGCAAACTGGCATGGGCCATCGCGCAGGTTAAGAAAAGGGCGGCAAGAATTGTTTTCATGAGAATGTGGAAGTGTGCTGTTTTGCTGGCCGTTTTAGCAAAATCTCACAACGTTCCTTCGTCACGCGAAATCAGGCAAATTTCCCGTGTGCCAATCCAGGCTGCTGATGTCCGTGGTTGAATGCGCCCGGTAGAACTCCTCAACCGGCCGGCTCGCAGCGATTCACCAGGGAAGCGGATTCGGCCTTTACGCCGCGGCGGTGCTGCGGAAGCGAATGCCACCTTCATTTCCCCCATGAATTCTCTTCCCATTGGCATCTTCGACTCCGGCGTTGGCGGGCTCACCGTGTTGCGCGCGGTGCGGCAGCGATTGCCGGGAGAGCATTTGGTGTATCTCGGTGACACCGCGCGGGTGCCGTATGGAAACAAGTCGCAGGCCACGGTGGAGCGTTATGCAGTCGAGGACGCACAGTTCCTTCTGAATCGCGGGGTGAAGATGATCGTGGTGGCGTGCAATACGGCCTCGGCTCTGGCCGCTCCCGCGCTGCGGACACAGTTTCCAAACGTGCCGGTGCTGGGAATGATAGGGCCGGGAGCGCGCGCCGCGGTGGCCGCGACGAAGAACCGCCGCATCGGTGTTATCGCCACCGCGGCTACCATCGGCAGCGGGGCGTACGAACAGCGCATTCGCGAAACCTTCGCCACCGAGGGTAATGACGCGCTGGTTGCCATTATCAGCAAAGCCTGCCCGCTCTTCGTGCCCCTGGTGGAGGAGGGTGAGACCGATTCTGAAATCACCCGGCAAGTCGCCGCCAAATACCTCGCCGGCCTCCGCGAGGATGGCATCGATACTCTCGTTCTCGGCTGCACGCATTATCCTCTCCTCCGCAAAGTTATCGCCGAAACCATGGGTCCTGACGTAACGCTCGTGGACAGCGCCGAAGCCGCCGCCGCGGAGACCGCTCAACTCCTGGAGAAAAAAGGAATGCTGCGCGAAACTGGCGGCGATGCAGACGAGCACTTCTATGTCACTGATGCCGCCCAGCGCTTCCACGGCATCGCCGGTTCATTTCTCGGTCATGCCCCGGAGCACCTTGCGCTGGCGGAATTGGGCGCGGCGTGAACTCACCTAACCGGCTCTGGAATCGAACGCGACCTTCGACCGGTCAGTCGCAGGATTACACTCAACGCGAGGAAAAGACAGAACGCCAAAGTCACCTGAAGAACCGGAGCCCAATCCCAATACTGTTGCAGCTTCTCGCTGGCGTTGGGATAACGCAAAAGCACCTCCGCGAAGATTCGGCCAAGCGCATCTGTGCTGATCACGATTGGAATTAGAAAGGCAAAAAGGATGACCCGGGCCTTCAGGAAGCGGCGGGGAACCATGATAAAGAGATACCCTGTCAGGATCAGCAGCAAAAAGTAATCGATGTGCGCACGGTGGCCAAATCCAACGCGGCCCCAGGCCGGCTTCCAACCGGACCCCATCTGTCCAGTTAGAAGATCATGGACCGCCTGTCCGCGCTCTTTGGAGAATACGCCCAGGGTCCTTGACCATTCCTCGACCGCTTCAACGGGGATCAGGAAGACAAAGAGGCTCAATGGGAAGATAAAGTGCCGCGCCCGTTTCCAGCCGTACCCAAATTGAATCCCTCCCATCACCACCAGCGGCAGGCTGGCTGCGGCGGGCGTTAGCATTCCGATCCGAACTCCGCTCCACAGACAGAACAGGCCGGCAATGAGCCATAACAGTCCTTTGCCGAAATCCGCGCTCGGCTCATTTCTGCTGCGCATGGCCGCACGATACAGGAGAATCAGCATTACCAAAAGGATCAGCCATCCATGACGATAGGTGTAAGATTCATGGGTCCAGTGGGCGGACAGCCAGCCGAGCACACTGCGGGAGGATTGATACGGCCTGGCACTCCATTCAAAAAAAGCATAGAAGTAAATCAAGCAAACCGCGAGGCAGAAGCACAGCGCGGTGACCGCTGTGAGGTGCAATAAGCGGAAGTTCGGGCGGGCGGAAACTTCTTCCATGTTAGTCTTCAGGCGGTTCCTCCGGCGTTCGTCTCAACCATTCCAGAATGTTATCCCTCATAAACCAAACGAGTCCCGCGACGGCTACGATGAGGATGACCCATCCCAGCACCCGCCACGGCCCGGGAAACATGGGGCGCACCGTGTCATCCGCCAGCTTTCTTCGTGAGAGAATGAGAGCGCCGCCCGCGGCGAAAGGCAGCAGAAAAAGCAGCGGTACTCTCACGCCGCCGGCAAACGCATCGTGATGGACGTACCCGCGGCGGTCCTTGGCGGACGAGTCCTGTTTCCACGTCCCTTGTATGCTCTCGCGCATCACCTGCTCGCGATATCCCGGATCGGCTGCTATGAAGAATAAATACACCGCAGTGAAAATAATGGCCACCCCTCCCAGCCAGCGGGCCATGCGGACATCCTGTTTCCGGTGAGGGTCGGGATTGAAAGCGGTAGTGGACGCGGGAAGCGCCGGCGCATCCTGTGCGCCCGCCTTGCGCGCGGCCAGCAGCTTGCGGGCGATCACCCGCTCCGTCAGGTTCGCATTGAGAGGAGCATGGACCACCTCCTCCAGTTCAGAATCCGTTAGGGTGCAGAGCGGGTCCTGCGGATCGATTTCCAGTGTTTCCTCCAGCTTTGACTGCAACCGCTTCAAGTCACCGGGATTCACAAAAACCGTGAATCCCTCCGCGGAGCCCACCGCACCCAGCGACATGTCAAACGTCGCCATTGCACGGCTCGCATCCACCACCGGCGCCGTGATTCCAGCCTCCAGCGCCAGCGCCGAAAGAGCGTCCGCTTCCTCCCGGCTGTAGAACCGCGCGGTCGGGACCATTTCCCACAGCGGAGTGGAAACAGGCGCGGTGTTCATAATCCGTCAGAAAATGAGTTCCGCTCCCCGTCCCGGGATCTGTCAGGATTTTTTGAGGTCGAAACACATCAGCACGTCCTGTGAGCGCAGATACAGCTTTCCGTCATCGATGGCGGGATGCGGCCAGCTCGGCCCGTCGATAAACGGAAGCTTGAAGGACCCGTTCTCCTTGTATTTGTCAGGGTTTGCGTCGATCAGAGCCATGATCCCGTCCTGATAGCGGAAGTAGAGCTCACCGTCCGCCGCGATGACCGCCGCGCTTTCCTTCCCAGGGCCGCGTTCCTTCCACAGGACTTTCCCGGTCTTCCACTCGATGCAGATGGGCAGTCCGTTGTTGTGACCGCTGCCCGCGTAAATGTAGTCGCCGATGCGCACCATGCCGCCGTGATGGTTTTGGAAATCGCCGGCCTTGAGAAAATACTGCTCTTCGGCCTTCACGCCCTCTCCGTCTTTGCTCAGCTTCAGCAAAGCCGCGCCGGTGCCGTAGCCGCTGGAAACAAAAACATAATCGTCCCACACGAGCGGCGTGGGAATGACGGCCGTCCCGTTGGCCACGCGATTGTAATGCCACAGCAGTTTGCCGTCTTTGGCCGACACGCCGATCGCCCCTTTGCCCACCAGCGTGACGTATTGTTTCACGCCGCCGCCGTTGCTGATCACGGGACCGGTATAGCCCGCGCCGTCATGGCCCTCGCCCTTGAGTTCAGCTTTCAGCGTCCAGACCGGCGCGCCGGTTTTCGCATCCAACGCCACCATAAAATGCTCCGGGTGGCCCGGTGTCAGGATCAATTTTCCCTCATCCACCAGAGGAGACTCGCTGAAATTCCAGCCGGGTTTCGCAGGATCGCCGAAGTCCTGCTTGTAACTTTTGCGCCACACCTCCTTGCCATCCGCCGCGGAACAGCACAGCACCTCGCCGTCATCGCTGAGCGCATAGACCATCCCGTCCGCCACCGTGGGAGTGCAGCGCGGTTCGCCGCCCCGTTTGCTCACCTTCGCCGCCCACAGTTCCTTTTGCGTGCCGGAGTCATAAGCGATGATCATCTGGCCATCCTTTCGGCTGCCCATGGTGAAGATTTTGCCATCCGAGATAGACACCGAAGACATCCCCTTGCCGAGGCCCTTGATGTTCCACAGCATCTTTGGCCCGCCCTGCGGCCACGATTTCAGGAGCCCGGTTTCGCTCGAAACCCCGTCCCGCTTCGGCCCCCGCCACTGGGACCAATTGGCGGCGGAAACGACGGAACTCAGGGCAGCTAAAGCGGTGAAGGTAAGGATCGTACGCATAGCCGCATCATAGGCGATGCGACCGCGCAGGGGAATGACGGATTCGAGTATCCTCCTCCCCCCAACTGCGCCGAAGCTTCTTTGAAGTTTGATGATCGAACTTTTAGGCTTCCCCGCAGGCGACTTCCTCTTGTCACGGGGCGGGGATGCCCCCATGAGAGTGACCTTTTAACTGTTTATGGACCCGCTGCTTGCTTTGCTTCAGAAAGATGCCCGCCTGAGTGCGGAACAGCTTGCCAACCTGCTCAATACGACGGCGCAGGAGGTGAGGGCGCGGGTGGCTGCATGGGAGGCGGACGGGACCATTCTGGGGTATCAGGCGGTCATGGACCCGGAGAAGGCCGACGATGAGGGGGTGACGGCCATGATCGAGGTGAAGGTGACGCCGGAGCGCCTCGGCGGGTTTGACCGCATCGCAGAACGAATCGCGAAGTTTGACCAGGTGGTGAGCTGCTGGCTGATGTCGGGCGGCTACGACCTTGGGGTGGTGGTGCGCGGGAACGATCTGCGGGAGGTGGCGCGATTTGTGGCGGAGAAGCTCAGTTCTCTGGAAGGCGTCATCAGCACGGCGACGCATTTCCAGCTCAAGGTTTATAAACACGACGGGTTTCTCTCCAGGGGTTCGGCGGAGGGTGGCCGGCTGGCGGTCACTCCCTGATTTTTCTCTGCGCTGCCACTATCCATGAGTCTAACAGAGAAAATTTCCGACCGGGTGCGTGCGGTGCCGCGCTCCGGCATTCGCGAGTTCTTCGAACTGGTGCTCGCCGCGGGCGATGTCATTTCCCTCGGCGTGGGCGAACCCGATTTCAGTTCGCCGTGGCACATCCGCGAGGCGGCGATCCATTCGCTGGAAAAAGGGCAAACATCCTACACCAGCAATCTGGGCCTGCTGGAACTGCGTAAGAGCATTGCGCGGTACGTGCAGAAGCAATTCCACGTCGCCTACAATCCGGCGACGGAGATCATCGTCACCGTGGGCGTGAGCGAGGCGCTGGATCTTGCCTTCCGCGCGCTGCTCAATCCCGGAGAAGAGGTGATCTATCACGAGCCGTGTTACGTGTCCTACAATCCATCCATTTACATGGCCTACGGCACGCCGGTGACGGTGGAGACGCAGGGCAAAGACGACTTTGCCCTGCGCGCGGCGGACGTTGAAAAGGCCATCACGCCGAAGACGAAGATCATTATGCTGAACTTTCCCACCAATCCCACCGGCGGCCTTCAGCCGAAGGAGGAACTGGAGGGAATCGCGGAACTGGCGATCAAGCATGATCTTATCGTCATCACGGACGAGATTTATTGTGAGCTTCTATATGATGATCGCGTGCATCACAGCATCGCGGCCATTCCGGGAATGAAGGAGCGCACGATTTTGATGCATGGATTCAGCAAGGCGTTTGCCATGACGGGCTTTCGCCTTGGTTATGCGTGCAGCCCCCCGGAACTGACAGAGGCGATGATGAAGGTGCACCAGTATTCCATGCTGTGCGCGCCGATCACTTCGCAAGTGGCGGCAATCGAGGCTCTGGAGCACGGCGCCGGGCCGATGGAACAAATGCGCAAAGCCTATTGGCACCGGCGGAATCTGGTTGTGAGCAAACTCAATGACGCAGGCCTCAGCTGCTTCATGCCGGGCGGTGCGTTTTACGTTTTTCCTGACATTCGGAGCACCGGCATGACAAGCCGCGACTTTGCCACCAAACTGCTGGAGGAGGAAAAGGTGGCAGTGGTGCCCGGGACGGCATTTGGCAAAGCCGGGGAAGGTTTCGTGCGTTGTTGTTATGCGACAGATGACAAAAATCTCGCCATTGCGCTCGATCGCATCGGCGCTTTCGCGGCACGGCATAAAACATGAATGATGGCACCCAATTAAAGGAATCTTCCCGTTGCGTGGACGCGTATCGCGTTCTTGCAGAAGGAGAAGTTGAGCAACATCAGCCCTAATAGTAATCACGCTAAAAATAATCTTTTCTTAACACTTAGGGAAATATCCTACGGCCTTCGGAAAAAGCCCTGGCCGCTCGATTTTTCTGAAACAGCACCCCCAACTCCATGAGATCCCCCAGAACGTCCCGTCTTAGTCTTTCATTATTACCGCTCGTCGCGCTGCTGCCGCTTTCGGCCGCTTATGCTGGTTTTCAAATCGTCGATCCGCCGGTGGCGGAACCGTTTGTTGGTGATCCCGCTTCGGCGTGGGGCGCTAATTGGCGCACACTAACCGTCGGTACCGGCGGAACGATTACCACCGTCGAGGCACTCGACAGCGCCGTCACAACCGCCACGGACGCCGCTGCGGTGATCACCACGCTCACCAACTCCGGTTCGAATCCTCCGAATAAGGCGGAAATCGCGCGTTGGAACTCTGAGCAATTCCTTCAAACCCGTCCCACCGGCAACGACTACACCCTGCTGATGGTGACCCTGACAAACGCGACGGGCGGCGATCTGAACAAGATCCAGGTGGGATACGACTATTCCAAGGCGGTCGCAACGGGAGTGGACGCCACTGCGGAAGCGGTAAAGGGACTGCGCGCTTATGTCAGCATGACTGGTGCTCCCGGATCGTGGGTGGCCGTTCCTGAACTGAGCCGCGACACGAACGGGACTCTTATCTCTCCCGAGTCTCTGACGGTCAATATCACGCTTTCCTCGCCCCTTCCGAACGCCGGGAATATGTATCTCCTGTGGGCGGATCATAATTCCGCGGGCGAAGATCCGTCCTATCATATCGATAACTTCCGGGCCGGTTCGGGAACGGATTGTGCCATTGAGGCGGTCGTTTCCAATGTGCAGCGCAGCCCCGGAGCGAACGCCTCCGATCCTTCGGATGACACCGTGAGCTTTACGGTGACAGCCACGGGAACCGGCGCGGTGAGCCCGTCCGGCTGGACGGTTTCGTCTCCGGCGTCGCTTTCCACGACCACAGGCGCCTACGGTGCGGCCCAGACAATTTCCAATGTTCCGTATTCGGAATTCACGTCGGGACGCCTGGCGCTCACGCTCGTGGATGCGGCCACAGCCACCTGCACGGCCACCACGAATGTGCTGCCGGCACGCGTGGTCGGAACGAATGTTCTCGCCAACACGCCCATCCTCAGCATCGGCGAACTGCCTTCGCAGTGGGTGATCGACGAGACGCTCAATACGCTCACTATGGCGAATGGCGGAGGCGGCCCGGAGAAAGTAATTCGTTCCGAAGTGGTGGATCTTTCCACTCTCGGTGCCGCGAAGATTTCCGCGGTGGTCGAAGCGAAGGACACTTCCGCGGGGTTTGAAGCGGCGGATACATTCGTGGCGGAACTGATTGTGGACGGCGCGGCCACACCGGTGAATTTGATTTCGCCTTACGACACGGACAACTCGGGCAAGATGAATGGCGGCGCTGCAGATCCGGCCCTGGACGAATTCAACAAGGACAAGGCGGCGGACGGTCCCTATGACTCGGTATTCCCGCTCTCCTTTTCGGTCCCCGCGAGTGCGAATTCCGTGCAGCTCGTGATCCGCGGTGTGAACGATTCCACAAACGAGACGCTCGTCTTCCGCGACTTCAAAGTGGAAACGGCCCCGGCGCAAATCCGTATCATTCCGGGAACCAAAGTCTCGGACAACCATGGAACCAGCGATCCGGCGGACGACACGTTTACCGTGCAGCTCAACATCGACCCCATCGAACTGGGAGCCAGCACGGGATGGACGAGCAATGTGACGCCGGCCTCGGGCCTCTATTCGGCGACGAATCCGGTGACCTTTGGGCCGTTGCCCTCTTCCGGGGATCAAACCATTACCCTAACGGATAGTCTGAATCCGGCGGTTGTCGCGACGATCGTGGTGAGCCCGCCGGCGACGACCCCGCTTTACACCATCGGTGTGAAGAACTTCGGCGGGGTGGCGCAGGATCTTGTTAGTCGCTCCACAGTTGTTCCGGCGGTGGAATGGGTGAACGATGCAGGTGCCCGCACACTGACGATGACCGCCGGCAACGGCGCGACGGACAAGATCGTGGAGTCTGAAGTGATCGACCTCAGCGGCGTCGGCGCAGTGAACTTCACTGCGAAACTGCACGCCGTGGAAGTGAGCGACGGCTCCAACTTCGAGCGTGCCGACCGCTTCAAGGCGGAACTGATCATCGACGGCGGCGCTCCCATCAACCTGATCTCCACGTGGGATACCGGTGACGGCGCTCCTGCAACCGGGGCCACCGGCGGTCCTAACGGACCGGCGGACGGATACCTCAATGGTTATGATGGCGTGGCCGGCACCGATGCCGTCACTCAGGCGGTGTATGCCACCGGCGCCGAAGACTATGCGGCCAACCGTGTTCGCGACGAATTCAACCTCGTCGATCCAAAGGGAGACGTGCTGGCCCATCTCGACAGTACCTTCGACCTCTCCCATGCGATTCCCGCGGGAGCCAACAGCGTGCAGTTGAAAATCTACGGCGCTAACGTTTCCGCCTCGGAGACGTTCACGGTTTCGGACGTGCTCTTCACCACCGGTGAAACGCTGGTGGACACGGATTCCGACAACATTCCGGACGTGTATGAAGACGCCAACGGCCTCGACAAGAACAGCGCCGCGGACCGCAATCTCGACCTCGATGGAGACGGACAATCGAACTATCTTGAATACGTGGCCGGCACCAGTGCCAACAACGCGGGCTCGGCTCTCAAGATCGTGAACGGTTCGCTCAATCCAACCACGGGTGATCTGTCGCTGACGTGGACCAGCGTTCCCGGCAAGCGCTACCGCGCCCAATACAGCCCCACCGCTGACCTCTCCTCGTGGACGAACCTCGGAAACGTCGTCGTCACCGGCGGCGCAGGCGCCACCACCACTGCCAACATCCCCGGCACCGGCCCTGCGACAGGCCGGGCGTTTATCCGGATCCAGGTGGTGCCGTAAGGCAGTTCGTTAGTGAAATCTGCAGGCCGCGCCCCTAACAAGGGCGCGGCTTTTCTTTGCCGGGCTCGCGCAGGCGTCTCCTATTCAATCTCCGCCACTTCCCCTTCGCGTGTCTCGAAGCGCATGAACTCCTTGAGGAACGTGAGGGGCACCGCGCCGGTGGGGCCATTGCGCTGCTTGGCGATGATGAGTTCGGCCTGGCCGCCGACCTCCTGCTTTTCCTCCTCATCTTCGGCATAATATTCCGGACGATAGAGAAGACCGACGACGTCGGCATCCTGTTCGATGGAGCCGGATTCGCGAAGGTCGCTGAGCTTGGGTTTGCCGCTGCCGCGGGTTTCCGGTCCGCGGTTCAACTGGGCGAGGACGATGATGGGAATGCTCAGTTCCTTGGCGAGGGCCTTGAGGCCGCTGGAAATTTCGGCGATCTCCTGCTGGCGGTTGTCGGCAGCGCGTTTGCTGGTGGAGCGGCAAAGCTGGAGATAGTCCACGGCGATCAGTTCGATGCCGTAGAGCTTTTTGAAACGGCGGGCCTTGGAGCGCAAGTCGAGAATGGACAGCGCAGGGGTGTCATCGATGATGATATTGCTGCCGGCGAGCTGGCTGGCGGCACGTGTCATTTGCTGGAAGTCGCCTTTGTTGAGAAACTGCCCTGACATGAGCGAACGCATGTTGATGCGCGCGCGCGCGCAGATAAGGCGCTGCACCAGCGAATCGGCGGTCATTTCCAAAGAGAACACAGCGCACGGTTTGTTTTGGTCCACCGCGGCATGCTCGATGATGTTCATGGCGAGCGACGTTTTGCCCATGGAGGGCCGTGCGGCGATGATGATCATCTCCCCCGGGTGCATGCCGCCGGTCATTTCATCCAGCCGTTGCAGGCCGGTGGGCAGCCCATTGATAGCGTTAGGATTCGCGGCGAGTTTTTCGAGGTCGTCGATCGCCTTGAAGACACGCTCCTTCATGGTCATCGTGCCCTTCTTGGACTCCTCCGCTTCACGAATGCCGAGGATGCGGGCCTCCACTTCATCCAGCAGCGGGCCGACGTTTTCCTGATCATCAAATGCCCGGCCGATGCAGTCCGAACAGGCTTTGATGATGTTTCGCAGGATCGCCTTTTGCTGCACCTGATCCGCATAATGCGCCACGTGAGCGGGATTCGGCGACGCGGTGTAAACCTCCGAAACGAAAGCGGGTCCGCCCACTTTACCTATCAAATCACGGTCGTGGAGAAGCTGCGTGAGCGACACCGGATCGACGGGCTTTCCCCCGTCAAACTGACGCACCACCATGTCGAAGAGGAGCGTGTGCGCCTCCACGCTGAAGTGCTCCGGCGTCAGCTTTTCCATGGCCAGGCCGACGGCGAAATCCGGCGCCTGCATCATGCAGGAAAGCACACACCGCTCCATATCCACGGCGCTGGGGAGCGCTCGCGCGGGATCATAAAGCGCGCTGGCGTCCGAAGGCTTTTTCTTTCCAGGCCCGTGAAGACGCGGACCGCGGGCGGAGGCATCGCCGGGACCGGGTACAGGTGAAGAGGAGGTCGGAGGATTGTCGGACATTGACGAGGCAAAGCATGAAGAGCACCCTTCGCCCGGCAACACGAACCCCGTGAGTACTTGTTAGTATCGGCTTGCTGTTTGTGAAAAACAAGTATGTGAATAGCCGGTGAATAACCCGGTGAACACTTCGGGAATATCTCAAGTATTTAACCAGCGAGTTGACTGCGCCTGCGCAGAGGGTCGCGGCGGAGGAGGCCGGTCCAAATGATGGCGTAGGCCGCGATGAGCCAGCCGAAAAGGAAGGACATGGCGATCCAGGCGGGTTTCATGTCCTTGAAGATATCACCAGCAACCTTGCCCGGGACATCGGGCCGGTCGCTGACATAGACGGACTCCCCTGACGGACTCGGCGGGGCGAAGGTGCCAATTTTGGAATGGTCCACGGCCAGGTTTTGCCATGCCCGGTTCAGGTTGTTCATTTCGGCGATGTCGTCACGGGGCACACCGTCTTTCACCGGCATGGAGAAGCTGCGGGGAGCCCAGGTGCCGTCCTCTTTTTGCTTCGACTCCCAGAAGAGAGGGATTTTCGTATTGTGGGTCATCACCGGCATTGGCTTATCGATGATGTTGCCCAGATCGAGGAGACGCTGGGAGGAAGCGCTGGGGATGAGGTGACTGAACATGCGGACGCTGACCGGCATATCCGCCAGGGGAACGACGAAACCGGCGAAGAGGATTTGCGGAATGAGTATCAGAGGAACCCAGATAGCTGCCTGGGTGCTGCTGCGCGCGGTGGCGGAGATGGCGAGCCCGATGCCGACTCCGGTAAACGACGTCAGGATAAAAGCAGCGGCGTGCAGCAGATAGCCGGCGGGCTTCACCTCCGCCCATTCAGTCAGGGGAATCAGACCGAGCGCCGAGGACAGCCCAAGCACGGCAATCATGCAGCAGAGCATAACGGCGCATTGCATCACAGTAATGGCGGAAAGGAACGTCCACTTGCTTTGCAAATAAGTGTGAATGCCGAGTCCGCTGACGCGCTCGCGGCGGAAGACGGGAATCTCCCGCGTGAGCTGCTGGGCGGCGTTGTTACAGCCAAACCACAGCGCGGCAATCATAGTCAGGAACATTCTGAATTCCGGTTCGCTGCGCCCGACCCATCCGGCGAGGAGCCCGATGATCGCCGCCTGCGCGAAGAGGAAGACGATGTTCAGTTTATCCGACCGCAGAATGGCCCATTGCCTTTGCAGGAGCACAATGAGGCGTGAGATCATGCCCGGACGGTTCTTCGCCATGCTGCGATTGGCCACGAGGCGAATGGGCGGCGGCGACGCGGGATTGTTGCCCGGCGCCATTTTTGACGAGGCGAACTTGCCGCGCCACAGCAGGGTCTGTTCCTGGCTGTGGCTGAAGAGAGCATAGATCTTCTCCAGAGGCGCATGGCCGGCACTGGCGCTGCCGGTTTCATCCTCATCAAGGAAAAAGTGCCGCGCCTCGGTGGGCGTGCCCATGAACATGAGCTGGCCGCTGTGAACAAAACAAATGCGGTCAAAGAGATAGGCCTTGTGCAGCACGTGCGTGGAGCAAACGACTGTCTGACCGGTGAGCCGCAAATTTTGCAGCATGGTCATGAGTTCCTCTTCGTTCGCCGGGTCGAGGCCGGAGGAAGGCTCATCAAGGAGGAGCACCGGGGGTCTGGTCAGGAGTTCGGTGGCGATGTTCACGCGCTTGCGCTGTCCGCCGGAGAGCGAAGCGATGCGCTGGCGGCTCTGGGTGACGAGGCCGAGACGCTGGATGGTTCCCTCCACCAGGGCATCGATGACCTGGGCCGGTGCCTTCAGCCGCAGACGGGCGCTGTAGAGGAGGGCCTGCCTGACGGTTAGTTCATAGTGGACGATGTCGTCCTGCGGTACGAAGCCCATCCCGGAATTCCCCACCGCCGTTTGCAGAGGTGCCCCGTCGATGAGGATGGAACCTGACGTAACCGGCATGAGCCCGCAGAGCGCGCGCAGCAGTGTCGATTTTCCGGTGCCGGAGCCGCCGAGGATGCCGACAAACTCACCGCTTCTTATCTCCGCAGACACATTCGAGAGAATGGTCCTTTTACCCTCACCGGCCGGCACGCTGATGGTGACTTCGCGGGCCTCGATTCGTCCTCCGCTGGCTTGATCCACGCGAATGATTCCGGTGCCGGTGAATTCGAAAAAGTAATCACGGATGCGAAACCGGTCGCCAAACACGAGCGGCTTTCGGGTGAACGCGCGGCCATTCAATTCGGTGCCGGTCTTGCTGCGGTCTTCAATATACCATGTGCCGGCATCACATACGATTTGTGCGTGCAGACGCGAGATGCCCGAGTCCTCGCCGTCGAGATCAATGCGGACACTGTCCGGGGACTCGGTAGTGCCGGAGGCTGGGCTGGAGCGGCCAATGAGCACTGTCTTTTTGTCGAGGGCCAGCTCACTGCAGGGCTGACCGCTGCATCGGGGCTCGGCCGGCAGTTTGTGAAAACGGAAGAGGGTTTGCCCCACGCGGACTTCGTCGAGGTGATTGAGCGGCAGGGATTCCGACTCCCCGACAGAGCGTCCGTTGACCTCCACGCGTCCATCCGGATGGAGTCTTGTTAGCTCCCACGTGGCCCGGGCGGGCTGCCAATGGAGACTGACATGGCGCGGGTGGAGGCTGGGATCGCGCAGAGCCAGCAAGTCATCACGGGAAGTCCCCAGCGTAGCCAACTGGCGCGGGAGGGCCAGCGTGGCGGTTGTCGCGCCTTCAGCGAAGTAGGAGAGGAGGGCTTCCATGTGAATCAGTTAAGGCAGCAAGTGACAGGAACATCAAGCGCCGGGACAAAACTTATGCGCAGGAGAGAGGATTTGGAAAGGTGCGTTATGATTCCCATTCGCGTGCAGAATGCACAGACGGGTGCGTTCGTGGAATCGATCGCTGGGCGGATGCATAGGGATTGACGAACCTCAAACATCTGTGACACGTTAGAAGATCGTTCGCCAGTCCCATGCGCTCAAAGTATATCCCCTGGCTGGTCGCCCTGGTGGCGAGCGGCATCGCGTTCCTGGCGGGCAGGCACTGGGCTCCGAATAGAATGGAAACCGAAAAAGAACCGGTGACAGCGGCGCACTTTGGGAAGGGCGTGACGAAGGCGGCGAGTCTTCCGGCGGAGTCTGACAGTTCATCCGCGTCGGTAGCTCCTCCGGTGACGCGGGATGAAGAATCGCATTCGCCGCCGGAGCGTGTGAGGATGGCGCTCACGGAACCGAATCCATTTCGCCGGATGCAGTTGTTTTACCGCGCTCTGACAAGCCTCACGCCGGAGCAGGCGAAAGAGATCGCGAAGATATTCCAGGAAAGCGAGCGGCAGGGTCTGAGTTTTGCCTCCGAGTTTGCGTTTTTTACCCGCCGCTGGGGCGAGGTGGATGGAGCAGCAGCCATGGCCTTCGCGGAGAAAAGGCGCACCGGCAAAAGCAACATGGGTGAGGCTGTGACTCTGATAGCGGGCGGCTGGGCGAGCCAGCAGCCGCAACAGGCCGTGGACTGGCTCAATGCGCATCTGGATGCCGATCCTCTGATGCTGGACGCGGCTACGGTCGGGCTCGTGGACGGACTCGCGGAAAAGGATATGGACCTCGCGAGAAGGTTTGTGGAGGAGCGGCTGGACGATCCGCACAGCGAAAAATATCTCACACAATTGACGGACAAATTTATCCACTCGGAGGGAATGGAAAAAGCGGAGGCGTGGTTCGACTCGCTGCCTGCAGGAAAGCTGGGCCTCGCGAAAACGAACATGCTAACACAACTGACCGAGCGGCATTTGCGCGCTGGGCCGGAGCAGGCGGCGGCTTTTGTGAGCCGTTACGCGCAGGAACCGTGGTTCGGCCAGGTGGCGGCGATCAAGGTGGCGCAGGAGTATTATCGCACTGATCCGGTGAAGGCGGATGCGTGGATCGATACGATGCCGGAAGCGGCGCGGAGCACGCTGAGAGGGTTTCGGCAGGTGACCAGATAGTCAGGAAGCGGAACGTGCGGCGAAGGCTTCCACGCTGTCGCAGGTGCAAACGAGATTTTTGTCGCCATAGACATTATCCACGCGGCCTACGGGCGGCCAGTATTTATGACGGCGGCTGTGAATGTCAGGGAAGGCGGCGAGTTCACGACTGTAGGGACGGGACCAATTGTCGGCCAGCAGGCAGGCTGCGGTGTGCGGAGCGTACCGGAGGGCGTTTTGTTCGCGATCGGCCTGACCGGATTGAACAGCCATGATCTCGCCATGAATTCCGATGAGCGCGTCGCAGAAGCGATCGAGTTCAGCCTGGCTTTCGCTTTCCGTGGGTTCGATCATGAGGGTGCCGGCGACTGGCCAGCTCATGGTGGGAGCGTGGTAGCCGTAGTCGATGAGGCGCTTGGCGACATCCTCCACGCTGACACCCGCGCTCTCCTTATAAGGGCGGACATCGATGATGCATTCGTGCGCGACGAGGCCGTTGGTGCCTTTATAGAGCACGGGGAAAAAGGATTCGACCCGGCGGGCAATGTAGTTGGCGTTAAGAATGGCGAGTTTGGTTGCATTTGTCAGTCCTTCGCCGCCCATCATGCAGATGTACATCCAGGGAATGACGTTGATGCTCATGCTGCCGTGCGGGGCACTGACCACCGGACCGTTCGGGCCGCGTCCGGGGATAAACGGAGCAAGGTGGGCGGCCACGCAGACGGGGCCGACACCAGGGCCGCCGCCGCCATGCGGGATACAGAAAGTTTTGTGCAGGTTAAGGTGGCAGACATCCGCGCCGATAAGGCCGGGACTGGTGAGGCCCACCTGCGCGTTCATGTTAGCACCGTCCATGTAAACCTGGCCGCCATGTTCATGCACGATGGCGCAAATGTCACGAATGCCCTCCTCGAATACGCCATGCGTGGAGGGATAGGTGATCATCAGCGCGGCGAGATCTGCGGCGTGCTCACCGGCGCGGATTCGGAGATCGTTGATGTCGATATTCCCGGAATTGTCGCACTTCACGGCCACGACCTTCATGCCGGCCATAACTGCGCTGGCCGGATTGGTGCCGTGCGCGCTGACAGGAATAAGGCAAACGTCGCGGTGTTCATCGCCGCGGCTGAGGTGCCAGTCGCGGATGGCGAGAAGCCCGGCGTATTCACCCTGGCTGCCGGCGTTAGGGGCGACGGAAACCGCAGCGAAGCCGGTGATGACTGCGAGCCACTGCTCCAATTGAGCGATCATTGCATCCGTGCCCTCAGACTGCGAAGCCGGGGCGTAAGGATGCATGGCGGACACTTCCGGCCATGAGAGCGGCATCATGGTGGAGGTGGCGTTCAGTTTCATGGTGCATGAACCGAGCGGGATCATGCTGTCACAAAGTGTCAGATCTTTCGCGGCGAGGCGATTGATGTAACGCAGAAGTTCGTGCTCGGTGTGGTATCGCTGGAAGACCTCCTGATTGAGGAATGGAGAGGTCCGTTGAAGGGACGCTGGGATGGCGGGTGAGAGATTCAGGACGCGGCCTTTGGTGCCGCTGATGATTTCCAAGAGCGCGGTGATATCATCGTCCGTGGTGAGTTCATCGCAGGTAACGCCGAAGCGATCGTTCTCGATGCGGCGGAGGTTGAAGCCCCGTGCTTCAGCCGCCAAAAGAATGCCGGTGGCGCGGTTCGGGACGTGAATGGTTAGCGTGTCAAAATGCGAACCGCGGTTTTCCACGGCGATGCCGGTCGATTCGAGGCCTGCCGCGAGCGTCGCGGTGTGACCATGCACCCGCTTCGCGATCCTCTTTAATCCCTCCGGTCCGTGCCAAACGGCATACATGCCGGCCATGACGGCGAGGAGCACCTGAGCGGTGCAGATGTTGCTGGTGGCCTTGTCACGACGGATGTGCTGCTCGCGCGTTTGCAGGCTCAGACGCATGGCGGGATTGCCGTGGCTGTCCACGCTCACGCCGATGAGACGGCCTGGCAGTTTGCGCTTCAACTCATCCTTCACCGCCATGTAGGCTGCATGCGGGCCGCCTCCGCCCATGGGAACGCCGAATCGTTGCGTGCTGCCCACAGCAATGTCCGCGCCCAGTTCGCCGGGAGGTGTCAGGAGTGTCAGGGCGAGAGGGTCGGAGATCATGATCACCAGCGCGCCCTGCTGATGGAAGGCGTCGATGGTTGCACGCCAGTCCGTCAGGGAGCCATCCCCTGCCGGATATTGGATGATCACAGCGAAGACGCAATCCTCCGGATTCAGCGTGGCTTCATCCGCGCGGGCGACGCTGATTTCCACTCCCACGGGCACACAGCGCGTGCGGATGACGGCGAGCGTATGGGCAAACACCCGGTCATCCACGAGGATGCGACGCGGGTTTTTGATTTTCGTGGAACCGTGGCAAAGCGTGACAGCTTCCGCAGCGGCAGTGCCTTCATCCAGGAGTGAGGCATTTGCCACGGGCAGGGCGGTCAATTCGCAGACCATGGTCTGGAAATTGAGCAGCGCCTCGAGACGGCCCTGGCTGATCTCGGCCTGATAGGGCGTGTAGGCGGTGTACCAGCCTGGATTTTCGAGGATGTTCCGCTGGATGACCGGCGGAGTGATGGTGCCGTGATAACCAAGCCCGATGAAGGACTTGCACACCTTATTGCGGCCCATGATTTCGCGCAACTCCGCGAGGGCTTCCTGCTCGCCGAGCGCGGGCGGCAGATCGAGCGGAGCGGAGGCGCGGATGGCCGCCGGGACTGTGGCATCGACAAGGGTATCGAGCGAAGCATGGCCGCAGGCGGCGGCCATGCGCTGAATAGCGTCGTCATCCGCTCCAAGATGGCGGCTGGCGTAGGAGGAGGAACTCATGGAGGCCCTCCGGTAAACAGCACGGCAATTCCGGTAAAGCGGAATCTAAGATCAGGAGCTGGCGCCCTCCCCCGGGGTCACTTGCCCACTTCGGTGCCTTCAAACTCGATTTTCGTTTCCTTTATATTCTTGAGAGGACCGAGCTCGTAAATGTTAGTGTATTCGTAGGCGGCAAGGGAAACGAACGTCGAGATGTTCAGCGCCGCGGGTGCCGCCTTGTCGGCGAAGGCGACAGGACTGCCGGTGAAGTTGTTATTGCAGTAGATCAGGACGCGCGTTGTTTTTGAGGGAATGACCTTCGCGAGGGACTCGACGGTGAAGTCGGTGAAGGGAAGATTGATCGCGCCTTTGATGTGCCGCATGGCGAACTTGTCAGCGCTGCGCGCGTCGAGGATGATGGTTCCGGGCTCTTTGGCAAATGCGATGAACTGTTCCTCCGTAAGACGGCGGTCTTCACGAAGTGTTTTCGTGGAGACGGCCAGTTTGAGAAACTTGTCGTAGTCGATGTGGGCGTTTGGAATGCGAGCCGCCGCCTTACGCGGAGGAGCGGGAGGCGCGCCGAAAGCAGACAGAGCCAGGGAAACAGTGAGAAGAGCGGTGAGGCATTTCATAAGTGTGGACTTGATAAGTTGGTATGCAACTCATCGCATCGTTCGCAGCGCGGTCTGTAAGCCGTGTGTAAACTCTATGCAGGCACCATCACCGGCTCCGCTTCCGTCCGGGGTCCGCTGCGATCCCGCAGGGCGCGGCCCAGCAGCAGCGGCATGGCCCATGCCGACACCGCGACCATTCCCGCGCAGGCGGCGACGATGGCGCCCAGGAGACCCTGCCATTGAATGCCCCACCATGTCAGGAAAAGAATGAGAAACGCTTCGATGAGCAGCACTTTCGCGGCGGCACGCGCCATGCCGAGACTGCCCAGCATGACGTAGTGCATGTGAGACCAGGCGGTCAGGACGAAGAGCACGCCGTAAGCGGTGAGATCCATTCGCGTCAGCCCGCTGTTGGTTTTCAGCCACCATGAAGTGAACCACGGGCCAAGCAGGGAAAACGCGCACACGACGATGACGGCGCACGGCGCGAAGAGGTGCATCATGCGTTGCCGCGCAAACCTGATCCATGAGTAATCGTGTCGGTACGCGGCTTCCGCCATCGCAGGCCAGAGAGGACGCGTGACCATCATGATGAAGCCCATGCCAATAAGCCCCAGTTGAATGAGAATCCAATAATGAGCGACATCCGAGGCGGCATGGGCTCCGGCCCGGCCCAGCATGAATTTTGGCGCTTCGCGGATGAGAATGGGAGCGACACTGCCTGCGGCGAAGAGCGCGAGACCTTCGCGGGTCATGCCACGGACCACGGAGCGATCAAGGCGTTTTAGCGAAGGACGAAGCCACGGGCGTTTCCAGAGAAGATTGGCAACATTGGCGCTGCAGAAGAAGATTAGCAGCCCGTACACCGCGAGCACCAAAAACACGGGTGTGTGGAAGTAGGACATGCCCAGCCACAGCACGACGGCCGCGCAGACGTTATAGACGGAGCCAAATGTATTGCCGATGTGCACCTCCTGGAAGCCCTCCCGCACCCGCTCCAGGGAGGCGAGGACCATGAGGATCAGGAATACCGCCAGGCTGACCCATGCGGTGTGTTCGAGTTCATCAGCGTAGGGAGCGAAGGCATCGCTGAAAAGCGTGGTGACCGGCACCCATGCGAGCAGCGCGGAGAAGAGCAGTCCTGCGATGAGCGCGAGCATGAGGGATAGAAAGAACCCGGTGGAAACCACCGCGGCCTGGCGGTCTTTATCCTCCTCCGCCACTGCGCCGGCAAGCCGCCTCACCATGCCCGGGCCAGTGCCGAGATCGGCCATGGACACGAGCCACATGAGCGATTGCATGACGCCATAAATGGCTGCGCGCTCCTCGCCCAATACCTGATAGGCCAGCGGAATGGCGAGAAGCATGAGGAGCACATTGCCGCCCTTGCTGATGATGGAGGTGAACACCGCAAGGATGATGCTGCGCGAGCGCTTCTTTTGATGCTCAGAGTTCATGCCGGCAGGCCCTCCTCGCGTTGCAGGATTGGCACGGCCAGCACCTGCGCGAGGCGCTTTTTGGCCGCGGAAACCTTTACTGTGTCACGCATGAGAAACTGCGGCAGAGCCACGATGAAGCCCAGCACCAGTCCGGCAGCGCGCTCAATGAACGGATTGAAAGTAAGGCTGGCGCTAATGAAGGCAAGATTTCCGCAAAACGGCAGCCATGCGAGGTGCCACGGCGCGGCGCCGCTTCGCACAGCCGCCTTTCCCGCGCGCAACGAAATGCCGACCGCCAGCACGAAGAAAAGCACATGGCACGTCAGGCTGAAGAAGCCTCCGGAGAACACCGCATAAGTCCAGATGGCATGACCAGGGAACCAGATTTCGCGGAAGTCGGCGCGGAAGATGTCCACGTTGCCATAGGTGTAGGCGAGCTCGACGGCATAACGCTCGTCCCAATAGTAATTGTGTCCAATCCCCATGCCGAAAGCGTAGTTGAGAGGATCGCCGTCCAGGATTTCAACAAATGCCTCCGTCTCGGCGAGGCGTGTCAGGGTGGATGGGTCAAGGCTGGTATATTCGCCGCCCACAGGATTGAAGACGCGTTCATACCATCGCTCGAAAACAAAAGGCGTCGCCACTCCGATGATCACAAACGTTGCAGCCAATATGCTGAGACCCGTTGCCAAATGACGTATTTTCGCCGCAGCGAATCCGGGTTCCGGCTTTGCAATGCGGCGGCTGACGAGGATCGCGATCGCCACTCCTGCGCCTGCGGCGCCGATGATGAAGATCGCACTGCGGGTAATACTGAATACGTAGGAAGCGATACCAAGTCCTCCCAAAATGACGGGCCACACCGGCCACGTGCGCTGGAGAAAGAGGCCGCACATCAGCAAAGCCATGAGCAAAGGAAGGCACTGGCTGAGCATCTCCACACGCACCATTTCAGGGCTGATACCCGCAATGACGAGTGCGTAAAAAGCGCGCCAAACGACATTGATGGCGCACGCGATCAGCATGGGCAACAGCACCTGGCGCAGCGTAATGCCAAAGCCGGCTGCGACCTGACATGCGATCATGCTGGTGAGTACCAATGCCCAGGGGATGATCGTGCGCAGATAGTTTCCGGGCGCGACATGCTGCGCCACCGCAACCACCGCCGAACTGGCAAGAAATACGCTCCAGAGCAGGATTAACCAGCCCAGCGGCCGGCGAAACAACACACGCCAGCCTACGAGTGCCATCAGCACGCCCGTGCCCGCCGTGACCACAAAACTCAAAAGCTGAAACGCGGATCCGCCCTGCTCTGAGCCGCGGAAATCAAAGGCCCAGGAAAGGCAATAGATCCACGTCAGCCAGAGCACGAGGCGGCGGTGGGAAGACGCGGGCTGGTTTGAGGAGGTCACGACTGGAAAGCTTCAAAAATCAAAATCCAAACTTCAAAGAAACTTCAAGCAGCAAGCCTCAAAGAATTCCTGGATGGCAGGTGGTATCTGATTCGGAGTTAGGAATTTGAAGTTTCTTTGAGGTTTGAAGTTTGATGTTTGGAGCTTTCAGCACGCATTCTCCCTTCTCACAAACGTCATCATCATGATCTGAAAATCCCACAGCAGGTTCCAGTTTTCGATGTAGAAGAGGTCGCACTTGATGCGCTCACGAAGATCGGTGTCGCCGCGGAAGCCGTTGATTTGCGCCCATCCGGTGATGCCGGGTTTGACGTCGTGGCGGGCCTGATAGTGAGGGATTTCCTCCCGCAGATTGTGGATGAGTTCCGGACGTTCCGGGCGGGGGCCGACGAGACTCATTTCCCCGGTGAGGACGTTCCAGAACTGCGGCACCTCGTCGATATTGTATTTTCGCATGAAGCCTCCGCACTTGAGCAGGCGGGGGTCGTTCTTTACCGTCCAGCCGACACCCATCTGTTCACTGTTTCGCTTCATGCTGCGGATTTTCCAGATGCGAAAGGCCTTGCCGTCGCGTCCGATGCGGGTCTGCGCATAAAAGATGGGACCGCGGTCCTCCAGCCACACGAGCAGGCCAAAGAAAGCGATGACGGGCGCGCTCAGCAGCAGTCCTGTCAGGGCGCCGCAGATGTCCACTGTACGCTTCAGATATTGATTGAACGACGAGTGCAGCGGCAGGCGGCTCACTCCGAGGACCGGGACGCCACTGATGTTTTCAAGGCTGAGACCGCTGAGGAGAATCTGGAAACAGTTAGGAACAATCTTGAAGTCCACGAGTTCCTTTTCGCAAAGAATGGACATCCCGACGAGTTCATCGCGGGTGAGATCGAGATCGCTGACGAGCACCACATCGATGTCCTCGCGCATGACGATGTCGCGCAGATCCGAATATTCACCGGCTACGCGAATGCTCCCATCAGGGCTGCCGTTGCGGAATCCGCCGGGAGGGGGAATGACACCCGCCACTTCAAAGGAATGCCGCGTGCCTCGTGTCATCAACTGCACGAGGCGCTGCGAATCGCTGGTCCATCCCACCAGGAGCACCCGCTCACGCAAGCGCCGCGCATTCTGCTCCCTGCGGACGAGACGGTTGAGCAGCACCCGCCATGTCAGCAGACCGATGAGCGAAAGCCCGAATCCCAAAGCGCAGTAGAAGCGCGAAATAGACGGCTCGAAGCGCAGCACGAAGGAAAGTCCCATGAAGCACACCACCCATGCGAGGCATGCCCGCGCGATGGAACTGCTAACATACACGATCGAGAGCAGGTGCTGCGGATTGTAAGTGCGGAAGTTTACCAGGAGCATCCCCATGAGCGCCACTCCGATGAAGAGGTGCCCAAGGTAATCATTGAAGACAACGCACTCCGTATAGAAGCCGTATTGCTTGAGCGGACTGACGAAGCGACACCAGTAGGCGAGCAGCAGCATCCAGGCCGTGATGGCAAGATCGCCAACGAAGCTGAACACCTCCATCCTTGCGGCGAAATTCCGCCGGTCGGCGCGGCGGTCCAGACCCGTGCGCACGGTGACCTGCGAGGCGTGGACAGCCTGCACAGGAGGGACGGATGGAACGGGCAGCGTTTCGTTCATCAGAGAAAGGCAGGTCAGGCGCGCGCCGGCGGCAGCGCCGGCAACACGGAGGAAAGGCGGAAGGGAGCGGCCACATCGCCGGCGAAACTTTCCCGCACCGCCTCATCGGGAGCGGCATTGAGCACGAATCCGGCCGGGCGCGCGCCTGCGGCCGCGAGCCGGTTGACGGTTTTGAGAGCCTCGCCGCGTTTGGTGAGGCCCGTGCGGACCACGAGGCACACGGCATCGGCATGGCGGGCCAGCGGCAGAGCGTCGGCGTATTGGCCGGAGGACGGCGTGTCGATCACGACGCGGTGAAACCATTTGAGTGCCTCCTGAAGCAAACGCGCAAACGCCTGTTCATTGAGGATCTCACCCGGGTGAGCCCTGGGAATGCCCGCGGAAAACACAAAGAGATTGGCCACCGGCGTTTGCTGGCAGAGCTTTGCGTCCGGTTCGCATTCTCCGGAAAGATAGTCCGCAAGGCCGCGCGGCGCGCGCTCGCCAAGCAGGATGGAATCCATGATTGGCGCGCGCAGGTTGGCATCGATGATGAGCGTGCGGTAGCCCTGTTGTGCAAGGCTTGCCGCGAAGTTCATTGCGACATAACTCTTGCCCTCGCCGGTGCGGGCGCTCGTGAAGAGAAAACTTCTGGCGGCGCGTTCACGGCGTGTCATTCCGAGCGCGGCGCGCAATCCGCGGAAGCATTCGGCGGACGGGCTGTCCTTTTGATTCCCGTAGGTCAGCCAGCTCTTGTTATCCATTACTTTGACGCGCGGCACCACGGCGAGACCGGGCATGCGCAGAAGGCGCTCGCCGGAAGCCAAAGACCGGATGCTGCGGTCAAGGAGGATGAGCAGCGCAATAATCGTGAGTCCGCCCGCCAGTCCAACTGCGCCGCCGGCGGCCATCACCAGCATGCGCCGCGGCTTCGACGGCCACGAGGGCTTGAGCGGCGGCGCCTCGATGGTTAACACGCTGGCGCCATATCCGGAGTTTGTTTTCTCCTCATTCAGACGTCCGAGCACGGCGGAGTAAGCGTCGCGCGAGGACTTCAGTTCCCGTGCGAGTTTTTGGAAGTCGCCGGCCACCACCGCAAATTTGTTTTGCTGTTCCTTGAGTGAGGCAAGCTCAGTACGGATGCGCTGCAGATTCGTTTTCGCCTTTTCATGGCGTGTGCGCTCCACCTCCGTGCCGGTCAGGAGAACCTTGAGCAGCCCCGCAATCTGCTCTTCGATTTGCTTACGCATGGCCTGGTAGGTGGGGTGTTTCGGTCCAAGGTCCGTCTCTTCGAGTTTCGCCATAGCTTCGCCGATGGCTTTGCGCTGCGCGATCGCCACCTCCTGATTGCCGAGCCCGGGCACCGCCAGCAGGGAATTGATGTTCTCGCCTGCGGCGTCGATGCGATCCACGATAGTCTGAGTGTCGCTTACCTCGCCCTCCACTTTCACGGATTCGGCGTTGAGTGCCTTGAGGCGGTCCTCGTAGGAATTCGTTTTTAGATCTGTAGGACTCTCCTCCAGCGGCAGTCCGGGGAATTTTGCGCGAAAAGCATTCACCGCCGTTTGCGAGGCATCCATGCGCGTGCGCGCCTCATTGAGTTGCTTCTCCAGCGCGGCCAGGGCCTTTTCCTTTTGCGCGGACGACGCTCCTGGATCGCGCTGCACCACGAGATCGATGATTGTTTGGCAAATGTCTTTCGCCCGTTGAGGGTCGGTGTCCTCCACGCTGATTACAATGTTCCGCGTTCCGCGCTCAAGGCTCGCAGTCACACGGCGGCTGAGGGCCATCACCACTTCGTCATCATGCAGACCTTCCTCCGCGCGGCCGCCGGCGATGCCGGGATCGTGATGCATTTTAAAACGGCGCGCCACTTCCAGCAGCACGTTCTGACCGGCGATTTGCCTCTCGATGCTTTTGAGGACCTCCAGCGATTTCAAGTCTTCGCCGCGCTCACCATTGGCGGGCATGAGTTCGGTGCGTTCCTGGCCCACTCCGATTTCCCCCAGGGCGACGTACAACGCCGGCGTGCGTTTCAAATAGACATAAGCCCCGCCAAGACACAGCGCCACGGAGACCGCCAGCACCGGCCAAAACCGGCGCAGCGCCCTGCCAAAGAGGCCGAAGTCAATCGACGGCGGCTCCTCTGCGGGCCGGTCCATGAGCGCGGAAAGCAGTTGCATCTGAAGCTGCGGCATGACCGCCAATTCAGAATTCCGGTTCTCTGCGCGGACCGGAGCCTCTCCAGGTTTTTCTTCGTAAAGGGACATGGCTGGAACCGGTTAGAAAATGGCTTCTTTCACCCACACGATGTCGCCGTCGCGCAGCGTCACGTCGGACTTGGGATTCTTGAGGATCTGCTTTACGTTCACCTCGTATGTTTTGTCGCCGCGCTTGAGGATCACGCTGCGCTGATTCGCCCGCGTGTTGAAATGACCTGCGGTGCCGATGGCCTCCAGCAGGGTCATGCTTCGGTTCCGCTGCAGGGTGAATGTGCCGGGGCGGTTGACCTGGCCGGAGACCGTGACGGACGCCCGGCAGTATTCCACAATGTTCACTGCGACCTGCGGTTTCTTCAGCCAGCCGTCGGCATACAGCGCCTGAATGCGCGTGCGCGCCTGGACGGGGGTGAGACCGGCCACCGGCACGCTGCCGATGAACTGCATCGCCACCGTGCCATCCGCGCTGATGGGGCCGCGCACGCCGAGTTCATCATGACGGAAGACGCGGATTTCCACGGAATCCCCTGCGCGCAGGCGATAGGTGGACGTTTCGGATTCCTGCGGAACGGCCACAGCCTTGCGCACCTGCTGTGCATGGGAAATGCCCAGCAACGCGCCGCACAGAATGGCGGGTATTAGTCTTGTGAGTTGCATGTTGAGTTCGCGGGTTGAGGTCCGCTGGTTGAGGAAAGTCAAAAATCGAAGCCCACGGCGAGGCCCGTCTGGTTGGCTGTGAAATCGAAATCGCTGATGGTCGAATCGTCCTGACGCAGGCTGTAATAAATCTCCGCGCGCCTTCCTTCGCTGAAGTCGTAGCGCAGGCTGGGCCGGAGGAAGAAGTAATCGTCCTCGCGACCGCTGCTCACCGCGCCCGACTCAGTGGAGGTGTATTCCAATCGCTCGTAGCCTGCTTCCACGCCCGCGGTGAAGCGACTGCTGAGTTTTTGCATGATGCGCAGAGTCGCGCCCGTGCGGGTCACGTTTTCGTTTTCGATGGAACCGCTGGCGGAAACGTCGCGATAAACACTAACACCTATCGAGGTGCGACCCGTCGGCCGGTATTCCGCGGCAAGATTGAAAACGGGGGTCGTTTGTTTTCCGGCGTCCGTGTGGCGGAATTCCACGCCGGCCTTTGCATCGAGCGTGATCTTGCCCGTCGGATCGGTCGTGACCCTCACCAGTGCGCGCTGATAACTCTGCGAATTCTGTCCATCGACGTTCAAACGGCCCACAGCGCCTCCCGCGCCCATCCGCGTGTGACCGCTGAATTCGTAGCCGATAAACGTTTCGCTGACCCACTCATCGTAATCATCCAGACCGGAATCAAGATACCTCACAGTATTGTAGGCCACGCTGGTTTCGATGCCCGTACGCAGGCTCACATCGTAATGCGCCCGCGCGCGCGCCCCGGCTTCGTCCCGGTCCACACGATCACTCAACTCGGCGGTCGCACCGGAGAGACGCTGATACTTGCCATCCACCGCCACAGCCAGTTTGCCCAGGCTTTTCTGCAGTTCGAAGCGTGCAGTGTGATCCAGGCTGTTTTCGTCGCTCTCATCGATGAAGAAACTGGCCGACGGAGTGTAGCCGACGATGGCGTAGCTCCCGCGTTTGGTCATCGTGTCACCGGTCCGGAACGTCAGCGAGGGTGTGAGCAGCATGACCATGCTGCTCTTCTCCTGGCCGTTGGCGCTCAGAAAAATGTTGTCGTCGTAAATGGCGCGGCCTTCGACGAAGAAGGTCCATCGCCTGGGTGCGGCGAGTACGGGCGGAGGCATGTCGCCGGTCTTTTCCATCCCGTCGGGCATTAGGGGTGTCACCGCTTCGTTCGCCTCAAGGTCCGTCGTCAAATTGTCCGGACCCTCGGGAAGCGGCGGCGTTAGTTTACTGTCCGCAGGGGATGGAGCCCTTGTCGGCGGGGGAAGGTTTTGGGTGCCAAATTGGGGCTGTTCGGCGTTCGCCATGGCTACAAAAATCAACCAGAGTGGCCAGAGCCGTCTCACGCCATCGCGGGGAGGGCGGGAGAAGGGTCGGAATGTCGGTTCCATTTTTGCAAATAAGAGAAATTCTTATGAATGCGTCTAAACTTAGTGGCTAAAGAATGAGTTGTCCACAAAAATTATAATTTCAATGTGATTCGTCAAATACTTTATTTATCTTGATCAATTCTATTAGCAAAAAATCTACCCGGATGTAACGCAGTATCCTTAAAACTTCTTAGAATTTCATTCGCTCTTGCAGTTATAGATTCATGCATTATCTGTTTTTCTCTTCGAACCCTATCATTTTCGCCCTCACGCCCGATGGAACTGATCGGACTCCAAACTGACATCGCATGGCACGACCGAACGGGGAACTACGCCCTCGTCACGGCTCTGCTGGAAAGAGCCCGGCCAGCTCCTGGCGCGCTCGTGGTGTTGCCGGAAATGTTTGCCAGCGGCTTTAGCCGGGACGTGCCGGCGGCCACGGAGGGCGCAGCGGAATCGGAGGCTTTTCTTTCCGGACTTGCGAAAAAATACCGCATCGCCCTCATGGCGGGCCTTGCCACCCGCGTGGACGGCTGCGGCGCGAATGTGTCTGTAACGTTCGGTCCGGACGGCGGAGAACTCGCGCGCTACCGCAAGCTCCAGCCCTTCAGCATGGGGCAGGAACCCGAAAACTATCCGCCGGGCAGCCGCGTGGTCACCTTCCCCTGGGGCGGATTTACGGTCGCGCCGTTCATTTGTTATGATCTGCGCTTTCCGGAACTCTTCCGCCTTGCCACGGACCGTGGGGCCGATCTTTTCGCCGTCGTCGCCAGTTGGCCGAATCGCCGGCACCATCACTGGAGCACGCTGCTGCGGGCCCGGGCGATCGAAAATATGGCGGGCATGATCGGCGTGAACCGCGCAGGCACCGACCCCGAATTCACCTACGCGGGCGGCAGCGCCATCCTCGGCCCGCAGGCGGAGGTGCTCGCGGAAGCCGGCGACACTCAGGGTTTCATCAAAGCGGAACTCTCACCGGAAACCGTCGCGGAATGGCGCGCCTGCTTTCCCGCGCTGCGCGACCGCCGCCGCGATCTCTCCTCTCTCTGACTCATGCCTGCGAATGTCCCGGATTCTCTCCCGTTAACTCCGCTGCAGCAGGGGATGCTCTACCACTGGCTGCAAAATCCGCAGTCAGGCGCTGACGTGGAGCAGATGGTCTGTACCTTGACGGAAAAGATCGATGCGGCCCGTCTGCGCGTTGCGTGGGAGCGGGCCGTGGCAAAACATGCCGCGCTGCGCATCCGTTTTGACTGGTCGGGCGCAGAGCCGGCGCAGTCTATCGCGCCGCACGTGAACCTCCGCTGGCAGGAACTGGACTACAGAGAGAAGGATACCCAGGCGTTTCAGACTTTTCTGCATGCGGACCGGTTTGCGTGCTTCGATCTGAACATCGCGCTGCTCATGCGCTGCACGCTCATCTGTGTCACAGAGCATGAATGGCGACTCGTTTGGACATTCCACCACCTGCTGCTCGACGGGCGATCCATCACGCGCATTCTTCACGAAGTCTTCTCGGACTACGATGGAACACCCTGCGAGGAGAGACCCACGGGTTCCCTGCCGGATTATCTGACATGGCAGGCGGGCTTGGATCATTCCGGCTCGGAGGCTTTTTGGAAAGCCCATTTGGCAGGCGTGCATGGCCCATCAGCGACCGTAATCGACCACCTCGGGAATCTTTCCGCCGCCACCGCTCAGGCGGAGGTGGATCACTGCCTGACAAAAGACATTACTTACAGTTTGGAATCCCTCGCGGACGGTGCGGTGGTCACACTCAACACACTCGTTCAGGCGGCATGGGCTCTCTATATCAGTCGCAGCACCGGCGAGGAGGAAGTGGTCTTCGGCGCCACGCGCGCCTGCCGTCATGCCGGCTGCCCGGGCATTAAAGACCTGCCGGGATTGCTAATCAATACCGTGCCGTTTCACACCGCCGTACCGGGAGACCAGCCGCTCATTCCATGGCTGCAATCGCTGCGCCGCGTGTGGACGGACATGCGTGCGCATGAATTGACGCCGCTGCCGCTCATCCGCCGCATGGCGGGCCTGCCGGGAGACAGGCCGCTCTTCAATCATCTCGTTGTTTTTGAACATAATGATTTCACCGGTCTCCTGCACAAGCTCCAGCCGGAATGGAAACACCGGCGCTTCGATCTGCGGGAACTCACCACGGTTCCCCTAACGCTTCAGGTTTATGGCGGGGAATCGCTGCGGCTGCATTGCGCCTTCGATACCTCGCGGTTCGATGCCGTGTTTATCCGCCGCATGCTCGGCCACGTGGCGCACCTGCTGGAACAGTTTGCCGCCTCACCGGAAGCCACGCTCGATCACTACGCCCTCGCCACGGACGAGGAAAGCCGCGCATTAATTGCACACGGAAGCTGCGGAGCGCTGGAGCCGGACAGCAATATTACGCTGCACCAGTGGTTCACCGAAATCGCAGAGCGATTCCCTGACAGAATTGCGGTGAGCGGTTCTCATGGGGCATGGACTTACCGTGAACTCGATCAGCGCTCGAACGGCGTAGCCGGAGCTCTGGCCGCGGAAGGCGTCAAACGCGGAGATCTCGTTGGATTGCTCATGGACCGCACAGGCGCTCTTACCGCCACAATCCTCGGAATCCTCAAGACAGGCGCCGCTTATCTCCCCATCGATCCTGCCTATCCTGCCGAACGTGCTTCTTTCATGCTCGCCGACGCGGGTGTGCGCGTCCTCCTGACGGATGCAGCCATGTCCGGCAAAATTCCCGCCGGTTCCTTCCGCACGGTCCTTTGCGATAACATTTCCGCAGCATCCGGCGCCCCTGACGCTGCCGGCCACTCGCCGGAGGATACCGCCTACATTATTTATACCAGCGGCAGTACCGGCCAGCCAAAGGGCTGCATGATTTCGCACCGGAATGTGGTGCGTCTCATGAAAGCCACTGAGCCCTGGTTCGCCTTCGATGAGCGCGACGTGTGGACACTCTTCCACTCTGCGGCGTTTGATTTCTCTGTCTGGGAAATCTGGGGTGCACTGCTCTACGGCGGACGGCTATGTGTCGTGCCCTGGCTGACGACTCGCTCGCCGGAGGACTTCTGCCGCCTGCTTTGTCAGGAGGGAGTTACCATTCTCAATCAAACGCCGAGCGCCTTCCGCCAGTTAATCGCCGCAGAGCCGCTCGCCCGTGGCATCGATCCCGCCTTGCCACCCTTCGCGCTGCGCAAAGTCATTTTTGGCGGTGAAGCGCTGGAAATGCACAGTCTGCGCCCATGGTTCGAACGCCACGGTGACACGCAGCCGGAGTTGGTAAACATGTATGGCATCACGGAAACGACGGTGCATGTCACGTATCGTCCGCTAAGCGCGGTGGATCTCGACCGCGGCTCCGTCATTGGCGAGCCCATTCCCGATTTGCAACTTTTTGTGCTCGATCCCCGCACGCTGCAGCCCGCACCCGTTGGTATCACGGGGGAAATGTATGTGGCCGGCGCGGGCCTCGGGAAAGGCTATCTCAATCGCACCGAACTCACCGCCGCGCGCTTCCCTGACAACCACTTGACAGGAACGGGCCACCTCTATCGCACCGGCGACCTCGCGCGATTCATCCCCTCCGGCGACGGCCTCGATCTTGAGTTTCTCGGGCGCATCGATGATCAGGTGAAGATCCGCGGTTTCCGCATCGAGCTCGGGGAAATCGAAAGCGTGCTCTGCACTCATCCTGACATTCGCGAAGCCGCCGTGTTCGTGCGTGAAGAGCGTCCCGGCGACAAGCGCCTCTGCGCATGGTTCGTCTCCGCGCGTCCACCCTCAGCCACCGAGCTGCGCGAGCACCTCAAGTCACGGCTGCCGGAATACATGGTCCCAGCGGCCTTCGTGCCGATGACGGCGTTTCCTCTAACAACCAACGGCAAGCTGGACCGCCGCGCGCTGCCCGCTCCAGTTATGGAAACGGAAGCCCGCACTTACACTGCTCCCGTCACGCCTGCGGAACAAACGCTCACTGCTATCTGGCAAAAGGTGCTGCGGATTGAGCGTGTGGGCGTGCATGACAACTTCTTCGAACTTGGCGGGGACTCCATCCTTTCCATTCAGGTAATCGCCCGCGCCCGCGAGGCCGGCCTGCGGCTCACCCCGCGCCAGTTGTTTGAAAATCCCACCGCAGCCGCATTGGCTGCGATAGTAACGGATTCGATAGACACTCCGGTGGTCGCTGAGGTGGCCGGACCTCTTCCGCCGTCACCCATTCAACATTGGTTTCTCGATCAGGAACTTCAAGGCGGCCATCATTGGAATCAAACGTTCCTCTTCACTGTTAGCGAACGTCTCGACCCCGCCGCGCTCGCCTCAGCGCTTCGCGCGGTGATGACTCATCACAGCGCCCTCCGTCTTCGCTTTGCCTGCCGTCATAACCAATGGGAGCAGTCCGTTCACCCGGAACCGGATAATGATATCCTCTCCCTTCACGATCTCACCGAATATTCCAACGGCCGGCTGACAAAACAGATCGAGCGTACCTGCCGCGTCGAACAGGCGCGGCTTAATTTTGAATTTGGCCCGCTGATGCGCGCCGCCTACATCGACTGCGGGGAGGACCGGCCAGGCCGTCTTCTGATCACCGTGCATCACCTCGCTGTGGATGGCGTTTCATGGCGCGTTCTTCTGGAGGACATCGAAAAGGCGTATCGCGATATTGTTTCAGGAAAATCCGCTGCTCTGCCACCCGCCACCGCGCCCTTCTCGGCATGGGCAAAACAGGTGCTCGCGTGGCCGCAAAGCGCTGCCGCAAAGTCGGAGCCGGCATGGTGGCAAGAGGTCATCACCCGCAGCGAAAGTGCCGCCACGCTCCTCGCGGAAAGCGATGGCGTCATGGCCAATACGGAAGCTAACAGTTATGTCATTCGAACGCGCCTGACCAGGGAAGAGACCACGGCTCTGGTCCAAAAAGTTCCCGCCGTCATGCGTTCGCGCATCAATGACGTCCTGCTCACCGCATTGTGCCGGGCTGTCAATGCCGTCACCGGGAATCGCCGAATCGCTTTTCACATGGAGGGCCACGGCCGCGAATCCCACATTGGCGGCGACCTCGATGTCAGCCGCACCGTCGGTTGGTTTACCACCGTTTTCCCGGTGTGCCTGGACCTGCCGGAAACGAGCGACCTCGCGGAGCAGGTCCGTGAGGTTCAGCAACAGCTTTTCACAATGCCGGGGAATGGCTCCGCCTTTTCCGCGCTGGGCCTCAGGCATGAGGCCGCCGTTCTCTTCAATTATTTGGGCCGCATGGACAGCGTTACTGAAGGCAGCGAGCTTTTCTCCTTCGCTCAGGAGTCCACAGGCCCATGGCACAGCCAAACGGCTGAGCGAAAATATCAGATTGAGATCAATGCGATGATCACAGGCGGCGAGTTCGAAGTCGCCTGGACCGCGGGGCGTTTTCTCCACTCCCGGGAAACGATTCAATTGCTTGCCGGTGGTTTCCACACTGCCCTCCAGGACATCATTCGACATTGCGGAACGGCGGACGGCGCGCCGGACACCTCGCTGAGCGGGCTCGACACCGCTGCCATCGCAGGACTGGTCAAGGACCGCTCCGGCATCGTGGAAATCAGCGTGCTGTCGCCCATGCAGCAATTGTTCTACAGCGCCAGCCTGACAAAACCGGGTGCAGGGTATGATCAGTGGCATTGCCGCATCAAGGGACCGCTGCATGCCGAACTCCTCCAGGCCGCGTGGGCTGCTGTCATCGCCCGGCACAGCATTCTCCGGAGTTCCTTCCACAGCGCGGGCCTGCCGCATCCCGTGCAGGTGGTCTGCGAAAAAATCCCGCCGGAATGGCGCGTCATCGATGCCTCGGATGTTGACCCTGACAAGACGGTCTCCGTCCTCCTCGCAGAGGACGCTGCCGCGCGGAATGATCTCGCGCTCCCCATGCTGTCGCGCTTCACGCTGGCGCGTTTTGGTGCGGAGGACCATTTCTTCCTGTGGAGCGTGCCGGACCTCCATCTCGATGGCTGGTCATGGCCGGTTGTGTTTGCTGAGGTAAATGAGTGCCTCTGCGCGCTGCGGGAGGGCCGTGCGCCAAACCTCGCACCCGCCTTGCCATATCGCGTCTGGCTTGAATGGCTGCAGCGCCAGTCTCCTGCGCGTTCGCTTGGATACTGGCGGGAATCACTCGCCGGCCTCACCGAGCCCACGCCGTTGCCTGTCGACCTCGCACCGGGCCCGGGATCTGCGCGGCGCTTCTCGGCAGTTTCGCTAACATTCGACGGCTCCCGCGTTGTTGCCGGCGCGCGGCGCCTTTCCATGTCTCCGGGCACTCTTGTGCAAGCTGCGTGGGCGCTGTTGCTCGCGCGCGGCGCCGGGGCAGGGGACATCGTTTTTGGCGCCGCCTTCTCCGGTCGCCCTGCGGATCTGGAGGGCGCTGCCCGTATCGTTGGTCCGTTCGTCAACAACCTTCCCGTGCGGCTCAGGATTGATCCTAACGATTCTGTTCAGGCGCTTCTTCACTCACTGCAAAAGCGCCTTTTCGACATTTCCGAGCACCAGTTCACTTCCATCACCGCGGTCCAGGATTGCAGCGCTATTCCCTGGCGCAGTCGCGTGTTCAACAGCCTTGCCGTATTTCAGAATTATGAAGTCGGCGCTGAGGCGAAGCGTTTCGGCCAGGCGGCTCTCACGGATTTCAAAGGCCCGCTGCACACCAGCTATCCGCTCACACTCGTCGTGACGCCCGGCGATGAATGGAAAGCGGAGTTGCTCTTCCAGGAGTCATGGTGTTCCCGTGACCGTGCGGAATTGCTGCTCGCAGACGTTGCGTCTCTTCTCTCTGCTCTCAGCGCCAATCCCGGAACTTCGTGCGCGGACTTGATAACTCAATGCCGTCTCCCCGCGGGGGCATCTCTGCGCATTAATGCCGCTGCACCGCGTCGTCCGGCAGGGTCGCCGCCGCGCACCATCATTGAAAAGTCTCTCGCCGCCCTGTGGCAGCGTGCCTTCGGCCTAACCGATATATCAACCTCCGATAACTTCTTCGATCTCGGCGGCGGTTCTTTGCTCATGGTGCGCCTCCACGCCGCCATCCGCGCAGAACTCGGACGTGAGGTGCCGCTCGTGGACCTTTTCCGTTTTCCGACCATCGCCGCTCTCGCCCGCCATCTCGATCCCGCCTCCGCTCCGCCGGTTCCAGCCGTGCAGATGATGGACCTCACTCAATCACGCGCTGCCGCCGCTCGGGCCGCGGCCGCTAAAGCCCGCGACGCCCGCATCCGCTAGTTCCCTGCTATGCCTGCCGACCCTAACACCCCTCTTGAAGGAATCGCCATCGTTGGAATGGCCGGAAGATTTCCCGGCGCGGCATCCATCGATGAGTTCTGGCAGGTTCTGGTCGAGGGTCGCGAGACGATCACTACTTTCGATCGCAGCGTTCTTCCCCCGGAGGAGCCTTCCGGTGAAACCGACTATATTCCCCGCCGCGGTGTGATCGAGCGTCCGGATTGGTTTGATGCCGCATTCTTCAACATCCCGCCGCGGGAAGCGGAGACCATGGACCCCCAGCAGCGGGTGTTTCTCGAAGCCTGTTGGCACGCCCTCGAAAATGCCGGCTGCGATCCAGCGCAGTATGGCGGCTCCATCGGCGTCTTCGCCGGAATGAGTAACAACTCGTGGCTGCAGCACCGGGTTCTTCACAATCGCGGGTTGCGCGATCAGATCGGCTATGAAACCGCCATGATCGCCAACGAGAAGGACTATCTCGCCACGCGCACGGCTTACAAACTCAATCTCCGCGGCCCCGCCCTGAACATCTACACCGCGTGTTCCACGTCTCTCGTTGCTGTGTGTCAGGCCGTTCAGGCGCTGCAATCCTATCAGTGCGATGCCGCTCTCGCCGGAGGTGTTAGTGTCAAATGGCCTCAGGAGCGCGGCTACACTGCGCAGGAGGGCAGCATTTATTCCCCCGACGGTCACTGCCGCCCCTACGATGCCGCCGCCACCGGCACCGTGTTCAGCAACGGCCTTGGCGTTGTCGTGCTTAAGCGTCTGGAGGATGCCGTCCGCGAAGGCGATCACATCTGGGCCGTGATCAAAGGCGCCGCGCTTAACAACGACGGTGCGGAAAAGGTGAGTTTCACCGCACCCAGCGTGGACGGCCATGCGGAAGTGATCGCTCTCGCTCAGGCGCTTGCCGGATTCGATCCAGACAGCATTGGTTATGTCGAGGGCCACGGCACCGCCACACCCATCGGTGATCCCATTGAAGTTGCCGGCCTGACAAAAGCGTTTCGGCGCGGCACGGAGCGAACCGCCTTCTGTGGTCTTGGTTCTCTAAAGTCCAACATGGGCCACATGGACGCCGCTTCCGGTGTGGCCGGTCTCATCAAGGCGACTCTCGCCCTGCATCACCGTAAACTGCCGCCAACCCTCCATTTCAAATCACCGAATCCTTCGCTCCAACTCGACCACACGCCCTTCTTCATCGTCGATCAGTTGCGGGACTGGAATAAGCAGTCTCAGCCGCGCCGCGCCGGAGTGAGTTCCTTTGGCGTGGGCGGCACGAACGCCCACGTCGTGCTGGAGGAAACGCCTGCTTCCGAATCAGTATCCGCAACCTTGGGACCTCAGATCATCGTTGTTTCCGCAAAATCGTCTGCCGCGCTCGACACCGCCTGCGACAATCTAGCCTCCTGGTTCGAAAGTCATCCTGATCTATTTGCGGACGCCGCATGGACGCTGCAAACGGGACGCCACGCGTTTGCCCATCGCCGCGCTTTGGCCGCCTCTTCCGCCGCGGAGGCCAGTCTCCTCCTTCGCGAAAAAAAGGCCGGCGTCGTTTACCAGGGATCATCCAGTCTTCCGGTGGTTCTGCTTTTTCCCGGCCAGGGTTCACAGCATCTCCGGATGGGTGCCGCCATCCATGCCGCGGAACCAGTCTTCAGAAACGCCTTCGACGAATGTGTTGACCTGTTCCTGCCGCATCTGGACTTCGATCTGCGCACGTTCCTGCATCCCATCAGCGATCAGGAAAGCCTGCGCCTGCAATTGAACGACACGCGCTTCACGCAACCCGCGCTTTTTGCCGTCGAGTACTCCCTCGCGGTTCTCCTCACATCATGGGGCTTTGCGTCTTCCGGCATGTTGGGCCACAGCATCGGAGAATACGTGGCCGCCACCCTGGCCGGCACTCTTTCTCTAACGGACGCCGTGAGGATCGTCGCGGCCCGCGCACGCATCATGGGCGCACAGGAGCGCGGTGCCATGCTCGCCGTGCCGTTGCCGGAAGCGGAGGTCGCGGCGCGGCTGCCGGACACGCTCGATGTTGCCACCATCAATGGCCCGGCCATCACCGTTGTCGCCGGCCCGGCCGAAGAGATCAATTCTTTCGCTTCTGCTTTGGAGGCGGAGGGTGTTAGTGCCCGCCTGCTCCACACCAGCCATGCGTTCCACAGCCGGATGATGGAACCGGCGCTCGCGGAGTTTTGCACGGCGTTGAACGAAGTCACTCTCCAACCGCCGCAGTCGCCGTGGATTTCAAACGTGACGGGTCGCGTCATCACGAACGAAGAAGCGGTCTCCCCGGATTACTGGCTGCGGCACCTCCGCCACGCCGTGCGGTTCGGTGACGGAATCGCCACTCTCTGCTCCGCCGGTCCGTGCCTCTTTGTGGAATGCGGTCCGGGTACTACCCTGTCATCGCTCGTCCGCCGGCATCCCGCCGCAGACGGATGCGAGTGTGTTTCCCTCTTCCCGCCCGCGAAAAACGAAGGCGAAGGCGAGCACCAGGCGTTGCTCACCGGCATTGGAAAACTCTGGACCTTCGGTGCTGCAATCGATTGGTCGAAACTGCATCCGTCCTCCCGCCGCCGGGTCCCTCTTCCCGGCTATCCATTCGAACGCCAGCGTTACTGTCCGGATGCCGCGTTGCCCGGCGGCACCCAGCGCGACGGAGAAGGCTGGCTGCACTATCCATCCTCTCCTTTAATGGAAGTCCCGCACGCTACAGCACCATCGCCACCGCTTCCTAACGGAAACGAGCCAGTGCCTGTTGCGGAGAATTCCCCCGTTGATCGCCGCACTCCCCTTGTCTCCGAAGTACGCAGCCTTCTCCACCGCACCTCTGGTATCGATATCACTACCGCCGATCCGGCTGCTGCATTCCTGGATCTCGGCTTCGATTCTCTCTTCCTCACTCAGGCCAGCCTCGCGCTGAAGAAACACTTCGGCATCAAGATCACCTTCCGTCAGTTGATGGAGCAGCAGTGCAGCATGGACGCTCTCGCGTCATGGCTGGATGAAAAGCTCCCGCCCGGTGCATTCGCTCCTGCCGTCCCGGTAGCAGTGCCGGCCATCACTGCTCCCGCTGCTTCGATTCCAGATGGCAGTGTCGAAGATCGTCTTGGAAGAATCGAGCAGGCCCTTGCCAAACTCACCGGCGCTCCCGTTCCGACAACCTCTTCGACCGCCTCCGCTGCTTTCACGGTTTCCGTTAGGGAACAGACGGGCTCCGAAGGAAAACGCATAGCCTTCGGCCCGTTCCGCCCGTTGCAAAAGAACGTCGAGGGCGGCTTCCTGCCTCAGCAGCAGGCGCATCTGACGCAACTTATCGAAGACTATTGCGCGCGTTATCCAAAGTCCCGCCAGTTCACTGCGGAGCACCGCCCTGTTTTCGCCGACCCGCGCGCCATGGGCGGTTTCAACCCACTTTGGAAGGACATGGTCTTCCCGGCGGTCACCGATCGCAGCGAAGGTGCTTATCTTTTCGACATCGACGGCAACAAGTGGATCGACGTCGTGCACGGCTTCGGCTCCGGCTTCTTCGGCCACAAACCTGCGTTCGTCGTCGAGGCTATCAAAGCGCAACTGGACCGCGGCTACGAAATCGGCCCCACCAGTCCGCTGGCCGGTGAAGTGGCACGTTTGGTCTGCGAGTTCTCCGGCAAGGACCGCGTCGCCTTTTGCAATACGGGTTCCGAAGCCCTCATGGCCGCAATTCGCGTCAGCCGCACCATCACGGGCCGGGACCGCATCGCCATGTTCGCCGGCGCCTATCATGGCATCTTCGATGAAGTCCTCGCGCGCCCCCTCGTTTCCAATGGCGAACTGCGCACGATTCCCATCGCACCAGGCATTCCGGAGAGCGCGCAGGCAAACATCATCGTGCTGGAATATGGCCATCCGGAGTCACTCGAAATCATCAAGCGCCACGCCCACGAAATCGCCGCCGTTCTCGTAGAGCCCGTGCCCAGCCGCAGGCCGGACATCGCACCGGTGGAGTTTGTCCAGGAACTTCGCCGCATCACCGCAGAAGCAGGCACGGCACTTGTTTTCGACGAAGTGGTCCTCGGTTTCCGCACGCACCCTAACGGCGCGCAGCACCTCTTCGGCATCAGCGCTGATCTTGTTAGCTACGGCAAAGTCATCGGCGGTGGCATGCCCCTCGGCGTGCTCGCCGGAACACGCCGTTTCATGGACGCCCTCGACGGGGGGCAGTGGGAATACGGCGACGACAGCGCTCCGGAAGTCGGAGTTACTTTCTTCGCCGGCACCTTCATCCGCCACCCGCTTACCATGGCCGCCACCCGCGCGGTGCTTCTCAAGCTCAAAGCCGAAGGCCCCGCGCTCCAGGCGGACAACGACGCCAAAGCCGCCGCCTTCGTGCAGCAACTTGGCGATCTTTTCACCGAACTCCGCGTACCGGTCACGGTCACCCGCTACAGCAGCCTCTGGATGCTGCATGCCGATCCTTCTCTGAAGCACTTCAGCCTGCTCTTCTATCATCTGCGTTTGCGCGGCGTGCACATCTGGGAAGGCCGCGGGAATTTTGTTAGCCTCGCCCACACCACCGGCGATCTCGCCGCAGTCCTTTCCAACTTCCGCGAAAGCATCCTCGCAATGCAAAGCGGCGGTTTCCTGCCATCGAATACACCAGTCGCCATCACTGTGCCCACGACGCCGGCTCAGCGTGAGATGTTTCTCCAGTCGCAGTTGAACACCGACGCCTCCCTCGCCTGCCATGAGAGCCTGACGATTTGCCTCCGCGGAAAAGTGGATTCCGTCCGGGTCTCAACGGCGCTCAATCGAGTCATCGCGCGTCATGACGCCCTGCGATCGTCCTTCACGCCGGACGGTCTCACCGTGTCCATTGCGACTCAGGCCACTTGGCCTCTGCGCATTACGGATGCGGGCAATGATATCGATCGTTTTGCTGAAGAGGATTTTCTCCAGCCTTTCGATCTTCAAAACGGACCTCTCGTCCGGGCTACGCTCGCCGTATTGTCAAATGACGAAGCACACCTCATCCTAACCGCTCACCACATCGTCTGTGACGGCTGGTCGTTCGGTGTCGTTGTCCACGATTTCGCTGCCCTCTACGAAGGCCGCATGCTTCCCGCACCCGCCTCGTACGCTGCCTACAGCGCGGAGGAGGCCGTCCGCCGCAACGGCGCGGAACACGGGGAACAGCGCGAAGCATGGCAGGCGGTCTTCCCGGATGTTCCCGCACCGGTCATGCTCCCCGCTGATCACGGACGCGCCAGCTCTCCGCAGTATGCGGGTGCAATGATCCAGCACCTCCTGCCGTCCGAACTCGTCCAGAAGCTGCATCGCTTTTGCGCGGCCCGGCGAGTGACACCCTATCATGTTACGCTCGCGGCCTTCCGCATCCTCGTACAGCGCCTCAGCGGCCAGAGCGACTTCATCATCGGCACGCCCTCCGCCGCGCAGATATCAAGGAATCTCCCTGACCTCGTTGGCCATTGCGTTCAATTCCTCCCCCTGCGTTTCCGCCAGACCCCGGATGATACCGGCGACACTCTCATCCAGTCCACCCGCGATGTTGTTCTCAACGGTTCCGAAAACGACGGCGTCACTTTCGGCGAAATCCTCGAACGCCTCGCCCTGCCTGCCGACAAACGCCGCAATCTCGTTCCCTTGAGCTTCTCCTTCGAGGAAATGCCGCAACCCGTCGCGTTTGCAGACCTCCACGGCACCGTCGTGATGAACCCGAAGCGCCGTCTCTCGTTCGAGGCCAGTTTCTACCTGCAGCATTCTGAAGAAAACATCGCGCTCGTCTGCGCATGGCAAACGGCTCTCTTCGATCAACCCACCGTCGAACGCTGGCTGGGCAACTACGTCACTCTCCTGCAAAGTCTGATCGATTCTCCGTCAGAGCCCGCCTCAAAACTTGCCCTCCTAACTGCTGAAGAGCAAAGCGAATTGCTTGCGGGCCTCAGCGTTTCCGCAGCCGTCCCCGCCGACGACCGCTGCCTTCATGTGTGGTTTGAGGACATGGCAGAACGCTATCCCGAAAACGTCGCCGTCTGCGGTTCGGGCCAGTCCCTAACTTATTTCGAACTCAATCAGCGTTCCAACCGTCTCGCCCGCCGCCTGCGCGAAATGGGCATCGGGCGGGAGTCGCTTACCGGCCTCTGCCTGGATCGCACGCCGGGCATGGCAGTCGCTGTCCTCGCTATTCTGAAGGCCGGCGGCGCCTATCTTCCCGTCGATCCCGGCTGCCCTCCAGACCGTCTCGCCTTCATGCTCGCCGATGCGGCAGCCCCCGTGCTCATCACCACGCAGGCCATCCTGGCACGCATCCCGGAGCACGCGGCGAAGATCCTCCTCCTCGATGAACTCGACGACGGCTTCCTCGACCACTTGCCGGACGCGAACCTGGAATCGGTAAACACTAACACGGATGCCGCCTATGTCATCTACACCTCAGGCTCCACGGGCAAGCCCAAGGGTTGCATCGTCACTCATCACAATGTCACGCGTCTCATGCGCGGCACAGAGCATTGGTACGGTTTCAACGACCAGGACGTGTGGACGCTCTTCCACAGCATCGCCTTCGACTTCAGCGTGTGGGAACTGTGGGGCGCGCTGCTCTACGGCGGGCGTCTCGTCGTCGTGCCGTTCGATGTCAGCCGCTCGCCCGAGGACTTCCGCCGCCTGCTCTCGGATGAGAAGGTCACCGTCCTGAATCAAACACCCAGCGCCTTCCGCCAACTCATTCGAGCGGACGAACGTTCCAACACTCCGCTCTCTCTCCGCTGGGTCATCTTCGGCGGTGAAGCTCTGGAAATGGAAAGCCTGCGCCCGTGGTTCAACCGGCACGGCGATACCGCTCCACGCCTGGTGAATATGTATGGCATCACCGAAACCACCGTCCACGTCACTTATCGCCCGCTGAGTCTCGATGACCTCACCGCAGGCAGCGTCATCGGCGAACCCATCCCTGATCTCCGCCTCTACGTCCTCGATCCCGCCACCTTGGCGCCTGTGCCCCAGGGGGTCAGCGGCGAAATGTATGTCGGCGGCGACGGTCTCGCCCGCGGCTATCTCAAGCGTCCCGAACTCACCGCTGAGCGTTTCATTCCGGATCATCTCACAGGCAACGGCCGCCTTTATAAGACCGGCGATCTCGCCCGCCTCATCGCCGGCCCCTCCGGCAAACTCGATCTCGAATACCTGGGCCGCATCGACCATCAGGTGAAGATTCGCGGCTTCCGCATCGAACTCGGCGAAATCGAAAGCGTCATCAACACTCACGGGGCCATTCGCGAATCCGCCGTCTTCCCCATACCTGGCACCGGCGGCGAGCAGCGCCTCGTTGCATGGCTGGTGCCTGACGGGAACGCCCCTTCGCACAGCGAGCTCCGCGCGCATCTTCTCAAGAAACTCCCTGACTACATGGTGCCCGCCGCGTTTGTCATGATGGAGCGCTTTCCTTTAACAACAAACGGCAAGCTCGACCGCGCCGCTCTCCCGGCGCCGGACAGTGCTGTTCTCGCCACCGACGCCGCTGAATCCTATATTCCCGCACAGCCAGGCACCGAAACCGCTCTCGCCGCTATCTGGGAAGGCGTCCTGGGCCGCAACCACATTGGACGCTCCAGCGACTTCTTTGCCATCGGCGGCACGTCTCTGAATGCGCTCGCAGTGATGGAGCGCGTTCACCGCGAATTCGGTGTGAAGCTTCCGCTCGGTGTTCTCTTCGATGCTCCCACGCTGGAAGACTTTGCCGCCCGCATTGAAGCCGCCACAGTCCAGCCGCAAAAAGCAAAGCCCATCGTGTGCATTCAGCCGGAAGGAAGCGGCACGCCCCTCTTCCTTCTTCACGGGGGCGACGGCGGGGCTCTCTTTTATCGTTCGCTGCTGCCGAAATTAGGCACCGATCACCCGGTGTGGGTCATCGAATCCCCCGGCATCACCGACGACTCATGGATTCTGGCGCACCACAGCATCGGATCGTGCGCGGAGGAATACATGAAACTCGTCCGTTCTGTCTATCCGTTGGGACCGGTTATCCTCGGCGGCTATTCCTACGGTGGTGTGGTCGCCTGCGAAATGTGCCATCTCTTTGCCGAAGCCGGCCAGGAGCCGGAACTGCTCATCCTCTTCGATACCGAAAACCCCGCTGACGGTCCGCGCGAACTCTCCTTCACTGAGCGCCTCGCCGCCGGCTGGCGTCAGGGCGGAAAAGGATTTGGCAGCAAAATCAAACACCTCAGCGAACGCATTGGCAGCGGTCTCAAAAACCGCGCCAAATACTCTGCCGCCATGGAGGGTGCGCGGACGCTGCTCAGCGAAGGCACCGTCGCACCGGACAGCGCCACCCGCATTCTCCAAATCCACATCACTCACGTCGATGCCCTGTCCGCCTTCGTGCCGCGCTTCTACGACGGCCCCGTGCTCCTCTTCCGGTCCGACGCGTTGAGTGACAAATACGCGCGAACGGAAGATTACAATTGGCGTCCGTGTCTGCCTGAACTGCGCATCGTTCGCGTTTCCGGCGATCACCTTGTGCTCTTCGATGAACCGTGGGCCGGCGGCCTGGCGGAAAAGCTCCGCCACGAACTCACCTCACTGCGCACCCCGCTGCTGGCCACATGATCACACTGCCGCCGCCTGTATTTTCCACACGCTGGCGGGACGCTGACATCTCCGTCTTCGCCGCGGATTTCTCTTCACCGTTGACCCCGGCCATGGCCGCGTCCGTCCTGTCGGCGGAGGAAATGGAGCGCGCCGAACGATTCCATTTTCCTGACGACCGGGAACGCTGGATCCGCAGCCGCGCGCTCCTGCGGCTAAGCCTGGCGGACCGTCTCAATGCCACCGCCGCCAGCCTGACATTTCAACTGAGCACCCGTGGAAAGCCCCGTCTCCCCGGCCATCCCGGCTGTCATTTCAATCTCTCCCATTCCGGAGACATGGTGGCAGTAGCCATCCGCCCGGGCCCCGTGGGCATCGACATCGAACGCCGTCGCGACAACCTCCCTGTCGTCTCTCTCGCCGCTCATGCGTTCCTTCCTGACGAAGCCGCCGCCATTCGCACTGCTGCCCATCCGCACGCTCTCTTCTATCAACTGTGGACCGCGAAGGAAGCCGTTATGAAATGCACCGGCCTTGGCATGTGTCTGCCGCCCGGCGAGATCTCTGTGTCTTCTCAAAACGGCGCGCCTTCGCTCGCCACCTGCTCCGGCGGCGGTTCCTTCTCCGTTCTCTCGCTGCCGGTCGCTAACAATTATTCCCTGGCCGTGGCCGTGCTCACCGGCTCTACGGCGCCGGCTCATCTCCACGTTTCCGTGCCGGCATAATCGCGCACGCCCCCTTGCAGCCAAACACCCGGCTCAGCAGATGCCGGTTCCGGCTGATCCATTTATAGAAGATCTCCGCAAGGTAAATCACTCCCGGCAGCCACAGGATCAGCGCAAACGGCACCGCCAGCGGCATCCGCATTCCAATAAACCGGATGCATCTTGCCCCGCGGTAAATTTTCCCGCTTTTCGCCACGCAGTGAATCGCCTCCAGCAAATCCTCCCGTGCAATTCCCGGCGCTATCTCCGCCGCCCGCGGATCAGCGATCGGCACCAGCGTCACCGTATGAAACCAGTCCAGCCACGTGATGACCTTCATCTGAAAAGTACACAGCGAGCAGTCCCCGTCATAGAGAACCGTGTGTTTGGCAGGCTTCGCATTCATCCCCTCAGCCTCCACCGTTTCTGCATCCGCCGCAATCAGGAACCGGCTTTCCGTGCGCACGGCAATCCTATCCAAAATCCAGCACATAATCCTCCGCTCCCGGTTTGCACGGTCTGTCCAGCCCCTTCAATGGCCACGGCCCTTCGCACGGCGCTGCTCCCCTCACCAAACTCCTCCTTAGCCACGTCACTTCCAGCACCGACGGCACTTTCGTCGCCGCAATCAGCGGCGCATAATTATTTCCGTGCACATGCGCCACCAAAAAGTCCCCCTCCAGCTTCGCCGCAATCTCCTTCAACGCTTCCCATCGCCTGTCCAAATCATGAAACTCCACGGTCAGGCAATTCACCCGCCCCATTTCCCTGCCCGCCGCACGCAGCACGTCATATTCTCCCCCCTCGATATCCATTTTCAAAAACACATCCACCCCGTCTCCTTCCCCGCCATACCTCTCTATCAATTCCGCAATCGTAACTCCCCCGGCCTCCGGCCTCGCCCGCAGCATCAGTTTCAAAAACGCATGCTTTCCGAAAAACTCCCTGAACTTCGCAATCTTTCCCCAATAACGAAACTTCCCCGCTGCTTTCCCTAACTGAAGCGTTAACCCTTTGCCGATCCCCTGCAGCGCTCTCCCCAGCGCCTTCCGGTACAGCATCGGCAGCCCTGCCGTCCCGTCCACTCCCACCACGCGCACACCGGGGTTCTTCACCGCAAAATCCTCCTCAAACGACCAGTCATCATTGATCCCAATCCCCAGCAGCACCCGCGCCCCCTCCACCGCCGCCGCCGGCACTACATACCCTCCATCTTCATCCCGTCCCACGCGCACCAACCGCCCCGCATCATAGGGGCGGAGAAAGCAAAGGTCTATCCCGGTCGGATCAGCGTGGCTCGACATACGAGCCGATTGCAACTTCTCTTCCTGTTTGCCAATGGCGAAAGCAGACCAAACGCCAGGGATATCAATGGAAGGTCTGCTGTTTCCGGAACCGCCCGCCGAAGCCACGGTCAGCGCACTTGCGGGGCCGGACAGGATTCGGTGAGAACGGGTGCCAGGAGAATCAGGAACAGCTGCTGACATTTCATGGCGGAGAAAGCAGACTAGGTCTAACTAATTCGCGCGGACCACTGTATGCACAAACATATGTTGTCACGGCAGGCGTCACGGTGAATCGATGTGCATTCCTCATTTGCCGGTACCGGTACTAACAAGCCACAATGCGCACCCCTCCGGAAGTCCGGAAGGAAGCGTTACCCAGACAACTGAGTCATTCACGAGGCTGAGGTGATCAGCAAGATCTTTAACGATGCAGCCGTAAGACTTTTCCGCATCAGTGTCGAGCCAGTTGCAGGGGCGGTCCAGGGTTGCCGGCTCCGAAATACCGGACTGTTCAGGAGTGTCTGCGACACTAAACGTCATGCTCGCGCTGGAGATGGACCCCGCGCTTTTCGAACCGAGCACCAGGAACGCCGTGGTCGTCCCTGGTTTTAGAATGACCTTGAATTGCGTGCCAGGTGCAGCCCGGTCTGCGATCCTTTCACGGTGCAGGAATACCTTGGTCTTCGCGGAGTGATAAATATAGACGCCGCAGAGTGAGAGGAGAACGAGGGTGATGCACAGGATAAATCTGCAAAGTGAAGCAGAGATTGGGAGAACAGGCAGTGGAGAGAGATTATGGGGGTCGGGCCCGTTCATGGCGTCAAGGTTTTCCTGAGAGGGCTCTTCGGACTGGCAAAGCTTATTAAAGACGTCTTGAAAAGGGAGGCCCATGGTAAGGGAGGTCCAGAGTCAAATTCGACTAACGCATCTTCACGATCCATCGTGCGAATATTCTTTCCGCTCCTGCCGGCACTCTGAATAGATGGGCTGCGCCATCGCCCTCATCCGGTATGTTCTTCCATGTTCCCGCATCCATCGTGGCGCTCCATTCGGCGGAGTAGATTACATCTTCCCGGTTTTCCGGTGAGGTGAAGGCGCTCGTAAAAAAGGCACCCTGAAGTGTGAATTCCGGCGCGTCATTGACCGTGCGATCCACGGGGGAGAGTCCAAAGGCGAACTCAATGAAATTTGTTAGTCCGTCGTGGTCCGGGTCCGCATCGTCGGCGGCGTCCACGGTGTTGGCAGTGGTATTGAAGTATTGCAGGCGCCATGATTCGAGTGGTGTCAGAATGCGGTTTACGGCTTCAATGACGGAGCCGCCGGCACGGGCCTGGGCACGCAGAGTCCCGGAGGACGGAAGTGTCAGACCGGTGAGTTTCCAGCCTCCTGTGACGCGGGTGCCAGGACCGAGCGGCGTCCATTCGGCGGAATCGTCAGGCTTGAGGTCGAAGGTGACGTCGCTGATCTCCGGAGAGGAGCCGCTGCGCCGCCAGTGGACAGTTGAGCGGCCTTCATTCGTCAGGGAGGAGAAGGCGGGATCGTTTTCGAGTCTTGTCAGGTGGAGCTGGGCGATATCACCGGTATCACTGATGTCACCAAAGAGGAGCACCTTGCCGTCCTGCTGGAGAGTCAGCCGCCATACGGACAGGCGCGGAGAGGACCATGCATTGAAATCTTCATCCAGCGTTCCGCCGGAATTTATCCGGGCGAGACCGTACCGCGGGGAACCTCCGAAAGCGTTGAACAGGCCGGCGACGAGACACCTGCCGTCCGCCTGAAGAGCGAGGCCGTAAACGTCGCCGTTGGCGGTGACCGCCATTGAGGGATCGCGGGTGCCGTCAGGCAGCAATCGCGCGATCCCGCCGGGAAAGCTGCCGCCGGCGAGGATTCTGCCGTCGGGTTGCACGGAGAGACACTGCACGTCTCTCTCGAAATCCGTGTAAAAGGTATCAGGAGTGCCGTCAGGATTGAGACGTGCGATGCGGTCCGCCGGAATGGACGAGATTTCGCTGAACCTGCCCCCGATGAGAATCTTTCCATCCGGCTGAAGAGCGACACAGTGAATACGCTGATTGGGTACCGGATTGAATCCGTTATCAACAGAGCCGTCAGCGTTGAGCCGGACCAAATAGCGGTGCGGAGTTTCGCCCGTGACAGTGAAGTCGCCTCCTGCCAGGATTTTGCCGTCGGGCTGCACCGCGAGGCAATCCACCGCTTCGAAGGGCTCGCTGATAAACGTCAGGTCGAGTGAGCCGTCCGGCAGCAGGCGCGCCAGTCCGGGTCGGTTCTGACCACCCACGCGCTCGAAGTCTCCGCCCATCAAGATGCGGCCGTCTTTTTGCACCGCCATGGAGTAAACGAACCCGCCTGCAACAGGTGGTGCGAAAAACGACAGGTCCGGGCTGCCGTCCGCATTCAGACAGATGATCGACTCACGCCCGCCGGCGAGGATTTTTCCATTTCCGTGGACGACGATGCTGGTGACCGTACCGGTGATGGGACTGAAGAATTCCTCTGTCATTCCGGGCACCATTCGCAGCGTGATGTCGAAGGGATTTCGGGTTCCGGGAACGTTGCTCGCGATGTGCAGGACAGCGGTTTTGCTTCCCGTCGTCACCGGCGCATGACGCAGCGTGAAGGAAGCGGCACCGCCCTGCGCCAGAGTTGGTGCGAGGGCAGAGGTGATGTAGAATTCAGCGGCGTCAGGACCGTCAATGATGATGGCCAATCCATTCAATATTGCGCCGCCTGGATTCCGGACACTGAAGACCATCTCCGCGCTGCCGCCCGGAGGGGTGAACGGAAAACGCATGATTTCTCCGTCCGCGAGGCCGATGCCGGCAGGGCGCTCCACTTCAATCGCCTGCAGGGAATCGGCGGCGAGGCGGACAGCATAGAATTTGCTAGGAATTTCCGCATCGCTGAGGATGCGCAGGGTGGCTGTTTTGATCCCGGGTGTCACCGGAGTGTATTGCACTGTGAATTCCGCCGACTCGGTGGGTCCGATGGCGGCGGAGCCCTGGAGCGGTGTCACGGAAAATTCCGCGGCGTCTGGACCGTCAATCAAAACGCTAAGGATGTTCAGGAAGGCGCTGCCGGAGTTGGGATTCTTCAGTTTGATGACGGCGCTCGCGGTGCTGCCGACCGCCACGATTCCAAGATCCAGCAGCCCGCCATTGGGGATGTCATTAAACTGGTGTTCCACCATAAGGTCGGACGGCCAGAGAGCGCTGCCGTTTTCTGCGACGCCCGTGCCCCGGCGATACTCCAGGCTGCCCCGGCTGAAGGAGTGATAAGCCAGAGCCGGAAGACCATCGACCGGCAGCAGCGAGAGGGCCTTGCCGTGTTCACCGATGCTGTCCACAGTGACCGGGAAGCTCCAGACAGCATCCGTGTCTCCGTCGCTGTCGATGCATTCCGCGTATCTCACGTCACCGAACAGGAGATCAAAATACCCGACCGCGGGCTTTCCATTAACAACTGACAGGGAAGGCTGGGATCCAGCGATCCCCGAACTGTCGAGCGTGACCGGAGAGTTCCATGCAGTGCCCGCAACATCCAGCGCCCTAACATAAAACAGGGACGGCTCGAACTGATAACGAAAGGCAATGGCGGGTCTGCCATTGACGACCTGCATGGAGGGGCGGCTCCCAAAGAAACCCATCCCCTGGGCAACCTGCACCCGCGAACCCCACGCCGAACCCGCAGCATCTTCGGCGCGGGAGTACCAAAGCCCGCCAGTGCTAATGCAAGCGACAGCGGGCCGGCCTTCGACCATCCGCAGCGAAGGCTCGAAGTATATGTTCATGTTGTCAATATCCACCGGGGCTCCCCATGCTGTGCCGCTCGCATCCAGCGCCCGGATGAACTTCAACCCGTGTCCGGCTCCAGAGGTAAAGCAGACCGCCGGGTTCCCATCGACGATCTCCATAGCGCAGTCGGCGTGCGGAGCGGTTCCGGTGTTTAACACGACGGGTGCGGCCCATGTGTCGCCTGTCGCATTGGTCGCCCGGGCATATTTTATTTGTTGATTCTCCAGATCGTAATAACACACCGCGGGATTTCCGCTGGCGATGACGAGGCAGAGCCTTCCATCCACGTCTGAGCCGGTCTCCACCGTCGCCGGCGCGCCCCATGCCGTGCCGCGGGCGTCCGCGGCGCGCACGAATTTCACCGCGCCGTTTTGGGAGTCCGAATAGACGATGGCCGGGCGTCCCTGGACAATGGCAGCAGCCAGCGAGACTCCTTCGCGCGTGTCTCCATGTCCCGCAGCCACCGTCAGGCCATGCGTGCGCGCAGAGAGTGCTGCCGCCATGCCGGCGAGCCGCAGGAGACGAAGGACGGGGACCATGGGCGCGGGGTGTTAATTTCGGCACCCTGAGCAGCCCACTTCAAAGAACGAAATGCGGCATCACCAGCAAGAGCCGGGACCTATGGAACGGTGACCACGATCTCGTTACTTTTCATGCGGGTTTCGTCGCCGCCGTAGAGGAGCATGGCGAAGTAACGGCGCACTTCGGGGCGGGAGGGGTCGAGTTTCGGACGATCGTCCACGATGCGTTCTCCGTCCTCTTCGAGAGGGACGTATTCAGTCTCGCCATCACGGCGGGCGTAGAAGGTGATGTCGTCAGCAGCGCCGCGACGGCAGGAGAGAACAACACGTCCGCCTTCCACCTGACCTGCGAGCGCTTGTTTGCCTGAAGGGTGCATAGGGTTTTTTGCTTTTTCTAATGATGCTCTCACCTTTGCACAGAACTGGATTTTAGCAAACCCCTGTCTGTGACGGATTTGCAACACGAGCATTCATTGACGGAACGGGCCAAAAGGCCGTTACTGAGGGGGTACGGCGACACCGGGGGTCAGGGCCACGGGGAGGAACTCTTTTGTCACTTTTCCGTCCGCGGTGCTGATCAGACGCACGAGACCGTCCTGTCCGGCGGCGGCCACGGTGCTGCCGTCGGGACTGAACTGTGCGGTGTAGATGCCCGTGGGAAGATCGATGTGATGCAGCAGCGTGGTGCCGTCGGTTTGATACTTCTCCACGGCGGCATTCTCCTCTGCCGAACGGGAAGTGCTGACCTTGCCGAAGATGCCTTTGATGTTGTCGGGCAGGGCTGTGTCGAAGTCTGCGTTGTAGATGTTCACGGCGCCTTTGCCATCGAGGCTGGAGGCGGCGAGCGCGCGCTTCCCGTCTGCGCTGTAATGCACGGACCAGATGCGGCCCTCCATGGCGGGATACTTGCGGATGAGGTTGGAGTTGTCGCCAATGCGCCGCTGGACGAGACGGACCATACGATAAATCTGCGGCACGCCGTCCGCGCCGCCGACGAGCAATTCGTCGCGCTTTGGATGGCGATCAATGCAGGTGAGGCCGCCTTTAAGAGCACCGGGAGTGATGCTCGTAAGATTGTCCACAAAGCGCTGCGTGGCCAGTTCAGTAAGCTTTGCCGTCATATCGCGGCCGGCGGAGATGACGTGGTCGCCTTTGGTGGAGAAAACGGTATCGAGCACCCAGTCATCATGGCTGGCCATGAAGAGGACCTGCGTTCCGTTTTCCGCTTCGACGGCGCGCAGACTCTTGTCCGACGCGCAGCCAAAGGCGACGAGCTTGCTGTCCGGCGACCATGACGCGCCGTAAACGGTGTCGTAAGTGACGGGCACCGAGACCTTGAGTTTGGCATCGGCGGTTTGCCAGATCTGCACTTCGCCCATGCGCGACGGCAGTCCGCCGGTGGCGGCGATGTATTTTCCGTCCGGGCTGTAACGGATGGTGGTCAGGCGCTCGGAAAGCCCAATGAGCCGGCCCGCAGGACCAGAGCCATCACCCTTATACAGAATGATTTCGTGGAAGCCCGCGATGGCGAGGGTTTTGCCGTCCGGCGACCATGCCAGGCTGTTAATGCCGGGCGGACGGGAATAGACCGGCGGATGCTCCGGATTATAACGCTGCACGGCATTGGCAGGGGTATCGTCCTTTGCGCCTTCGGTGATCCATTGGCGAATGAGGGCCACTTCAGCGGGCTTCAGAGCGTCGCCCTTCTTGGGCATCTCGACTTTGCCGTCCGCGCCGGGAATGATGTTCTTGATGAGGGAAGATTCGTCCGGCTTCCCGGGCACCACGGCCGTGCCGTCGTCTGCGCCGCCTTTCACGAGCGCGGCAAATTCGGTCATGACATACTCGCCCTTCGCCTTTGCGGGCTGATGACAGCCATGACACGCGCCTTGGAGAATGGGCCGGATGTGCTTGTAATAACTCACCGGTTCACCCGGCTTTGGTCCGGCATCGGCCGCAGCGGCGAGCGTGGCGCAGAGAGTAAAGGGAAGGAATCGGCGGATCGTCATGGTGGTGCTTTTACGAGAACGCAGCCGGGCGGCAATGTGTTTCAGACGGGTGTATTGCAATTCCCGGTTCCCCGGTCATGGGTGGTGGTGCATGAAAACGCATATCGATCCGGAGGATTTCCGCTACACGGGTAAAGGCCCCTGCAATCCTGCCAAAATCCCGACGGTTTTGAAAAAGAAGCTGTATCGCGATGATGCCGCGCTGGAAAAGCACCTGAACACCTTCCGGGAGGAGATCGATGACTTGCAGCAGAAGATGATCGCCCACGACCGCTACAGCATGCTGCTGATCTTTCAGGCCATGGACGCCGCGGGCAAGGACGGCACCATCAAACATGTCATTAGCGGCATCAATCCCCACGGCGTGGAAGTTCATGCGTTCAAGCGGCCCAGTGACGAGGAACTGGATCACGACTACCTGTGGCGCACCACGAAAGTCCTGCCGCCGCGCGGAAAGGTGGGCATCTTCAACCGCAGCTATTATGAGGAGGTGCTCGTGTGCCGCGTGCATCCGGAAATCATCACCAAATACCAGCGGCTGCCGGAGGAAACGACTGATCCTCTTAAAAAGCTCTGGCCGCAGCGGTTCAAGGACATCCGGAATTTCGAAGCGATGCTCCACGCCAACGGCACGCGTGTGGTGAAGTTCTTCCTGCACGTCAGCAAAGAGGAACAAAAGAAACGCCTGCTGGCGCGGATCGACACGCCTTCCAAAAACTGGAAGTTCAATGCCGGCGATCTTGCGGAGCGCGCTCTCTGGAAACAGTATATGCAAGCCTACGGGGAAGCGATAGAAGCCACCGCCACCAAAGACAGCCCGTGGTATATCATCCCCGCGGACGACAAGAAGAACATGCGCCTCATTGTGAGTGCCGTGATCCTCCACGAAATGAGCCGCATGAAACTCCAGTGGCCGGTGCTGGCCGAAAACCAACGAACGGCGCTGAAGGCGGCGAGGAAGACGCTGTTGGAGGAGAAGTGAGGATCCCCGGAATGAAGAGACAGCGCGATTTTGCAACTTCATGACAATTGCGATGGGTTGTGAGACGGTAGCGTGCTTTTTCTCATGCGTTTCCGCTCTCCACACACTGCGAAACCGCCCTCCCGGCTGCTGGTGTTTCTTCCGGGGCTGCTGGTTTTGGTGACTGGTTGCGTGGCGCTGTGGCTGGATCGGGGGGCATGGAGGAGGGAGCAGGTGGAGAATGCGCAGGCTGCTCTGGGGAGAGTGCAGGCGAGATTTTGGGAGAGATTGCCGATCGGTCAGGAAACGGTGAAAATGCATGTGGGAAGCGATGGCCGGCCGGCATGGAAGAAGTTCGCGTTTCCGGAGGTGCCGGAGCCGCAGGCGGGTGATCCGCCGCTGGCGGAGGCTTTGCGGAAGGGGGAAACGGAAAGCGTTTGGAATGAGGGCGCGGGGCAGTTGTCCTCCGCCGGTCTGCCGGTGCGGCTGCTTGCGGTGCGCGCGCTCGTGCTCAAGGGGGCGCCTGCGGACACCGCCGTGCTGTGTAACCGGCTGTATGAAATTCTGTGGTCGGAGCCCTGTGCCCTCACGCCGGTGATTCTGGAGGAGATTGAGCACTCGATGGAATCCCGCGGTACGGGCTTCGCCGGGACGGCGATGGCAAACTGGAAGCAGCAATGGAGCGGCCTGATGACATGGCGCGCGCTTTATCTCAGCAATGGCTCCGCACTGGAAACCCTGACAAAGCCGCAATGGCTCACCACTGGACGGGAAGATGGACGGTATCTGGTGACGGGAAGTGATCCCTGGCTGGCATTGAACGAAGAATCCGTGCAGCAATTGATCGCCAGTACGGCGAAGGAACAGGAACTTCCGCCGGGTCTTAAACTGGAATATGCGAAGGGTCCCGCCGGCGGAGAGGTGTTGGCTGAATCCGTCCCGCTGCCAGGGGTGCGTGCAGTGGTTAGTGACCCGCGGGCTTTCTCCCGCACCGCCTGGCGGCGCACCGGTTGGCTGGCTGGATTTGCAGGACTGGCGGTGGCCGGCACGCTGTGGGGTTCGCGGCAAATGCTGCGGGCACTGCAGCGGCAGGCGGAACTCAGCCGTCAGAAAAACAACTTTATCGCGAGCGTGTCGCATGAATTGCGGACACCGCTGGCATCGCTTCGCGTGCTCTCGGAAAATCTCCATGCCGGACGTGTGAGCGATCCGGAAATGCGCGGCTCGTATTTTCCGCTGATGGTGGACGAGTGCCGGCGGCTGGGCGCTCTGGTGGAGAATGTGCTGGAGTTTGCGCGGGCGGAGGATGGAAGGAGTGAGTTTCATTTCGCCGGGACGGACATCGCGGCGATGACGGAGGATACGGTACAACTGCTGCGTCCGCGTGTTCAGCAGTGCGGCCTGCAAATCGAAGTGGAAACTCCGCCGCTGCCGGAGTCCGTGGTGGCGGATGCCATGAGCTTGCATCGGGCGCTGCTCAACCTTTTGGACAATGCCATCAAGTTCACACCCGCGGGCGGGCGCATTGCGGTCACTCTTCAACCAGCGGAGACCGGGTGGTGGTCGCTTACCGTGCGGGACACCGGTCCGGGAATTCCGCGCAGAGAGCACGAGCGCATTTTTGAACGGTTCTATCGATCCGGGTCTGAACTGACGCGCACGGTCCCCGGCACCGGGATTGGCCTCAGCATCGTGCAGCATGTCGCGGAAGGGCACGGCGGCAGGGTGAGTGTTGAGAGCGCTCCGGGTTCCGGCGCTGCGTTCACACTGCATCTGCCCTGCAATCCCCCGCAGACACGGGGATAACCCTTTTTGCTCCATCCGGTCCAACGCCCCCACATGAGACTGCTCCTTATAGAAGACGAACTCGCCCTGCGCACGGGACTTATCGACCTCCTGCAGAGCGAGGGCTATCGCGTGACGGTGGCGGTGGACGGCCCGCGCGGACTGGAGCGGGCGCTGGAGGAGGAGTTCGATGCCGTAATCCTCGACGTGATGCTGCCAGGGATGAGCGGATTCGAAGTCTGTGCAGAAATGCGCCGCCGGGGGCGCCGTCTTCCGGTGCTCATGCTGACCGCGCGCAGTCAGGTGGAGGACCGGGTAACCGGACTCGATTGCGGCGCGGACGATTATCTGGTGAAGCCTTTCTCGCCCGCGGAACTTCTGGCAAGGCTGAGGGCGCTGCTGCGCCGCGTGGAAAACGCCGCTCCATCTGTGCGGACCCTGACAATGGGAGATGTGGTGGTCGATTTTGAAAAACAAAACTGCACGCGCGCAGGCCGTATCGTGGAACTCAGCACCAAAGAACTTCGCATGCTGCGTCTGCTTGCCGAGCGCGCGGGTCAGCCGGTGAGCCGTGAGCAGTTCCTCGACACGGTGTGGGAATACAACGCGTGGCCGACGACACGGACGGTGGACAATCACATGGCAATCCTGCGCGCCAAGCTGGAGGCTGATCCCGCGGAGCCGCGATTTCTGAAAACGGTGTATCGCACAGGCTACCGGCTGGACCTGCCGGAAACGGCGGCAAATCAGACAACTCCGTGACAACTTGGCCGGGGCGATTGTGTCACATTCCTCAACCTCAGCAATTCGCTGACGGAAGTCCCCGGCAAAACCAAAATGAAAACATCCCGCATCCTCTCAGTTCTCACGGCGGCGGCCTTTTTCGCGGGTCCCCTCGCGGCGCAGCAGCCTCAGAAGACGTCCACTTCCGAACTCAATACGCTCCTTCAAAAGGGTCTCATCGAGGAAGAGGGCAATCAGAATCTTGAAGCTGCGAGCGCCGCGTACCGCGAACTGGCGGAGGCGTTTGAAAACGAGCGCCGTCTTGCTGCGACGGCCATTTACCGGCTGGCGGAGATCGCGCGAAAGCAGAACCGGCGCGACGAGGCGGTGAAACTGTATCAGCGCATCGTCTCGGAATTTGCGACGTGTGAACCCATGGCGCGCATGAGCCGCGAGAATCTGGTCACGCTTGGCAGCAACGTGCCGAATGCCCCTGCGCCGGCTTCCGTTGCGCCGGCGGCAGCCGATGAAGTGGCGGAGTTGCGCGCCATCATAAAGCAAAGTCCCGACCTCATCAATTCTCCGGACCAGGAAGGACTTTGCGCCATCCACCGCGCCGCGCGTGATGGACGGCGGGAGACGGTGGTTTTTCTTTTGGATAACAAAGTGCCGGTGGACACGCTTTCGCGCGGCGGTCGTACAGCGCTGCACTTTGCTGCCGAAGCCGGCCACAAGGCCGTGGCGGAACTGCTCGTGGAAAAAGGAGCGAAGATCGATGCCTTTTTTACCGGTACCATTCCGCCAAGAAAGGAACCGGTGACCTCCACCACAACAACACCGGCAGTTCCACAGTGGCGCATTGTGGAATCCGGGCGCCGCATGACCGAGGCCACTGCGCTGCATCTTGCGCTGATTAACCGCAGAGTCGCACTGGCGGAATGGCTCATCGGCAAGGGTGCCAATGTGAACGCGCCTTTTAAATCGGCCTCGTCTGATGGAGAACTCTCCTATGATTCCGGAAGGCGCGGACTGAGCACACCTCTGACACTCGCGGTGAGCGCGAACCTTCTCAATCTTGTAGATGTGTTGCTGACGAAGGGAGCAGATCCCACGGTGGCCACCATGGACGAGCACGGGAATTCCACGGGCACCGCTCTCCACATGGCAGTAAACCAGGGAAACATTCCCTTGATTGACAAACTGCTCTCCCGTGGCGTGCCGGTGGATGTCCCCGACAAAAATCAGCGGCCTGCGCTCTACCAGGCCCGCGATATGGCAACGTTGCGGCATCTGTTGGAAAAGGGCGCGAAGGTGAGCCCCACTGCCCTCTTCAACGTTGCGGTATCCGCGACGCCCGCACTCAGGCGTGAGGCTTACGAGTTGCTGATAAGCCGCGGGGCGGACATCAAGGCACTGAACGGCAAGGGCGAGAGCCTGCTGACTGCCGACTTCCTGGGCACAGCCGACGCTGATTTGGTGAACTGGCTTTTGGATCAGGGCGTAGCCGCCGAAACCGGTGACAAGTCCGCTTTCGCCGTTCACTCTGATGCGGCGGCCCGGGCAATCTATGATCGAGTGATCCTGCCAAAATTGTTCAAGGAACCGGCGGTCACCGTCAGTTTTGTTCACGAACGCGCGCAGTGGGAGGCCCTGCGTCGCGGCAGGGACGATGAGCCGCCACCCTCTCTCGCTGAGGTGATGCAGAAGTGGATCCGGACGAACATGCAGATGGTCAGCATGGGAAACAATCCCCTTCAGTGGAGGTTTCAGCAGAAACCAGGGGCCGGGACCGCTTACCCGGTGAGCCGGGGCGGTAGTGAGCCTCCGGAGATCGACTGGAGTGCGCTCACGATCGTGCGGCCAGGCAATGATGGCAAACCCGTCCGGGAAACGATCAAACTGGATCCAGGAAAGACCGGTGAAGCGCCTCTTCAGCTTCCCTGGGGCGCCGTGATAGAACTCACATGGAAGGCGAACGAGGAAATGGGCAAATCGGTTTCGGACCTTTTCGATGAGTGGCATCGCACGAAAGCAACAGTGACGGTCGGTGATGTGCGGAAGGAAATTACGGTGCCGGTCCGGACCGGCTGGCCCCAGGCAAACACCGTTCAGGAATTTGTGGCGGCCTTCATTGCAGCCAATCCGCGCGCCCGCACCACCTCCATGGTACTGCAGAGAAAAACGGCCGCGGGACCGGTGAGCATCGATCTCCCTGAGACAGAATCCTGGCCGCGCGTTGTTGATGGCGACGAGGTCATCGTCAAAGAACGGCCTCTCACTTCTCCGGCGACTCTGGAGCGTCTCAGAGGAAAGAATCTGATTTTCCTGCCGGATCAAAATCAATGGCTGTTCGCCGGATCGAAGCTGGTGGCGTCTTTGAAGAATTATGTTCCGCTGCTCGGGGGGCGGGATTTTTCCGCAGTGAAAGTGGTGACCATCAGTGATCAGGAAAAAGATCCCAATGCGCTGCAAAAGCCTGAAAACACTTCGATGACAGTCGATTTGGAAAAGACTGCCGCTGAATGGGACGAAGAGGCCTCCGTCGATGAGACGGAACTCCCTAAACTCCCCAACACCGGACGGGTGATTGTCCTGCGACCCGCTGCTGAAGGGAAAACCGGCATGAGCGACAAGCTCCGCCGGATGATAGGACGGGCCTTCCAGCCCCCGCCCCAGCCGACGATATCAAGGCCCGGCCAATCGCAGCTCCCGGCGCAGCCGTATGTGCCGCCCGCGCCGGAACGATCCGATTCCCGGCGGCGTTAGGGGAGGGGCTGGCGGCGCCGGAAGCACCGGACCACCTCCGCTATTGCCACGCGGTCCGGGGTATTGCTTTGCTGCCAACGGAAAGTAACGATCGGTTTGACGGAAAGTCGATCGCCTCTGCACGGCGCAGGAATCAATCCAGGAAATCCTCGATCATTTTGGACACGGCCTGATTATTTGCTGTAGCGCCAGGATTCGTCGGAGAGCCCGCCATATTGCTGAGGGCGATGACGCCGAAATTGCTTCCGGGAGCGAACCAAACGGTGGTATACCAATACGTGTTGGAGCCCGCGTGTGTGAGGACCTTTTCTCCGCCTCCCCATGCGCGGTCCAGCGCGGTCCAGCCGAACGCGTAGTCGGCATTGTTGGGAATGGGAGTGTGGAGTTTGAGAAACGCGTCTCGATTGAGGAGCGGTGTGCCGGCGCGGTGCCCGGCGATGTGGAAGGCCACGTAGCGCGCAAGGTCCAGCAGGCTGCAATGGACCGTTGCGGAGGGACCGATGGCGGGAGGGTTGTCGGAGGAGGCGCTCGACTCGATGGGGGACGGCGTGCCATTCATGAAGCGGTGGCCCCATGGCTGGTCGATGTGGCGGGGAGTGGCGGGAACGCCGAAGCCCGCCGAGGTCATCTCGAGCGGTTTGAAAAGCCGTTCGGTGATGAGTTCCTCCCATGGCTTGCCGGCCACGACTTCCAGCATGTGGCCCGCGAGAGAAAACCCGGCATTGGAATACTCGTATTGCGTGCCGGGAGGGGCGTTGGGAGGAAGCACCGTGAGCTTTTCCAGAAGCAGTCTCCGTGAGTCCTTTGGCATGCCGGCAAAGGCCTGCACCTGAGCCCAGACCCCGCTCGGGGTCAGGTCTGTCGGCGCCCCGCTGCGATTGGTCGTCAGGTGCTCGAGCGTGGCGCCCCGCCACTGCGTATGCATGCTCGGGGCGAAGTCCGGAATGATCTGCGCCAGCGTGGCATTCCAGCTTATCTCCCCGTTCTGAACCATCATGGCGGCGAGAGTGGCGGTCATGCTTTTGGTGACCGACCCGTGATGCCAGCGGTCTCCGAGCGTCACCAAAGAGTTGGCGACGCCATACTTGCGAATGCCGGTAACTCCGATGCCGGCGATGCGGTTGCCCAGCACCACCGCGCAGCCCATGCCGGGAATGCCGTTGGCGGCGCGGATGGGTTCCAGCACAGACTGGAGATTGACGACATCATATTTGGTGGCCCGGAAAAAAGCGCGTGCCGGATCGGCGGGAACGTAGCGGCTCAAAATCGAACCGTCGCCCACTATCAAAGGCCCCAATCCGGTCCACGTCCCTGTATTGGCGGACGATTCGAGTTGATATCCGTGCGCGGAATCAGTCGGCAATCTCAGTTCGAAAGCGGGTTTGATCTCGAGCAATTCCTGCGCCTGAAGCGGCGGGGGCCACGGATAAAAGACAGAAAGAGAAAGAGCAACGATGATCAGGAGTTTCATGGTTGGAGGGATCTCTCACCGCTCATATTAATAATGAACGGGCCTGTCGAGTTATTTCGGACGGGCGTTTTTCGCTGCAAACAGGACCCGCTTTGCGGTTTTGTTTGGGATTACCGAAAGTGCGGTATGCAGGAAAAAGAAACGCCGATTTTCAAGCCGCCCCATCAACCAGGGCCCTCTTCCGACTCCCGCCACTTCCAGACTGGCGCAACGATGAAACCAAATCTTCCCGCGTAAAACTCTCCGTCCTCTTCTCCGCATCACGGCAGGAGTTTACCGTCCGCTCATCCACTCTATGACACCCGCCACCACCATGCGCCCGCTCTTTCTTTTCCTCTCCCTCCTCTTCACCGCCTCCCTCCCTGCCACCGCCCAAAATCCTCCCGCCGAACCCCGCACTGGCCCTCCGGGCCGCCAGGCACCCAAAATCACCATCAACGAAGACGACAAACCCGCCTTCCCCCCGCCCCCGGCCGGCTGGGACCAGCGCCGCGAAAACATCCCCCGCGGTAAACTGGAGATGATCGAGTACGACTCCAAAACCGTCGGCGCCAAACGGAAGATGAACATCTACACTCCGCCCGGTTATTCCGACGAAGCCAACAAAGACAAAAAATATCCCGTCCTTTACCTCCTCCACGGTATCGGCGGCGATGAAACCGAATGGGCCCGCTTCGCCTCGCCCGACATCCTCCTCGATAACCTCATCGCGGACAAAAAAGCCGTCCCCATGATCATCGTCATGCCCAATGGCCGCGCCCAAAAAGACGACCGCGCCCGCGGTGACGTCTTCAAATCCGCGCCCGCCTTCACCGTCTTCGAGCGCGACCTCCTCGACGACGTCGTCCCCGCCATCGAATCCCGCTACCGCGTCACCAAAGACCGCACCCACCGCGCCCTCGCCGGCCTCTCCATGGGCGGCGGCCAATCCCTCAACTTCGGCCTCACCCACCTCGACACCTTCGCCCGGATCGGCGGCCTCTCCTCCGCCCCCAACACCAAAAAACCCGCCGAACTCATCCCCGACCCCGCCGCCGCCAAATCACAACTCAAACTCCTCTGGCTCTCCTGCGGCACCAAAGACAACCTCCTCCGCATCAGCCAGGGCATGCACGCCTACCTCAAGGAAAAATCGATCCCCCACATCTGGCACATCACCGACCACGCCCACGACGCCGCGGAATGGAAACAGGCGCTGTATCACTTTGTGCAGAAGCTGACTTTTGATCAATCCGTGTCCAATTCGGCACCTGCTCAATAAAAGAAACCCGCGGCGCCGACTGGATCTGCGACCTCTCTGACCATTGGCTATTAAAAGACTCCAGCATATACGACACCCAAGGGGCCGGATGTGAGGGTGCGGCAGATGATGAAGAATTTCCTCCGAAGGACGACGCTGTAAATGCTCCTCAGAATCTGGGCTCCTTCACCACGATTGTATAGATCCTAGGGAAAGATTTAGGACAGGCTCCGCCAAGACAGAGTAAATCGACCGAGGCCCACGACTCCACCAATTATGACTTCCCAAGTTCCGCAGAAGTCCAATATTCCAGAGGGCCTCACGGCTGTTGGCGCCTCACCAGCAACTGCGCTCAAAGCAACTTTACAACCTTCTAACAAACGATTATGCCGACTCCAGAATCAACTGACGACGTATTTCGAATCAAATCCGCGATGGTGGTGTTTGCATTGGAACGATCTTTAGGTCAGCTTGTTGAAGCGAAACACCTCGGCGACCCAAATGTTCTAAACAGCAGCCCCTTTCAACAAATTGAACAACGTTCTAATGTAATAGCAAACGACGCTTCCTCAAAAGCTACCCGCCCCGAAGAACGCGTCCGGGCTGTCGTCGCATGCAGCTATATTGAAGAAATACTCAATTTGGCGCTAGAGGTTACCAGAGACGCGACAGAACTTGCTGAAGTCAAGCGACTTGCTCAACTCGCGACTCACTTTGAATTGTTCGCCATCCGAAATGCTATTGCTCATCCCAATCGACCGTTTCCTAGTTGCTATTGGTACCGCGCGGCTGCCATCGCAAGTGATCCGGCAATTGAAAAATTGCAGTTCAACGATGTGCGGATGGCCTTGCAGGCAGCCGAAGTAGGTCAGCTTATCGCCCCTCCCGAGGATTGGATGCGGCAAATCTCATCCGCGATAGCAAATACACTTCCGCGTGAATTCCAACACGAGCTCACCGGCCTCCTAGGAAGACAAAAGCAGGCGAGAGACCTAGAAGAGTACTTGAAAAGTGGAAAATACAAACTGCTCGCTATTGTTGCGCCCGGTGGTGTAGGCAAGACTGCGCTCGCACTTGATGTCTTGCGCAAATGTTCCTTGGACCCAACCAATGCATCTTGGTGTCGTGCGATCGTATTTATTTCACTCAAGCAAACAAGCCTAACAGCCGAGGGGATTGTCGAACACTCAGCCGCCCAAACACTCGAGGAGCTGACGGAAGAGATTCACTCGTCATTGGGCCTGTTATTTCCAGAAATCGAAGCAGAGCGCCTTTCCGGTTTTTATAGCGCCCTTGGAGAAACCAAAATCCTTCTTTGCATCGACAATTTGGAAACCCTACTAAGAGACAAACCTGACTCTTTCATTAATTTATTCGAGGAATTTCCACCAGAATGGACTGTGATCGTTACAAGTCGGGTAACAATTGATGGCGCTAGAACCTTAACGTTGGGTGCGCTTTCCGATGAAAGCGCCCGAGGATTAGCATTTAAGTACCTTAGCACAAAAGGGATTGGACCTTTGGATACGCAAGCCGTCGACCGCATCTGCAAAGACAGTAAAAATAATCCCCTCGCTATCCGACTAACTGTCGACCGATACGCGAATGGCCATCCGTTGTTACAAGCTGGCGCAAGCGTGCAGGCCGATATTGTCGCCTTCTCTTATCGCAACTTGGTCGAGACACTTTCCGCAGACGCGAATCGAATCATGGAGTGCCTGTTTGTCTGTGGAAAACTCAATCGGACCGAAATTGTTGACTATATGGCCCTCAATCCGGATTCAGCTGCGCAGGCCATCCGAGAACTGATGTCAACAAGCTTAGCGATCCGTTCCGAGGAGGCGGAGGAGGAAGTGATTGAACTTAGCCCCTCCGTACGTGACTTATTAAGGGAAAATCCACGCGACTTGTCGCTCAGAGAAAAGGTGCGTCGACTCATTAACGAACGCACATACTCCATTAGGCAACATCAATCCATTCAACGCCATCAACGAGTTAGCAAATTCTCAGAAAACTACATTGGAGAGGATGTGCCCACTTCACTTAATTCCAGACTAGTTAAGGCTATAAGCTTAGTGCGAAGCGAAAATGTATCTCACTCACAGTATGTCACAATGATTCGTGGATTGAGAAGAGACAGTTCGTCTAGCGGACGTTTCCCAGTTTATTCCGTTACCTTAGGAAGGTTATACCAGAAAACCGGTGATCTTGTATCTGCTGAAGAAGAGTTTCGGAAAGCCGTCAAATGTTCGTCCGATAACCCCATGGCAAGGATAATACTGGGTGAATATTTACTTCGAGACCAAAGAGGGGCGGATGCCCTCGACATTTTCAAGAGCCTAGAAACAGACGGGTGGGCAGCCTTGGAAAAATCCGACGAATTAACAGCACTGCGTGTTTGGTTCGGCCTCTTTAAAGCACTCTTAGAAGCTGACCAATTGGAGGAGCTTGAGCGGTACGCAGTCCAGCAATTTGGAAGTCAATCCCTTGGATATCTTGCCAGAATCGCCTCCGCCACGGGTCTTATCAAAAGTGTATCAGCACTTCACGGAAGAGATAATGAAAAAACTATAAATATTTATCTCGCCGCAGCCCAGAAATTAACCGAAAAACCCGACACCCCTATACGCCGAATAGTCAACTTCTGGACCCGCGCCCTGCGTTATCTTTGCAAAGAATGCGCTCACTTATTAGACATGGGCGGGCTTGAAGAGCGTCACGCTGAAAAATTATGTAAGGTCTTGTCGACCGTCGAGAAGCACTTCTGGGAAGCATACGATAATGCCGGTACCTATATTAGGCCTGTCGAACTCGTCCAACAAATCAGGACGTTGAGGCATGCGCGCAATCCATTCCTGGCCGAACAATGGGCGGAATACTGCGGCGAATCGAGGGCTCAAGAGGCAGGAGATGAGAATCTCAAGCTTCAGGGGCTTAACATTTGTCACGTTGTTCATATTCCGTATACGGAAGATGTCGCATCGTTTGTGATTGCAGAGACAGCCGAGAACAAGTCGATCTTTGTGCCTCGGGTGTGCTGTAAGGATCTTGATTGGATGAAGTGGGCTAAACTTCGGATCGGTTCCCCACTTGGTTTTGTCTGGCTTGAGGAACCACGCAAAGCGGGGGGATACCCGGTGGCAAAGGAAGTAGTCTTACCTTAATGCATACACTTTCTGTTCGTCCGTCCGTGGATCACCGGGCAGGAGGAACCAGTCAGCGATGTGTGACCTTCATATTCCTGATCCCCCCGGCTCCCTCACAAACGCCTGCGTCTTCTCCACCGCCCGCTCCACAGTCACCTCCGCCGCATCGATGAGGAGATACGGCCGAAACTCGCTGCTCATGCGTGTGCGCGAATCACATCGCGCCCGCACTTCCGTCCGCACCCTTCTGCAATTCCCGTCCTCTCAAACGGTTGTGCGCATTGTAAACGAGCGCCACGAAAAACAGTGTCGCCGGCCCATACATCTGTTTCAGAAGCGTCAGCGCCAGCCACCCGGCCCCGATGACGATTGTCAGCGCATCCACGAAGCGCACCTGACGCGGCTTCGGCGGTATCGCTCTCGCGGTACTTTCCAGCCGAATCCGTAAGACCCCGTGGAGGCCCATCAGGACAAACAGTGCCCCTCCCAGCCATCTGATGATCGGGTCCGAAGACAGGCACAAAGCCGTGATCCCGGCAAACAAAAAGCATCCCGCTGCGAACCACTTCACGAGAGTATTCGAAGTCATAGACAGGCAAGGACGATCCCCACCAATTTTGCCGTCCCGCCGCCGCTTTGCAAGCGCCGCTTCCTTACCTCCTCCTCCGTCCGCAAAATGCCAGCAGCACTCCCGCCAGCGTCACCGTCACCGACGGCTCAGGCACCGGCTTCACGGCCAGCACGGCGATCTCCGCGGGCGTTAGGGCACCGTTCCACAGGGTGAAATTATCGAACCTCGCATTTGGGTTCAGTTGTTGCGTAAAACTTTCGTTGCCCACATAAAAGCTCGTGTGGTCCGTGGTCAGCGGCAGAAACCCGGCACCGGAGTTGATCAGCGTTGTCCCGCGGTAGATGCTCTTGTTGCCGTTGTCGTAAACGAAGGTGATCAGTTCCCATTGCCCGATGGCAGCACCCAGTGGACCGGAAAGCCGGTGCACCCCGGCCGTACAGCAGCCGGCGGTGTCATAATAGATGTTCCCGTCGCTCCAGGGGCTGTGAGCATTGAGCCCGCGTCCTCCCGACGCTGACACTGACTGGCCCCAAAACGCCGTCGAGTTTGAAATCGCGTTCAAATTTTGCCAATAGGTGATGCTCATCGACTGCGTGCCTGTCAGGGTATTGAGCGCGCTGAGGAAGGCCGGAGTGGTGGCATCCATCATCGTCCCTGCGCCCACTCCGGGCATCATCAGAGAATAGTCTCCTGCTATGTCGCTCACGCCCTGGCCGCTCGCCGACCGCGTCAGCCCGATAAACGTGCCCAAATACCCGCCCACATTCGCTACTGAACCCGTGGCATTCCCTGCATCGTCAAAATTCCACTGCGTATTGATCGTCGCTCCGTGGGCCGCTGCCGTTGCGAGGACAAACAGTCCGGCGATGAGCCTGAATTGACGGAATGTGGTTCCCGCGAGGGCACGGTGGGTCGGTTTCATGATGGGCAGGGCAAACTAACCGGGGACTCGTCTGGAAAAATGTCAGGCCCGGGTGCCGCGCACAAGTCTTTTTTCATGGAACCGCAATTTCACCATCCGAATCGGCGCCTCGCACTGCCAAACCCGGTTTCTCCGGTCGGCACTTGCTCAGCCTTTCCCTTCAAACAGGGCGTCGGCACCGTTTGGGCAGGGAAGTTGACGGTTTTCCGGTCCAGGCCTCAAACCGTCAAAACTTTCCGCCCGGCGTCTCCTTCTCCCAAAGATCCACGCGTGTCACATCCCCGATCATGCCGGAGTACATCCCCAAATGGCCTTTGCGCATGGCATCGAAAGTGCCTTCTACAATCACGACTCTCCGGTCCAGTTTCTTCGCCTTGTCGTCCAGATTTACATCCAGCCAGACGGCGTCCTTCGTGATCGCTTTATCGAGGGCCTCTTTCGAAACCCACATGGCTTTTCCTTCAAATTCCAGCGTGCAGAGCGCGACAATCCGCACCCGTTTGTGGTGATACTTCTCCGGACTCTGGATGAGGGTGAGGATCGATATGAATTCGATGTCGGCCATAAGATAATAAAAATGCGCTGTGATTCTGCTACTTGGTCTTATCCGGCAGTGTCGTCACGGTGTCGGTGGCGGGATCGTACTTCTTGATGGCTCCGGACGGCGTGGCTACATAGCCGGGAGCGTTGTTCGCTTTGCTGTAGCCCTTGTCACCGGTGGCGCCGGAGAAATTCTCGTTGTCGTACTTCGGGTCGTACGCCCCGTGCGTGTGCCACCAGGCTACGTCATCGGACTGTTTGGCAGGCATGTTGTCCAACCCTGCCGGACTGCCAGTGACGGGGGGCCGGGGGGTAAAGGTCCCATCCGGGTTCTTCTGAATCCATCCGCCCATCTCCAGATTCTTCGCCTTGGATTTCGGATTGGCATCCTGCATCGCGGCAATCGCTGCTGCTTCCGCGGTGGGGTATTTTGTAGAGTATGGATCAGGAGGCGCTCCGGCCCCGGCCCCCGCTGCTCCGCCGGCGGCACCCGCCCCGCCTGCGCCTCCCGCGCCCCCTCCACCGCCGCCCCCTCCGGCACCGGCTTCCCCTATCATCACCGTCGGACAACCCATGACGATCACGCCGCCATGGACAGTGAGGTCACCCAAACGGGCCGCCATCATCCCGCCGATGAGCACTGTGGGGGAGCCTTTGGCAATCACATCCGGAGGCCCCGTGCAGATGCACATATCTCCGACGCGCGCTGCGGGCATCATTCCGATTAGCACCGTGGGGCAACCCGGTGGCAGAATCGGCCCGCCCACGTGCGGCACTGGCCCCGGATTCACCAGCGGGCACGTATGCATGTCGGAAACACGGGCGGCGGGAGGCATGGCAGTTCGTAGTGGGTCGCTTCCTGTTGGGCGCAATAACGGAAGTCAGACGGGACAAGCAAGACATTATTCACCGGCGCTGCTGTGGTGGCCCCCTTCGCGTTTGGCGATTGGAACTGATGCGTCCGCCAGTGCCGCAAAACCCCACGAAAATCCCACCGCGATACATGGGAATCATTTGACAAACAGGCCTCTTAATCACCGTCATACTCATGTCCCTTCTCATTCTTTGTCCAGTCCTCCATTCCAGTTCACCTTTCCTTTTACTGGACGCCAAGCCGCGCCCCGTCCTCTTGCGCCTTTTCCATTCGCCCGGGTCCGCTTACTATGCTCCGATCAGAATTTTATCATTTTGGACATCGCCTCTGGCTAAATCAAGCTAAATCAAACCAAAATAATTCTGCAGAAGCTTGATTCTAATACTTTTCATCCATTTGGCCGTTGGCCAACCCGCCTCCGCCCTCGTTGACTTACCCGCCTCTTTTCACAAGAAAACCGTTGCCAAAGTGCTTAAGATGATTTAACTTTTTAGCACATCGAACTTCCTTCGCGATTTCCGACCCTTTCCGGTTTTATGAGTTTCCCTTTTCCCCGTTCTCTGCGACTCGCCGCCTGCTGCGCCACGGCACTCGCGCTGAGTTCCTGCAGCATGTTTAAGAAGGAGGACGCTGCTCCCGCCAACGATCCCTACGCTGCTGCCAATCCTTACGCAGCCGGCACGGGCACCGCCCCTCAGACTCCCGGTTATCCTCCTGCGAACCCGTACGGCACTCCCGCCGCAGGCGGTTATGACACCACCGGTGCCGGTTATACCGCGCCGAATTACAACCAGCCCTATGTCCAGCCTCCGGGTCCGGCAACGGGCCCGGGCTATGCCGACTCCTATACGCCTCCCGCCACGGGCGGCAGTGGCGGTGCTGGGCGCACTCACAAAGTGATCAAAGGCGACACCCTTTCCGGAATTTCAAAACGCTACGGCGTCCCGGCGGCCTCGATCATGAAAGCCAATAACCTGACAAATCCTAACAACATTGTCCTCGGCAAGACCCTGATCATTCCCTGACCTTGTGCAGAACGCTTTAGGTGTGTGGCAAAGCCGGACGGCACCCTCGTGGGCCGTCCGGCTTTTTTTCATCCCGCAAAGCCCGTATTCCCGCCCTTGCCAAGCCTTTCGCAACAGCCACACTTTGACTTCCTTCCCAAAACCCCATTCACCCTGCCCATGAGCAGCCCCGCCGTCGAACAATCCATTCCCGCCTCCGCCGCAGGCAAAACCCATCCGACTCACCAGATCAGCAACGCCGTCATCCGCCTCGCTGGCAATTCGCAGGACGGCATTCAGTCCATCGGCGGATTTCTGGCGCGCCTTGCCGGACGCACGCAGCAGGATGTCATGACTTACATGACCATCCCGTCCACCATCAGCGGCGGGCCTTCCATTTTCCAGGTGCACGTCGGCAGCGGAGAGGTCCTCAGCGCGGGGGATGAAGCCGACTGGCTCGTTGCCTTCTATCAGCACAGCTACGAGGATCACCTCAAGTCCCTGCGCAAAGGCGGCTGGGTGCTTTATGACAGCGACCACGTCACTCCAAATCCGGAGGACAAAGACCACCGTTATCTGCCGGTGCCCTTCACCAGCGCTACCGTGGAAGCCATCGGCGGTACCGCGCGGGACAAGGGAAAGAACCTCTTCGTGCTCGGCCTGCTTTGCCAGATCTTCAAACTAAACCGCGATAAACTGGTCGCGATCATCGAACGTCAGTTCGGCGGCAAAAAAGACGAGAGCGTGCTGCGCAATGCCATGCTCGCGTTCGACAGCGGGTTTGCATGGCAGGTGGGCGAAGTGCTGGATGAAGTCTTCGAATTCAAACCCGGCCACCGCCTCGAAGAGCACCGCCTCACCACCGACGGAAATCAAATGATGGTCTGCGGTCTTCTCGCTGCGGGCGTGCGCTACGGCGCGGGGTATCCTATCACGCCGTGGTCGCCGATCATGGAGTCCCTCCGCAGTGAACTGCCCCGCTACGGCGGCATTTTCATGCAGACGGAGGATGAACTGGCGGCCATCAGTGCCGCCATTGGTTTTTCCTACTCGGGACATCTTGCCGTCACCGGCTCGTCCGGTCCGGGCCTTTCGCTGAAGATGGAAGCCATCGGCTACGCGACCATGTCGGAGATCCCCGTCATTATCATCAACGTGCAGCGCGGCGGCCCCAGCACCGGCCTGCCAACGAGCATGGAGCAAAGCGATCTCCTCCAGGCCGTCTATGGCAGCCACGGTGACAGCCCGCGTGTGGTGCTCGCGCCCATGGACGTGGCGGACTGTTTTTATATTGCCATCGAAGCCGCGCGCATCGCAAAAAAATACTCTACGCCCGTCATCATCCTCAGCGACCAGGCTCTCTCCAGCCGCATCGAAGCCTTCAGCGAGCCGAATCTCGACGAATGGATGACCGATCCCGTCCTTGACCAAACACCGCGCGAAGAGGGATGGAAACCCTATCCCATCGACGGCGAGGTGAATCACGCGCCTCCCGGCACTAAGATGCTCGGCGGTAAGTATCCAGTCATGTCCGGCCTGGAGCACGATGAATGGGGCCATCCCACCGGCAGCCCCAAACTGCACACGCAGATGACCGCACGCCGGCGTGAAAAATTGAAGCGCCTCGCCAACGAAATCCCCGTGCCGGACATCCATGGCGATACTTCGGGCGAGATTCTTCTCATCGGCTGGGGCAGCAGCTACGGCCCCATTAAAGAGGCCTCCGACCGCCTCCGCAGCCAGGGCCGCAAAGTCGGCTCCCTCGTGATGCGCCATATCCATCCCATGCCGAATGGTATGGAGAAAATCTTCGCCCGCTACGAGCACGTCATTGTCGCCGAAATCAACGACCAGGGCCTCTACGGCTACGGCCAGCTCGCCACCCTCCTCCGCTCCCGCTTCTGCGATCCCAAAATCCAGTCCGTCACCAAAACCGACGGCCTCAGCTTCCAGGTCCGCGAAATCATCGCGGGAGTGGATAAAGTGCTGAAGCAGGGATGATTTGTCTTGGTGTTCCTGGAAGACTTTCCTGCCATCCGCTATGGACGATCAGCAACAAAGCGCCGTGCTTGAAGAACTCCGCAAACTGCGCGGCGAAGTACGCGCGTTGAAAATTGTCGCCATGATTGGGGTCGGCTTGATGCTCCTCTTCGGGTTGGCGTTTGCGAAGGAATATTCCTGGTTTGGGGACCACACCATTGCGATATTGCGCACCATCGTGACCGTGGCGTTCATTGCTTTGGCCGCCTGGATTCTCTGGATCAGCGTCTTTGGGACCCACTTCTACCGCGGCGCCAAAGAGGCACTCTCAAAGAGCGCTGCGCCTCCCGGGCGCGAATGACCGTACGAACTCTTCTCTCTACTTTGACCAATTAAGTTTTTCCATTCTCCACCTATGTCTTCCGCCGCCCCCGCCCCTGCTTCTGATAAGCTGACCAAAAAAGCGCTCACCGCCGACCATCCGACCTGGTGCCCAGGATGCGGGGACTTTGCGGTGCTGGCGTCCTTCTACAAAGTTCTCGAACGGCTCCAGTTTCCGCATGAGAAGATCGTGACCATCGCCGGTATCGGTTGCTCGTCACGTTTTCCGTATTTTGTGAATGGCCACGGCATGCACTTCATTCACGGGCGTGCCCTGCCGCTGGCCACTGCGGTAAGCCTGGCCCGGCCGGACTGCCACGTGTTCGTCTTCGGCGGTGACGGTGACGGATTTTCGATCGGTGGAAATCACCTCAACCACGCGGCGCGGAAGAATGTGAACATCACCTACGTCATCATGGACAACTTCGTCTATGGCCTGACGAAAAAACAAACCAGCCCCACAAGCCCGCTCGGCTATAAGTCGAAGACCGACCCCACCGGCGCCATTGATCAGCCGATCAACCCGATGAAGCAGCTTGTCGCCGCCGGAGCCACCTTCATCGCCCGCACGCACGCGAATCAGGTGAACCATATGTGCGAGATGTATGAGCGCGCCATCAAGCACCAGGGTTTCAGCGTCGTGGAGACGCTCAGTGAGTGCGTCATGTTTTATGCCGGGGCCTTCGATGACGGCAACCCGCGCAAGGGCGGCGTCTTCGATATCATTCAGGAAAAGAAATACGACAACACCCCCGAGGACGAAACCCGCCACGACGTCACCGACGAAGCCGCCGCCTACAAACTCGCCGGCCTCCAGTACCCCGGCAAGTTCGGCGTCTTCTACGATGTGGACCGTCCCACTAAGAATACACTCGAATACAAGTGGATTGAAACCACTCAGTCGAAGATGAACGGCATGACCGCGAAGCAGGTCCTGCAAAAGCGCTTCGATATGATGAAGTAGGCGGAGACCGGTCCGCCGCCAGGGAAGTTCTATTTCTTCTTCCGGTGCACGTCGTGACAGGCCTTGCAGTTGACGGCGCTCTCAAAGGACTTGGCCGCACCTGCAGCGCCTGACTGAAGTTCGGCCATCGCTTTGGTGAGAGCTGCGGTCTTCTCCTTCCATGAGGACTCGTCTCCCGCGGCCGGCTTGTCCTTTGCCAGGGCCGCGCAGTATTCGGCCAGCCTGGCCATTTCTTCCTTCGTCAGCTTGCCCTTGGTCGCCTTTTTGACGAGAGAGTCGTCCCCTTTAAAGCCAGCCTTCATGACATTCTTGATGGACGGCGTGGCGGCCTCTTCTGCGGCGAAGGCGGGAGCCATCAGCATGGCGATGCCGGTCAGCGTGGCGACGGCAATAATGAGATGCGTCTTCTTCATTCGGTGGCGTAGATCGTTCGGTTAAGGGACCGAAGACTAACATCCGCGGTGCCGCCCGGCGGACAATTTCTTTCCGGACTCCCCCGCTGTCGTGAAATCCGGCACCCAGGGATTTCCTTTTATTTGGGCGGTTTGAGAGCCTTCATTGCCTCCACGGTTTGGTTCCGAATAGCGGCGTTGGTGATTTTCGCGGCCCACTCCATTCCGGCGGAGGGATCGCGCTGGGCGAGCCCGCTGGCAAAAGAAGCCACCGCAAGGTCGCGGGTGTCGTTGGGCGGAGCGGTCTCCAGCCAAAGCTTCATTTCGTTTGTCTTTCCGCTGCGCGCAGCCGTCGTGCCAATGGCGCCCGCGGTGGCCTTTTGCAGATCCAGGTCCTTGATCGTGTGCAATTGTTCGAGCCCCGTCTTCGGGTCGTTCCATGCCTGGGAATTGGCATAGGCGGCGCGGAGTTTATCGCGCTGGGATTGATCACCCAGTTGGAGCGCTGCCTCGTTGATTTGTTCCGGCGTGGCTTTGCCGAAACCCCAGCCGGGACCTTTGTCCTGTGTGTCGAAAAGCTCCTTCTGCACCTCTTTGTTTTGTGAGGTCATCCACTTCAACGCGGCACCGGCATCCTGCTCGCCCCATTGCACCAGCGACTGCCGGATATTGTCGCGGGCCTTCGTTCCCGGCGGTTGGGAAATGGCAAAGGCCAGTGCTTTGTCAGGATAACGGAACAGGAATCCCTGATAAACCTGCTCGCCCGCTTTTTCACGTTCATCAGGGTCTTCGATTTCGTTCAGTTTCTTCAGCGCGGCGTCTGGATTCGAAACAGCCAGCGCACCGATCGCTTCCATCATGGCTTTGCGGCGGGAATCCGGGTCCTGAATCCCGGCGGAAAGGCTGGCAATGAGGTCCGGATCGTTTCCGCCCATCGCTATGGTCGCCACGGTCAGGAATTTTCGCTTGGACTCATCATCCTTGCTGGCGGCGAACCATGCGATGGCACCCTGACGGTCGCGGGAAATCCACTCGTTCATCGCCGCAAACATTCCGATGTCGCGCATTTCGCCTTTGCCTTTTGCTGCACGTGCCATGGCAGCGGCTGGATCAAGTTCCGCCAGGCGCGCGAATGCGGCCATGAGATTCACGCCCATGATGGGTGAGCGAATGCGGCCGGTTTCTTCCAGTTCGGTGATAAGTTTCACCACCTCCTCGCGATCCATTTCCATGATACGTGAGGCGCGCTCGAAGAGCGTCCGCAATCCGTTGCGGGTGGGACGCGCACCGGCATCCAGTTTTGCCTGCTCTGTTTTGCCGGCCTTCACCGTGATCTTGCCCGCAGGTGCAGGTGTTAGACTGCGGCTGATGCCGGATGGCTGCGAACGGGATAAGTCCTCTATCTCCCGGCTCTTCCAAATATAGAGTCCCGCTGCCACGCCGGCGGCTGTAATGAAGGTAATGCCAAAGGGAAGCCACTTTTTCATAGCGAAGCCGGTTATTTGTCTTTGAGGAAGTTTGCTTTCTGCGCGTCGCTCAGCGTTTCCGTCTCGTTGATCCATTGTTTCGCAGCCTCCGGATCGCGCTTAAGCCAGGTGTGAAGACTTTGATTCGTAAGATCCTCGCGCGACTTCTCGTCGCCGACGGTGGAAGCCCAGATGGTGCTGCTGGCGGGGTCTTTTTCACGCAGTTGCCACACCATGCCCTGGATGGCGGAATCCTTTTCTCTGCCGGGCGGCAGCGGATCGATCCACTCGGACGCGGCCTGGGCGTCCTTTTGCGTCCACTCCGTAGCGATGGTCCGATAACCGTTAGGCCGCTGATCGTCACTCATACCGGGCAGATATCGCAGCGCCTCCTGAGGATTGCGCCGTGCATTTTCGTCCACCGCAAGCCGCATCACGTTACTGGCAGCCTGAGCAGAGACTCCCTGGTTGAACTTCATGATCTCATCATACGACATATCACGCACCTCACCGCGCATGCCTTCCACGGCACTGACCTGAACTTCGGGGGATTGCTCTTTGAGCCATTTCATCGCCTCCGGCTTGTCCTTGCGAAGCCAGGAGTCCATCGTGGCCTGGTAAACCGACCCCCGCTCCTTCGGGTCGAGTTCCTCCGCATACTTGAGCGCTTCCTTCGGGTCGCGGTCTGCGAGGATGCGGCCCGCGCGATTATTGATATCCCGGCGTTGATTCGTGTCCTCTCCCGCCTCCGCCATGGCCCGGGCGGCAGCGGCCCGGGGATCGCTGTCCGGATCGCGCTCCGCCATATCCATAATCATGCGGGCGCGACGCCACTGGGGCGCGGATGAAATGAGCATGTCCGTGGTGGACGCATCCAGCGGCGTCATGCCCATCAGCAGGCTTTCCATGGCCACCTGGCGCAATTCCTTGTCCCGTCCTCTCTTTTCCTTCCCGTCGGACTTATCTTCGTTGAGCCATTTGAGAAGAGTGCTTGGATCTTTCTCCATCCAGCCCGCAGCAAGAGAGGCAGCCGCAGGGAATTTGAACATCGGATTGCCCCCCATGCTTTCCAGCGCGGTGCGCGCCGCTTCGGGATCGAGTTCACCCCAGCGGGAAAAAAGCGCGGACGTGAGGAACATGCCGAGGGCCATGTTTTTCGACTCCACAATGATTCCCCGGGCTTCCTCCATACTGGAGCCGGGAAGCGACAGGATTTTATCCAGCAGACCGAGAATCTGGCGCGACGAGAGCATCTTCCCGTCAAGACTCGACAATTCATTGAGGATCTGCCGCGCTTCCGCCTCCGAAACTCCCGGCGGAATCCGCTCGGCGCGGCTGGCGAGGGTAGCGGCTGCTCCCCCTTCCGCACCGGGGGGTGCCGTACCGGGAGCCGAACCGCCCGCGGGAAGGGCCGGGTCTTTGGCGGCCTCCCGTTTCCGGACCATCTCCTGAAGATCACCCGCTTCCTGAAACCGCGCACTGAGGGGTAAAAATGCCGCGGCACCCACGGCAGCCAGTGCGGTAATGATTTGAGCAGGTGCGTTCATAGGCGGATAGCAGAAGACCGTTAATGTAACCAACCCGCACGCGGCGGCACATGGTTTTTTTACGGCCCCTCACCGGGGACACCGAAACTGTCCACCTGCCCCTTGGCGCGGTGCCCTTGACGCCCCGGAGTGTCCGGCCAACATCGACGAATGAGCGCTCCGTCTGCCGACCGTCCCTGCTACCGCACCATTCCCCTGCTTCACCTCGAAGGGGAGGGCCTCTTTGCGATCTCCAAAGAAATGAAACTGAGCCTCTCCCGGGAGGACATGCTGGCGGTGCAGCAGTACTATAAGGAAGCGGGCCGCGAGCCGACGGACGTTGAGCTTGAGGTCATCGCCCAAACCTGGAGCGAGCACTGCAAACACCGCATCTTTTCCGCCGAAATCACTCACACTGTCGATGGCCGCCAGGAAACCGTGGACGGCGTTTTCAAGACCTTCATCCGCAAAGTGAGCATGGACATCATGGCGAAGAAGCCAGGATTCGTGCTGAGTGCTTTCACAGATAATGCGGGTTTTATCGAAATAGACCCGGGACTCGCGGCGTGCCTGAAGGTTGAAACGCATAATCACCCCAGTGCCATCGAGCCGTATGCCGGCGCCAATACCGGTCTCGGCGGCGTCATTCGCGATATTCTTGGCGCAGGCAAAGGTGCGAAACCGGTGGCCTCACTGGATGTCTTTTGTTTTGGCCGGCCCGATACGAAACAGGAGGACATTCGCGCCAGGGATGTCATTCACCCGCTCGGTATTATGCGCGGCGTGGTGCGCGGGGTGCGGGACTATGGCAATCGCATGGGAATTCCCACAACGGGTGGCGCGGTTCAGTTCGATGATACGTTTATCTACAATCCGCTCGTCTTCTGCGGCACGGCGGGCATCATTCCCAGCGCGGACATTCCCAAGGAAGTGAAGCCTGGCCACGTTATCATCGCTGTGGGCGCGCGCACCGGGCTTGATGGGCTCAAAGGGGCCACGTTTTCCTCGGCAGCACTCGGCGTGACCAGTCACGAGGAGGACCAGACGGCGGTGCAGATCGGCAATCCCATCGAGGAGAAGAAGGCCGCGGACTTTGTGCTCGATGCCCGCGGACAGGGGCTCATAGAGTGTATTACAGATTGTGGCGCGGGCGGATTTTCCAGCGCGGCCGGCGAAATGCTCAGCGAGACCGGCGGCGAAATTCTCCTCGACAACGCTCCGCTGAAACAACCCGGCCTGCTGAGTTGGCACATCTTTCTTAGTGAAAGTCAGGAACGTATGGTGCTCGCCGTGAAGGAGGAAAACCTTCCCGCCCTGCGCACGCTCGCAGATGTTTGGGAAACGGAACTTACGGTGCTCGGGAAATCAGACGGCACCGGCATTCTCAAAGTGAAGCACAACGGTTTCACGGTCTGTGAACTCGACTGCCGCCGTCTCCACGAAGCCCCGAGACTGAAGCTGAAATCCACGTGGACCACGCCAAAGTGGTCGGCTCCCCCCGCGCTGCCGGACACCGGTCTTGGCGAGGCACTTCGCCGGGTCATCAGCGACTTCGCCGTCGTCAGCCGTGAACCCATCATCCGTGAATACGATCACGAAGTGCAGGGCAACACCGTCCTCAAGCCCCTTGCCGGCGCTTCCGGTGACGCCCCGCAGGATGGCAGTGTCATCCGCGTGGACGGCAGCAGGCGTCTCCTCTCCCTCGCCCTGAGTCTCCTCCCGGAATGGGGCAAATACGATCCCCATGCGATGGGCCGCGCGTGTGTGGATGAATGCGTGCGCCAACTCGTCCTAACAGGTGCAAACCCTGACAAACTCGCCATTCTCGACAACTACTGCATGGGCAACCCGCACGATCCGCAGGAACTCGGCGCACTCGTCGAATCCGCCCGGGGACTCGCGGAGGCGGCCACCGTTTACGGTACGCCGTTCATTAGCGGAAAAGACTCGTTCTATAACTATTTTCAGACGGAGGACGGTCCCGTAAGCATCCCGGTCACGGCGCTCATCAGCGGCATCGGAATTGTCGAAGACGCCGCGCATGTCACGGGCAGCAGTCTCCGCAAAGACGACAGCGTGCTTTGCCTCATTGGTTCTCCCGCCGCAAATCTCGGCGGCAGCGTTTATGCCCGAACGGAAAACCTGACCGGCCAGCCCGTGCCTCAGTTCGACCCCGCTGCGGCTCTCGCCGTTTATCGCGCATACTATGAGTGCGTCAAAGCCGGCCTTATTCTCAGCGCACACGATGTGAGCGAAGGCGGCCTCGCCGTCACCCTTGCCGAAATGGCCTTCAGCGGGAAAGCCGGCCTCGACATCAACCTCGACGACACGATGCCCGCTGCCGCCGCCCTCTTCAACGAAACGCCGGGCCAAATCGTCATCGAGGTGTCCCCGGCGAACCTTGAGGCGCTGCGCTCCCGCTTTGCAGATATGTCCTTCGCCGTTCTCGGACACGCCACTGCACGACACCGGAATCTAACGGTTAGCAAGGCCGGTGCCCCGGTTCTTAGCGAAGATGTCGGCGGCCTCAAAGCGCTTTGGAAAGGCGGTCTGGCACAGTGGTATTGAGAAGCCGGTCGTTTTGCATCGCGGTTCCAGATTCACCCGCCATAATCCGTCCCATGAAACTCATCCCATTCGTCCTCGTGTTGCTGACCGCGCCGGTTCTCGCAGCCCCTGAAAAACCGGCGATAAAGCCTCCTGCGGGAAAACCCGCCCCTGCCAAACCCGCCTCCCCGGCCGGAGCATCATCCATGGAGATCGATGCCGGACTGAAGACCCGGATCGAAGCGTTCTTCAAGCTCCTGCGGGACGGGGAAACGCGCGATGCCTATGACAAACTCTTCGAAGGCGCCACGCTCGTGAACGAGCAGCCGGACTTGATAGGCGACCTCATCAAGAGCACCACTGCCGTGCTGGACAAAGAGGGGCAGGTGGAAAGCGCCTCCATGATTCGCGTGCGGAGCGCAGGCACCACTCTGAAGGAGATCGTCTGCATCATGAATTGCCGGAAGCGCCCCATCCATTGGAAGTTTTATGCCTATTTCGGAGATGGACGCTGGCAGATCATCGACACGAAGCCCAGCTTCAATCTGGAGTCCTTTTTCGAGCCTGACGAAAAGCCCGCCTCCAAACGCTGACTAAAATCATGTCCTCGCGAACGTCCGCGCCGCGCGTCCTGCGCTTCATCGATCTGTTTTGCGGCATCGGCGGCTTTCGGCTGGGGTTCGAGCGGGCGGGCTGCAAATGTGTCTTCTCGTCCGACTGGGACCGGTGGTCGCAAAAAACCTACGCCGTGAACTTCGGCGAGGAACCGGTGGGTGACATTCATGCGGTCTCCGCGGAGACGGTGCCTTCGCATGACATCCTCTGCGGAGGCTTTCCCTGTCAGCCTTTCAGCCTCGCCGGCGTCAGCAAGAAGAACAGCCTCGGACGCGCGCATGGCTTTGAGGATGAAAAGCAGGGAAATTTATTTTATGAAATTGTCAGGCTGCTGAAACATCACCGGCCCGCTGCTTTTTTGCTGGAGAACGTCAAGAACCTGACGAGCCACGACAAGGGAAACACCTTCAAGGTGATCCATGGCACTCTGACACGGGGCCTGGGCTATCACGTTCACACGGCGATCATCGATGCCCGTCACTGGGTGCCTCAGCACCGCGAGCGCATCTTCCTGGCCGGTTTTCGCGAACCGCGCCCGTTCGTTTTTCCTGCGCTCCCTGAGACAGCGCCCACGCTCGACAGCATCCTCGAACCGGAGGTCGATCCGAAATACACGCTCTCCAACAAATTGTGGCAATACCTCCAGGACTACGCCGCCAAACACGCCGCGATGGGCAATGGTTTTGGGTGCAGTGTATTCGATGGAAATGGCGTTGCCCGCACGCTCAGCGCCCGTTATCACAAGGACGGCAGCGAAATTCTCATCAGCCGGGGAAAAGGAAGGAATCCCCGGCGCCTGACGCCGCGCGAATGCGCGCGGCTCATGGGTTATCCTGACAGTTTTCAAATTCCTGTGTCCGACACCCAGGCCTACCGCCAGTTTGGAAACAGCGTCGCCGTGCCCGTCGTGACCTCACTGGCCGGCGCCGTGGTCGAAGCGCTGCGGCAGCCCGCTACTCCCTTGATCCAGACGAAACTCCCGAATTTCGCGTGAACCGCAAATCAGCGCGTCCCCTCAACGGGGCGGAACCGGAACGCTTTCCGGCTGTTCTGCGGCACCCTCAGCCGTCACGCGAACGATAACTTCTCCGGTCTCTGGCCCTGGAAGATTAGTCAGATCAAAATGCACCCGCACTTTACCTGCGGCCATTTTTGCATGCGCCGCGAGGCCTTCCGGCCGCGGCCCGCCAAACTTCACCGGCGGTCCAGGCATTTCAATTTGTTCGCCCGGCTTCAACGTCACCGGATGAATGGCGTCGCTGCCGTCGAGATCGAGATTGGAAACCTGCAGCGGCTTGCCGTCCTGATCCAGGGCCACGGCTTTTATTGCGTTCCACGACCACACCATATCAAATTGGCGCGGCTGCGACGAAAGATTGCGCAATACCAGCATCACGGGAAGCTGCCCGCCCTCGTTCACATGCCGTGCCATGAGCAGTCCGGATCGGATGCCTTCGCTGCTCTCTGGTCCCCACGAGATCACGTCGTCAGGCCGGGCGTCCGGCAGACCGCGGGATTCTGCCACGGCCTTGGCGAGCGAAAGAAATTCCGGTGTCCAATCATCCCGCTTCCTGACACGCGGGCGCTTGGCCTTCGCGGTCTTGTCACCATCCGCAGTGTTTTCGTTCTTCAGCGGCTCCGCCGTCCCGGGCTTCCCCTGTTCGGGCGGCGCACCGGGGGTGGCAGGAGCGCCTTCCTTGTCCGGTCCGCCGGGTGCAGTGACCAGAATGACAACTTCTCCGGTTGGCGGACCCGGGAGATTTGTCAGGTCAAAATGCACCCGCACTTTACCGGAGGATGTTTGCACATGCGCAGCCATTCCCTCCCGCGCGGGCACGCCAAACTTCACCGGTGGTCCAGGCATTTCGACCTGTTCGTTAGGTTTCAAAGTCACCTTATGAATCGCGTCAACTCCGAAAAGTTCGAGGTTGGAAACCTTTATTGGCTTACCGTCTTGATCGACGGCTACGGCTTTCGTCGCGTTCCAGGACCACACCATATTAAATTGATGTGGTTGCGACGAAAGATTGCGCAGCACCAGCATCACGGGAAGCTGTCCGCCCTCCTGCACGGCTGGAGCCATGAGCAGCCCGGACCGGATTCCCTCGCCATCCTCCGGTCCCCATGCGATTAAGTCGTCAGGCTTCGCTTCCGGCACTTTGCGGGCCTGCGCCACGGCTTTGGCGAGCGTCAAGAAATCTGCGCTCCAGTCATCGCGTTTTCTGACATGCGGATTCTTATCGCTTTCCGGGGGCTTTTCCTTGCCGAGCGACTCGAGATATTCCGCAGCACCGGCTTTGCCCTGCTGCCTCGCCAGTTCGGCCGGCGTTTGGCCGCCGGGTGCCTTGGCGTCCTTGCTTGCTCCGTGCGAAACGAGGAGCTGCATGACATTCCGCCAATCGCGCGTGGCTGCCAGATGCAGCGCGCTTCCGATATGCCCCTCGCGTTCATTGGCATCCGCGCCATGATCCAGCAAAAGGGTCATCAGTTTTTCTGCAGCGGCTTCATCTTTGGCAGCCGCAAGGGTTTCAAAAAGGGGAAAACGTTTGTTGGCGGTCTTCGCAAGTTCCACCTTCGCGCCTCCCTCAATGAGCGCCTTCGCTACTTCGTAGTGTCCTTTTTCGCAGGCCAGAAAGAGCGATGTGACGCCGCCAACGATGGCACCCGAAGGATTTTTGTCCCCGGTTCTTACGTTAGGATTTTCACCGGCAGCCAGCAGGGATTTCACTTTCTCCAAATCGCCCGCAACGGACGCCGCCATCAATGGCGTAACCGGTCCAGTGCCGTAAGCGACATTCGGCAGTTGCTTTGCCGCCCTCTGTAAGCCCGCAACCCACTTGTCGCAGGCTTGTTTCCGTTTTTCCCAACTCACGTTGGTTTCTGCTATCGTGTTGATCTCGTCCGCAGCGCGCAATTTGCCCTCCTCGCGCGCATCCACTTTGAAAATGTAAAAGCTTCCCGCCATGGCGATCACGTCACTGACCGTTCCCGCGGGGATTTTAGAAACGACCGGCCAGAACGTCTCGGAAAGGTCGCTCTCTTCCACCAGGCCCCAGCGTCCTCCCGTCCCCCGGCGGCTGTCCGCGGAGTGTGCGCGCGCGAGCATTTCGAAATCAGCGCCTTTGACCAACTGCGCGCGAATATCGTCTGCTAGAGCTTTCTGCGTCTCGGAGTTCTCACCCGGCTGCCCACCAGGAATGGTAATGGACCACAGATTCACTTTGTCGCTGTTGCGGCGAAACTCCGGATGCCGGCGCAGCCAATCCTCCTTGTCCGTTTCCGTCACTGGATCGGGTTTCACAAACCGCTTCTCCATGACCTCAAGGATCGCCGCCTGACGAAGGTACTCGCCAGCATCCTTCCCGTTCACCATGAAGCCCGGAGGGTATAGCTGCCTCCTTCTCACATAGGCCTCTTGCACCTGGGGTTCGAGTTCCGCAGCAAACGATTCGTATTCTTGATAGACCAGGTTCCGCAGCGCAGAAGACTGCAGGGGAGTGGCTCCTTCAAAAATGCCTCGGATACGATTCTGCAGCAGGTCTTCCGCCAATTCAGTGGAACCGCTCTGCCCTTTAGGCTTTACCGATTCCCTGTTTATGCTTTTCAAAACACCCGGTGCCTCAAACTTACTCTCGGTCTTCTGTGAATCGGTAGTCCACACCTGCAGGTGACTGACGAATGCCGTCCCTGTTTTGGGAGCCTGGAGCGTTATCTCTCCCTGTGGCCATCCAACACCAGGCCCCCCGGCACCGAACTCAAACCGAAGCATCAGCGATCCATCAGAATTAAAGCCGGCGCTGCTGAATTCCCGCTCGCCTATCTTCTGTGCCGCCTCTGGGGCGTTCTTCTTCAGTGCCGCTTCAGCAATGTCTGTGTAGCGCTTCAATCCCTCACCTCCCCCTGCCATTGCCAGATAGACAGCCTTCAGAAGTCCCTTGTTGATGTCATCGAAGGCGGGTCCCTCCGGATTGCTCGGGCCGCTGGACACGACAATCCCGTGCATCTTTCCGTCGTGACGGAACTTGAGGATATTGGTGTAGGCATCCCACACGTTGGTTGCGGGTTCCATTTCGAGTTCACGATCGCCGAATTTCACTTTTTGCGGCTTCCACTCAGGAACGTGCCGCTCGGAGACGAGCGATGTCGTAAGCCCAGCGATTCCTTCAGGGGACATTTTAAACTCATGCACACTCCGGTGGTCCGGCATCCAAAGCACGCGTCCGTCCGGAAAGATTCGCAGCCGCGCCAGTCGCTGCCCGTCGCCGTGCTGTATGGGATGCTGTACATCCCACGCCAGCAGCCATCCCTCCATCTTTTGAACCGTCCGGTTCGCGCCGTAGGTTTCGCGTTCCTCCAAATCCCGTTTGGCAAATTCGCCGATGGTCTCGAGGTCCTTCTCATTCCGCACCGAAAGCGTGCGGTCGGTTTGGATAGGGTCTCCCTTCTCCTGTAGAATGAAAATCCTGCCGGACATGCCGATCGCCCCTTTGAGCGTGGCTTCGATCGGCTGATTGAGAACGTATGCCTTGTCATCAAGGAACAGCGTGTTGGGATCATCCGAACTGTAGAGCACCTTGAACTCCCGCTTTATCCGATCAGATCCTGGCACCGATACGTCCTTGATCTGCACGACGCCCTGAATCTTCCATCGTCTGGTATTTCCATCCGTCGATTCCGACCGGCTGAAACCTCTGGACAGAAAGCCCGGATGATAAAGCACGAAGTTCACATCCTTATCCGTCTGAATAGCGATGGCGGACTGCTTTGCGGCGGAGATTTGAAAAACGTCCGGTGCCCGTGCAGTCTCCGGCACAGGAACAGAATCCGTTGAGCCTTCCAGGGAACCCGCTGAAACATCTTTTGGTTTTGCCTCCGCCGGGGCCTTCGCCTGCGCGGTATCGACCGTCTCCGAGATTCCCACTTTCCACTCAAAACCTCTTTCAGGAGCGGACAACAACAGCTTCGCCGAGCGATTCATGCCGGCTTTGAAGGTGATATCATCCAGCGCCCCGCGATGATCCCACTTTGAGTATCCCGCATGAATGCAAACCGGCACACCGGCCGGCACGCCCGGCAGCGTGAATTTTCCCTCCGCATCTGTCTGAGTGGTTAGTCCGCTGGTCAATGCACTTGCCGGCCTGACTGCAACAAGCGCTCCCGGCACCGGACGGCCATTGATGTCCAGCAGAAGGCCGAAAAAGGTGACTCCCTCCGTGGATTTAACTCCCCTCGCGAACTCCACCACCTCCGCCGACCCGACCTTCAATTCAAACTCCTTGAATCCCGCAGGCACTTGAACAGAAGGGCTGCGCTGACCCGCGACAAGGACACGAAAGCCGTCTTTGAGTGCGGTCAAAGGCGGACGCACAGAAGTCCAGAACCAGCCGTCCTCATTGCTTCGTCCATAGTCAAACGGCGGATCGTTCGAACCGGCGAGAGTCAGTTGGAAGGGCACATTGCCAAGAGGCTTTCCACTAACATCGAGGGTCCGGGCCTTCACCACCCATTCGTGCTCCAGAAGGGTGGACTCCCGCCGCGGCGGCTGATTTTCCCGCTCTTCCCTCTGCGCGGGCAGGTTGAATGACTCCGCCAGCGCGGTGCGGACTTTGTCAGGGAGCGGCGCTGCTTCGGGCTGCCAGCCCGTTTCACTGACACTTTCCGGATTGCTGAAATCAAGGCACCGGATACCAGCCGTCTCATGTTTCGGCACGCGCGGCTGTGAATAAGAGCGCCATTTGCCAATGGCTATCCAAAGCACGGAGGTGTCCTTTTCCCATGCCATAACCCAGGGCTCCCGGTTGCCAAACGCGTCAGAAGCGATCCCGAATTCGTGACGCAGCGCGGGATGCTCTTTCGTCTCCGCCCAGTGCAGCACAGCCGAGGAAGTGACGTCGGCTCCGTGAATGACTTCCTGAGCAACCTCCAGTGTCGCCCCGCCAGGCAGGGGCCACTTGCCGGCGCGGCTGGTCTGCCATACCGCCACGTCTTTTTCAGCCACAATATCAAACTCCACATTCCCGGTCGTCATCGGCGCCGGATCACGCAGCCTCCAACTGGCGGACACGCGCTCGCCGCCGCTGACTTTCATTACCGTGGAAACGAATCCTTTGCGGATGCCCTCGCGTTCAGCCGCCTTGCCGATGGATACACCGTATCCACCGATCTCCGCGGCCTCGCCGGGTTGCAGTTTCCATCCAAAGATCGGAATCGAGCCGGTGAGGATCGTCTCGTCCATTTCCACCTTGCGGCCACCGGCGGTGATGTCCCAGGGAATGCCCTGCAGCGAATAGGGACATTTGAATTCGAGCACACGGTCCGTGGTATTTTGCAGCACCAGGGTGTTGTAAATGACATCGCCGACGACATAGGTGTCCTTCACCGGATGACGCTTCCAGGCAGCGCGCAGACCGTTCTCTGCAACGGGTCCGAACTTCAATGACGCATCGCCTTCCTGGTCCAGCTTGCGGCCCGCACGCGTTTCTCCGTTGATGGCAAATTCGATCGGTCCGCGGTTGATTGCAGCAATCTCATCCAGCCACGCCGCAACGTCGGATACCTTGTGTTCCTTGAGATTCGCGTCGCGGTCGCGCAGCGCCCGCACCCGGGCGGCTTCCGCTTTTGCGGGTGGCTGATTGATCCATTTCTCAATCGCCTCTCTCATGCGGAACACCGCGGTTTCGGGTACAGTCGGGCCCTTGCCCTCCAGTGCCTGCCAGCGTGCCAAAAGAACAGCGGCTGTCGTGTCTTTTGGCTTCACATCAGCCTCCTCCGTTTTCGCACTTACCTCCGCGGCTTTTTCCTCTTTCTCTTTTTCACCCGCCCGGAGCATGGCGAGCGGCACCGCGGCCCCAATCCCAAGCACCAGCGCCACGGCGGCCAGCGCCGCATTGACACGGCGGCGGTTGAGCTTGTCGCTGAGAACGGCGAGCAGGCGGCCTTCGAGGCGGGATTTTTTTGCCATGGCGAGTCCACAGGCGGCGGTCCACCGCGCAGGCGAGAGTTCTGTGGCCACATGCAGCAGGTGATTCGCGTAGTCCGACGCCCGCACGCCGCTGGCGAGCACCAGATCGTCGCAGGCACGTTCCCGTTCCACATGGAGTCTCCACGCGGCCAGCCACACCAGAGGATTGAACCAGTGCAGCGCGCAGGCGCATTGAGTCAGCCATTGCACCTCCGGATCACGGCGGCGGATGTGCGCGAGTTCGTGAAGCAGCACCGAGCGAAGCTGCTCCCGGTCCCATGTCTCCGCCTCCGCCGGCAGCATCAGTCGCGGGCGAAACACTCCCCACACCACAGGGATGGTGCGGCGTGTATCCAAAAGAAGTTTCACACCGCGTTTCAGCTTCAATTGATCCGCCGCCTCCGCCAAAGCGATCGCCAGCGGCCCCGACTCCACACCAACCCGCGAGCGTGAAGTGCGGCGCAGAAGCCAGTGAGCCACCAGCAGCCTGACAAGAAGCAGCGCGCATCCGCCCGCCCACGCGGGCGCCAGCCAGCCTCCGCGTTGAGCTTCCGGGGGGACCGCCTGCGGAGGCTCAACGGCGGGGACGACGGGCGACACTGATGCAGCGGGTCCGGGAGGCGAAGGATGGGAGGAATACGGGGCCTGGGCTGCCTGGGGCCGCGGCATTTCTGAATGCGGAGACTTCTCTACCGGCCACGCCTCCGGCACACGGATTCCCTCAATCAGATCCTTCACATCTTTCCCATCACCGGCTTGCACTACCGCCCACTCCGGCAATACCCGCCACTGTGGCAGCACTACTGACAATGCCGGCACCACCAGCAGCGCCACTATGGCCACCAGCCAAACCAAATGCCGCGCCGAAGCCGAAGCCCGCCACAAAAACAAAGCTGTTAGGGCCGCGGCCAGCAATAACGTCAACCCCTTCAACGCCGAGTCAAAAACCAGCGGCATGGCCGCGCTCAACAGCGCAGCGGACGTGATCGAAAGACGGTTCATTTTAACGGCCCTCCTTTCTGACTTTCTCGATGAGTTCCACGAGACGGGCCCGCTCTTCATTGGTTACGCGTTCCTTGCGGGAGAGCAAATGCGCCGAAAGGGCATCCGCCAGCGAGCCGCCGAAGAATGTCTCCAGCACCCGCTTAAACGCCGAGCGGCCGGCTTTGTCCTTCGATTCCTTCGGAGCATAAACAACTTCCCGCCCCTGTTCGCGCCGGCGAAGGTGACCCTTTTCCTCCAGGATGTGCATCATGCGCCGCACCGCCATCACGGTTGGCGGGTCCGGCAGCGCTTCTGCGATTTGATTCACGGTGGCTTCGCCTCGCGCATAAAGCACATCCATGATCTGCCGCTCGCGGCGGCTCAGTTTTGCGGGATCAGGCATAAACGGGGACTCCGGTTGGTGATGGTTCGTTAATTTTTTAACGATCTTGCAGCAAAGCGCAAGTTCTTTTTCGTTATTTTTTTAACGGATCTGCGCGGTCGTGCGATTCCGTGATTTTCATCGACTGAACAAAGAGCCGGTGCCGAGTCGTTAATTACAGCCAAGTCCATGAAATGCCGATACGTCCTTTCGTTTCTCCTGAGTTTGCCCTGCTGCCTGCAGGCAGACTCTCCCGCGAAGTCTGCCGAACCAGGTCCAACACCCTCCACAAAGAGCAGTGAGCCGGCGGGTCACGGTTTCCAGATCACCGAAACCGATGAACGCATCTCTCTCCGCGGACCTGTTCTCGATGCCTCCATCAGGAAGAAAGGATATGTTAGCGGCATCGAGGCTAACAGCTTTCTCGATCACAAAACCGGCGCGCGCGATCCTGGATACGGACTCGACATTCAGGACTGGATCATGGAACCGGGCAGCGATGAATCCTACCGCAGCAAGCTGCCTGGGGACCTTCCTTACGAATTCGGCAACGCATGGCACGGCAAGAGTCCCAAGCGCAGCATCGAAGGTCCGCAGATCTGCACAAAGGCAAAGGAACTGAAACCCCGCATCATTCAGGGAAAGGACTTCGTCGCCATCGAACATCGCTTCGCCTATCAAATCGCCGCGCCCGGCAAACAGACCGGTTCGGAATGGCGGCAAACGATGGTCTTTCCGTCAGGAAAACGGTACTTCCTCTCCACCGACCGCATCCTCAGCCGCAATGCCGGCGAGGCTCTTTTCTTCCGTCAGGACATGCCGGGCCACATCAAACACAAAAACGGCGACACCTTCAGTGAAGTCTATCTCAGCTACCGCGGACGCATTCCCGCTGCGGAGTTCGCAAAGGACTTCGCTCCTGACGAAAAGTTCAACTACCGCCGCGACCGCGACGGCGTTCCTCAGCGCATGATCCGCGCCATTCACCTGCGCGACCCCAAAACCGGTGCCGATGGCCCATGGCTCGCGAGCATAACTCTGAATCCCGCCGATACCTCCGAAGCATGGTGCCACCAGCGCGGCTACGTTTGCATGATCCATGAAGTCGGCGAGCGCCCCGTCAAAGCCGGCGAGTCATTCGGTGCTGCTTACATTATTGGCTACTTCGACTCCATCGAAGAGATCGAGAAAACCTGCGACGCCCACCGCGGCCACAGCGACCTTGAAGCCACCGCAGAGGGCTGGCGGCTGTTGCCGTCCCGGCCTTAGCCGGCCTTAGCCGTCATTTGCGCATGGCAGCCGCCCATGCCATGGATATCCCATGACTGCATGGTCCGATCAGAATTCCCGTTCATGGCCCGCGACGGCCTATCAAAACGCGCTCCCTAACGGCCTGGCTCATGGCCGGCTTGCGGTGGAGGGCAATGATCTCGTCTTCCATGCCGGCGGCGTGCCTCCTCAACGGCTGCCTCTCGACAGTATCGACCTGCGTTACGGCGGCTTCAATAACCAGCAGGTATTTCTCAGCCATCCCCGTCTGCCGGAGTGGACCTTTCTTTGCGCCGACCCGGAATTTCTCAAGGACGACGTCATTCGCACGCATCCGGTGCATGGAAAGGGCGCCAAACGCAAACACCGCGCTTCGAAAAAGTGGCCGTGGCCCGTGAAGGCCATGCTCTTCATGACGATGCTCTTCGTCGCGGGCATTTCCGCGCTTTGGATTTACCGCGGTGCCGTCAGCGATTACATCGCCTCGAAAATTCCCGTCGATGTCGAAAAACAACTCGGTGAAGCCGTCTATCAGGACGTAAAGTCGCGATCCAAAGAAGTCACTGATCCCGCCCTCGTCGCCCAGCTCAAGGCCGTGACGGATCGCCTTGTGCCGGCCGTCAAAGACACGCGCTACGAGTTCAAGTTTCACATCATCGAAAACGATACCATCAATGCTTTCGCCGTTCCCGGCGGCCACATTGTGGTTCACACCGCACTTCTGAAGAAGGCGAAGCGCCCTGAGGAAATTGCCGGCGTCCTCGCCCACGAAATCTCACACATTACCCGCCGCCACTCCATGCGAAACATGGTTAGCAGCCTTGGCACCATCGTGGTCATTCAGGCCATCTTCGGCGACTACTCGGCTCTGGCCGAAGGCGCCTCCAATCTGCTTTCCCAAAAATACAGCCGCGACTTTGAAACCGAGGCTGACGCGACCGGCTGGAAGTATCTCGTCGATGCGAAAATCGATCCCGAAGGCATGATCGATTTTTTCCAGACTCTGCTCGACGAGGAAAAAAAGACCGGCATGGACATGAGTGGCGCCATGGAACTGTTGAGCACTCACCCTGCCACCGCCGGGCGCATGGAAGCGCTGCGGGAGCTAAAGAAGGAAGTCCCCGTGGGCACCAAATTCGAGCCCATCGTACCGGTGCCCGTCGAAGCAGCACCGGTTCCGGCAACTGCGCCGTAGCGGACGCTTCCTAACGCCGGCGGCGCATCATCATGCCGGAGAAAGCCAGGGCCGCAAAGAGTGCTGCCGACGGCTCAGGCACGGCGATAATTTGGAATCCATTGATCGGCGCACGCAGGATATCCGCACTGGCTCCGCCCCCGGCGTTGATCGTGAAGGAGGAACCCGTCACTCCGGTGAAGACCACGTAATTTCCCTCACCATTGTTGCCGCCGGCCACAGGCCAAACGGCGTTGCCCGGGCCTCCGGCTACCGGAATCTGGAAAAGACCGTCGGGATTTTCGTTGCCGCCCGCCAGACCGCCGGCGTTAAAATTCACGCCTTCGCTGTCCTCGCCGCCTAAGGTGTTGCCGCTGATAGAGTAATTTCCCACCCGCCAGCTGCCCCCGTTGTCGCCGTCGAAATAGACGATCACGGTGTAGGGCGTGGTGAAATCCGGCGCGGTCAGGCCGGAAACCGTCACGCTCGCCGCAGCGGCTGCGTCGAGGTAGCCCTTCATCATCGTCCGGTTCGCCGTATTGTTCGCACCGCTCAGGGTATCCGGCAGCGACCAGCCGCCGAGATCTGTCGTCCATGCCACGCTGGCTCCCGTGGAGGTAGCCGTCGAAGTGACGATCCCCCCGGCGGAACCGGACGCGCTGTTCCCGGAAACATTGTTCCAGTTGGGAACGAAGGTATTCACTCCGGGCACCGGGCTCTGGGCGTTCGGCAATCCGGCCAGATCCCCCGCCGCCAATTCGCCCGCCACGCCCGCGTTGCCGACAAAATTAATGCTGACAACTGTGACGGCATGACTGGTGGAAAGGGCGGCGAGCGCTGTGGCAAAAAGCAGAGTTTTTTTCATGGGGAAGATGGGAAATTCAAGGAAATGACTGACCGATTTGATCCTGTTCCGTCCCGCCGTCAAGTCCGTTAGGCACCCGCGGGATGAACCGGCTTTGTCCTGTATATCAACACCCTGCATGAGAGGATGATGAGCCGGATGCCAGGGCCCGCAGTTTCTCAAAAAAAGCTGCATCCGTGCCCTTGAAATGGAGTGCCGTTTTTTCAGCACTCGAGGTCTTTCATTTTTGAAAACTTGTGCCATACGTCCTCCGTATCCGGCGGTTCCGACCAGACATCCCCGTACCGTCCGGAGTTCGACCATGATTCGCCAGTTGTTTCCCGCCCTCTGTTTCATTTCATCTCTCACGCTCAGCGCCACCGCTCAGGACACTCCCCCCCCAAGGGCCGTTCCTGTAGGACTGGAGGACAAGGATGGCAACTTCGCGCCCATTCCCGACCCGAAGGAGGTTGATACCATTGTGCGCGTTCAAATCTTCCTGGACGAACACAATCACGGCCCGGGCAATATCGACGGAAAGCTCGGCGAGTTCGGGAAAAAGGCTGCATCGGTTTACAATCAAATCCGGGGTGTTCCCGTGGGAAACTGGTACGCACTGATCGAGGCCTCCAAAAAGGCTGTTCCGGAGCCGTACACCACCTACACCATTCAGGAGGGCGATTTGAAATTCATTACTCCCTCCCTGCCTGGAAAGCCGCAGGAGCAGGTGAAAGCCAAGTATCTCGGCTACCGCAGTCTGCTTGAATTTGTCTCCGAACGATTCCATACCACCGAGGAATTCATCACCTCGATCAACAAGGACCGAAATCTGAATCTTCTTTCTCCCGGCTTCATCGTCAAAGTGCCGAACGTCACTCCCTTTAAAATCGAAGACTGGCCGAAACACCACAAGTTCGATGCGGACCCGGCGCTGAGCGCCCACATGGTGGTGGTGGATATTGCAGCGCGGGTCGCCATCTTCTTCAATAAAGAGGAAAAGCCTTTCGCCAGTTTTCCCATCACCCCGGGCCGCCCGAAATTCATCAAATTCGGCGAGTGGAAGATCACCGGCATGGTCTCCACCCCGGAATTTCGCTGGGACAAATCGATGCTGGAGGAAGGCAAACGAAGCGAGGAATTTTACCAGCTTCCCATCGGACCCAACAGCCCCGTCGGCGTGCTCTGGACCAGCACCAGCCGCAACGGCATCGGATTGCACGGCACGTCAAGCCCGCTGACCATCGGGCGCAGCGAAAGCGCCGGCTGCATCCGTTTCTCAAATTGGGACGCCGTGCGCCTTCCCAAAATCATCCGCCCCGGCGCCCGCCTCGTCATCCGCTAACTCCTCACCCCGCTCTCGCCCTTGGAGCGGCGATGAGACAAGGAACTCCCCCTTGAACGGGGCCCCCCATCCGTTAAGCTCTCAGCGGTCCCTCTCCTCTCCATGAAATTGATTTTCTACATCGTCCTCATTGCGGCATCCGCCTTCTGCGGCTGGCATTTTTACCCCGGAATTTATGACGGGATGCAGGAGAAAATCGACGGGCGTAAAAAGGAAAAGGAGAAAATTGCCGCCGCCGCCGCGAAGGAAAAGCCGAAGGAAACGAATCTCCCTGACGGCGCCACGGGCTCCAGTCCGGCCATCGCCATGCTGGATGCCCTGAAAGGGAAGCCGGCCGATCCCGCCGCGAACGCAAAAACGACGCCTGAACCCGCGCCGGGCGGTCCCGCAGTCGCTAACACAAAGCCAGCCCCTCCTCCCACGGGACCCGTGGACGAAATCGAGGCGCGCTACCCGATGCCTAACTTCAAGACCATCGAGGAAATCACCAAGGACTGGACCAACATTCCGAGCCGCGCGTTTCCAAAGAAGATCAAAACCAAGGTGGCTCTCACCTTTGACAGCAGCGCGGGTAAAGTCGAACTGGCGCCCGGCGCCGATATCAATGCGGTCGGCATGCTCCGCCCGAATTCCGGCATTCTTGTCGTCATGCGCGAAGGTGACGATGTGACACGCGTCGATGTTCCGCTCGGCAATACCGATATCAAGGAATACCTGTCCGGTCTCTATGAGCGCTACAAGGAATACCACCGGAAACGGGTCGTTGGTCAGCGTGAACGCGCCCGCGCATTGAAAGAGCGCGCCAATGGCGCCAGCGAAGAGCAAATGAAACTCGCGGGTCCCAAGCCCGAAGTCCGCGCGGGCGGTGTCATTCCCGTCATGCTCGAGTCCATTGATCAACTCGGGCTTAAAGAACTGAAAGCCAACGCCATTACTGCATGGGGCGGTCTGAACTTCGAGGAGGTTGACGGCACCGTTTATTGGACCGGCACCGTCCAGTGTACCGTGGAGAACGCTATTTTCGGTCCCACACAGACGGAAATGATGGCCCTCATCAAAGACGGCAAAGTGGTGAAGTGGCTCTACACCGGTTCGAAGGAGGAAGTGCAATAGGCCGTCCCGGTCCATTCCCGCCAGCTATCGGCCTGCGGGAATCAACTCCTCGATTTCCGCCTTCTCATCCTGGGAAATGCTTTCCAGCGGCGCAAACCGCCGTGCTGCAAAGCCGAGTTCTGAAGGACAGCCGTGCGCCGTGGAAGGGTCCATGGGATTCGTCAGTTCCTCCAGCAGCACCTTCATATCCACCGAGTCCCACCCCTTTTGAGCGCTCACCCATTTTGCGCGCCCCGGTTCGCATTCTCTCACCGTATAGGTGCTCCCCTTTTCCGGGAGCGCCGTATACAGAAACGCAATCTCCGGATGAAACCGGTCATCGATGCACACAATTTTTTCGCCTCGCTCAAACATGCCGCCAATGTGCACTTCCGTATTCCTGTGTCCAGCGCAGCCCCGCCGCTTTCAACACCGCGGTGGATTCGCACGGGTGAGTCGTCAGGGAGCGGCGCTTTTGAAAACCTGCGTGGCGGTTTTTAGGAACTGGTCCCGGGCGGCCCATTGGTCGCCGCTGGTGCATTGGATCATGAAAACGGTTACCATGCCGGTGGCGGGGTTCACTGAGAGGTCGGTGCCGTAGGCGCCATCATGGCCGAACATCCCGTTTCGCAGGTGATAGCCGAGGCTGTAGTTGACTTTGGTGGCGCCGGTTTGCTCTTTGCGCAGTTCCTCCATGGCGGCATGTGTGAGATAGCGTTTGCCGTCCAGTTCGCCATCGTTGGCGAGCATGAGGCCGTAGCGGAGGATATCGCGGGTGATGGAGAACAGGCCGCCGCCGGCTTCGGGGAAACGGCGGGTGCGGTCGCTGTACGGTTTTGTCAGGAAGCCGATGCCGCCGCGGGCATAGCCGCTCTTTTCCTTGTTAGGACCATAGGCGCCGGCCAGCCGGGCAATTTGCGCCTCGCTAGGCCAGAACGTCGTTTCTCTCATGCCCAGCGGATCGAAGAAGCGCTTTTGAAGGAACTCTTCGTACGGCATGCCGCTGACGATCTCCACGATGCGCGCGGCGATATTCATGCCCTGGTTTCCATACGCATACTTGTCGCCGGGCTGCCATTGAAGCGGACCGGTGACGGAACTCAGGGCGCGGAATTTCAGCGGCGTGCTGTCCGCGCCGGTGGCCTGCTGCAACTCAGCGCTTCCGGTGAGACCACTGGTGTGGCTCAGAACATGGCGCACAGTCACGGGCCGCTCCAGCGGTTTGAGAAGCACGTGCGACGCATCCTTTTCCGCCACCACCATCCATTTCTCAAGCTGCGGGATGAATTTGGTGACCGGGTCATCCAGACTGACTTTTCCCTCGTCCACCAGCATCATGATCGACGCGCCGGTAAACATCTTGGTCATGGAAGCGATCCAAAAGACATTGTCCTGGCTCATCGGTTTTTTTGCTTCTACATCCGCGAAGCCGAGGACGTTTCTGAAATGGACCTTGCCGGTTCTGTCAGCGATGATGCTGACGATGCCTGCCAGTTTGTAGTCATCCAACCACGGTTTCATGGCGGTCGTCACTTCAGGACTGGCAGGCGCTGCGTCTGCTTTGACCACGGAGTGGATGGCCATAGTGAATGTCAGTGGCAACCACAGCAGCGCGCGGAGAAAGAGCTTTTTCATATCCTAGATGGTCGAGCAAAAAACGGACAAGTGGCACTGATCAGGCTCTGATTCGTTGCAGGAGATTTTGCATGATCGTCTGGACTCTGGAATCCGGTCCCTTGGGTGTCGTATAAACCGAAGGCCTGACATATCCTGGCGGGGCGGAGAGGGCGTCGGCCCACCAGATGGTGGCGGCGTTGAAGACGATGTTGTTTTTGGGGCCGGCATAAACGGTGGCGGTGAAGGTGCCGCCGTTGGGTTTGCCGGGGGCGGATTGAGTGGGACCCGTGGCTACGATTTCCAGACCGGGGATGGGAGCTGGATCGCCGTGCCATTCCCAGCCGACGAGACCGGGGATGGAGTCTCCTTTTTTCATGCCGGTGTCTTTGAAGAGCCAGTGGTCGGGGAGGGCGCAGGTCCAGTCGGCGCCGCCGGTGACGGGGCCGGTGCTGTGAGCGCCGATGAGTTCGTTGGCGTAGGGCCGCTCGTGTTTAAGGGATTTCATGTGATCGAATTCCTGAGTGCCGCCGGGAGGACCGAAAACGCCGACGCGTTCGAAGGCGCGGGTTTTGGAATCATAGAGGATGCGACCGCAGACGGCGTTGCCTGAGAGGAAGGCGGCGCTGACGCCGCGGGCGATGGCGGCCTGGACGTTACGGAACATTTCGAGCGTCCAGTATTCGTCGTGGCCGGCGCTGAGAAAGCCTTTGGCGCGAAGAAGACCCGCGGCGTCGTGATGGGTGTCCTGATTGGAAATGTAGGTGATATCGCAGCCGTGCTGCTCGAGCCAGAAGGCGAGCGGAAATTCCCAAAGAAGGAATTCGCCGCTGCCGGTACTGAGGGGGGCGTCGAAAATTTGGCAGTATTTGCCGTAGGGGCGATTGAAACTGACCTGCACATCAGGACCCCAATACCAGCCGTTTTTGCCATCATCATAGAGTGCGAAGTTTTGCGGCCACCGGTTGTAGGCCTGCCAGGTGTGGTCGCTGCACTGGAAGAGAAAATCGGCGCGACGGTCGTCACGCACGATGAAGATAACATAGCTTTGGATGCCGTCGGTGGACTCTGTTAGTTTGCCGAGATAAACCCCGCTAAGCCAGTCGCCGGGGATTTTGAGAGTGGTGGCCGGTTCCCAGTTGCAGTTGCGGAGGCGTTTAGCAGCGATCGGGGGATCGGGCTGGGTTTTGCCAGGAAACGGGCCGAGTTTTTGCATGAGGCGGGCACCGTGGCCCTGATAGTAGCCGAGCCGGTAGATTTCGAGGGTGAACCCGGAGGCGGGATTGGTGCTGACATGAAAAGTGATTTCCCCGCCCGGCCGGATGCTGGTGTGGGAGCAGTAGCCCTCGATCCACGGGCAGCGGTACTTCGTGGCGGGATCGATGCGCGGTTTGGTTAGGAGCCAATCACGCGTGCCTGGCCTCGCATTTTCAGTGGAGACGGGATTTTCCGCTGCGGGAGAAGGAGAGCGCAAGGCTGCGGAGGCGAGCAGCGAAGTGGCGAGGAAATCGCGACGGCGGGTTTTCATGGCAGTTGGAAAAGAGGAAAGGCCTGCGCTGGCCTTACTCCCGCTCACACGCATACCCTTATTCCCGGCTTAATCCAGGAGGATGAGCAAGAGTAGGCCCCGCGGCTGTGTTGACTGAGGCGGCGGGAGCGCACAGGATGTTGGTCCCTCCAATGGAATAAATGGGCGCATGGTTTCAATGCACTAACTGTGAGGCACGATATCAATTCGATGCCTTTCAGCCGGGGCGTGCCCTTGCCTGCCGGGCGTGCGGATTTGTTTTCCGGGTGCCGCCGGTGCCGGTGAGCCTGGTGCCGCATCCGGAAACGTTTGCTGCGGGCGGCCGATGGTACCTGCGGTTTCCGAGCGGGCGCCAGTTCGGGCCGGTGGTGACGCAGGTGATTGAAGAATGGATGCGGGAGGGCCGGGCGGACGGAGAGAGTCTCGTGTGTCCGGAGGGGCAGGATGAGTGGTATCACCTTGCCGATGTCTTTCCGGATTTGATGGCCGGAGGGAAGGGGACCGGGCCGTCCGATGCCTGCGCGCCGCTGCCCTCGCTGGCGGAACAGGTCCCGGCGGCGGGGTTGCTGGACTTTTTGGGGGATGACCGGAGTGCCCTGACGGATGAGGCGCGCATCGCTCATGACGATGCGATGGAAATGATCGATAAAGAACTGCGGCGGGGGATGGGCGCGGTGCGGCTGAATGCCGTGCGTTCCCTGCTGGTGGGCGAAGCGCGCTACCTCGGCGGGACGAGCCCGCGGGATGCGGTGCTGATGCGGGCGGAACATGTGTTGACGGCGGAGTTCACATCTCACGGCAGTACATTTTACGGCGTGATTCCGTGGGGCCGCATGGGCCGGCTGCCGCATGAATTCTTCAGCATCCTGCCAGGGAAGTTGCCGCACCCGCTGGCCCTGCGGCGCGGGAGCGAGAGCGCTTTCGGAGAGGGGCAGTGGATCGGCATCAACGGTGCCGAGGACGATGTGCTGGCCGTAGCCGCCCGGCACAGTCAGGAGGCGCTCACGTCGGGAATTGTGTGGAACTGGTTCAGCCCCAAACGGGACTACACCATGGTCCAGGTTTGGGGCGTGCAGTCGGTACCGCTGGGACCGGAAAAGTTTCTGCATATGGTGCAAACCTGCGGGCGCGGTCCGGGCGGCGGCGAACTGGGACTGCTCTGGTACCTGGAACGGCAGAGCGCCTTTTACCGGTTCGCCCGCCGGCTGAGCATTCCGGACACTCATGAATCGCACGTGCTCTTCGCCTCCTGCACGGGCCAGATTATGGCCGATATTCTGGATCGTCTGGCCACCACCCCGCTATCCGAAAATGTGATGGAATGATGTGTTTTGTTTCTTGCCTCCCCGGCAAGCCCTCCATAACGTCTTCCTTGCTATGATCACGAACAAACTCATCGCTGAATTCATCGGAACCCTGTTCCTCGTTACCGCAGCGCTTCTCGGAGGTGGTCCCGCGGCCGCCGCCACGCTGGTGATCGTCATCTACGCCATGGGACATGTTTCCGGAGGCCATTACAATCCGGCGGTTAGTCTCGGTGTTTTTCTCCGGGGGCGAATGTCGCAGCGCGAATTGATAGAGTATGTTGTCGCTCAGGCGGCGGCGGCGCTGGTGGCGGTGGTGTTTTATAAACTTCTCAAAGAAGCCCGGGCGGTTCCGGCGGAGGCATTCGAAGCGATGGAGAAGTCTGTGAGCGAAGCCAAGGATATCGCATTGAAAGTGCCCTTCCTGAAAGCTTTGATCGCGGAGTTTCTGTTTACCTTCCTGCTGGTCTTTACGGTGCTGCAGGTTGCCACAACGAAAGCACTGACCGGAAACGGCTTTTACGCGGCAGCGATCGGCCTGTGTGTTTTGGCCGGCGCCGAAGCAGTGGGACGTTTGACTGGAGGTGCTTTCAATCCGGCTGTGGGTCTCGGATTGGTGGTATCCGGCAAATTCGAACTCGGCACGCTGTTCGTGTATTTGCTGGGTTGCTTTGGCGGCGGCGCGGTGGCGGCGATTGTCTTCCGCATCATGCTTCCTCATGAGCATACACCCGCCGTATCCGCTCCTCCCAGCCCGCCGGCTCCTCCTCCAGCTTGATTTGATTTGTTATGGCAGCCCCCAACCAATACTCATGGGAGTCGGAATTTCTCGCGCTCTTTGACCGCTGCGTGGCGAAATACCGCGGAGGAGATGAGGACTTCACCCGCTATTACACGCCGGCGGACAGTGCCTTCCTGGCCAGCATCGGTTACAAGCCGCGCGAGTTCTTCGACTTTGTCGAGGACTTCTGCGAATACGGTGGTGATCCGTCCGCCGGCGCCGCGCTGCTGATTGCCTCCGCGCGGCGGGACTACCTGCTTACGGTGCAGCACGGAAAGACGAGCACGGCGGAAATCGATCCCGCGAAGCTCCCCCCCAAGGACGGCACCAGCCTGGGAGGCATTCGCTGGCTGGCGCGCATTCTGGTAAAAGCGCGCGCCAAGCTCCGCGGCGAATTGCATCCGGACATCATGTACGGCTGCGGCGGTGACCGGCAGTTTCTTTCCGGTCACAATATCCACATGGCGGATTTTCTTCGCGCCACGTGGGCGGCCGGGGATGATGATGCAAAACTGCTGGAGTGGTTCAACGCCGCGAAGCGATAACGGAGGGCGAAGAGTCTGAGAGCGGCGCGGTGTCGGCTCTTGACGTCACCAGTCGTCCGTTCGACGACTGGTTTCGATTCTTATGGCCAGCAAAAAACGATCCTCTTCTGTCCGGCCCGTTGCGGGCATCATCATGGGCAGCATTTCCGACTGGGAGACCATGCAGTATGCCGCCAAGGTTCTCAACGACTTCGGAATCACGCACGAGACGAAAGTGGTTAGTGCTCATCGCACGCCGGAGTTGCTTTATCAGTACGCCAGCACCGCGGAGTCACGGGGATTGCGGTGCATTATCGCGGGTGCCGGCGGGGCGGCCCATCTTCCAGGAATGACGGCTTCCCTGACAGCACTTCCGGTTCTCGGAGTGCCGGTGGAATCGAAGGCGCTCAAAGGGATGGATAGTCTGTTGAGCATTGTGCAAATGCCGGGCGGCGTGCCGGTGGCTACGTTCGCCATCGGGAAAGCGGGTGCCACCAATGCAGGCCTGTTTGCGGTGTCACTCCTGGCCGCCGGCAATGCCTCCCTGACAAAACAACTGAAAGCCTTCCGCGCCGCACAGACGGACCGGGTGCTCGAATCGCAGTCGCAATTGCCTTGAACACGCCCGGCATCCTTCAGCCCGGGCAAACGCTCGGCATCATTGGCGGCGGGCAACTGGGCCGCATGGCCGCGCGTGAAGCCCGGCGCACGGGCTATCGCACCGTGGTCATCACCGATGAGCCTAACGGTTCGCCGGCGGGGCAGATTGCGGACCGGGAAATCAACGCGAGCTATTTCGATGAAGAGGCACGCGACAGCTTCGTGAAGGAAGTTGACGTGGTGACCATGGAGTTTGAGAACATCCCGGGACCGTTCCTTGCGGCGATCGAGCAGCTCGTGCCGGTTTATCCCGGACGCGCCGCCCTGGAAATCTGTCAGAACCGGGAGCGGGAGAAAAACTTTCTCAAAAAATCAGGCATCCCGCACGCGGCCTTTCGTGTGGTGAAAAATGCTGCGGAGTTAAATGCCGCCGTCGCGGAAGTTGGCACGCCCTGTGTCTTGAAGACCGCGGATTTCGGCTATGACGGCAAGGGCCAGCAAAAGCTGACGGGCGGCGAGGATTTTGAAGCGGTTTGGAGGGAACTGGGCGCTTCGCGCGGCGTGGTCGAACAATGGGTGGACTTCATCATGGAAATCTCCGTCGTGGGTGCCCGCGCACGGGATGGTGCGTTCGTTCATTTTCCACCGTGTGAAAACATCCACGCGCATCACATTCTGGATATCACTATCGCTCCCGCCCGGATCGAGCCGTCACTGGCCGCGGAGGCCGCGGAACTCGCATCCTCCATTGCGAAAGCCCTGCAATATACCGGCACCCTCGCCGTTGAGATGTTCGTCACCCGCGAGGGCCGACTGCTCGTTAATGAGATTGCGCCGCGCCCTCACAATTCCGGGCACCACACCATCGATGCGTGCGTCACCAGCCAGTTTCAGCAGCAGATTCGCACCGTCGCCGGTCTGCCCCCCGGCGATCCGCGCCAGCACACGCCCGCCGTAATGGTGAACCTCCTCGGCGACCTCTGGCCCGCCCCCGACCGCCATCCTGATTGGTGCCCCGTACTGCTCCATCCGCGCGCCTTCCTCCACCTTTACGGCAAACGAATCGCAAAGCCCCGCCGCAAGATGGGACACTTTACGGTACTGGGAGAGAGTGTGGAGGTGGCGCTGGAGGCGGCGAGGGAGTTGAGGCGTGCGCTGGGGATGGAATAAACCGGCTTCGCCGGAAGCACCAAGCACCAAGATCCAAGCAACAGAGAAACACCAAAGCTCCAAAACTCCAAAAGGCGCGGGAAGCTTCCTCCAAATTTGTTTTGGTGCTTGATATTTGGAGCTTTTTTGGTGCTTGGTGTTTCCGGCGCAGCCGGTCCGATTCTCCCTGGCATTTGCTCGAGATGTGCTAAATTTGCCGCCCCTACCGACTCGATGGCCGCCCTTCAGACGTTTCGCCAGTACCGCATTTCTCAGGACCGCAACGGCGGCACCGTGGAGCTTTGGCGGAGCGGAACCGAAGTCGCTTGTCTCGCGGTGGATACGCTGCGCCATGTCTTTGTGGAACTGCATGTCGTTGTTACCGCGCAGGACCGGCCGCTCGATGCCCGTGTCTTTCAACAGTTGGTGCAGTTGGCGGCGCCGCTCCGGCACCCAAATCTTTTAGGTCTCCTCGAAGGTGGTGAAGACGAAGGCGCCAATTATTTTGTTACCGAATTTCTCGACGGCGAACGCTTCGATACCTGGCTTGCCCGCTGCAATCCGCTGCCGCCGTGGCTTGCCCTGCAAACGATTTCCCAGATCATCGAAGGTCTCTGTGTTCTCGCTCCGCACCCGAAACTTCTTGCGGGAGTGGAATTGCTTCACTGCGGCATTTCGTTGACCGGTGATCATGTCAGCGATCTCAATGCGCGCGTCTGCGATCTGGGCCTCGCCATCCCTGCGACGCGTCCGTCCGACCCGCGGCAAATCGAGGCGAGGGTCATTCAGGAAACGGGCCGCATCCTCCTGTATATGCTCACGGGAGCGATGCCGCAGGGGCCGGTGGAATCGATGGACCTGACTCCGCAGGCCATCGCACCGGAACTCGCGTTTCTTCTCAATACGCTGTTCATACCTTCCATGCCCCATCACCCGCGCACGCTGGAACAGTTGCGCACTCTGGTGGAGCGGTGCGTGCGGGATCTGCCCCCGGAATTGGCTGCGAGGCCGGAGCGGATGCCCGTGCCCATGCGTCCCAAACTTCCGCTTCAGCCCCACTTCATGACCGGAGGCGCCGTGGCCGACGTCGCCGGCGATGAATGCACGGTGGATACAAAACCTTTCGATTCCCAGGATCCCTACCGCCACCGCGCCACGCAGCGGGCTACCCGCACTCAGGTTACCATCCAGCTTCTTCCGCCGGCGCGGCTCATGCCTCCCGACTATGCCAAAATGATCGTTCAGGCCGGCGAGCGCATTCATCCGCAGGAGCATCCGCATTTATTGCGCGTGCTCGCGTGGGACGAGCAGGAGCATCCGGAAATCCTTCTCGAGGAAAATCCCGGCCGCTGGAATCTCGAGTCCATCGTAAGACTCAAAGGCAAACTCGATCCGCCGGATGCGGCTCTGGTCCTGGAGCAGCTCGAAGCCTCTGTGAAAGAAGCGGAGGCCTGCGGGCTTGCTCCAGTCATTCGCAGTCCGCGTCAGATCATGGTGCAGTTCATCGCGCCTGGCGGCGAGGAGGCGCTGCCGCCTGATACCGAACTCGCCCGGCAGCCGCTGGAAAGCTGGCCCGCCTTTCGCCTTCGGGTGCGAACATGGCCCCTGACGCTGAATTTCACGCAGCCGGACCGCTTCAATCCCGAACGCCTCATTCACCGCGAACCTGGTGCACTGGAACATCATACTTCCTCCCGCGGTGCCCCGTTTGCCCAGCAGCCGGTCGCGCGGGATTACGCCCTGCTCACCGCCTGGATGCTGGGAGGCACCGGTGAAATCCCGGAGCGTGTGCGCCCGCTCATCTACGATCACCTTTCCAACCGCAGCGAGGCAGCGCTCGGCGGCCGCCGTGAGTTCCTCGAGCGTTTCGTTTCCCGCGCCACGGCCCGCCCCGCTGCGCCAGCGAGGACGAAACGGAAAGAATCCGTCCAGGGATACGCCACTCTCGCGCCGGCGGCGGATCCGGAGGCTTTCATGACCCTCGGACAGGACTCCATTTCCATGGACGAGCCGGCGGAGGAATCGCTTCAGGGGTTTGCCGAAGCGCTCTTCGGCTCCTCAAAATCCCGCACTTCCACCGGATCCATCCCTCTGTTTTCCGCCCCTCCGGACATGGAGGAATACGATGATGCCGCTTTCCTCGACGGCCCTCTTCCGGGCCTGTTCGCGGACGTTCCCGCCGAACACGATTCCGATCCCGAGCCCATCCCCGATCTCCCCCCGGCGCCCAACCGTCTATTCCTCTGGTTCCTCGTCATCATTGTCTCCGCCATCCTCGCCGCGATTGCCGCCCATCTGAGCGGCACCGCCCTCTGGCAGCGGTGACCGGCTCCGCCGGAAGCGAATATTGATGTTTGATGTTTGGTGCTTGATGTTTGGTACTTTCCCACTCCGCCATGTTCAAAGTCCTCCTCCTCTTCCTGGCGCTCTCCCGCGCAGCTCCCGCCTTCGCAAAACCCAACATCCTCCTCATCTGTGTGGATGACCTCAAGCCCGTGCTCGGGTGCTATGGCGACCGGACGGTAAAATCGCCTAACATTGACCGCCTTGCCGCGCGCGGCATGCTTTTCGAGCGTACTTACTGCAATCAGGCTGTTTGTGCTCCCTCCCGGAATGCCCTCATGACGGGCCGCCGCCCTCAATCTCTGGGGATCTACGATCTTGGCACCAACTTTCGCCGCGCCGCGCCGGATGCCGTCACCCTCCCGCAGTATTTCAAACAGCACGGCTACCGGCCGCAGGCGATGGGAAAAATCCTGCATGTGGGCCACGGAAATCATGAGGATCCCGCCTCATGGAGCGTCCCTCACTGGCCGGTTCCGTTCATTGAATACGCCCTGCCGGAAAGCCACGCCAAAGATGGCCTGACGCGTGAGGAGGCGCTCTTTGCCAACAAATCCGCGGCCGGTCTGCCGCGCGGCGCCCCCTTTGAAAATGCGGATGTTCCTGACGAGACCTATGGCGATGGCCGCCTCGCCACGGAAGCCATCAAGCGTCTGAGCGCCGCAAAGGAAAGTGGCGAACCTTTCTTCATCGCCACGGGTTTCATTCGCCCTCACCTTCCGTTCTGCGCCCCAAAAAAGTACTGGGATCTCTACGACCGCAACGCCTTCAAGCTCCCGGCCCGCACCACACCGCCCGACGGTGCTCCGGCCTATGCACCGCAGTCCAGCGGCGAACTCCGCCAGTATTCCGGCGTCCCGGAAAAAGGTCCCATTCCCGATGATCTCGCCCGGACCTTGGTCCACGGCTACCACGCCGCCGTCAGCTTCACTGATGCCCAGATTGGCCGGGTGCTTGATGCCCTCGACGAAACCGGCATGGTCAGAGATACTATCATTATTCTCTGGGGTGACCACGGCTGGCATCTGGGCGATCACGGCATGTGGTGCAAACACACCAACTACGAGGAGGCCACTCACATTCCCCTCCTTGTTGTTGCGCCGGGACTGACAGCTCCCTCCTCCCGCAGCATGGCCATGGTCGAAACCGTGGACCTCTATCCCACGCTTGCGGAACTCGCCGGCCTTCCGCCTCCCTCCGGTCTTGAGGGCCGCAGTTTCACCTCCGCCCTGCGCGATCCAGCGCTTGGCCATCGCAACTACGTCTTCCATGTTTATCCCCGCGGCGAACGCATCGGCCGCGCCGTCCGCACTAATCAATACCGCCTCGTCGAATGGAAAGTCCCCGGTGCCGATCCCTCGACTGCCGGCATCGAACTCTACGATTACATCGCGGACCCTCTCGAAACCAAAAACATCGCTCCCGACAAACCGGAGATTGTCACACGCCTGCGGGCCATGATCAGTTCTCAGCCCGAAGCCAAACCCCAGATCAAGTCTCCCGGCAAGACCGACCGTGCCGCCCTCTTCCAGAAAAAGGACGCTGATCGCAACGGCACTCTCACCCGTGACGAATTTCTCGCCAACCAGTCCGACCCCGCCGCCGCTCCCGCCCGTTTTCAGAAATTTGACATCAACAAGGACGGTCTCCTCACCCGGGAGGAGTTCATTTCCATGGGAACCGCGGCCTCTCCCGCAAAAAATTCTCCTCCGTGATACCCGGGTTTGGCAATTCGCGCTTGTACCAAAGAGCCGGCCCGTCTTCGGCGCTTTTCTCCTTGATGTTTTTCCGGTGCCCTGACCTTGATGCCTGGAACTGCTCCTGCATTTGATTTTCTAAATATCAAGTTTTCGCCGCGCCCCATGACCCCGCCTTCCGCATCCACTCCGTCCCTCCCTTCCCTCGGCCTCCTTAGCCAGTTGGACGAATCCGTCCGTCGAACTCTCGCTGCCGCCGGCAGGTTCGAAACCCTCCCGGTGGATACCCGGCTCGCGACGCAGGGTCATGCGCATCATACCCTGGCCATTTTGCTCTCCGGACGGGCCTCTGTGCACTGCCACGCAAACAGCGACTACGTTCACCTCGCAGACATCGGCCCAGGCGAAACCATCGGTGAAATGAATATGATCGATCCCCAAAAGGCCAGTGCCGATGTGGTCGTCACCGAAAAGGCGGAAGCGTGGATCATCGATTCCGACCAGTTTCAGGCTATTGTTGAGCGCGATCCCTACTGCGCCTATGCCGTGATGCACTGGCTCGCCCGCGAACTTTGCCGCCGCCTTCGCCAAAATGCCGAGCACATGCTCCGCCAGGCTGCGGAGCACCGCAGTCATCTGCGCGATATGGATTATTGAGCCTTTTGTGCCGTGCGGATCTCCCTTATCTTAAAGAAAGGCATCCGTCACTGCGGGGAGAGCCAGAGATCCCGGCCGGGCGTATGATTAAAGGCATGCTCTCATGACTTTCCCTTTTCCCAGACTTCTGCGCGCTCCGGCACTGCTGCTGTTTGCGACCACCCCGATGCTGGCCGCTCCGCTGCGCTACAACCGGGACATCCGTCCGTTGCTTTCGGACAATTGTTTCCATTGTCATGGCCCCGATAAGAACCAGCGGAAAGGCGGCCTGCGGCTGGACCTCCCGGAGGAGGCTCTGAAGCCCGCCAAGTCCGGGAAGACGGCCATCGTTCCCGGCAAGCCGGACGACAGCGAACTGATCGCCCGCATCAACCATTCCGATCCTGACGAACTCATGCCGCCTGCCGAGGCGCATAAAGTTCTTACCGCTCAACAGAAAGCAATTCTTCGCCAATGGATCACCGAAGGCGCCGCTTACGAGGCCCATTGGGCTTACACTCCGGTGACGCGTCCCGTCGTGCCGGCCATTGTTGACGCCAAGGCCCGCATCGCCAACCCCATTGATGCATTCATCCAGCAGCCGCTTTTGGAAAAGGGGATCGCGCCCTCTCCTCTCGCGGACCACGCCGCTCTTTATCGCCGTCTTTCGCTGGACCTCACTGGACTGCCGCCTTCGCCGGCGGACCTGGATGCATTCGTCGCTGACAAATCTCCGGACGCCGTTGCCAAATTGGCCGACCGCCTCCTCAACAGCCCGCAATACGGCGAGCGCATGGCGCAGCATTGGCTGGATGTCGTTCGGTATGCGGACACGGTCGGCATTCATGGCGACCAAAATCAGAATGCGTGGGCCTATCGGGATTGGGTCATCGATTCCTTTAACTCGAACAAACGCTTCGATGTCTTCACCACGGAGCAACTCGCTGGAGATCTTCTGCCAAACCCCACCGAAGCCCAGTGGACCGCCACCTGTTTCAACCGCCTCAATATGGTGACCCGCGAAGGAGGCGCCCAGGCTGGCGAATACCTCGCCAAGTACACCGCCGATCGCGTGCGCACCGTCAGCATGGCATGGATGGGGTCCACGCTTGGCTGCGCGGAATGCCATGATCACAAGTTCGATCCGTGGCGGCAAAAAGACTTCTACAGCCTTGGTGCGTTCTTCGCGGACATGAAGCAGTGGGGCGTGTATCAGGATTACAGCTACACTCCGAATCCGGATCTGAGAGGCTGGAGCAACGATCATCCATTCCCTCCCGAACGCGTTGTCAAAAGCGAGGCGCTCGTGCAGCGCATCGCTTTGCTCCGGGGCAAAATGGAATCTTTGCTGGCGGAGGCCGCACAAAAAATGTCAGGCGATCCCCGCCGTGTCGCTGCGTTCAAAGCCTGGGCGGCAGAGATGTCCGGCAGACCGGAGGATGGCGCATGGCGGCGCGCGATGCCCGAGGTGGTCGAGACGGCGGCCACACCAAAAAAGGCGAAGGGCAAAGCCGCAAAAACTGCTGCGAACGATTCCCCCGTGGAGGTAGTTAGCATTCCACCGGCCAGAGTGACAGACGACCGCCGCATCGTGTTCGCCGGAGGCGGCCCGCGCACTGCACAAATCACACTTCCGGTGACGGGGAACGTTTGCGCGGTAAAACTGGAAGTGCTGCCGGATGAAAGCCACAAGCAATCCATCGCGCGCACCGGAAGCGCCCTCACTCTCAAGCCTGCCTTTGCGCGCATCAGTCCCGGAAAAAAGACGCAGTCGCTGGCCCTGCGTTTTGCGGACGCCAATTTCAAGAAGCGTCAATACGCCAACGGCTTTGAAGAGCGCGGCATCCAGACCGGCTGGACCACGGCTGGAGAGGATGCGAAGAAGGAGCACACCAGCGTCTGGCTCTTTCAGGAACCGGCGGTGTTTGCTGCCGGTGACTCCCTTCGTGTGACGCTCCCTGACAACAATGCCGGCTGTGTGGCTGTCAGTTACTCCCCGCTCGATTGCGTCTTTCCCGTGGCGGACAGAATTCAAAAATCCATCAACGGCGCCTCCGGCGAAGAAGTCGGATCCATTCCGCTGCCGGAACCGCCGCCGGTTAAAGACCTGAAGGAGCACTTCGCAAAGGCCGATGAAATTGCCATGCGATGGTTTCTGCGCAGCACGGCCGGCGATCCGGTCCTGAAGGCCGTGTACAAGCTGGAGCGGGAAATCCTCGCCTGCCGGGGCGGCTGGACACCGGTCATGGTCACCGAGCGGACGAACAAGCCGCTCACCGTCCGTGTGCTTCCGCGCGGCAACTGGCAGGATAAGAGCGGCGAACTCTGCAAGCCGGCCACCCCCGCGTTTCTTCCAGGGCTGCCGGTCGATGAACAGCGCGACCTGACCCGCCTCGACCTTGCACGCTGGATCACCTCCCGCCAGAACCCCCTAACGGCGCGGGTCATCATGAACCGCCTGTGGAAGCAGTTCTTCGGCACCGGCCTTAGCGCTCAGGTGGACGACCTTGGCGCTCAGGGTGAAGCACCCTCCCATCCTGAACTCCTCGACTGGCTCGCCGCGGAGTTCATGGAAAGCGGCTGGGATGTCCGCCATATGGTCAGGCTCCTCGTTCTCAGCCACACCTATCAGCAGCAGTCCACTCCGCGCAGTGAAACCAGGGAGGCCGATCCTAACAACCGCTGGCTGGCTTCTCAAAATGCCCGGCGTCTTGAAGCAGAGATTGTGCGCGACAACGCGCTGGCCATCTCGGGTCTTCTCAATCTCACCATGGGCGGCCCGCCGGTGAAACCCTATCAACCCGCCGATTACTACGCGGGCCTCCAGTTTCCCGACCGTAGCTACACGCCGGACGCAGATCTGGATCAATGGCGGCGCGGCATCTACACCCATTGGCAGCGCACCTTCCTGCATCCCATGCTGGCCAACTTCGACGCGCCCTCCCGCGAGGATTGCGTCGCTATGCGCACCTCCGCCAATACGCCGCAGCAGGCTCTGACACTTTTGAACGATCCTTCCTTCGTTGAGGCCGCCCGGGTGTGGGCCGTCGCGGTTATGGCGGCGGCTAATGAAGACAGCGCGCGCCTCGACGCCGCCTTCCGCAAAGCGCTCGCCCGCGTCCCTTCCGATACCGAGCGCAAGGGACTGCTGAGATTCCTCGAAAAGATGCGCGCCGCCTACCGTGAGCGCCCCGATGACACCGCCAAACTCCTCGACACCGGCTTCGCCCCGAAACCGGACGCCGCGGCTGACAAGATCGAACTCGCCGCGTGGACCAGTGTTTGCCGCGTGATCCTCAATCTGCACGAAACCATCACCCGCTACTAACCGATGTCCTCTCCTTTTGACGCGGATGACTTTCGCCGGCGTATTGCCCGGCGCTCGTTTCTGAAGAGCACCGGGCTGGGTATTGGTGCGTTCGCGCTGCAGCGGCTCATGGGCAATGCGCTGCCGCATTTCAATGGACGCATCCGCCGTGTGATTCACCTGTGCATGGCCGGCGGTCCGTCGCAGTTTGAGAGTTTTGACTGGAAGCCCGAACTCAAAAAGCTGCACGGCAAGCCCTTCCCGGCCAGCTTCACCAAAGGCCAGCAATTGGCGCAGTTGCAGAATATGACGCTCACCGCGCGCGGGCCATTCACAACGTTCAAGCGCCACGGCCGCAGCGGGCAGGAAATCTCCAATTTGTTCCCTAACATCGCCGGCATTGCCGACGACATCTGCATCATCCGCAGCATGGTCACCGAGCAGATCAATCATGATCCTGCCCAGGCCTTCATGAACAGCGGTTCCATTCTCAAGGGCCGCCCCAGCATGGGCTCGTGGCTGTTGTATGGCCTCGGCTCCGTCTCGGAAAATCTACCGGGGTTCATCGTCCTCATGTCGCAGGCGAAGGGCTACAACGGCGCGCAGCCGGTTTCGGCGCGCCAGTGGGGAGCGGGATTCCTGCCCAGCAAATACCAGGGCATTCTCTTTCAGTCCCGTGGCGATGCGGTGCACTATGTGGGAAATCCGGAGGGCGTGTGCCAAAGCACGCAGCGGCTCGTGGTTGATGAAGTGAACCGGCTGAACGGCATCGCCGCCGAGGAGCATGGTGACGCGGAGGCGCAGACCCGCATCGCTCAGTATGAGATGGCTTTCCGCATGCAATCCAGCGTACCGGACCTCAGCGACTTCAAAGACGAGTCCAAACAAGCGCTGGAAGCCTACGGCGTGAAGGAACCGGGCGACGGTTCGTTCGCCTCCAACTGCCTCCTCGCCCGCCGCCTCGCCGAGCGCGGCGTCCGCTTCATCCAGCTCTATCACCGCGCATGGGACCACCATTCCAGCATTGAAGAATCCATGCCCAAAGCCGCCCGCGATACGGACCAGCCGTGTGCCGCCCTGGTGAAGGACCTCAAGCAGCGCGGGATGCTGGACGACACACTCATCATTTGGGGCGGTGAGTTCGGGCGCACGCCGATGGGGCAGGGGAGCGGGCGCGATCACCACATCAACTCCTTCAGCCTTTGGCTCGCCGGCGGCGGCGTTAGGCCCGGCTTCACCCATGGCGCCACCGATGAACTTGGCTACCGCTCCGTCGTCGATGTCGTTACCATGCACGACCTCCACGCCACGCTGCTGCATCTCTGCGGCATCGATCACGCGAAGTTCTCCGTCAAATTCCAGGGCCTCGACGCAAAGCTTACAGGCGTGGACCCTTGCAGAATTGTTAGGGAAATACTGGCGTAGGAATACGTTAGGAAGGGAACAGCCGTTTCAATGGCAGTGCAAAACCAGGCAGCGATCCGGAAGACAGTTCTTCATCGGGGCCAACGATTTGCGATTCCTGATAGGCTCCATTTTTAGGTCTGAGGAAGCGTTCGACCTGTTTTGTGGCGGCAAGTACAAGCCAAACTTCGGAAACACCGGCGGAAGCGTAGAGGGGGAGCATTTCACGGTCACCGATGGAACTGCTGACACAAACCTCGACCACGAGCAGGGCTGTGGATGGATGGCTGACGGTATAATCGTGCCGGCTTCCAGTCACCACTGAGATGTCGGGCTCTGGTTCCGAATCGGAAAGTGTCAGCGGCTGTTCCAGCCGCACCCAGTATCGTCCTGCAGCCCATTCATGAAGCAACTCCCGCAACTGATCAGCGAGCAGGGTGTGGAGAGGGGATTTGCTCATTTTTTCAACGATGACGCCGCGAATCAACTCAGCCCTTTTGGAGACGAGATCCTGCTCCTGCATCCGGTGCCATGTCTGCACGCTGATGGGCAGCGCACGGTGCCGGATCTCAGGTGTTTCCAGAATCGGAATCATGACGCAAGATAGATCGCAGGACGGTAATAGCAACAGAGGGGCTATTTGGCCGCCGGCTTTGCCGGTTCAGGGTATGGCGGATTTGTCCATGCGCCGGGGGCGACGGTTTTGATGTTGGCGGGGGTGTCGGCGGGTTTGAGGCCCATGGTCCATGAGAGACCGCCGGTGAGGACGTCGTGGAAGAGAGGATTGGTCCAAACGTCTTCGCGGTGGCCCATGCTGGTGTAGAAGATGCGGCCTTTGCCTTCCTGGCGCACCCATGTGGATGGATAGGGAGGGCGCTGGTACTCTTCGCCTTTCATCGAAGGGGCGTCCTGAAGAAGGAGGACGTGGATGTCATCGCGATAGTCTTTCAAGGAATACCACTCTTCGTTGAGTTCGAATGATTCGCCCAGCTTTTCCATGCCGGGGAATTTCGGATCGATGACAGTGTTCTTAGACTTTTGCTGCGCGCCGTGTTTGATGAACTCGGCACCGATCAGCCTGACATATGGGTCGGCTTTTTCGCCGTAGTTGACGTAACGGTCGGGGCCTTTCTTCGATTCGTTGTTAGTGTGGAAGGTGTCGGAGGCGGAATGCGTGCCTGCGAAAGCGCCGCCGTTCTTCACGTAATCGAGGAGCGCCTGTTTGCCGGCGGCGGTCATGGGCGGCTGTTTGTCGGTGCCAGGACTTGTTAGGTCGCCGGTGGTGTAGAAGAGGACGGCATCGAAGCCCTTGAGGTATTCCGGACTGAAAAGAGAGCCGTCTTTGGAGAAGGTGAACTCCCAGCCGTTTTTCTCACCGATTTTGAGAAGCTGCTTCTCCGCCCATGACGGCCTTCCCTTGCTCCATGAGATGACGGAATGTTCGAAGCCGCTGGATTTGGTGAAGAAGAGGATTTTCTTTTTCGCGGCGGCCGCCTCCGGTTCGGCGGCGGTGCCGGTGGAAGTGTGGAAGGCCACCGGGAGCGCAGCGCCGAGAACGAGGAGCGGATAGAAGAGGTGCAGTTTCATGGCGAAGTGACTAACAATTATTTGGCGGCCCCGGATTTTTGGCTGGCGAGCCATGCGAGGAGGTTGTGGAAATCCGCCTCCGGGATGGCGACGCCGAAAGTGGCCGGCATGAGGCTGAGGGGAGAGAGTTCGTCCCTGGCGACGGAGGATTTCAGCACCGTGATTTCCTGTCCAGTGGCGTTGACCAGAACGAGTGAAGCAGCGTCGTCCCTGCGGATGAGACCGGCCTGGATGGTGCCGTCTTTGAGAGTGACGATGTGCATGCGGAACATGGGATCGACGGCGCGGTTGGGATCGAGGAGGTCTTCGCAGAGGCGGTCGATGCCCCGGTTTCCGGCACCGTCCAATTGGGGGCCGACGACGTTGCCCTCATTGCCGATGCGATGGCAAACAGCGCAATGCGTCAGGTAAGCGTTGTGACCGGCCTTGAGATCCTTTGCGGCGCCGCGGTGGTTTTTGATGCGGGCAGCGATGAGCGCATCCGTTTCCGCGCTGGCGGGCGGCAGGTCTTTGGTGAGGGAGGCGGCGCGATCCTTCAGGGCCTTGTTGTTCAGGGCCGCGATCTTCTGTGCCACCACGGGCTGGGTAAGGAGGCGCGGCACGCCGCATTCCATCAGGGCGGTGGCACCGTTTTCAGAACCGGCGAGGATTTCACCCAGCACGATCTGCATGGCCCACGGGGCCGTCTTCAAGACAGTGGCAATGGCCTGGGGCTGACCCATGCTGCTGAGAGCGGCGGCGAGTGTGCTGCGGGTTTCGGCGGTGAGACCCGAAAGCGAGAGGAAGCCGGTGAGCGCGCCGACATGATTGGTCAGGGAAAGTTCTCCCGCCATCTGAGCGGCAGTGCGGATGGTCCCCTCATAGGCGGCGGGAGAGATGTCGGGAACCATGATGAGCGCGGGCTTGAACCGGCCTGCGGCGAGCCATGCGTAGGCTTCATCGCGGGCGTTGTTGTCGCCGTCCACGATTTCCAGGCGCACCTGTTTGCCGGCATGCGATGTGAGGTCCCATGTGATTTTCTGCGCGGTGTCATTGCGGGGAGGGCTGGCGCGCATGATTTCCGCGCCGCCGTCCGCCGCGACGAGGCGGACGAAATTGAGTTCATTCGCTGGCTTGTTAGGGGCCCCGCGATGACCGCAGACGTAGAAGGAGAACGAGTCCGGGCATGCGAAGGTGCTGGACTTGATGGTGCCGCTGAAGTCCTCACCCTTCGAGCCGAGACTGGAAATGAGGACGGCGCGTTTTCCGTCTGCACAGGCGCGATCCTGGAGCGTCCACGGTCCATCGGGTGCCGGGTCCCAGCGCGTTCCAGTGGGGCGTTTCTCGAGATTCGCAAACAATTGGCCCGCCACTTCGGTCAGCCATGCGGTGGCTTCCGGGCCCGGCTTCGCACCGCGGCGGGCGATGCCCTGGCGAATGGCTTCCGCGAGTTCCAACTGAGTGCCGGAATCGCCGGCGAAATGCTGCTTCACGAATCCTATCAATTTCGCCTCACCGTCACCCGGGAGATTTTTGGCGAGAGAGGAGACGGCGCTTTTCAACTGCCCGCGATCCGATGGAGGCTGGGTGAGCAGGTAATTCAGCAACCACGCGGATGCGCCGGGCGACTGGGTGGCGGTGGCAATGGAGGCGATTTCGGAAGAATACTTTGCAGCATCAGCGACTTTGCTGAGAGACGCAAAGCCGTCGGGCAATTGCAGGCAGGCCCGGATGGCGAGCCGCAGGGTGTGACGCATCGTATCGTCGCCCTTCTGCACTTCCGAGAGGTCTTTGAAAAGGCCGTGAATCGCCGCGGCATCGGGTTTGCTGATCAGTGCTTCGGCGGAGGCCTGCTTCAGGCGCGGCGTCATATTCCCTGCAATTCCCGGCACTGGCAGGTTCAAACGAAGTCTCTCCGCCATTTCCTGCTCCGGTGTCCTTTCCGGGGCTTTCTTGCTCCCCTCCTTCGTAATTCGCCACAGGCGACCGCGTTCCCGGTCGCGACCAGGGTGAGTGAGCGGCACTTCGTAGTGACCGATGATGCGGTTGTAAAAATCGGCCACATAGAGCGCGCCGTCCGGGCCGATGCGCAGGTCCACGGGGCGGAACCAGAGATCTTCGCTCACCAGGAAATCCGGCTTTTCGTTCGCCTTGGGGGTGGCACCGGTGAAGGTGACGTAGTCGAGGTTGATGCGGCTGGTGACGCAATTCCCCACGAGCGAATGGTTGTCCCATTCCGGGCCCCAGAGGCCGCCATCGATATACACGACGCCGCACAGGCCCGTAGAACCGTGCGCGTGCTCGCACATGACGGGAGCGAAGCCCATTCCGTCGTGCGGCTTTCCAAAGCTCTGATACATGCCGAAGCGGATGAGCTGGGTGATGGGGTTGCTGTGGCAGTCGGCAGTGTAGAAGCTTCCATAGGAATCCTGACACAGCCCGAACGGATTCACCTGGCCCCATGTCCACGGCTCGACGGCGGAGCCGTCGGGCTTGAAGCGGAAGACCGAGCCGCTTTGCAGGTCGAGAGAAAAGCCCCAGTCCAGTTCCTGGCGCGGCACGCCGGTGTTTTGCGCGCTGGGTGCGGGTTTTTGCGGGCGACCGGCGGCGGCGGGATTGTTTTGCGGGAGGACTTTGAAGTGGGAGGTATTGCTGAATCCGTGGGTGGCATACACCCAGCCGTCGGAGCCCATGCGGAGGCTGGAGATCATTCCGTGCGTGTCCTTTTCCCATCCGAGGGGGCCAAAGAGGATGGTGCGTTTGTCGCACTTTCCGTCACCGTCGGTGTCCTCCAATTTCCAAATGTTGGGGATGCTCCACGCGATGCAGGCGTTGCCGTTTCCGATCGGCAGCACGCCGGTGGAGATGTTCAGGTTGTCGGCGAACACGCGGGGCTTGTCGGGGAGACCGTCGGCGTTGGTGTCTTCGAAGATGACGATTTTGTCCGGGCTGTTTTCGAGAAGGCCCTCCGGGGTTTTCCAGAGTTCCTTCTTCACGGCCCATGGATACTCGCGCGAGGAGGTGACCCACATGCGGCCTTTCGCATCGAAGGCGATGTTCATCGGTTTGTTGATGACCGGCTCGCTGGCGATCAACTGCACCTTAAAGCCGGGGGGGACTTTCAATTTTGCCTGCTCCTCCGCCGGGGTGAGCGGATCGGACCTGCGGACGAGGGAGGCATCCTGGGCTGCGGCGGGCAGCAGGGACAAGGCGAGCAAAAGGGAAGGGTAGCGCATAAATTCGGGAGACTGGAGCGAAACGCCGGTTTCTGTCCAGTCCTGTCGCGGGGAGGCGAGAAAGGAGGGAGGCGGGCGACGGGAAGTGGGAAAGTATGGGTGAGGGGGGTGGGAGGGAAAAAAGTGGTTTGATTTAGCTTGATTTAGCCTGACTCGACGGGTGGAGTGATACGAATCCGCCTGGCGGCGGAAATGACGAAACCCGAATCCCGAAGCCAGAAGGAATATGAATGAGCGGGGGGTGATGAAGCATATTGCGGAATGAAGGAGGCAGATTGCGCGGGGTGTGGAAGGGATGGATGTGAAGGGGTGCAGCGGACCGCAGGAGGCTCTGCCTGGCCTTTCATCTTTTCGGAATGAGGACAGGTGATGGTTTTGTGATGTGATTGCCGTCACAGGGGCCGGTTGTGACGGGTGCGCCGGGCAGGTCTTTTGACAGAGCCCGCGCTGGAAATAACTCAGGTGATTACGGCGAAAAAAGTCAAATGAATCCGGGAAAGAACTTTGGAGCGGGCGATGGAGGCAGAGTGAATCGGGCGGGGAGGAGTTGGAAGCGGTCCGCGGTGCTTTTTGGGCGGGTTGCCGGGATATTTGAGGAGAGAAGCGGGGACGAATTCCGTGCGCGTTTGAGCCCATTTTCCCGGTGTATCGTTACCATCGGAAAGGTAACGATGGCGTGGACTTGACAGGGTGGAGCGGGCTTGGGTTGACGCGCGCGCAGTCCACAGCCCTGCGTGCGGCTGCGGGGAGATGTTTTCGCCTGCAGGATTAACCTGGGCTAATGGGGGCTAATGGCTGCGATCCCTGGCGGGATCGGCGGGGGTTGCCTGGAGTCCGGTTTGCGGCGGCAGGCCTGCGGATACGGGCCGCGGGCAGCGCGTGCAGATGTTAGGAACAAATCCGGCCGCAGGAGGGCCGTCACGGATTTCAGAGTGACCGTTGGCGACAAACAGCGGAGGAATGTCAACTGACAAGGCCGGGACGGGCCTTGCTACGGGTTTCGATGTTCCTAACAGATGTGCGCTACTGCGCCATGAATTCGGGGAGGAGATAGACGCGGCCGGGCTGGAGGCGGGGGAGAAGACGGTCGGAGAGGTCGATTTCGAGGCGCTGGGTGGAGGAGGCGTTCTCTTTTATTTGTGTCAGGAGGCTGAGGAGGTTGAAGCCGGAGGAACGGGCGTAGCTGACGACGGAGGAGTCGGTGAGGCCGGCCTCTTCGCGGGCGAGCTGCCATGCGTCTTCGATGTAACCGGTGCGGTCCACGAGTTTGAGTTTCACGGCGTCTGCGCCGCTGACGATGCGACCATCGGCGATGCCGGTGCGCAGGGTTTCCACCGGCAGGTTGCGCGCGGCGGCGACGATTGCGGTGAAGCGATCGTAGGTTTGCATGACCATGTCCTGAATGTATTTTTCCTCGTCCTGGGTTAGAGGGCGATGTCCGCCAAAGGTGTCCTTGAACGAGCCGCTGCGGAAGACGCGCATCGAAAGGCCTGTCTTTTCGAGAAGACCGTTATAGCCGAGGGTTTGCACGATGACGCCGATGCTGCCGGTCCATGTGTTTTCGTTGGCGACGATTTTCTTTGCGCCGCAGGCAATGTAGTATCCGCCGCTGGCGGCGATGCTGTCCATGCAGGCGATGACCGGTTTCTTTGCTGCCGCTTGTTTGACGGCGTGGTAGATGGTGTCGCTGGCGGTGACCTCGCCGCCGGGAGAGTCGATACGCAGGACGATGGCCTTTACGCGGCGGTCGTCGAGGGCCTGCTGCAGGGCGCGTTTGGTGCGGCTGACCATGGACTCACCGCCGAGGAAGGAATCGTTGGTAATGATGCCGGTGATGTCGATTTGAGCAACGCGCGCGGCCTTGTCGGCATCACCGCCGGCGGGAGCCTGGACGAGCGTTTCATCGAAGCGGTCCGGCGGGCGTGCTTCACCGGTTCCTCTTCCGCCGAGGAGACCGGAAAGAATGACATTGATGACAAGACTAACGGTGAGGGCCAGCACGAGGATCACCCCGAGGCAGCCGAGAATCTGTTTGCGCATAGGGGCGCGATCATAGTGAGGCAGTGGAAGGGAAGCCAGGGAGACGACGGGAATTTTTCGAGCATGGGAGATTCATTAAGGCGTTGAGTCGTGAATCGTGGAAACGTTGAAATGAGACATCCATTTTTCCGTTGCGCACCGGTGCGGGGGCCTTTAACTACCCGGCTCCAAATCTCCCACTTTCTCTTTTCCTATGTCACAGCATCCCAGTCTGAAGTCCGGCGGCGGCGCCATTGGCGCGAAGCGCAGTGTCCTCAAGCGTTTCGAGCGCGTGAAGGTCATGAAGAAGCGCGGGCAGTGGAAAGAGGGGCAGAGCGCCATTGGCCTCCCGAAGACGCTGCCTGAGGAGTAATCCCGCGGTTTCCCGATCATTTTTGCCGGGCTGGATGTGTTTACTTCCAGCCCGGTTTTTTTTCCGGTAGAGGAAACCCAGTCCCTGCGATGCGCCTGAATCGATACCTTGCTCTGTGCGGAGTCGCTTCCCGGCGGAGCAGTGAGGAACTGATCCTTTCCGGCCGTGTCATGGTCAATGGCAGGCGGGTGGAGAGTCTTGCAACGGTGGTGGAGGATACGGACCGGGTGACGGTGGATGGCAAGGAGGTTTCGACGGCGAAGTCCGTGACGCTGGCGCTCTACAAGCCGCCGCATGTGCTGAGCACCAAAAAAGATCCGGCGGGACGGATGACGCTCTACGATTTGCTGCCGCCGCAGTATCAGAATCTGCATTACGTGGGGCGGCTGGACAATGACAGCGAGGGACTCATCATCATGACCAACGACGGTGCGCTGACACAAAAGCTCACGCATCCCAGCGGCAAGGTGGACAAGGAATATCTGGTGCAGACCAATCAACCTTTTCGCCAGGAGATGATCGCGAAACTGCTCAAGGGAATTCCTCTGGAAGAGGGTTTGGCGCGGGCGGTGGCGGTGCATACGATCTCACCGCGAAGGCTGGTGGTGGTGCTGCAGCAGGGGATGAATCGTCAGATTCGGCGCATGTTCGATGCGCTGGGATTTAGGGTGGAGCGGCTGGTGCGGGCAAGGATCGGGAGTTTGACGATCGAGCACCTGAAGGTGGGGAAGTGGCGGGTGCTGAGGCCGGAGGAGATTTTGAAGCTTCAACAGCAGTCCGGCGGCAGAGAGAAAAGCACCAAGCACCAAGCTCCAAGCACCAAAGAAACACCAAGCTCCAAATTTCAAAGGGCGCGCACTGGAGACGGGGCGCGTTCGGGGCGGCGGCTCAGAAGGGATTGAGCTTTTTGAGGAAGGCGGAGAAGCGGTGGCGGCGCTGTTCGTATTTGACGACGCCGGTGTCGGTGACCCAGTTGAGCTGGATGACCTGGCGGGGGCCTTCGTAGGAGGCGTGGCCGTGCCATGCGTTTTCAGTGTTCAGGAACGAGATGAGCGTGCCGGCGCTGGGGGCGACTTCGGTGATGCAGTCGTCCATGCTCGGGGAACGCAGCAGGCGGAGGCAGCCGCCTTCATTTCCCCATGTCCGGTTGAGGTAGATGAGCACGGTAATGATCTTGGTGCGGCTGTCGGTGTGGACGGCGCCATCGCGCGCACGGCACATGCCGCGGGCGGTGATCATGGTGGGGCGGTTGGTCAGGTCCGTCTCGAATTTTTCCTGGAAGGCCTGGCGGACTTCGGGGCCTTCGAGTTCCTTGATGAGTTCGGCAAAGGCACCCCCGAATTTCAAGCCGGGCAGAGGAAAACTGCCGGGTTTGGAGACTTTGGGATACGATTCGATGACGTTGTCCAGCGTTTCGGGTTTCACGAATTCAGGCTGCACGTGCCATGGGTATGGCTCGCGCTGGACGGGCTGATTCCGGAAAGTGTCGAGGTTGAGGTATTTGGACATCGGAAAAGGAAGCCAAACACTTAGACCCGGCGGATTTCCGGGCAAGCAGAAAGCGGGCGTGCGTTGGATCCCCTTGGATCCCCGGGGAAAAGGCGATTCCGGGATTCTTTCGCCGCTGCGCGGCTCTGGATTCGGGGGCCTAACACCGTGAGCTGAAGCCCACGGCTATTGTGTGCCGCCGCTGCGCGGCTGAAGAAGGGCGCGTTACTTTCCTGTTCCAAATTCCCCCGGCGTTCCGGGCTTGCTGCGGGCGGGTTCAATTCCTAACGCCTGCATGAGTCGGCCCTGTTCAGCCGGCGTAGTTGGAGACGGTTTCCTGCATTTGGCTGAACTGGCGGTCGATGTCGTTGATGAGCGCGGCCTGGACGCGGAAGCGGTCGAGGTTGTGGCCGGGGCGGTTGGTTTTGAAATAGACGTCGCCGTTGAGGTGGTCGGTGAGGAAGCGGATGGCGGTTTCCAGGGTGATGAGTTTGCCGCTGAAGGCGAGCTGGGCGATCTCCTCTTTGGTGAGAAAATCGCGGGCGGTGCTGAGGTAACCGCGGACGAGGGCATCGAACATGGGGAGGCGCATCATGACGCGGCTGGCATCGCGTTCATCCTCGGCCGTGGAGATGGTGGTGGTGCGGACGAGATCGCCGAAATCATAGAGGGCGAGACCGGGCATGACGGTGTCGAGGTCCATGACGCAGATGCCCTCGCCGGTTTGGTGGTCGATCATCACGTTGTTGATCTTGGTGTCGTTGTGCGTGATGCGCTCGGGGAGCTTTCCTGCTTTGTGGAGATCGAGGAGGACGTCCACGACCGGCTCGCGCTCGCGCGCCCATGCGATTTCGGCGGCCACGGCATCCCGGCGTTTGGCGCGGTTTTCCTCCACGGCCCGGGTGAAGGCATCGAAGCGGGAGCGGGTATTGTGGAAATCGGGGATGGTGTCGGCGAGGCGCTCGCCACCCATGTCGGAGACGTGCTTTTGGAAGCTGCCAAATGCCCGGGCGGCCTCCTCCGCGAGGGCGGTGCTGTTCACGTGATTGTGCGCTTCCGCGCCTTCGATGTAAAAGTAAGCCCGCCAGTGATTCCCATCCCGGTCGGCGTGCCAGAGGGTGCCGTCCCGGCAGGGAACAAGGGTGAGCACTTTCCGGCAGGAATCCGGTTCGCCGAGTTCCTCGAGTTTGGCGGCGATGTGGGTGGTCACCCGCCGGATGTTGTTCATGACCTCCGCCGGGCGGGTAAAGATCTCGTGATTAATGCGCTGGAGGATGTAGCGGACGTGGGTGCCGGCCTGGTTGTAGCGGATTTCGTAAGTATCGTTGATGTGACCGTGGCCGCAGGGCGCGTGGCTGACATAATTCCCGGGCATGGTGAAGTGACGGGCGAGGCTCCGGATGTCATAGGTCTTCCTTGCGGGCATATCGTCGAGCGTGCTGAACTGAGGTAATCAGAGGGCGGATATAGGCGCGTCCCCGCATTTGATTGCAAGGCGGAAAAGGAGCGGCATCCGGTGTTCCACCCTCACCCCCGGATTTCCGCGATTCGGGCGGAATCGTGGCCCGCTCCATGCAGATTGCAGGAGAAACCGGTAATTTGCATCGAAATTAATGCGGCGGGGCACCCTCAACGGGGTGCTGGCGGACCGATTTGAACCGGGAAACCGTTTTTTTTGGGTTCCGGCACTGTTCTTTCTAAAGAAAGTCTTCGTGTCCACTCAAACTCTTACCCAATCCGCCACACTGACGCAGCATCTCTCGTATGAGATGACCCAGAAGCTTTCGGTGCTGCAAACGCCGACGGCTGAATTGCTGCCGATGGTCCAGAGACAGATGGAGCAGAACCCGGCTCTGGAACTGGAGAGTGCCCAAAGTTCCGAAATCAGCCTTGAGGATGCCGGGCTGGATGAGGACAACGAAGCCGTTCGCGACGAGGAACTGCGCCAGCTCACGCAGATCGATGATGACTGGCGCGGGGTGCCGAGGTCGGCGAGCAGCTACAGTCCGGAGAGCGCGGCCCGCCGGGAGTTCATGATGAATTCCCTGACGAAACCGATGTCGCTCCTCGAGGCCGTAACCGGGCAGTTGAGCGCCCTGCCGCTGGATGACCAGGCGAAGGAGGACGTGCTTTTGCTGCTGGGGTATCTCGATGACAACGGCTGGCTGCTGCTGCCCATGGAGAACATCGCGATGGAGGAAAACCGCCCGCTGGAAGCTCTTGAAGAGGCCCGGAAGGTGATGCTGACGCTGGAGCCGGCAGGGCTGGGAGCCCTGGGGCTGCGGGAGTGCCTGATGACGCAACTGGAGCGCAGCAAAAAGACGAAGACGCTCGAATATTTCATTCTGCGGGATTGCTTCCCGGCATTGTCCCGGCGCAAGTTTCAGGACATTGCAAAGCAACTGGATGTGGAGCCCGAGGATGCGATGGAGGCGGCGATGCGGATTACGGAACTGAACCCGCGGCCGGCTCAGGTTTTCGATCCCGAGCCTGAAGCCACCAGCATCACGCCGGAACTGAGAATTGAAAAGCAGGGCGGCAAGTGGACGGTGATCCTGCACCGTGAATTTACCCCGGTGCTGCGGATCAGCCACTGCTACAAAAACATCATGAATGAGGCGGGGAACGGATCGGAGGTTCGCGACTACCTGCGCGAGCACATTCGCAAGGGACGTTATTTCATCCGGTGCCTTGAAGAGCGGCAGGAGACGATTCGCAAGGTCGCGACGGAGATCGTGTCACGACAGCAGGCGTTTTTGGAGCATGGTCCCGCGCATCTTAAACCGATGACGATGGCACAGATTGCGGAAGTGGTGGGCGTGCATGAGACGACCATCAGCCGGACGGTGGGAGGGAAGTTTGCGATGACACCGCACGGTGTCTTCGAACTTCGCTCGCTGTTTACCTCGGGGATGGCGACAGAGTCGGGAGAAAATGTAAGTTGCCGCACGGTAGAAGCCGCGCTGAAGCAACTGGTGGAGGACGAGGATGGCGACCATCCCTACACGGATGCGCAGTTGTCCGAGAAGCTCGGTGAAGCGGGCATCCGCATCTCCCGCCGGACGGTTGTGAAATACCGTGACCGGCTGGGCATTCTGCCCGCGGCTCTCCGGCGATGTGCGGTGGCGGCGCGGTGAGCGCGCGGGTGTCAGACACCTGTCAAGGATGCTCTGGAAATCAGCGGGCAGCGCCTCATGGTGACCCCATGGAGGACCCGACGATTAGCATCAGACTGAATGGCCAGACCCGCAGCATTCCGGCTGCGAGCAATGTTTCTGCGCTGCTTGCGAGCCTCGGTTTCGCCGGTCAGCCGGCTTTGGTGGAATTGAATGGAACTGCGGTTTTTCCACGGGATTTCGATGCGACCGTGCTGAAGGAGGGAGACGGGGTGGAGGTGGTAAGGATTGTGGCGGGAGGGTAGCGGCGGAGCCGCTAAAACTTCAAACGTCAAAATCCAAACATCAAAGAAACTTCAAGATCCAAGCCTCAACTCCCCGGGGGGAAGGATGCGTCTTATTGAGGCCTGAAGTTTGGGGCTTCTTTGAAGTTTGAATATTGATGTTTGAAGTTCTTATCTCATCGCGGCCGGCAGTGCTTTTAGCGCGGAGAGTCTCATTACCGGGTCGTCCAGCAGGGACTGGATGAGGGAACGGATTTCGCTGTCCTTGCCGTCGAGGAGGGTTTGGAGGGCGAGTTCGCGGCGTTCGATTGGGAGCTTTGCGTCTTTTACCTGCTCGCGAAGGCGGGGGAAGGCGCGTTTGTCGCCGAAGGCGACGGCGAGGGCTTCGCGGAGGTCGGTGATTTCGGTGGCGAGGTCTTTGGCGTCGGGGCGGCGTTTGAGGATGTCGTCGATGTTCGTGTAGGCGCCGTCCCAGTTTTTGGGAGGAGCTTCGCCGGAGCGGCCTTTGAGGCCCTGAAGGGCGGCTTTGAGAAGATAGATGGCGCCGGCGGCGGTTTTTTCTTTGCCGAGGGCAGTGATGAGATGGGGGACGCCGCTGTCCGTCTCGGCAAGGCGACGAGCGATGTTTTGGGAGACGAGCGGGATTTGAGACCTGGCGGCGAGGTCGAGGGCTTTATCTGGATTGGCGGGGACGAGGGGCTCGATGGCGTACCAGTACATTTGGGGGAGGTTGTGGTCTTTTGCGTCTTCGCCGTGGGCAACGAGGGCTTCGACGATGGGCCAGCGGTCATCGAGGGGAAGGCGCTGGAGAGCGGAAGCGATGGAAAGCCTTACCGCAGGTGACGGGTCCACCTTTGCGACTTTGAGCAGTTTCTCCTTCAACGTTTCCACCTTCAAGTTGGAGTGTCCTGCACCATGTAGAAGTAGTTGAAGTTCGTCTCCTTTGGATCGGTCCCCCAATTTTTTCTTTACCCATTCAGTAACCCATGCATTCCGGGAAAATTCCTCCGCCATTTCCCGAACCGCCGCCGCTCTAACGACCGGACGACCCGACTCCAGAAACATCCGCGACTCACCAATCACAGTTCCACCCTCAGCAATCATCCGATTGAACCGAGTGATGGCTAAATCACTTTCCGCAAGTTCATGCATCGCCTTAACATATTGCTCCTTGTATTCGGGGGTATCAAGCGTTCGCGGGTAATCGAATGGTGTCAGGGAAAATGGTTTACCATCCCATGCCGCAACAAATTGCCATTTAGTTTCCGCACGGTGGAGAAGCTTAACGCGCTCCAGCCACCCGTTTGAGTAGATCGGTTCGGCCTGGTTTGGATCGGTCTGCATCGCGAGCGCATTCCCCTTCCACGGCTTCCACGTCTTGTCGTACTTCACGCGATAGATGCGGCCATTGCTGCGGTCCCACACCTCCTTTTGCGGGCGGTGGCATTTTTCTTTATCGTACCAGTCGATGAAATACACGGCGCCGTCCGGGCCGACTTTGAGGGCGACGCCGGTGAAGTTGGCGTCGTTGGCTTTGAGGAAATCGGGGGCGGCTTTGGCGACGTAGCCGGAGCCTTCCGGTACTAACAATTGCTGGTTAATGCGCTTGCCGTGGATGTTGAAGAGCATCGGGCGGCCGCGGTATTCGGGCGGGAAGTTGTCGCCGTTGTAGATGCAGAGGCCGCAGTGGGCGTGGCCGCCGCCGGCGGTGTCACTAACATTGTTGCCGCTGTGCGGGGTGTTGCCGATGTAGTGCAGGTGATCGGCGATGGTCTCGATGTTGGTGTAAACGTAGGGATTGAAATGGCCTAGGGGATTGCTCTGGCGCAGGTAGTAGCCCCCCTGGATGATGTGCCAGAAGTGGGGAATGACGCAGGCTTCGCTGAACCAGTCTCCGTATTCGTTGTAGTCGAAGCCCCATGAATTCGAGGTGCCGGAGGCGTAGATATCGAAGGTTTTCCTAACCGGATGGTAACGCCAGTAGGCGCAGTTGAGAGGCGTGCGCTTTTCCTTTGGCGTGCCGGGTGCGCCGACATTGCTGTGGGTGAAGACGCCGTGGCAGCCGTAGAGCCAGCCGTCCGGTCCCCAGATGAAACTGTTCAGGGTTTCGTGCGTGTCCTGATAGCCCCAGCCATCGAGGAGGATTTCCGGCGGGCCGTCCGGTTTGTCGTCGTTGTCTTTGTCAGGGATGTGGAGAAGATAGGGCGCGGCGCCGACATACACGCCGCCGAAGCCGATTTCGATGCCCGAGACGAGATTCAGATGCTCGGCGAAGACCTTACGCGTCTCGAATTTTCCGTCGCCGTCTTCGTCGGCGAAGATGAGGATGCTGTCATCGCCGCCATAGATGTCCTTTAATTGCGCGTCGGTCGGTTTCGTGGAGTCACTGGCGACGGGTTTTCCTTTGCGGGCGGGGTACGTTTTTGCCTGGACGACCCAGATGCGCCCGCGGGCATCCCAGCAAAAGGCGATGGGCTGCACGATGTCCGGTTCCGCGGCGATGAGGTCCACACTGAAACCCTCCGGCACGGTCATCTTCTTCCGGGCTTCCTCCGGAGAGAGCAGGGGATCGGCCTGAACGACGGTGGTGCTCAGCAGCAGAGCGGAGAGAAGAAGGCGGAGGGTCATGAAAAGAGTAAGCGGTGATGCAGCGGACAAGACAAGCCGCAGTGCGCCCGCAAGCGGGGAGCGGCAACGCGACCATCGTGACGGCACCGTCTTTGCAGGGATTGACGCCGCGCCCGCGCCTGCTCACAGTCGCGGGTATGATTGCCAAGCCTCTCTTTCTTGCCGCCCTTCTTATGTCTGTTCCTTCTGCGTTTGCCGGTGAAATGCTGTTGTATGCCGGCTCCTATACGGGCGGGAAGAGCAGCAGCAAAGGAATCACCCTTCTCAAGATGAACACGGATACCGGAGCGCTGACGGTGGCGGGGACTGCCGCGGAACTGGCGAGCCCCTCTTATCTCGCTCTCAGCCCGGACGGGACGCGGCTGTATGCGGTGAGTGAGTCCGGCAACAGCGCCGCTGCGTTCAAGGTGGACAAGACCACGGGGGCGCTCACGAAGCTGAACGAATTGCCTGTGGCGGACAAGAAGGACCAGGGGGCGTGTCATTTGTGCGTGGTGCCGGAGGCGAAAATGCTGGTGACGGCAAACTACGGCGGAGGGAGTGTGAGCACATTTTCGCTGGCGGAGGATGGAAGCCTTGCGGCGCGCACGGGATTCATCCAGCACACCGGCGGCAGCGTGGACAAAGGCCGCCAGAAGGAACCTCACGGACACGGCGCTATCCTGTCGCCGGACGGGAAATATGTGCTGGTGAATGATCTCGGGACGGACCGGGTGTATATTTACGAAGTGGATGCCGCCGCGCACACCCTGAAGCCGAAACCCGCGGGTGAGGGGGTATCGCCTCCCGGTTCCGGGCCGCGGCACAGCGCGTTTTCCACGGACGGAAAGCACGTCTTCGCGATCAACGAAATGCTGTGCACCGTGACCACTTTTGCGTGGGACCCGAAAGTGCCCTCGCTGACCGCGGGAGCGACGGTGAGCACCCTGCCGGAAGCGGTGAAGCCCGCCTACAGCACGGCGGAAATCGTGGTGCATCCCAACGGGAAGTTCGTGTATGGTTCGAACCGCGGCCATGACAGCATCGCGGTGTTCAGCAATGCGGATGGTGCCCTGACGCGCATTGAAAACACGCCCTCCGGCGGGAGGACGCCGCGGAATTTCAATCTCACGCCCGACGGGAAATGGCTGCTCTCGGCGCACGAGAACAGCGACGATATCAAGGTGTTTTCGGTCAATCAGGAAACGGGGAAGCTGACCCCCACGGCGCACAGCGCCAAAGTGGGCAAGCCCGTGTGTATTGTGTTCCTTTCCAAATAAGTGATTATGAATACACCGACTCGACGCCGTTTCCTTGCCGCCGCGGGTGCCACGGCGCTGACTTCACGCCATTTGTTTGCGCAAAACGCCGCGCCGTCCGGACGGCTGCGCGTGGGCGTCATGGGACTTCAAAGGGGCCTGGCGCACATTCAGGCATGGCTCAAGGTGCCGAATGTTGAAATCGTGGCGCTCTGTGAAGTGGATCACCGCCGGTTCGATGGCGGATTGTCTGCGGTGGAAAGAGGAGGACAAAAATCAAAACCGGCGACGGGGGGAGACTTCCGGAAGTTTCTTGAAGGAGACCAAATCGATATTCTCAGCGTGGCGGCGTGCAATTTCTGGCACACGCCGGCGGCGCTCATGGCGGTGCAGGCAGGGAAGCATGTCTATGTGGAGAAGCCGGGCAGCCACACGGCGCATGAGAGCCAACTCCTTTCCCGTGCCTCCAAAAAGCACGGGCGGCACATTCAGCAGGGGACGCAGCGGCGCAGCCTGCCGGCCATGCGCGAGGCAATGCAGCGGTTGAAGGAGGGAGCCATCGGCACGGTGCGCGCGGCGCGCTGCTGGTATGACGCAGACCGCGGCCCCATGGGCAAAGGCAAGGAAGTGCCGGTGCCTGAATGGCTGGACTGGAAAATGTGGCAGGGTCCCCTAACGGATCGTCCGTATCGCGACAACATCGTTCATTACAACTGGCACTGGCTCTGGAACTATGGCGGCGGCGAACTGGCCAACAACGGCGTGCACGGGCTTGATCTCGCCATGTGGGGCGTCAATGAAGCGCATGGCCGCGTGCTGACGCCGCATCGCGTCACCTGCAATGGCGGACGGTATTGCTTCCAGGATGACCAGGAAACGCCGGATACTGCGGTGGCGGTTTTCGAGATGGGGCCCTGCAGCATTTCGTGGGATGGCAGTTCCTGTCACAAGCGCACCGGCGGGGAATCGCATCCGTTTGTTAGTTTCTACGGTGATAAAGGCACGCTCGCGCTGAGCAGCAACGGCTACACCTTTTACGATGAAGGCGGCAAAAAGACCGCCGCCAGCGCACCCGAATTCACCGACGTGCCGCATTTCCAAAACCTTGCCGACGCGATTCGGGAGGGCAAAGCACTGAACTGCCCCGCCGAAGAGGGCCAGCGCGGCGCGCTGCTCTGCCACCTTGGCAACATCGCCTACCGCACCGGCGGTTCGGTGGAGTATGACGCGGAGAAGCAGCAATTGCGGAATCCCTCCAGGGAAGCCGCGGCGCTTTGGAGCAAGGAATACCGGAGCGGCTGGGAGCCGAAGGGATAGGCGCAAACTTATTCATTCAGTCGGCGATCCGCTGCGGCTGGACACCGCAATCCCGCTTCAATCCTCCGGCAACGGATGGTCTTTGGTTTCCGGCAGGAAGGGCAGGGCAACGAGGCCAATGAGATAGACAATGGCCACCCAGCAGGCGGCTTCGCGGAAGGCATTGAGCTTCGCCTCAAGGACAGCGGCATCTCCGAGAGCTTTTGCGCCAGCGACGGCTTTTTCCGCGAGGTGTGCCTGCAGGACGCCGAGGGTGAACGGTCCCGTGGCAGCGAGGAATCGTCCTACATTGTAACAAAAGCTAACGCCCGTACTGCGCAGGCGGAGCGGAAACAACTCCGGAAGGTAAATGGCGAATCCCGCAAACAGAGCGAGCTGGAAGAAGCCCATGACGCCGCTCATCCAGACATGATGCTTGCCGTTAAAGGTCTGGAAAAAGAAAATGGTGGCCGCCATGGCACACAGTGTGGCGATAACGAAAGAACGTTTCCGGCCAATTTTCTGCGCCAGCCAGGTGAATGCCAGCATTCCCAGAAAGGCACCGATGTTTTGAATGATGCTGCTCACCCCGATCCACGTTACTTTTTGCGAGGCAACTTCGTTCGTGGTGAGGCCCTCCGCCCGGAGCGACTTGTCGAGAACCAATCCCACAAGGTCCGAGGCGAAAAATCCGATGCCCCAGACTCCGATGACGCCGGCAAGACAAAGAGTCATGCCGGCGAGTGCATGACGCCTCCAGCGGGGAATGCCGAAGAGCGAGGCATAGCTGCCGAATTTGACGCCGGTAACCCTGCCGGCGGCGCGGGCGGTGACCCATTTCTCCGGCTCTTTCATACGGATCGCCAGCGCCACACAGAGAAGCGCCGGCAGCGCACCGATCCAGAAAAGGTATTTCCATGAATCGCCGGTGGCGATCACTTTCGACTGAACCAGGGAACCCATCCACATGGAGCACAGTCCAGCAGTGACGTTTCCGACTGCGGACATGGCCTGCAAAGTCCCTAGCGCCTTCGACCGTGCCTGCGACGGAAGGGTATCGGCCACCAGCGCCACGGCCAGTCCGAAGACGCCGCCCACGCCCAGTCCGGTGACGAACCGATAGAGGGCAAACTCGGTAAAGTTGCGGGAGAAGGCGCTGAGGCCCGTGCAGAGGGAATAGATGAGCACTGTCAGAGTGAGCGTTTTCGCACGCCCGATCCGGTCACCCACCGCTCCAAATATGAGGCCGCCGGTAGCCCAACCCAGAACGAAGATGGCCGTGGCGTAACCGCCGAAGGCTTTCGGGTCCATCCCGTGAGGTTTGCAGAGGGCATCCATGGCGGCGGGCCGCGCGAGGACGAATAACTGCTGGTCAAGACAGTCCAGCACCCATGCCAGCGTGGCCATCGTCAGCACGAACCACTGATGTTTGTTCAACATGCGATACCATGGCGTGGACGGATCGAAGACCGGCTCTGGAGCGGGTGGATGCTCCGCGTGGCCATGCTTCGGGGTTTGATAGGGTGAGGTTTGAGACATGCCTTTGGATGGGATGACGAAAGTTCATACCAGCGCACCGGTGCGGATTTGACCAGCAGTTTTTCGTTTGCGGATGCGGATGATAGAACGTTTCTCTGTTCCATGACTGAGGTTGCATCGCCTTCATTCACCGGTCCTGCCGTGCGCTGGCTGGGCCGCGTGAGCTATGGCGAAGGCCTGCGGCTCCAGGAGGAGCTTCTCGCGCGCCATCTGGCGGGTGAAGAGGCGGACACCCTGCTGCTGCTGGAGCATGATCCGGTGTTCACCATTGGCCGCACTCTTGACCGCAGCAGTCTTGGCGCCGCGGACTCCTTGCCGGCGCCGGTGGTGGAAATCAGCCGCGGCGGCAAGGCCACGTGGCACGGTCCTGGACAACTCGTGGGGTATCCCATTCTCAAACTTACGCGCTACGGTCAGGATTTGCATCGTTATTTGCGTGCGCTTGAGCAGGCATTGATCGACGGCTCCCGCGCCCTCGGCGTCCCGGCCGACCGCCGCGAGAGTTTGACCGGCGTGTGGGTGGAAAACCGGAAACTGGCGAGCATCGGTGTCGGGGCGAGGCAGTGGATTACCCAGCACGGATTCGCCATCAACATCGCCGGTGCGCTGGAGGGATTTTCCGCGATTACGCCGTGCGGCATTGACGGTGTGGTGATGACCTCTCTCGAACGGGAGGGCGTGCCGGCAATGACAGTGGAGGCGGCGGCGGAACATTTTGCTCCGTTCGTCATCGGGAGCTTGCAGAAATTAAAAGCACTGTAGAGGATCAAACCCTCACTTGCCGCCGGAAGAATGCGCGTCAGGCTGGCACATGCCGTGCGTTTAGCGCGTAGTTATGGATACCGCCCCGGACAATCTTCGCATCGAGCCCGCCACTCTGGATGACCTTCCGGAACTGACGGACCTTGTGATGTCCCTGCTTGAGATGGAGCAGGACTTCCGGCCCAATCAGGAAAAGCAGCGTCACGGTCTGCGCCTGATTCTGGAACAGCCGAACCGGGGGCGCATTTTCGTCCTGCGCAATGATCACAAGATCATCGGCATGGTAAATCTCCTGTTTACCATCAGCACCGCAGAGGGTGGACTGGTGATTTTGATGGAGGATGTCATTGTAAGGCCGGAGCACCGCGGGCACGGCTACGGCACCCGCCTGGTAAACTATGTGAAGGAGTTTGCGCTCAAAAAGGACTTCAAGCGCATCACGCTGCTGACTGACCGGGTCAGCGCCGAATCGCAGCGGTTCTTCGAGCGCAATGGATTCGTTCATTCGAGCATGATTCCGATGCGCCTCCTGCTGGGCGACGAGGCGAAACCCTGACTTCCGAAATCGTCATGGACGCGCTCCTGCTGATCATGCCCGCCGCCAGTGAAGCGGCCGCGGTTCCGCAGCCGGTTTATACGTCCGGCACGCAAACCAGCACCGAGTGGAACGGCACGTGGCAAAACGCGCGCGTCAAAAACGGCGATGCCGCCGCATGGGCGCTCGTGGTGTTTTTTCTCGTCACCCTCGGACTTGTCGCCGGCTGTGTGGCCGCCGCACTCACCCGGCCCCGCGGTCCCCGCCGCGAGCATTTGCTGATCGACGAAGTGCTTCGCAACGAAGATAAACTGGCGGCCAGCACGCCCGGATTCACCGAGGGTGGTGCCCCGTGGGAGAAATCCGCGGACTGGTGGAGAGAGGAAAACGGCTAGCGACGCAACTCCCTAACGCGTTTTGAAATTTGGCGCCTGGTGGTTGCCGCGGGTTGACGCCGCTGCGCTGCGGCTCTTTGAGCCATGGTGCCTGATGGCCGGGGCTTCTCTTACCTCCCGCTCCACCCACTCCTCCAGCCGGCGCAGTGCATACGCCCGGTCCTTGTCATGCAGTATCAAATGGTAACTCTGCTCAAAGAACACCTTCTCCTTGTTCTTCGACGCGATTTTGTCAAAAAAATGCTCCACGGCTTCGTGGGGAGTGAGCGCATCATTCGGGGTATAGAAAATGAGCACCGGGAGGTGAAGACGGCGGGCGTCGCCGTCCGTGCCGCGCATCAGCCGCTCAACCTGTCCGAACAGGCGGAGGGTGAATTCCCTCACGTAGTGCGGGGTGTGCTGCATCTGTTCGCGGTGCGTCGTGGCGCTGGTGACCTGCACCTCGCTGTTGCCCAGGCCCTCAAGGGAAATCTGTTTTCCAGGCCAAAACCGGAGCAGCGAGCGCACCAGAAGGTTCTTGAAAAACGACATCTTCAAATTGCTCCGCAGCGCCACCACGGGAGAGGCGAGAATGATGCCGGAAACCAGCGTCTGGTCTTCCCCCAGCGAGCCCGCGGCGTCGATGGTAATCAATGCGCCGAGACTCTCGCCATACCAGAAGACCGGCACCCCTGGATGCCGCTGACGCACCAGCCCGGTGAACTCCAGCAGATCCTGCCGCCATTGCTGCGAGGACCAGATATCGCCGCGCCGTTTGAGGTCCGGATCATTTCCCTGTCCGCGCAATTGCATCCCGTAAACGGCGATACCCTTTGGCGGAAAACTCTCGCCCACGGGCCAAAAGTCGCTGGCCGCGCCGCTCAGACCGTGAATGCAAATGATGACTGCGTGTGCTTTTGCCGGACCGCCGGTCCATTGCTTATAGGGCATCACTTTTCCGTCATGGGCGTTCCATGTCGAAAGCGACGGGTCCATGGCGGGAGGTCTATTCATGATTTTCGGTGCGGCGCACTGACAAAGCAATAAAGCCATGAACAACAGCGCTGCCAGCCGTATCGCGGCTGCAGGAAATGCGGTGCGGACCGGGGGGGTGCCTCGCAACATCGGGCAGGGGTGGCGGGAGCGGCGTCTAGCCGCCGGTTTTGTGGATCTCCACGCGGCGGTTGAGTTGCTGGGCGGCAGCGTCGCCGCGCGGATCAATGCCGGGCAGCGGTTCTTTTTCCCCGCGGCCTTCCACGATGATGTGGCTGCCGTCGATTTTCAGGCTGTTTACCAGCCAGTCTTTTACCGCCCGCGCCCGGGCCTCACTGAGCTTCTGATTCGAGATGTCATCACCGATCGTATCCGTATGTCCCACCAGCCGGAACTGCGCCTTCGCATTCGTTTGGATGATCGCACCCAGGTTCAGGAGGCTCAGCCTTGCCTCGCTGCGAAGCTGCGCGGAACCGAAGTCGAAGAGCAGGTCCGTCCGCAGCATGGCCTTGAAGTCCCCTTTGATCGGCCCCTTGTAGTTCACGAGGTCATCGAGGTTTTTGAATCCATCCAGGCCGTTGTTGCCGCCGGTGCCCTTTTTCATGGATTTGATGACATCACTTTTCAAATCCGCCGCGCCGCCTTCGAGAGCCCTGGCATCGACCAGCACCTGGTCGTCCGCCGGTTTAGAGAATTGCGGCTTTAGAACAGAGGACTTGGAAAGCAGACTCTGCGAGGTGTCGAGAAGCGCGCTGTTCGTCTTGCTGATGTCGTCCACCAGGTCGCCGGCCTTGCCGGGTGCGGGCCTGCTGAGGGTGACGTTGGCGGCCATTTCCTTGATGGTCGGTGTGAGAACCACCGCTTTGTCCTTCAGCGCCTCCGCAATTTGGGAAATGTCAGGGAGGTCCTGCACGATGGGCTCCTTATTCACCTCCTGCGTCAGGTCAGGCGGCTCGTTGTTCACAGGCTGGAGCACCTGCTGCGGAATGGTGATTTGCTCCAACTCCGTATCAAACACCCCCGTTCGCATTTCTGCCGGGCTGCGCTCGACTTCGACGATTCGGAATTGGTTCATCCAGATGAACAGCGCGGTATGCACGGCGATGGAGGTGCCGACGGCGGCGATGATCCACCATCGCAGATCCCATGCAGTGGTGATCGAGCGGTAGCCCTGCTCTGGAGCAGGCGCGTCCCAGCGGTATCCGGTTGAGTGAGCCATCGGTCGGGGGATTGGTTGGCAAAAAGAACGCGGCAAAATAACATGCACCGCGGGGATGAAAAGAGAGGATGTTTCGCTTTCCTCTCTGCCGTCCCTACGCCCCTCGATTGAGAATGGACTCCCTCCTCCCCGACGACCTCCCGGCCGCCGTTGCCCAAACGGCGGCGCGGGTGCTCCTCGACGGGGTCGCGGACCTGGAATTCGATTACGCCATTCCGCCGGGGATGGAGCCCGCCCTCGCGGTGGGCTCCCGGGTTTTGGCGCCCCTCCAAAAACGGGCGGTCACCGGCACCGTCCTCGGCGTTCACCCGGCGGAGAAAGCCGAAACGCAAAAGCTCCGTCCCCTGACAAAACTTTACGACGAGCGTCCTCTCATTACGCCAAAGCTCCTGGAACTCGGCCAGTGGGTCAGCCATTATTACTGCGCCTCCATGGAAAGCGTGATGCGCGCCATGCTTCCTGAGGCAGTGCGCACCGACAAACACCAGGACAAAACGCAGCGGATGGTGCGACTGGTTTCCGGGCCTTCTCCGGAGGAAATGACCAGGCTCCGCAGCAAAGCCGCGCGGCAGGCGGAGATTATCGACGCTCTTCGCGCTGCGGGCGGACCGGTGCCCACGGGTTTTTTTTCCGCCTCGTCCCTGAAGGTGCTAACAAAAACGGCCTGGGTGGTGATCGAAGAGGAACAGGTGCAGCGCGATCCGTATGGTGAAGAGGAGTTCATCGCCACGGCGCCGCTTGAATTGAACGACAGTCAGTTGGCTGCTCTGGAAATGATCCTTGAGGCCGTGGAGCAGCCGCAGCGAGCGAAACCCGTGCTCCTCCATGGCGTGACCGGCAGCGGAAAGACTGAGGTATATTTACAGGCCGCTCAAAAGGTGCTGGAAAGCGGCCGGGGAGTCCTCGTTTTGGTGCCCGAGATTTCTCTGACACCGCAGACGGTGGATCGCTTCAAGAGCCGCTTTGCCGCCATGAACCGTGAGGTGGCCGTGCTGCACTCCAATCTCAGTCAGGGTGAACGCTTCGATGAATGGCATCGGATTCAGCGCGGGCAGGCGCGCATTGTCATCGGTGCGCGCAGTGCCGTGTTCGCGCCGCTGGAGAACATCGGCCTTATCATTGTGGATGAAGAGCACGAGAATTCCTACAAGCAGGAGAGCCCCCCGCGCTATCACGCGCGCGATGTCGCTGTTGTTAGGGCAGGGATGGAGCCGTGCGCCATTGTTCTCGGCAGCGCGACACCGGGGCTTGAATCCTGCCTGAACGCGCAGCGCGGCAAATACAAACTGGTGACCATGCCTGTGCGCGCCGATGGCGCAAAACTGCCGATCGTGCGCGTCATCGATATGCGCCTTGAGAAAAGACGGGCAGGCAAGGGCGCGCCGGCGGTGCTCAGTGAGCGCCTTCGCATTGCCATCGATCAGAGGCTTGTGCGCGGGGAACAATCCATCCTCTTTCTGAACCGCCGCGGCTTTGCCAGCAGCGTGCAGTGTCTCGCCTGCGGCCATGTGGTGAAATGCAATCACTGCACGGTTTCCATGACGATGCACCGCGATCTGAATCTGCTGGTGTGCCACGTGTGCGGTTTCCGCCGCGTGCCGCCGCGCGCCTGTCCGGAATGCAAAGATCCAGGCATTCTGCTCGCCGGATTCGGCACCGAACGTGTGGAGGAAACGCTGCGCAAAGTCTTTCCGCAGGCGCGCATTGCCCGGGTGGACACCGATTCCATGCAGCAGAAAAACAAGCTGCGCGACACGCTCGCTGCCTTCAAGGCGCACAAGCTCGACGTCCTCGTAGGCACTCAGATGATCGCCAAGGGCCTGCATTTTCCGAGCGTCACTCTCGTGGGCATCCTGAATGCCGACCTCACGCTCCACATTCCCGACTTCCGGGCCGGTGAACGCACGTTTTCCCTTCTCACTCAGGTGGCGGGCCGTGCGGGCCGCGGTGAGTTGCTGGGCGAAGTGGTGGTGCAAACGTTCACGCCGCATTCGCCTTCCATTCAGTTTGCGCGTCAGCATGACTACGATGGCTTCTCCGCTCAGGAACTGGAATTGCGCCGCCAGTGCGGATATCCGCCGTATTGCCATGCGGTTCTCATCACCTGTCGCGGCGAGCATCAGCGGCGCGCAGAGTTCACCCTCGAAACCCTTCACAAGCGCCTCGCCGAACAACTGCCCGAAAACGTTCTGATGGGCGATCCGGTTCCCAGCCCGCTGGAGCGGAGCCACAATCAATTCCGCTATCAACTCCTGCTGCGGGCCCGTCACACGAGCACCATTACGAATCTGGTGTCGCGCGTCCTCAAGTCCATCAAACTGGACCGCGACGTCTTCGTCGTGGTCGATGTCGATCCGGTGTCGCTCGCATGACTCACCCTAACAGACGGTCCGGAACAAAATTGCCGTGAGTGCCGGGGGGCACGTGGCGGGGAAGTTTCAACGACGCAACGGGTTCGCCTGCGATGTCCTGTGCGTGCAGGATCAGGAGTTCACTTGTGTGAGTCTCCGCGCGATAGACAATGGAAATGATATAGCCATCGCCTTCCGGCGCCGAAGTGGAGCGGGGCACGAAGACCGGCTCGCTGGCTGCCCCGGCCGGGCCTAACATGCGCACCGCGCGCCTGCCTGTGCGGAGGTCGAGGTGAGCGATGGCATTGTGTAGCATCGGGTCGTTGCCGCCGATATTCGCGAGATACCAGCCGTGACGATAAGGCAGACCGGCGAAGCGTTCGTCGATGCGCGGCATTTCGGAGTTTAGATCGTCGAGTTGAAGGCACTGCGCCTGGTTCGTATTTCCGGCGAGGTCGAGCGTCCATCGCGTCAGCTTGGCTTCTACATGGGGGGCTGGCGATCCGTCGGCGCGTGGAAAATAAGGTGCATGCGGAAATTCTGTCAGTTCACAGTGAATGCTGTCGCCGTCCTCCCAGGCGTTCATCGAGTGCAGGGCGAACCGGGGCTCGATTTCGAACCAGCGGATGGAATCGACGCCGGCGTTGCGCTTCATCACGCCGATAAAGCCGCCCCTGTCCGGCTCCCACGCCATGGGCGGCAGGCCCTTTTTCGCGCGCTGGAGATCGCCGGTGAGCGGCAGGACGGGGAACAGCACATGATTCCGCGTCACCATGAAGTCGTGAGTCATCGCAGCGTAGGGTGCGGTGAACCGGTCGCGGCGTGTGACGCATCCCGTTTTGTCAGTGACGCCGTACTCCATCACGCTGCTGAAAGGTTGTCCCACGAAATAGGCGAACCAAATCATCTCGCCTGTTTCGGGGTCCAGCTTTGGATGTGCGGTGCGTTTGCCGCCCGTGTCCACGAAACCGCCGCGCTCAAGATCCATTGGATCAATCTCGAAGGGTTCACCGTGTTCCTGCAGGGCCATCAATTTGCCGGCATGGTGCACGATGTGAATATTCGCCGGGCCTGGATCGACGCCGGCGGCAGCAGGATCATTCCCGCCCGGCAATCCAAACAGCAAACGCCCGGCCTTGTGCTCCGCGTGCCATTTGGGAGTGCGCACCCAGCGATTGCGGTAACGGGCGCGGCCCGCATGAGCACGGCCCCCGTTTTTGTCAGGCTCAAGGAAGAAGGCGTGAATCATCCCGTCGCCGTGAAAAGGAAAATAGGGACCCTGTGGATCGAACTGTGGATAGGGCCCATTCCGGTAATAAGCGCCAGCCAGCGCGTCCGGGATGCAGCCGGTGACGGTGAGTTCAAAGTCGTCCTCGGTGCGCACCGGCACGAGAACGCCAGGGGCACCGGATTGGTTAGGCTGTGTTCCGGTCACAGGGTCCAAAACACCCGGAATGGACACTTTTGTCAACCATTCCCTGTGGAAGCGACCCGTTGCGTCCCTTGCTTCACCGGTGTTACGCAGGCACTTCCTTTTCCCCGCATGTCCCTTCTTCCCATTTACGAAATCGAACCTGCGCTCCTCGCTGCGTGGCGGAGCACGCCGGAGCGGCGGCGGTTCGTGATCGAGGCGCCCACGGGATCAGGGAAATCCACGCAGCTTCCGCAGATGCTGCTGAAGAACGATCTGCTGAACGGCGGTGAAGTTATCATCCTCCAACCGCGGCGGATTGCCGCCCGCATGCTTGCGCGCCGCGTGGCGGAGGAAATGGGCACGCGGCTCGGGGACGAGGTCGGCTATCAGGTGCGCTTCGAAGGGGCGGTCAGCGCGCGCACGCGCATCCGTTATGTTACGGAAGGGATTCTCCTGCGCCGCATGATGGACGATCCTCACTTGCGCGGCGTGACCGCGGTGATCTTCGATGAATTCCACGAGCGGCACCTTTACGGCGACATCACCCTCGCCCGCGCCATGGATGTGCAGGAGTCCACGCGCCCGGATCTGGCGATCCTGGTGATGTCCGCCACCCTGCAAACGGCGGCGCTCAATGCCTATCTGAAATCCGCCACGCACCTCGTTTCAGAAGGGCGGACGTTTCCCGTCACTATTCGTTACGCGCCGCAGCGTGGAAATGTTAGAGGTGAAATCTGGGATCACGCCGCGCGCGTGTGCGGCGATGCCATGGCCGGTCAACGCGAGGGACACGCGCTCGTGTTCATGCCGGGCGGTTATGAAATCCGCAAGACTCTCGATGCCCTCTCGCGCGAAAAATGGGCGAAGGAGTTCGACCTGCTTCCGCTTCACGGTGAACTCACGCCAGCTCAGCAGGACGCAGCCGTTACCGATACCGGACGCCGCCGGATTGTCGTCGCCACCAATGTCGCGGAAACCTCCCTAACGATTGACGGCGTGCGCGCCGTCGTCGATTCCGGTCTCGCGCGCATCGCCTCATGGGACTCGAACCGCGGTATCAACACCCTAACGGTAAATTCCATCTCCCGCGCCAGCGCCGATCAGCGCGCCGGCCGCGCCGGGCGCACCGGACCCGGAGTTTGTTATCGCTTGTGGTCCGAGGACAGCCATGGCCGCCGCGCCGCCGCCGAGGTACCGGAAGTTCTTCGGCTCGACCTTGCCGAAGTGATCCTAACGCTAAAGGCCGCCGGTGTTGGTGATCTTGAAACATTCCGGTGGTTTGAAAAACCGGACGCCCGCAGCATCGACCGCGCTGTTAGGCTTCTCCATGAACTGGCCGCGCTGGATGCCGCAGGCGCGATTACGGAGACAGGCCGCCACCTCACGCGCTATCCGCTGCATCCGCGGCAGGCGCGCATGATGGAAGCAGCTTCAGAGCACGGATGCGCTCCTGCCGTCGCCTTGTGCGTAGCCCTGCTCCAGGGCCGTTCGCTTTATATGCGCAGTGCCGGTGAAGCGCAGAAAAAGTTTCAGTTCCCGGACGACTACAGCGACTTCCTTCCTCTCCTGCGTGCATGGCAGGCCGCTGCGGACAACCGGTTTCATCCGGATGCCTGCGGACGGCTCGGCCTCAATGGCAAGGCCGCCTCAGAAGCCGCGCGTCTTGCTGATCGTCTCGCGCAAATTGCCGGCGCCGGCCCTAACGATTCCACTGATCCGCCCGGGCGCGAGACCTTCGCCAAAGTAGTGCTCAGCGGCTACTCCGACCAGGTGGCGCGCCGCACCAGCACCGGCGGCAGCGCCTGCGACATCGTGGGTGGCCGCAGAGGCTCGGTGTCGAAGGACAGCGTGGTCCGCGGTGTCGAATTGCTCGTGGCTGCAGAGATTGCCGAGGTGCAGGGCCGCGATGTTCAGGTGACGCTCCAAATGCTCACCGAACTCGAAGAGGACTGGCTCGGCGATTTGTTTCCCGACGACTTCGCGCTGGAGAAAGCGCCATTCTTCGACATGCAACAGCGCCGCGTCATCCAGCGCGAGCGCGTCCGATTCCGCGACCTCGTCATCCGCGAACGCCAGACCGGCGAAGCCGACGAAAACGCGGCGGCTGCCATTCTCGCGGACGAGGTGATGAGAGGCAATCTTACCCTAACGGAATGGGGTGATGCCGTGGATCAGTGGCTGGCGCGTCTCGCCCTGCTGCAAAAAGCCATGCCGGAACTGGAACTCCCGGTCTTCACGGAGGAGGACAAGCGCCTCGTGCTCGAAGAGCTTTTCCATGGCCGCCGCAGCTACAAGGAAATCAAAGATCTCTCCCCCCTCCAGGCTCTGCGCGACTGGCTTAGTCCACAGCAGGCCGCCGCCATGGATCGCCACGCGCCTCCGCGCATCGAACTCGCCACCGGCCGTTCCGCCAAAATCGACTACACCCGTCCGGAAGAGCCGAGCGTCAGTGTCTTTATCCAGCAGCTCTTCACCCAAAAAGACACTCCCAAAATCGCCGCGGGCCGCATTCCCCTCGTCCTCAGCATCCTCGCGCCGAATCACCGCCCCATTCAGGTGACGCGGGATCTCGCGGGGTTCTGGAAAAATCATTATCCCGCGCTGAAAAAGGAGCTGGAAAGGCGGTATCCGCGGCACGAGTGGAGGGAGATGTGAGAAAGCTCCAAGCTCCAAATCCCAAGCACCAAAGAAGCTTCAAACACCAAACATCAATTTTCTGTATCCAGAACAATGCGTGGTAATTGGACCTTTTCTCTTTCCTCATGAAAACCTTCTCCGCCAACACCACCTACACAGTCGTTGACCGCTCACCGCTCCATCTCCAGGCCGGAGACACCGTCAACGTTGGGCCCCGCGATAAGTCATGGCCGGGCTGGATTTGGGTCAGTACGCTCGATGGGCGCGGCAGTTACGTGCCGGAGGATATTCTGGAAATCGACGGTGCCTCCGCCCGTGTCCGCACCCCCTTCAGCGCGCGCGATCTGTCGGTGAAGTCCGGCGAACGCGTGACCGCTCTGCGCGAAATCAGCGGCTGGCTCTGGTGCCGCAACGCCGCAGGGGAGGAAGGCTGGCTTCCGGAGTTTGTGCTGCGGGAGGAGAAGACGGAATAGGCGTGGGCTCGGAGAGTGCCCCCGGAGCGTCCGTTTCGCTTCGATTCCAATCGCGGCGTGAAACAAAGGTTGACGCGCTACTCACCGTCCATTCATAATCCTTTTAACCCTCCCCGATTATGAGTATCCGCACTGCCTTCCTGGCCGCTTTTTTACCAGTCGCTGCCGCAATTCCATCATTCGCGGCTACTGATATCATCACAGACAACTTCAATGCTCCGGATAACGCGAATTTCGACAATTCGGACCAGACCAATCGCCGTGGTGGCCTGCTCGGTCCGGACGTGCAGCTTCGTTCCGCCCGTGTTCAGCATGGCATCGTCGGGAATCAGTTGAGATTCGCGAATGCCACCGGCACGGAGGGCCGGATTCGTTTTCACGATCTGGCGGCGATTGCGAATGCGCACGATTTTGCGTCCGGCCCCGTCGGCGCGACGATTCTTACCGAAGGAGGGATGAGGGTCGAGTTCGACTGGACCCCCGTCAACAACACGGACGTCAATTGGGTCGAGGTGTCCGTGGGCTGCGCGAACTACACGGCCGGGGAAGGATTTAACCGCGTGAATCATGCCGCTACGGACTTTGGCATTCTCTTTCGGAACAATGGAGGAACGCAGTATTTTGATAATGGCGCGGCTACCACTGGACCCAACTTCCCGGCTACCCTCACCGCCCGGCACGTTGTGATTGACTACGCCTTTACCTCGTTCGCGGACGGTTCGAACGTGAGTGCCAGTGCTTCAGTGGATGGAACCGTTATTGTTACAAACAGGGTGTTCCAGTGGGATGGAAATGCCGGAGTCATTTTTATCGAATTCGGTGCGCTCTCGAATAACACCCTTTTCGACAACTTCTCGATTAAGACACTCGCTACCGGTTTTGTCCCCGCCATCGACAAGCCGACCTTCTTTTCTTCTGTTGGTGCCGGAGACCTCGTGGCCACGCTTTCCGGAACAAACAATGGAGTACCGGAGGCCGGCACCTACACTCTCGTGGCGGGCAACGGAGACACGGACAACGCGAAGTTCCAGATCAACGGCAACCGACTCGAGGGCTCCGGCTTCAATTTCCAGCCGGCGGCGGACGGCACTCAGTATTCCATCCGCGTGAAAGGCACGGGAAATGTCTCCTCTTCCACCACCGAGAAAGTGTTTGTCCTTTCGGTCATCACGGATTCGGATTCTGACAAACTCGGCGACGCCTGGGAAACGGCGAAGGCTGGGAATCTCACCGATCTGAACGGTGTTGGTGCGGGCCCTGGCCCCGGTGCGGGCACCGGGAACTTCGACGGCGACTCGCTCTCGGATGCTCAGGAATATGCCATCAGCCTCACTACCTATCCGAACATCAATCCGAAACTCGCCGATACTGACGGTGATGGTCTCCAGGATGGTGCGGAAATCACCCCAACGGCTCCGCGGCTGGCCACCAATCCGACCGTCGCGGACAGTGACGGAGATGGATTGAACGACAATGTCGAGAACAACTCCGGGGTCTTTACGGATGCCGCCAGCCCTGGCACTAATCCGAATGCGTACGACACGGACGGAGATCAATTTCCGGACGGCTATGAAGCGGCGCGCGGGGGAAATCCGATCGATCCCGGAACACTCCCGACCAACCTGCCGGCGGGAGTGGCATTTGGAATTGTCACGGATGAGGCCAGCACCGGCATCAGCACGGCGGAGAATTTCACGCACAAAATCAGCGGCGGCGCGCCGACCACGATCAACGGAGTGACACTCGATGTGCTGGATACCGTAACCACACCCCCTAATTTTGAGTGGAACGGATTTGCAGGCGGTAAAAACATCATCGGTCCCGGCCCCAACAACAATCATTGGGACCCGGTGGGAGGCAATGTCACGGGGGGCGGCAATTTGGTTCTCTTTGGCACTTTCACCTATTCCGGAGCCGGCCCGGCGGCAGGCAATACTCAGAGGTTTACTCTTTCCGGTCTCGAACCGGGACAGACCTACGAAACGCGGGTCTTCATCCGCAAGTGGGACAACAGCACCGTCCGTCCCGCCGATTTGAAATTCACCAACGGCACTGAAGTGGCGAATGTCTTCGTCCTCGAAGACCGTCCGGGAATCGTGCTTGGGAATGGGAACGACAACACCGCTTATTACATCAGCTACACGTATGTCGCTGCCGGGACTTCAATAACGCTGGATGCCACGGTGCCTCCGGTTTCCTCTGCAAACGGCAGCTTCCACCTTTACGGACTGACCAACCGTACGGCCGGGCCGCCGCCGCCGCTCGATTTTTCGAGCATCGTGCGTGCCCCCAACGGCGCGTCGATGACGCTCACCATCAATTCGAGGCCAAACCACGTTTATGCCGTGGATTATTCCACGAACCTGACTACGTGGATCGAACTTGCGGATGCCGTACCCGCCACGGGAACTCAGACCGTGTATGTGGACACCATCGCCTCCAATAAGCAGCGGGCCGTTTACAAGGTTCGCGACGTGACTCCCCCTTGATTCAGCCAACATCCGGAACCCCCTCCCCCTAACATGTTTCATCGCTTCTTCCCGGCGGTGGCGGCGGCCTGCGCCCTCGCTGCCCTTTCTCAGCCGTGCCTCGCGTCTCCGGACTCGGTGGTTGTCTTCAACGAAATTCAATACAACCCGCCGGGGGCAACAGAGTCCGGGGAATGGATTGAACTCTTCAACCAAATGGGGATCAAGGTGGACATCTCCAACTGGCGCATCGACGGCATCGGCTACAAGTTTCCGCCGAATACGATCATCAATCCGGGGGCTTACATCGTGGTGGCGAAGACACCGTCCGCGGGACAGTTCGGTCCGTTCACCGGGAGTATCAGCAACGGCGGACAGCATCTGCGGCTCATCAATCAGAGCGACCGGATGATGGATGAGATTACCTTCACGGACGATGACCAGTGGCCCGCGGGTCCGGACGGCTCCGGGGTCACGCTCGCGAAACTGCTGCCTTACACTGCCAGTGATCATTCGGCGAACTGGACGGTCTCCACCCAGATTGGGGGCACGCCGGGAACCCTCAATTTTCCCGCTGCCGGTGCGCCGCCGCCCGTCAGCACCGTTCACCTGCTGAACCTGTCGAACACCTGGCGCTACAACGAGTCCGGCCCGGACCTGGGCACCGCCTGGGCGGCCGCGGCGCATCCCGTTGGGGGTGCGTGGAAGTCCGGCGCCGGTGCGCTCGCTTACGAAACCACTGCCACGGTGCCGATTGGTACCAACCTGGGGTTTCCCGGCGCCAACGACCCGTATGTGATGACTTATTACTTTGAGACGGAGTTCAACGTCACTGCGGCGCAACTGGCCTCGCTGCAATCGTTGAAACTGCGTCATGCCATCGACGACGGAGCGGTTTTTTACATCAACGGCAGTCCTGCCTTCCGCGTAAACCTGCCGGACACCGGCGTGACCGCCGCCACGCCGGCAACGGCGAACGTGGAAGCCACGGCTCTTTCCGCCAATATGCCGATTCCCACCGGCGCTCTGGTCGCCGGGACCAACCGGCTTTCGGTGGAGGTCCACCAGTTTGCCGCCGGCAACAGTGATGTCGTCTTTGGCATGGAACTCGATCTCGACATTTTCGATACCGTGCCGGGTGCGCCGCCGACGGTCCGGTTTAACGAAGTTCCCGCCTACACCACGCAGTCGTTCTGGCTGGAATTGGCCAACACCGGCACGGCTGCGGTCGATCTCACCGGCCTGGTTGTTTCCGCTGACAACGATCCACTGCGTCAGTATGTTCTTCCGGCGGGATCACTGGCTCCGGGCGCTCAGTTGCTTCTGAACGAAGCGACTCTTGGCTTCCGTCCGTCCAATGACGAAAAGCTTTTCCTCTACACGGCGGGCAAAGCAGCTCTGCTGGATGCGCGCACACTGACCGGCCGCCTGCGCGGGCGTGCGGCGGGCCGGGGAGATGAGTGGCTTTATCCCACAACCGCCACGCCTGGAGCCCCCAATACCTTTGATTTCACGAACAGCGTCGTCATCAGCGAGATCCAATACAACCCTCCGGCGCTCGCTCCGGTGCCTGCGGTTCCACCGACCTTTCAGACCACCCCGCTGATCGCGTTCGGAGAAATGTGGCGCTACAATGCCGGCAATGAGGATTTGCCGGCCAACTGGGCCGCCACCGCCCACGCGGTGGGCGGCAACTGGAAGTCCGGCGCAAGTCCTATCGGCGTAGAGTCCAGCGCGCTGACGGTCCCGTTGGCAACGATTATCACTCCTTATGCCGCTGCCACTGTTACCTATTACTTTGAAAAGGAGTTCACGATCACGGCTGAACAGATCGCGGCGGCCACCTCCCTTGAGATTGTCCACGAGATTGACGACGGCGCGGTGTTTTACCTCAACGGTGTGGAGTTGCAGCCCCGCTTCGGAATGACTGAGGGAACAGCCGTCGGACCGGAAACGCTCGCTACGACCGGCGTGGACAATGCAGTGTTGAATTCAATGGTGATCCCCACAACGGGCTTGGTGCCCGGGACGAATCGGCTTTCGGTGGAGGTTCACCAAAACGGCACCGGCAGTTCGGATATTGTATTCGGCGCGAAACTGGATGCCCGGGTGCAACTGACCGCGGGCACACCCGGCCAGCCGTTGAGGAACTCGGACAACCAGTGGCTGGAAGTTGCCAATCGCAGCAATGCTTTAGTGGACTTGAGCGGATGGGACTTCGGCGATGGCATTGATTTCACCTTCCCTGCGGGCACATCACTCGCGCCCGGCGAGCACGCCTCCATCGCCCGCGACGCGGCGCTTTTTACCGCAGCGTATCCGGGTGCTCGTCTGCTCGGCGCGTGGGATGGTTCCCTGTCGCGCAGCGGCGAGCACCTGATTCTCCGGGACACGCGCAAGAACACCGTGGACGAAATCCGCTTCTACGATGGCGGCCAGTGGCCGGAATTTGCGGACGGAGGCGGTTCCACTCTCGAACTGCGCGACCTCCGGTCCGACAACAGCACCGGCGGGGCATGGGCACCAAGCGATGAAAGCGGCCGCACCGCGTGGAAGACATACACTTATCGCGGAACCGCTGCCGGCAACGGCGGGCCGGACGGTCAATGGTCCGAGTTCAATATGGGGATGCTCGGCGCCGGCGAACTCTGGATTGATGACGTCAGCGTTGTCGAAACGCCCGACACAACGCCGGTGCAGAAACTAACGGACGGCGGCTTCAACAACGCTGCTGTGTGGCGGCTCCGCGGCAATCACCGCCGCGGCGGGATTATCAGCGAACCCGGCAACGCTGCGAACAAAATTCTCCGTCTCGTCGCCACCGGCCCCACCGAGCACATGCACAATCAGGTGGAAACGACGCTCGCCAGCGCGATCGCCAACGGACGCGACTATCAGATCTCCTTCCGGGCAAGGTGGGTTACGGGATCGAATCAGTTGCATACCCGTCTTTATTTCAACCGTCTGGGCCACGTCACGGCCATTGACCGGCCCGCAAATGTCGGCACGCCGTCGGCACCGAATTCCCGCGCTGTCGCCAACGCCGGCCCAACCTATGCATCGCTGAAGCATTCTCCGGCGGTGCCTGCCGTGAATCAGGCGGTCACCATTTCCGCCACTGCGACTGACCCTGACGGCATTACGTCGATGGTCGTATCCTACTCAGTAAATGGCGGCGCGTTCCTGACGGCTCCCATGACAAGCCTTGGAGGAGGCCGGTATGAAGGGACGCTTCCCGGACAGGCGACAGCGGGTGCGGTGGTGCAGTTTTATATTACGGGCACGGATGGTGCCGGTGCCTCCTCGTTTTATCCGGCCCTCGGTGCCGAATCCCGCGCGCTGTATAAGGTCAACGACGGTGCCGCCGCCACCACCGGACTGCACAACTTTCGTCTCATCACTACGAACGCCGACCGGACGTTCATGCACACCAATACGGAGGTCATGAGCAACGATCGCATTGAGTGCACGGTTATCGATCGTGAAAACGACATCTACTACGGAGCCGGTGTGCGCCTCAAGAGCAGTGAGCGTGGCCGCAATCAAACGGGTCGAGTCGGATACAATATTGATTTTCCGTCCGACGGTCTCTTCCGCGGCGCCCACGGAGGTGTGGCGGTGGACCGCTCTGAAGGACAGTCTCCCGGCCAGCGGGAACTGCTTTTTGATATTATGATCTCCAACTCCGGCGGTCCCATCAGCCGGTACTATGACTTTATCAAAATCCTCGCACCCAACAGCGTGCTGACCGGCGGCGCGGTTCTTCAGATGGCCCGTTATGATGATGTCTTTCTCGATACACAATTTGAAAACGGCTCGGCGGGAAGCGTTTATGAATATGAACTGGTTTATTATCCGACCACTGCCACGGCCGCGGGACTGAAAATACCGGAGCCCGACGGCGTCGTCGGTGTGGGAGTTTCGAATCTCGGAGACGATCCCGAGCGATACCGCTGGTTCTTCCTGAACAAGATCAACCGCGAGGCGGACGACTTCGCGCCTATCATGAACTACGCCAAGCTCTTCAGCACGTCAGGCCAAACCTTTGAGGACCGGCTGAATCAGGTGGTGGACGTGGACACCTGGCTGCGCGGCATGGCGTACGGCGTGCTCTCCGGCGCAGGGGACAACGCGGCGGCGGGCGATCAGCACAATGGCATCTATTATGCCCGGCCGGACGGGCGCGTCATTTTCCTGCCGCATGACATGGACTTTTCCTTCAGCGAGACGCGGGACATTTTTACCAATGGTCAGTGCGCCACCCTGACAAATGCCCCCGCGCGCCGCCGGTTGTATCTCGGGCATCTTCACGACATCATTACCACGACGTATAACAATGCATACATGTCGCAATGGACCACCCACCTTGCGACGCTCGACCCTGCGCAACCATGGGCGAGCCGGTTGTCCTATGTCACCAACCGGTCGAATTATGTGCTTGGCCGCGTCAATGCGCTGATTCCCTCTGTAAACTTCGGGATCACGACGGCGAGCCCGCTGACTGTCGCCTCCAGCACCGCCACGGTGTCCGGAAATGGCTGGGTCAATGTCCGCGAAATTCGCATTCAGGGCAGCAGCGCTCCCCTCGCAGTTACCTGGACCGGCAATTCCACATGGCAGGTTTCGGTTCCGGTCGTGCCTGGACAGAATACGGTCGTCCTTGAGGCCGTGAATTTTTCCGGCGCGGTGGTCGGCACCAGCACCATTACCATCAATAACACTACGACGGTGGAACCGGCCTCTGCTGCGAATCTCGTGGTATCGGAGATCATGTATCATCCTGCTGATCCAACGGCTGCGGAGATTGCCGCCGGTTTCGCCGATGCCGATCAATTTGAATACCTCGAAGTGATGAATATCGGCGCGAATACGGTGAGTCTTACCGGCGCGCGGTTCACTTCCGGTATTGATTATGACTTTGCCGCCGGAGCGACGCTCGCCTCCGGGAGCAGACTTGTCATTCCACAAAACCGGGCGGCATTCCTTCTTCGCTATGCCGGAGCCGCAGCCTCCCTCGCAGCAGGGGCCTTTTTGAATGACACACGGCTTTCGAACAGCGGAGAGAACATCGTCCTTACCGGCGCCTCGGGTGCAGCCATTAAGAGCTTTGCCTACGGTGACTCCGCTCCATGGCCGACTGCGGCCGATGGCAGCGGCTACAGTCTGATCCTCATTGCTCCTCAAACGAATCCGGACCACAGCGTCGCTGCGAACTGGCGCAGCGGCACCGCTCCTGGCGGCAATCCAGGGGGTGGTGATGCGGTGCCCTTCTCCGGCACGCCCGGCGCAGATGCTGACAACGATGGCCTCAGTGCCCTCCTTGAGCACGCTCTCGGCAGCAGTGACAACTCCGCCAATGCCAGCGGAATCAAGGTCTCTCTCGATCCGAACGGGCAGATTGTGTTTGAATATCCGCGCAACCTTGCCGCCGATGATGTCATCTTCGAGGTTCAACTCTCCACCGATATGACCACCTGGCAGACTGCCGCTTTTACGGTCGATTCTGAATCGCCGCTCGGCAACGGAACCAGCCGGGTCGTGAGCCATGCGCCGCCACCCGTTCCAGCCATGCGCGCCTTTACCCGCCTGAACGTGCGAGCCAGGTGAGCGATTCACAAAGGGCATCATGAGGATACCATGAAGGATTTCCAAATCCTTCTTCTCAGAATCCCTAAAGAAATGGCTTGCGTGCCCCCCGGGGAAAACCTGATAACCCTTCGGCTTGCACACCGGGAGGATTCGTCCAATCACCGGCGTTGCGGACCACCTTTTTCCCACCCACATACTCCCCTGAATGAGCGACGAACATACTGCACATGCTGAACCAACTGACGGCCACCCTCATGTGGCCACTCTGGAACATGTGGACGAATATCTGAAGTTCGGACAGGAATACGATTGTTCGGACATTCATCTTCCCACTTCCTCCCGGCCCATGTGGAGACGTTATGGAGCGCTCCAGGAAATCTGGCCGAACGCGGACATCATTACCGCAGCGGAGGCCGAGCGTTTGGCGATGGGATTCCTGGGCCCCCGTGAGCAGAAACGTTTGAAAGAGCGCGGAGATGTGGACTTTGCCTATGCCACTGATCAGGGCCGCTACCGTGCGTCGGTGGTAAAGCAGCGTCTCGGCTATGACATGGTGTTCCGGATCATCAACACCAAGGTGCGCACCATGGAGGAACTGCGGCTGCCAAAGTCCATCAAACCGCTTACTCAGTACCACAACGGTCTCGTGCTCGTCACCGGATCAGTAGGCTCCGGCAAGTCCACCACACTCGCGGCGCTGGTCAACGAGATCAATCATGAGCGCAATGATCATATCATCACGCTCGAAGACCCTATCGAATATGTCTTCGGTTCAGCAAAGTGTCACGTCAATCAGCGGGAGGTTCACACCCACACGGACTCTTTTGCGGCGGCGCTGCGCGGGGCTCTGCGGGAGGATCCTGACGTGATTATGGTGGGGGAAATGCGCGACCTTGAGACGATTTCTCTCGCCATCACGGCATCAGAAACGGGCCACCTTGTGCTCGGCACGCTGCACACCGGCTCGGCCGCGCGAACGCTCGACCGTGTGCTCGACGTATTCCCGACGGATCAGCGCGATCAAATCCGGGTCATGGTCAGTGAATCGCTGCGCGGGATCATTTCCCAGCAATTGGTGCCCCGCCGCGATGGAAACGGGCGCGTCATGGCGATGGAGTTTCTCGTCAATACTCCGGCGGTGGGCGCGTGTATCCGGGACGGCAAGACGTTTATGCTTCCCGGCATCATGCAGACCGGCAAGGCGCTGGGTATGATTACGATGGATGATTCCCTCAAAGATCTTTATAACGCCGGACTGATTTCTCTCGACGACTGTATCTTCCGCGCCATCGACCAGGATCAAATGCGGAAGGATCTCAAAGTAGCCTAAGCCCCGCCGTTCAGCCAACTTTTCTCTACAACAGCCGGACATGGCAATCATCAACAGTTATTTCCATCAGCTCATCCAGGCCGGAGGATCCGACCTGCACATCTCCGAAGGACAGCCGCCCAAGATCCGGGTGCATGGCGGCATTCACCCCATTTCGGATGTCATCCTCTCCCGCGAGCACATGGAGGAGATGATGCGCGAAATCTGCGAACCGCGCGCATGGGAGAAGTTTCTCAGCAAAGGCGACCTCGACTTCGCCTACGAGATGGATGACGACAACCGTTTCCGCTGCAACTTCTTCAAGCAAAACCTTGGATTCGCCGGTGTCTTCCGGATCATTCCCACCAAGATCGCCACGCTGGAACAGCTCGGCATTCCGCCGGTGGTAAAACGATTCGGTGAAATGCGCAGCGGCCTTGTGCTGGTGACGGGTCCCACGGGTTCCGGCAAATCCACCACGCTGGCGGCGCTCATCGACTATGTGAATATCAATTACGCGCGCCACATCATCACGGTGGAGGAGCCTATCGAATTCGTGCACCGCAACAAGAAGTCGATCATCACGCAGCGCGAGGTGCCGATCCAGACGCCGACCTTTGCGGACGGTCTGCGCGCGGCGCTGCGGGAGGATGCGGACATCGTGCTGGTGGGGGAAATGCGGGACCTTGAAACCATTTCCCTCGCCCTGACAGCGGCGGAAACGGGCCTTCTCGTCTTCGGAACGCTGCACACCAACAATGCACGCAAAACCGTTGACCGTTTGGTGGACGTCTTTCCCGCCGATCAGCAGGCGCAGGTGCGCACCATGCTTTCCGCATCGCTGCGCGGAGTGCTCGCCCAGCTCCTGATGAAGAAGGCGGACGGGAAAGGACGGGTGGCGGTGAATGAAATCCTGGTGGCGACACCTGCGGTGGCGGCGATCATCCGGGAGGGAGCCACCCAAAAGCTCACGGACGTGATCACCGGCGGTGCGGCGCTCGGGATGCAGTTCATGGACCAGGCGATTTGGAAGCAGCTCCAGGATGGAGCCGTCACGCCGTTTGAGGCTTACATGAAGGCCATCGACAAGGCGCGCTTCAAGAAGTTCCTGCCGAAAGAGCTCAAGGAACAGATGGGTGGCGACACGTGATGCTGCGCCATCCGTTTTCTGTTAGGACGGCGTCCATGGGAATATCGTGGCTCTCGGCCGGAAGCGTTTCCAGCAGTTGGCAGACGAAGCAGGCGCCGCACAGGATGGTGGAGTCCGGAAGCGCGGACAGGAAGCGGTCGTAGTGACCTTTCCCCCGGCCAAGCCGGCTCCCGTCAGGTCCGAAGGCGAGCCCGGGCACGATCACCAGATCGATCTCCTCCGGCGGGACCGCGGGGCAGCGATCAGGCGAGGGCTCGCGAATGCCGTTCAAAGATGTTAGGAGTTGTTCGGCGAACTGTACTTCGCGCGCGGTAATCCGGTCACCCTCCAGCCCTGGGAAAAGCATCCGCTTTCCGGTTCCTGTTTCCACCAGCGGCACGAAATCAGGCTCAAACCGGAGAGCGGCGAAAAGCATGATGGTGGCGGAATTCGCCCATGCAGCCGAGCCCAGCAAATGAGTTCGCATGGAAGCGGACCACAGAGAGCGCGCTCCAGGACTGGTAGCGCGAAGGGTGGCATGCAGCGAGCGGCGGATTTCGGGCTTCGCGTGTTCCATCTATTGTTTGATGTCGAAGCGCAAACGGTAGAACTTTTTGCCGGAGGAGTTGACGGGGAATTTGAACAGAACGCGCGCAGGCGAGAGTTCTGTCGATGAGGCCGCAGCCGGGGACATGCCGGACCATACATCCATAACGTTGCAGCTCTGCGGAGTGACGGTGAGGAACTGGCTCCAGTTTTCCCGGAGATCGACCGTCCAATCAATCGTGTCCGCTGACATCACTGGCGCCGGAAGGCTGTTGGGAAGAAGAGGGTCAGTGCCAAAAGCATATTCGGTGAGATTGTTGAGTCCGTCGGCATCCGGATCCTGCCATGTGCGGCGCTGGTCGCCTGCGAGGCGCGCGGACTGCGCCCAGTTGGTCCACTGTTGGGACTGCCGCGAATAGCTCGCCATCGTGATGTCCGCAAAGTCGGTCCAGAACTGATCCAATCCGATGTCCTGGTAATAGAATCCGTATTCCCGCGGCGGAATAACCAGAGAGACTTTGAAGCCCGCGGCGTGAAACCGGCGGATGTCCGCCGGCGAAACGTAATCAACCAGAAGCAGCAAGGTGGTTACGTTCTGCTCATGCAATGCGAAGAGATCGGCATCAGTGACAAGGTCGGGCCGCACGGTGTTTCTCAAGAACTCCGCGCCGGGGAGACGGCTGGTATATTCAAGCGTCATTTCCTTCCACCACGTGAAAATGGGAACCTGACGCAAAGGAATGCCGGAATCCCTGATGGCTTTGACCACCGGGTCTGCGATGAACTGCCCTTTGATGTCGAGAAGCAGCCGTTTGTTGTACTGTTTCGCCACGGCAAGCATTTCCGCCAGAGTCGGGATGGGTTCTCCGGCCCACTCCGGGGCGAAGGTCGATCCGCACTCGAACGTTTTCAATTGAGCCAGGGTATAGTTGCCGATGTAACCCGGCAGGCCCGTGGTGCGGAACATCTCGCTGTCGTGCATGATCACAGGCACGCCGTCTTTGGACAGCCTGACATCGCACTCCACGGTATCGACGCCCAATTCGTAAGCGAGGCGCTGAGCGGCGAGGGTGTTTTCGGGAGCGAGACGATTGGCCCCCCGGTGGGCAATGATCTCCATCCCGGCGAATGCCAGGCTGGATGAAATAAGCCAAAGAGCGAGGCCAAACAAAAGCCGGGGGGGAAGCATAGGGCGGTCGGGAAACTGGAGCGAACTATATCAGGGATTCAAATGCCTGGGAAGCGCCGGCCGGTGACGATTTCCGCCCGTGGAGGGTTCCGAATGGGCGCTGGCAGATGGCTTGACAGCCCAGGAAAAGCCTTTAGTCTCCGCGCCCACCAAAATCCGATTCATTTTACCCGCCCCCCTATGGCCAATATCAAGTCCGCCGAGAAGCGAGTCCGTCAGACCGCGACCCGCACCCTGCGCAACAAGTCCACGAAGACCCGCGTGAAGAACGCCCGCAAGCTGGCGGTGGAAGCGGTGACTTCCGGCGACAAGAGCGCAGCGGCCAAAGTCTCCGCGCTGGCCTCCGCCGCCGATAAGGCCGCGAACCGGGGCGTGATTCACAAGAACAAGGCCAGCCGCATCAAGGCGCGCATCGCGCGTGATGCGAAGAAGCAGAAGTAAGAGTTTCATCCTTTTCGGGATCTGCGGGATTTGGCGGCTCGTTCCGAGGGCTTCGGCATGCCTGCTTCGTACACCTCCGCCACCTGCGGCGGGACGAGGGTTTTCCACTGCGGGTCGCGCTCGGCGAGCATGCGTCGAATATCAGTGGTCCAGAATTCGAGGAGCTTGCGGTTGGCGTTGCCGGCGATGCTGAGGATGCGCTGGTTTCCAGTGAGGTAAGCGAAGAGATCGTGGAGCGTGGCGGGTATCTCCGCCTTGTTCACTGTGCGCATACGGCCCGTTTCGCGGTCGAGCACGGGATAGACATAGAGGCGGAGCTGGTGTTTGAAGAGGCGCCCGAAGTTTTCGAGAATGCCGCCGGGCAGATCATCGTACCATTTCTCCTCAAAGAGTTTTTCGAGGACGTCCAGGCTGAGGACGAGGCCGACGGGTTCCTGGGTGTAGCGGCTGAGATAGGAGCCGAGACGGTGGAAGGCGCCGAATTTGGAGATGAGAACGTTCTTGCCCATTTTTTGCAGGGCGGTGGCGCGTTGGAGGAAGTCCGCATGAGTGAAGGTGCTGACGGTGGAGAACAGATTGTTGATGCTGAACTCCATGAGTTCGATCCACTTCCGGTCGGGACTGGCGAGGCGCTTGCGGAACTCCTTGCCGGCGCTGGCGAGCATATCCACATGCACGAGGGTGGGCGGATTGAAACTGCCGCGGAGCACCAGCACGGGCTGCTTGTAGAGCGTTTCGCTGGCCTGCATCACCTCGCCCGCGGAGGTGAAAAAAGCCGCGTCGGTGAGATTGCTTTCCACCAGTTGCAGCGCCACTTCGCGATTGTCGATGCCGGCGAAATCCGGACCGCTGAACTTGAGCATGTCCACTTCCATTTCCCAGTTAGGGAGATCGTCGGTGAGGGACTCGATGAACAGTTTGAGGTTGTCGCGGTAATGAAGCGCGGCATAAACGAGGTTTACGCCCACGATGCCGAGCGCCCGCTGCTGCTCGAGATTGGTGTCATCCTTCATCCGCACGTGGAGGAGGATGTCATTGGGTTCGCCCTGCGGGCGTGTTTGCAGGCGAATGCCCAGCCAGCCGTGGCACTCCGCATTTCCTGTATCGGAGTAGGCGCGGGCGCGGACAGTATTGCAGTAGGCGAAGAAGGTGGTGGTGGCGCCGCGTTTAGGACCGAGGCGCTCGACGAGAATGCTGTATTCGTGGTCCAGCATGGCGACCATCCGCTCGCGCGACACGTAGCGCGAACACGATCCGTAGATCGCGTCGCTCATGGTCATGTCGTAGGCGGAAATGGTCTTGGCGATGGTGCCCGATGCGCCGCCGACACGGAAGAACCACGCCGCCGTTTCCTGCCCGGCGCCGATCTCCGCAAAGGTGCCGTACTTGGCGGCGTCGAGATTGAGAGCGAGGGCTTTTTCGCGTGTGGAAATGAGACGGGGCTCGGACATGGGGGAAAGTGAGACGAAGTCAGAGGGTTGTCAGCCGGGAAGTGGACGGAAGGAGATAATAGAGGAGTGGATAATGGAAAATGGGCTGGCTCGGAGCGAGCGGGAAGGGGACTTGGACTGGAGGAGATTGCCGCCTTTGCGAAAGCGGTGCTGAGTTCACGGGAAAGACGTCAGGGTCTCATCACCTGCCGCACTGCCGGTCCTGCCGCCGCCTGCTTCGGTGGAAACCGGCGGAGGCGTTAGCGGCATAGAAAAAGCCCGCATTCAGGGGATGGAATTTGCAGTTCTGAGCAGATTTTACCCCTGCTTTCTCGCACAACTGACTCTCCCTCCCTCAAACTGCCATTGCTAACTATGTTAATTGTAAATACAATCAAATTCCATAACGACGCCTCGCCTTAGATAGTCAATCTCTACAAAACTCTTAATAGTGTTGACAAAGCACCCCCGCATCCTCTACTTAGCCGCTGATTATTAAGGTCAATGTGTTGTCCGGATGGTGGAGGAATTCCAGCCTCCCGACATGCCCTCTCTTTTCCAGAATCCATTTAAAAAAAGACATCGAACCAAACTCTGCGGAGACACCGGCTGCCCCTGCCGGCGGCCCGGAACAGAAAAGCCTCTTGTCTGCCATGAATCTACCCTCTCCCTTCGCAGCGTCCGCAGAGGAACATTTTACGGTTCGCGAGATCAGCATGCTGCTTCCGCCGCAGTTCGTCCGAACGGATGCGGTGGCGGGTTCGGCGGACCAGCCGGTGTATTTGCCGGCGGATGCGTTGCGAACCTCGCTGCAGCAGGGCCGGCCTGCGCTGAGACTGAGCCAGATTTACCTTGCCTGTCCGTTTCTGTTCAACAGGCCCGTGCAGCCGTCGGAGGATTTTGAAATCGCGCTGCCCTTTCAGAAAGTGAAACGGATCGTGGAACCCGGGACGCCGGGCGCGGCAGGTTCCCCCGCGCTGGGGAATCCGTTCGCCGCGGTGGCCGGGCCTCCGGCCCAGGTGACGGTGCCCCCGAAGCGGGAATCGACGCCGGTCGCGGCATCGCCGTTCCTTCCGGCCGGGGAAAAGATTCCGTCTGCTCAACCTTCTCCGTCCTCTCCGTTTCCGGCGCGCACTCCCGGCCCGCAGGCGCCTGCTGCGGAATCCCCGTTTGGTCAGCGTTCCGCTCCGCAGGGCGGGGGGAATGAAGTGCTGTCGCCGTTTTCGAGTCCACCTCCGGCGGCAGAGCGCCCGCCGCTGCCGGCCGTTCCGGCAAATCCTTTTCAGCGGCTGGACCCGCCCCCTTCGCAACTCCCGCTTCCTCCGCAGCCGCAGCAGCCCCAGCCCGCCACGACTCCGGCGCGCGCAGCGACTTCGCCGTTCAGCCTGGTGGCACCCGGCATACCCGCCGCCCCCGCGGCCCCGGATACCGCTCCCGCTTCGGTGCCAAAAACAACTCCCATGATGTTCGCACCGGCTGCCCCCGCCGGCGAAGCATCCGCCTCTCCCTTTGCGCAAAAAACGCCCACCGGAAACTCTCCGCCCGCACAGCACCTGCCGGCGGAACCACCTGCCGCCCCGGCCCCGGCTCCTGCGACCACCCCCGCACCCGCACCGGCTCCCGTTTCTCAAAGCGATCCCCTGCCGGTGGCACCGCTCAAGAAGACTGAACCTCAACCGGTGATGCCCTATTCTCCGCCGCCGACGGCTCCGCAGACTCCTCCGCATTCACAAACCCAGTCCGTGGAAGCCCCGCGCCAGGTCACTGGCCAGGTGGCTCCTGCGCACCGGATGCTAAGGGTTTCCCTCTCCTCGCTTTTGCGCGATGTGACCGCTGAGGATCTGGGGTTCGATCCCTCTGCCGTGCCCCCGACCGTGGAGGTGGAAATCTCCTACGACACCATCCTTCCGCAACTGGCGACGGGTCGCGTGGAAGTGGGGCTGGAGGAATTGCGTCAGGGCGTGGTGGAACGTTTTCGGCCTGCGTTTGGCAGAGTCCGCGCCGACCTTCGGTTCGTGGTCCCGCTTTCGGAGATCTTCCAAAACCTGCCCAGCAGCGCCATCCCGGCACCGCAACCCGCGGAGGCGCAGCACATACCCATCAGCACCACGCCGTTTCAGACACCTTTTGCGATCAAGGCGGACGAAGACAAGGAGCGCCTTGAATTGCCCGATCTTCCCCGCGCCACCACGGCTGCCGTGCCGCTCACCAGCAGCACTCAGGCCAGCCACACCAGCAACAGCGCCTCCGTGGCGCCATTTCCGGTGCCCGTGCCTGCCGGGCCGCCGGTGAATCTGCCGCCCGTCAACCTGCCCTCACGGCCTCCGGTTTCCCTTGGTGCGGGCGCTCCTCCACCGGCCTCCGACCCGCAACTGCCAAAACTTCCGGGCCTTCCGAATCTGCCGAAAATGCCGGGCATGCAGGGCCGCCCCAGCCCGTTCTCCCGTCCGCCGGGCACCCCTGCTCCAGAGCCGCCCCAGGCCCCGTCGCTTCCGCAGCCGCCTCAGGCTCCCGTCCCGCACGTGCCGACTCCCTCGGGCATTCCTTCGCTGTCAGCCGGCGAAGCGCACGACGATCTCGGCCTGCCATTCTCCGCCGCCTCCCTGCGGGCCGAGCCCCCGCCTCCGCTCAAATCGCCGGAGCCGTTCGATCCCTCGAAGCTTTTCAATCACGACCACCAACACGCCCCGAAGCCGGTGCCTGCTGCCCCTGTGCCTGCACCGGCTTCACCAGCGTTGCCCGCGCTTTGGAAGGCCGCGCCTCCCCGCGCCGCCGCCGCTGCGCCCGCGGCCCCTCCTGCCATGGAATTCAACTTCGGCGATACCGGCAACGTTTCCAAATCCACGCTGCGCGCCCTCTTCATGACGGACGCCGACCTCAGCACCGAGGAAGTGGTGGAACAGTGCGGCGGTCTGCCGGGCCTTCGCGCCTGTCTCGTCATCACTTCCGGCGGCGTGGTCTCCAGCGGCATCAATTCCTCCTGCGATGAGGTGACCAGCTTCACCAGTCAGGCGCCGCGGGCCCATGAATACCTCGCAGGACTCGCGCAAAGCATGGGCATGGAGGGTGCGGGCAGTTTCACCCTGCGCTCCGCCGCCACGGTACGCACTTTCTTCATTGAGCGCGGCCTTTGTCTTGCTGTGCTTCATGGACAGGACCGGTTCGAGCCCGGCGTGCGTGACAAACTCATGCTCACGGCCCGCACCCTTGCCGATCTGCTGCTCTAATCCCGTTTTTGAATTCCCATGGCTGTCGTCAATCACGATACGAAGGAGGTGTCCTTCAAGCTCGTTTACTGCGGCACTCCCATGGGCGGCAAAACGACGAACCTGAATTACATCCACAGCCGCATTGATGGCAGCCAGCGCGGAGACCTGGTGTCGCTCGCCACCTCGTCGGACCGCACGCTGTTCTTTGACTTTCTGCCCATCCAGACCGTCGTCATCAACGGCTACAAGACACGGTTCATGCTCTACACCGTGCCCGGCCAGGTGAACTACAACGCCACGCGCCAGATGGTGCTCAAGGGCGTGGACGGTATCATCTTCGTCGCCGACAGTCTCGTGGACCGCATGGAGGAAAACCTCACCGCGTGGAAGAGCATGGAGCGGAACCTTCAGGATAACCAAACACCGCTCAGCCAGTTGCCGCTGGTGCTGCAATTCAACAAACGCGACCTGCCCGGCATCGCGCCGGTGCAATACATGGAATACCTGCTCAACAACGGACCGCATCGCTTTCCCTTCTACGAAGCCGCCGCCTCCACCGGCGTGAATGTCTTCGCCACACTCAACGCCCTCGCGCAGGAAATCCTCCAGCGCTTCCACCGCGCCGGCCGTCCCGCCACCGGCACCACCGCTCCCCAGCCGCCGCCCGCCAGAGCCAGAGTGTAAACGGATACACCTTCACCAAACTGAATATGAAAAACGCCCTGCCGGACCTCCACTTCTCCGCCTCACGGCAGAGCGGGTTTGGTCTGCGCCAGGCCCTCGCGCTGCACTGCGCGTCCTCGGACACACTCTACGCCGCCCTGCTGGAGGAAAGCGGCATGGTCTTCGCCGACGCCGGTGACGAAACCCTGCGCGATCAGGGCGAAACCGCCGCGCTCGCCGTGGGCGCCTTCCACGCCGTGCAGGAAGTCGCGCGGCGCCTGGGAGATTCCGTCTTCGAAGGCCTCTGCCACGAAGGCCGCGAACGCCACTTTTACATCAGCCCCGTGGATGAACGCTTCATGCTGCTGAGTGTCTTCGGCAACGAAACGAAACTCGCCATCGTGCGCGCCTCCGCCATCCGCACCGCCGCCATCCTGCGCGAGTGCATCGAAGACGGCGCCACCCCGGAGATGCCCGCCTTCCGCAGCAGTTCCAATCCCAACACCGAAGGCGACCTAGTCGTGGACCGCGACTACTTCCTGCCGGCGGAGTGAGGAAGCGGCTATTCCCGGCCCCACAGCTCCAGCCGCTGCTTCAAGCGCTCCACGGCGGATGCTTCCGTTAAGAGCGGCGGAAAGTCGGCGAGCAACTGCGGCAGTTTCGGAATTGCGCCCCATGCCGTAATGCGGAAGACCTCCACCGCGTGCGCGGTGGACAGACCGAGTTCGCGGTTCTTGCGGTCAAAGCGCGCGCGCAGCGTCTGCGTCCATTCCGTCAGGGATGCTGGCGGCGACATGTTATGCCGCCCCACCCACGGCAGCCATTCGACAATCTGCGACTGGTGGCACCACGTCATTTCACAGATGGCGGGAAAGGCCTCCTCCACATCGATGGCGAGATCGAAGGAATTCGCGCCGAACATGTATCCATCATACACATTGATAATGACGGGTACTTTGCATTGAGCGGACTGCGTCTCATCCGCCGGGTACTCCGGCGTGAAAGCATGCGGCACATTGATCATGTAGGCCACTCGCCGCACCGCTTCCGCGATCGTTTCATGATCATTGTGAATCCCCGCCAGCGGATCAGCGCCAAGCGGCGGGCAAAACACGTAGTCCGGCTCGAAATCACGGATCGCCTTCCACAGCGCCGCAAGCAAATCCGTGCTGACCTGCAGGCACGCCTCTCGCGGCGCCTCGCCGTTCGGCAGCCGCAGCAATTCGAATTCATACCCGCCAATCTTCGCCGACGCCGCCTGCTCCTCCAATCGAATGCGCCCCGTCTCCTCCCGCGTGCGAAACTGATGCCCCGCCTTCCCATCCGTGCAGACCAGCACCTTCGCCCGAAACCCCTCCCCCAACCGCCGCCGCCACAGCTCAAACGTCCCCGAGGCCGTGAACTCGTAGTCGTCAAAATGCGCGTGAATATACAGGACTTTCATGAGCCATGATACTGTCAGGCCCCCGGATTCCCTGCAATTGGTACGTGGACGAAAGTGTCCCGCGTTCCGGGAGGCCTCTCCGGAATTCTTGACAGCGCCCTGGAGGTTTTCATATGTGAGATGTCAGGGCCCCGTGTTCCCAGCGAACGAATTTGTAGCCGAATATTATGAATGCCATCCTCGCCCTCGACCAGGGCACCACCAGTTCGCGCGCGATTGTCTTCAACCACGATGGCTCGATCCGCGCCGTCGCACAGCAGGAGTTTAAACAGATTTATCCGCAGGCGGGGTGGGTGGAGCATGATCCGAATGAAATCTGGCAGACGCAACTCGACACGGCGAAAGCTGCATTGACCAAAGCCGGCCTGACAGCGGCGGACATTGCGGGCATCGGCATCACAAACCAGCGCGAGACCACGGTGCTGTGGGATCGCAAAACGGGCGAGCCGATTCACAATGCCATCGTCTGGCAGGATCGCCGCACGTCCGCCTTCTGCGATGCGCTGAAAGCGGCCGGCCACACGGAACTCGTGCAGCAGCGCGCGGGGCTGGTCATCGACGCGTATTTCTCCGGCAGCAAAGTGCGGTGGTTGATCGACAATGTGCCCGGCGCGCGGGAGCGGGCGGAACGCGGTGAACTGGCCTTCGGCACCATCGACTCGTGGCTGGTCTGGAAGCTGACAAACGGCGCGCGTCACATCATCGATCCCTCGAACGCTTCGCGTACCATGCTCTATAACCTGCGCGGCGGATGGGACGACGAGCTTCTCAAGGTGCTCGGGGTGCCGCGCGCCATTCTTCCCGAGGTGCGTTCGTCGAGCGAGATCTATGGCGAAACCACGCTCCTTGGTGCGCCCGTTAGGATTTCCGGCATCGCCGGCGATCAGCAGGCGGCGCTCTTTGGGCAAAATTGTTTCGAGCGCGGCCTGGCGAAAAACACTTACGGCACCGGCTGCTTCATGCTCATGAACATCGGAGCGGAGCCGCAGATTTCGCGGCACAAGCTCCTGACCACCGTCGCATGGCAGGCGGGCGGACAAACGGAATATGCGCTCGAAGGCAGCGTCTTCATCGGCGGCGCAGTGGTGCAGTGGCTGCGCGACGGACTCGGTATCATCAAGACCTCCGCGGAGGTGGAGAAACTGGCAGCCAGTGTGCCGGACAGCGGCGGCGTGTATCTCGTGCCCGCCTTCGCAGGACTTGGCGCGCCGCACTGGGATCAATATGCGCGGGGCACCATCACCGGCCTCACCCGCGGCACCTCGTCCGCGCATCTGGCACGTGCCGCTCTGGAAGGAATTGCTTTTCAAGTAGCCGACGTCCTCGAGGTGATGAAAGAGGACAGCGGCATCGCGATGAACGGCCTGCGCGTGGACGGCGGCGCGGCGGCGAACGATATGCTGATGCAGTTCCAGGCCGACCTGCTGCAGGCGCCTGTCGTCCGGCCAAAGGTGATCGAAACCACCGCGCTCGGTGCGGCTTATCTTGCCGGCCTCGCCGTCGGCTTCTGGAAAGACCGCGCCGAAGTTTCCCGCGCATGGCAGGCGGAACGCACCTTCGAACCGCAAATGAGCGCCGACAAAGCCGCCCACCGGCGCAAGCGCTGGAACCTTGCACTGAACCGTGCCCGCGAGTGGGAGGAACACGCCTAGCAAGTCCTACTCCTACTCATACTCCTACTCATACCTTCCAATGCGCTCATTACTATTTTCCGAACCGTCGAGGATGAGTAGGAGTATGAGTAAGAGTAGGAGTAAGATTGATAAACGATGAGCGCTGTCGCACACCCGGTCTTTTTTCCTAACCGATACGCTAATCATCCCATCTCATGGACACCGCCCCTCTGCTTCAGCGCGATGTGTCCCTGCAGCGCATCGTTGATCGCCGCGAGACGTGGGACATTGCCATCATTGGCGGCGGCGCGACGGGCATGGGCATCGCGCTCGATGCGGCGACGCGCGGCTGCAGCGTCGTGCTGCTGGAACAGCATGATTTCGGCAAGGGCACGTCGAGCCGCTCGACGAAGCTCGTCCACGGCGGCGTGCGCTATTTGCAGCAGGGCAATATTTCGCTGGTGATGGAGGCGCTGAAAGAGCGCGGGCTGCTGCTGCGGAACGCGCCGCACCTCGTGCGCGATATGCATTTCATCGTGCCGAACTACGCGTGGTGGGAGGCACCGTTCTACGGCATCGGCATGAAGGTGTATGACATGCTGGCGGGAAAATACGGCTTCGGTCCGTCGAGAATTCTCTCGCGTGAGGAAGTGCTCGCGCTGATTCCGACGCTCTCACAGGACGGCCTGCGCGGCGGGGTGGAATATCACGACGGGCAGTTCGACGATGCGCGGCTGCTCATCGACATCGCCAGCACCGCGGCGCAACACGGCGCGTGTTTGATCAACTACGCGCGGGTCACTTCGCTGGAGAAGGACAGCGACCAATTTGTTAGCGGTCTCACGTTTCGCGACGAAGAAAGCGGAACTTCGCACACGCTTGCCGCCCGCTGTGTCATCAACGCCACCGGTCCGTTCTGCGACGAAATGCGCCGCGCGGATAACGCGGAAGCGAAGCCGATGATCGCGCCCAGTCAGGGCGTACACCTCACGCTTCCGCGCGAGTTCCTGCCGGGAGAGACGGCGATCATGGTTCCGCGCACACGCGACAAACGCGTCCTGTTCGCGATTCCATGGCACGGGCACGCCATCCTCGGCACCACGGACACGCCCATTCCCGAGTCCACGCTCGAACCCATGGCGCACGGGGAGGAGATCGACTTCATCCTTGAAACCGCGGGCGATTATCTGTCCCGGCGTCCGACACGCGCCGATGTGCTCAGCGTCTTCACCGGCATCCGCCCGCTCGTCAAAGCCGGCGATGTGTCGAACACCGCCGCGCTTTCGCGCGATCACACGATTGAAATTTCCGCCTCGGGTTTGCTCACCATCACCGGAGGCAAATGGACCACGTATCGCCGCATGGCCGAAGATGCCGTGGATCACGCAATCGTGTTAGGCAAACTCGACGAACACCCGTGCGTCACCCGCGACCTGACCATTCGTGATCCCGGCAGCCACGATGAGTCCGCCGCGTGGTTTGCCCGGCACGAGATGGCCCGCACGGTGGAGGATGTGCTCGCCCGCCGCACGCGGCTGCTCTTTCTCGATTCCCGCGCCGCGCTCGCCAAAGCCCCGCAGGTCGCCCGCGAACTCGCCGCGGAACTCGGCCGCGACGAGGCGTGGCAGCAATCACAACTCGAAGCATTCAAAGAAACCGCCAAACACTTCATGCCACCAACTCTATGAACGCCTGTCTCGCTGAATTCATCGGAACCACGCTGCTCGTCCTCTTTGGCAACGGAGTCGTCGCCAACGTCGTCCTCGCCCGCACGAAAGGAAACAATGCCGGCTGGATCGTCATCACCGCCGGCTGGGGGCTCGCGGTTTTCATCGGCGCCTTCTGCTCCGCGTCCTACAGCGGCGCGCACTTGAATCCCGCAGTCACTGTCGCGATGGCCATCGCCGGGAAACTCGAAATGGCCCTGGTCGCCGGCTATCTCGGAGCACAAATGGCGGGCGGCATCCTCGGCGGGGCGCTCGTATATTTTTTCTACCGCGAGCATTTCAAGGCGTCGGAGGATGCCGATGGCAAGCTCGGCTGTTTCTGCACCGCGCCTAACATCCGCAACCTCCCGCAGGCGTTTTTCTGTGAAACCGTCGGCACGTTCTGCCTCATCCTGCCGATCTTCCTCATGACCGACGCCAAGTTTTCCATGCCCGGCAGCACCGTGAACGAACCCGTCGTCCTCGGGCTCGGAACGCTCGGCCTGCTTCCCGTCGCCCTGCTCGTCTTCGCCATCGGCCTCTCCCTCGGCGGCACCACCGGCTATGCCATCAACCCCGCCCGCGACCTCGGCCCGCGCCTCGCGCACGCGTTCCTCCCAATCCCCGGCAAACGCGACAGCGACTGGGCCTACTCCTGGGTCCCCGTCCTCGGCCCCCTCGCCGGCGCCGCCCTCGCCGCCGGCGTCCATTTGCTGCTCCAGCCATAAGCGGAAGGATGTTTTCGTCGGCTCCCCGGTAAGCCGCTCATCACGGGCCCGGAGGTTCACGATGCCATTGCCGCGCAAGTCCCGAATGCCGCTTGGATAACACAGTGATTCGTGTTGGGCGACTCCGGCGACCCTCGCGGTCGCAGCCTGTAGCGAGGCGTCCAGCGACGAAGGAGCGCCGACGCCTCGTTAGAAAAAAACCGTTTCCCGACCCCTTGGGGTCGCAGCAGCTTTCGTGAGTCTGCTGGCGCCCGGAAGACCTGGACTCTCATTGGAAAAACGCTGCATAGCGGACATGTCAGCGGCACACGAGGAAAAAGCGGTGCGTTAAAGGGTGTGCCGAACCATTCGTTCGCAGTTTCACGATCAAAGTGATCCGATGCCGCTAACGCTTGAAAATTGGAACCGCAGAACGAGTCGGCTGAGGGGCTCATCCTCCAAATTTTTGAGCGATTTCTCCGGAAATTTCGTTGACAACAAGGGCACTTAATCACCGAAGTTACCTATGCCGATACCACGCACATCCCGAAATCCCCCGCGCGCAGGACAGAGTTTTTTTTCGCATTCTTGTCCGCCGGGAAACGCAACTTCAGGCGCGCCCGGTTTCTACCCCACCGAGGTCGTTTGGCGTTTTTCTGTCGGAAAACCTCCCATTTCGTGGCGATCACAATTGTATCAATGCGCTCGCTTCCTCAGGGTAAATCAAGCTAAATCAAACCACTTTTTTAGCTGAAACCTTTAGACGCATACTTTTCATTCCCTTCCGAAATCGCGCTGCCTATCCTGAACACCCGCTCCCCCATGTCCTCCTACCGTATCGAAAACGAATCCTCCATCCCCTCCCCGGCGCTGCTCATTGATTTGGACGCGGTGGACGAAAACCTGCGGCGCATGATTGCCATCGCCGGCGGGCCGGAGCGACTGCGAACGCATGTGAAAACCCACAAGCTCCCGCAACTCATTCAGGCGCAGGTGGCGCTGGGCATTACCAAGTTTAAGTGCGCGACGATTGCCGAGGCGGAAATGACGGCGCTGGCCGGAGGGCTCGATATCCTCCTCGCCATGCCTCCGGTGGGGCCGAACGCAGGACGTTTTCTGGAACTCATGCGGCGTTATCCCTCCGTCACGTGGCTCACGATTGCCGATGACGCGGACGCCTTGGCGCAACTCGCTGCTGCGGCTACGGCAGCCGGTCTCACCGCGGAGGTGCTCATCGATCTTGATATCGGCCAGCACCGGACGGGGATAGCGCCGGGATCGGGCGCGGTGGCTCTTTACCGGATGCTCTGTGAAACTCCGGGCCTCGCTCCTGGCGGGTTGCACGCCTACGATGGGCACCTGCACCAAACGAATCTCGAAGAGCGCACCGCCGCCTGCCACGCGGCATGGGCCGGCGTGGAGCAGATGATACGCCTGCTGGCGGACGCGGGTCTGCCGTTCCCGGCGCGGCTGGTGGCGGGAGGGACGCCCACGTTTCCCATCCATGCGCAGCGCCCGGGAGTGGAGTGCAGTCCTGGCACCTGCGTGCTGTGGGATGCAGGCTATGCGAAAAAGCTGCCGGACATGGAATTCCGCCACGCGGCGTGGCTGCTCACCCGCGTGATCAGCCGACCCGTGCCGGGGGAAGTGTGCCTTGATCTCGGGCATAAGGCCGTCGCTTCCGAAATGTCGCATCCGCGGGTGATCTTTCCCGAGCTCCCCGATGCCAATGCCATCGGCCACAGCGAGGAGCACCTCGTTCTCAAAACCGCCCGTGCCGGAGAACTGCCCGTGGGTTCCGTCCTCTACGGTATCCCCTGGCACGTGTGCCCTACGGTAGCCCTCCACTCGGGATGTTATCCCGTCCGCAATCACCGGGCTCTTGACGCCTGGCCCGTGACCGCCCGGGCTCGAACATTGCAAGTGTAATGCGTTGCAGGGAAAAACATCCGGACGCCACGCCTAGGCGTAATTCCTATGGAAATTGCCAAGTTAGATGATATTTTTGTGTTGGTTATCTTTGACTTTCCCAAAATGTCCAAAATACTTCCAGATGCGTCAAAACCCTGCGAAACCATTCACCAGCATTGACTTTTGGCCGTCACTGCGGGCATAATCTGCTCACATGGCGGCCACCCCCTGAAGCCGAGACCGCCCTATGCCAAAACTGGTCTTCAAACTGAGCGACAAGCAGTCGCTGGACTTTCCGCTGTCGGGAAACCACGTGCGGCTCGGGCGAAATGCTGCCAATGAGATCGTTATCGACAACTCCTGGATCTCTTCGTTCCACGCAGAGTTCCGGCTCGGGGAAGACGGCGTGATGGAGGTGCGCGACCTCGGCTCACGCAACGGCACCACGGTCAACGGCAAGCCCATCGAGAGCTCAAGGCTAAAGCCGGGAGACATCGTGAGTTTCGGACAATTGGAAGCGGTGTTTGATCCGCCGGCGGTTGCGGCGCCTGTGACCGCGGCACCGCCATTGAATGGAGTCACCGTGCCAAGGCCGGCCGTTCCCATTCCAAAGCCCACCGTCCGAAAGCCGGTCACTCCGGTGGAAAGGCCCACCGTTCCGGCTCCCGTGGTCGCAGCAGTGCCCGATGCGCCCATGAAGCCGCCGCTCATGAAAAAGCGGTCCGATTCAGGGAATCTGCCGACGCAGCCCGTTCATCCCGTGCCCCGGACCGACCTTGAGGAAACGGTGCCCGTCCCGCAGGTCGTCAATCGGCCCGTGGTCCCGGCGCCTTTGAAGCCGACGACGCCAGTGGCGCTGCAGGAGGCCCCGGGGCTCGCGGAAAGCCGCGCGGAGTTTCAGCAAATTCTGGCGCAGATTACCGAAGCGAAAAACGAGTCCAAATCACTCACGGAATCCCTTGAGAAACTGCGCGCCGACCGGCAAAAAGAGGAACAGGCGCTGGCAGAGGTGAAATCGAAAGGCGAACAGGAGGCGCTCGAACTGCGTGCCAGGCTGGAAAAACTGCAGGAGGAAATCAAATCTGCGGAATCCTCCGCCGCTGAAGCGGCGATGGCGAGGACTTCTTCGCTGATGCAGCAGGAAACGGAGATCACCGCCCGCCTCGAGTCACTGAAATCGTCCGAGCAGGCCGCCATTTCCGCAGCAAAGGCCGCAGAGGAAAAACTGTCGGCCCTGCGTGACGGAAAGGAGGGGCTCACGGAAATTTCCGCGCGTCTCAAAACCGCCGCCGGCGAACTCGAAGAAGCGATTCGCCAAAAGACCGCCGCGATTGCCGGCATCGCAGAAGCCGAGACCGAAACCGCCGCGGCGCGCGAGGAATTCGCCGATGTGCAGGCCCGGCTGCTCGCCGCCGCAAAGGAACTTCCGGAAGCGGAAAGCAAAGCGGCCACCGCGCGCGATGAACTTGCCGGAATTCAGGAGAAGGTGAAGGCCGCCGCCGCAGAACTCGAGGAAGCCGTTCGCCAAAAGACCGCCGCTCTCGCGGCCGTTACGGAGGCGGAAAGCAAGGTGACCGCTGCCGGTGAAGAGCTTGTTAGGGTGCAAAAGGAAGTGCAGACCGCCACTGCCGCCCTGACCGCGCGCGAATCCGAACTCTTTGACGTCAATCACCGGCTGGAGGACCTGCACCGCAAAATGGAAAGTGCCTCCGCCAGCCTCGCGGAAAAACAAATGATGGCCGCCAGCGCCGGGAAGGAGGCGTCCTCCCTGACAAAAAAAATGGAGGAGGTCCGGCGGGAACTGGCGGGCCGTGAATCGGCTCTCACCGAAGTCAAAGCCGCGGTGCTTCGTCTCGAGGAGCGCAGGCAAACGTTTGCCGATGCCCCTGATCCCGTGTGGGGCACCGTGCATCTCATGGCCAAGGGCATCATCAAACACATCGATCTGCTCGACGACCTGATGACGCATCTCAGTGCGCGCTCCGGCTTCCGCGAAGTGGTCGATCAGTTGAAAACCTTCAAGACGGGCCTGATGGAAATCCTAACCGAATACACCGTGGAGCCCTATCAATATGAGCCCGGCTTCTCGGTCGATGTTTCGGCGCGCAAGAAAATTCAGATTGTGGAAAGCGAAGAGGACCACGGGGCCGGCACGCGCATCCAAAAGACCTGGCGCCCCGGCTATGTGTGCGCGAACGGCGCCATCGGCGTGCAAACCCTGCTCAGGAAAGCCGAGGTTTCTGTTTTGATAGGGCGCTGAAGGGCTTCACATCTCGCGCGCCAGCAGGTGGTCCGCGATTTCCCGCAGCCGCGCCCCGTCGTTTCCAAAAAGTGTTAGGGCCTCATGGGCCTCTCTTGTTAGGCGGGCCGCCTCGCTGCGCGCCGCCTCCAGTCCGAGAATGCTGACATACGTGCTCTTGCCCGCCGCCGCATCCTTGCCCGCCGTCTTGCCGAGCTTCTCCGAGGACTGCGTGCAGTCCAGAATGTCATCCACCACCTGAAACGCCAGTCCCAGCGCGTGGCCGAAAGTTGTTAGAGCTTTCAGCTTTTCCTCCGGAGCTCCCGCAATCATCGCCCCCAGCCGGAAGCAGCAGGTGAGCAGCGCCGCCGTTTTGCCTTCATGGATGGTGCGCAGTTCATCGAACGACACCTGCTTTCCCTCCGCCTCCAGATCCCGGACCTGCCCGGCAATGAGGAACCGGGAACCCGCTGCCATGGACAGTTCATGCGCGAGTGCCGCCGCGATGGACGGACAGGACTGCAGCAGCAATTCGAATGCGAGCGGCTGCAGCGCATCCCCCGCCAGCACGGCGATCGCTTCGCCATAAACCTTGTGACAGGTGGGATGTCCGCGGCGGAAGTCATCGTCATCCATGCACGGCAGGTCGTCATGGATGAGCGAATAAGTATGGATACACTCCACCGCGCACGCCGCCGGTATCGCCTTTTCCGCATCCCCTCCGCACGCCTCGCACGCCGCCAGCAGCAAAATGGGCCGCAGACGCTTCCCGCCCGCAAACATGCTGTGCCGGATGGCCGCATGCAGCGTTCCGGGTGGCTCCGCCGCCGGGGGCAGCAGCCGGTCCAGCGCGGCATCGATACGCTCCTTCTGTTGCCCCAGCCACTGGTCGAACGCCGTCATGTTAGAGCAGTTCCGCGATCTGCACGGCGTTCAGCGCCGCGCCTTTGAGAAGCTGGTCGCCCACCACCCAGAAGGCGAGACCATTGTCCATCGCGCAATCCATGCGCAGCCGCCCGACGGCGCAGTTGTCGCGACCCGCGATGTTGAGGGGCAGGGGATATTCTTTGCCTTCCGGGTTGTCGATCACATCCAGACCCGGCGCGCCTGCGAGCGCAGCCCGTGCGGTTTCCACGGTCACCGGTTTTTCAAACTCCGCGCTCACGGCCACGCTGTGCGCACGGAACACCGGCACCCGCACGCACGTCACCGATGCGCGAAACGAAGGATGATGCATGATCTTCCGCCCTTCGTTTTCCATCTTCATTTCCTCCTTCGTATAACCGCTTTCCAGAAACGAATCGACCTGAGGCAGCACATTGAATGCGATTTGATGCGGATACACCTTCGGATCGCTCGACAGCTTCGCCGCATCCCACGCGCGCTCCTCCGCCGCCCACTGACGGGATTGCGCAGCGAGTTCCTCAATGGCCTGTGCCCCCGTGCCGCTGACCGCCTGATAGCTGCTCGCAAAGACGCGCGTGACGCCAAACGCTTTGTGCAGCGGATAAAGCGCCATGAGCGTCACCGCTGTCGTGCAATTGGGATTGGCGATGATTCCTTTGTGCTGTTTTGCGTCAGCCGCGTTGATCTCCGGAACGACGAGCGGCACATCCGGGTTCATGCGAAACGCGGATGAATTGTCCACCACCGCCGCACCTGCCTTCACGGCGTGCGGCGCAAACTCTTTGGAAATGCCGCCGCCCGCGCTGAAGAGCGCGATATCCACGCCGGCGAAGCTCTCAGGCTTCAGTTCCTGAATGGCCACGTCGCTGCCCTTGAACTTCAGTTTCTTTCCGGCGCTGCGGGCGCTGGCAAGAAGCGTGAGCCGGCCCACGGGAAACCCGCGGCGCTCAAGGCACTGAATCATTTCGACGCCCACCGCTCCGGTGGCGCCCACAATGGCAACGTGTTTGGACATGGAATAGTGTTAGGATTTATTGGTGTGCCGAAACGAAAAAGCCTCCTGTCCCCTTCGCCAGGGAACAGGAGGCGGCGAAGGAATGACAGGAAGCGGTTACTTCTTCTTCAGCATGGGCAGGCCCGTGCGCTCGTTTTCGATGACCTTGTAGCCATCAGGAAGCTTGTCGAGAGCCCCCGCTTTGACTTCACCGCCGAAAAAGTACAGCTTGGTGATACCGCCGTCGGCGCGCTTTTGCTCCTTGAGGTGCAGATAATAGGTCTTGCCGGATTTTTTGCTGACAACGCTGAAGGCCATAATGTGTGTTGGTTTGGTGTTTTGCCGGGTTCGTGGAAGGCAGGGGATAAATTATTCGGGGCAGCCTAAATAAGTCCAGCCTCTTTGAGAACAGAAAAAGCACCGTTTTTCGTGATGGTTTTAAGGGCGCGGGCCGTGAGCTTGACGCGGACGAATTTCTTCAGTTCAGGCACCCAGATGCGTTTGTCGCGCAGGTTTGGAGTGAACGTGCGGTTCACTTTCTTGACGTGATTGAGACCGATGCCGCCGGCTTTCTTTGACTTGCCGCTGTGGTGAATGCGGCGGCCGCGAAACTTGCGGACACCAGTGATTTGGCAGACTTTGGCCATGTGCCTTAAGAATGGTTAAAATGTTCAGTTCGGGGGGAGGGGCGGAGGACCTACTACAGAAAGTACACCGGTCAAGGGATTCGTCACCGGTTTTCTGGAATTTCGAAATGGGGCGTTTTCCCCGGGATTTCGGGAAAATGAACGTTGCGAACAGTCCATAAGTCAATCATGAAAGGAACTGCTTCCCCTTCTGCAAAAACCGATTATCGTCTGCCGCCGTGAGTCTCGATCCACAGGAATTGCCGCACCTCATAGTGGGGGCGTGCATGGAAGTCCACCGCCATCTCGGCCCTGGGCTCATGCCGGAGGCTTATCGGGATTGCCTCGCGCTCGAACTGCGGATGAAGGAGATCGTCTTCCTCCGCGACGCGCCGCTGCCTTTTATTTACAAGGGGCAAAAGGTGGAATCCGGAATCAAAGCGGACTTCCTCGTCGAGCAGTCAGTGATCGTCACCGTGGAAGCCGTGGATGAGTTCACGCCGGGTCACAAGAACCGTCTGAAAAACCAGCTTCGCCTCAGCGGCTACGAAGTGGGCCTGCTGGTAAACTTCAACGTGGACAACATGCGCGACGGCGTGAAGCGGATCATCGTATCCGATCAGCCGCCGGTGCTGCACTATCGTCAGGAGCCTAACGCCGGCCCTCAGGTCTCCGGCGAAAACCGTGCGGTAACCCGCGGATAACGACACATCGTTTGCTCAAGGAGGAAGCAGAGGCGGTGGAGAGTAATCTTTGCCCGTGCCGCGGCTGCCGGGGAGGTGCGTTCCTTCCACAAACTCCTCTATCATCTTTTTGCAGAAGGCCGGAAGATCGTCAGGCTTGCGACTGGTGACCAGCCCGTGGTCGCAATGGACTTCCTCGTCCACCCAATTGCCACCGGCATTGCGAATGTCGGTTTTGAGGCTCGGCCATGAAGTCAGGGTGCGGCCTTTGACCACGCCTGCTTCCACCAGCGTCCAGGGACCATGGCAGATCGCAGCCACCGGTGTGCCGGAGGCAAAGAAGTCGCGCACGAAGTCCACGGCGCGCTCATCCATGCGCAGGGCATCGGGATTGTGAACGCCTCCCGGGAGGACCAGTCCATCATAGTCGCTGGCACACACTTCCGCCACGGTGCGGTTTACCTTGAAGCGGTCGCCTTTTTCCGCGTGATGGTTGCCCTGAATTTCGCCGGCTTTTAAAGAAACAATCTCGACCTCAGCGCCGGCGGCGAGGAGGCTGTTGCGCGGTTCAGTCAGTTCCACCTGTTCGAATCCGTCGGTGGCGAGGATAGCAATGCGTTTTCCGGATAGCGAAGTTTTCATGGCCTTGGGAAATGAAGGGGGGATAACTCTTGCTATGCACGGTCTGTACCTTTGATCGGGCAATCATTGACGCCGCGTGAGAAAACGGTAGGCTCAGCGCTGCCATGAAAACGTCTGCTGTCCCGGCTCAGGGTTTTTTCCGCAGGTATGCCCTGGGAATTGCCTTCACTGGCTTTGTCGCCGGCATCATGACGGGGACCTTCCTCGCCACTGTCGAAAAACCGGTGTTTGAGAGCACCACCGTCTGTCGCCCCATCCGTCCTGACAAAGGAGAGTCAGGGGCGTCGCACCGTGAGTGGCTGAATACGGAGGCAGTCGCTCTCGGCGCACACGCGAATTTGCAAAGGGTGACGAAGAATCTGAATCTTTCCCATGAGTGGAAATGCTCCGAAGACGAGTGTGTCAGGATTCTCCAGTCGCGGCTGGAGATTGCTGTGCCGCCGGAGACGGAGTTGGTGCGCGTCACTGCCCGCGGGGACTCCAGTCAGGAATGTGCTGCGCTGGTGAATGGGGTCATCCTCGCGCGGGAGGAACTAACGAAGCCGGAAGCGCGGCCGGAGGCAGTGGAGCGTCTGCGTGCCATTGCCGCCCGGACGAACGCGATTCGTGATTCCCGTGATCAAAAGCGCAAGGAACTCGTCGGGGCAGTGAAGGCATTGGGTGCGGGGCCCGGCATTCTCACCGACGATGAACTGAATGCTCTGAATCTGCCGGAGTTGCTGGCGCAATCCCGCGAGGAATGGCGGGCGGAAGCCAATCGACTGCACGCAGCGGTTTCGGAACTGAATACCGCCGGCGCCTCTCTTGAAAGACAGGCGCCTTATGCTGAGGTGCTGGAACCCGGCATGCCTTCCGTCAATCCTGTTCCGCGTGAATGGTTTCCCCGCGCCGCATGGTGGGCCGTCGTCGGAGCGACCGCGGGGCTCTTGTTAGCGGCGCTCCTTGCCGTGTTGAGCCGGCGCATGCCGCGCCGCGAGGGGCCGGATCATCTTTCGCCTCAACCGCTCATGGCCGGTGAGTATTGAGCGTTCCGTTCCGGCTATCCAGCTTTCCATCCGCGCTGTGCCAAATGCCGGACGCGATGCCTGCGCGGGACTCATGGACGACGGCACCACATGGAAGATCCGCATTGCCGCTCCCGCAGTGGACGGAAGAGCGAACGATGCGCTCATCGCTTTCATGGCAAAAACGCTGAACGTGCCGCGACCTTGTGTCTCCCTGACAGCAGGCGCTTCCAGTCGCTCAAAACGTGTTAGGGTGGAGGGTGTCACGATGGAGGAGGCCGCAGCACGGCTTGCGGGTGCCAGGAAATTGTGAGAATAACCTGCCGCGCGATGCTGCAGTGTACTACGGCCTCACTTTCGCGGTGCCTTCAAAATACTCCTGGTATTTAGGCCACGACCATTCGGCAACCTGCCGTCCGACCTTGAGTCCCACATTGTTATCCACCGGAATATGATAGCCGCCGAGGGCGCGGGAAAGCGCGGCCATTTCGGCGGTTTGACTCCAGGTGTTCAAATCAATGGAGATCATTTTGCCGCTGCTCTTTTCGGTCAATTCACAGTGCGGTCTGCGCTCCATAAATCCGAACGAGTCGCTGCCGGTGAAGAGCGCGATCGTTTTGGCGCAGGCCGCGCTCACTGTGGCGTGTCCGCTCGTGTAGCCGGGGAAGGGCGGTGTGATGAAAGATGCCGGGGAATAGGGGTGCCACTCCTCCGCCGGCATTTCCTTGACCCCTCCATCCGGTCCGGCCCAGCCCATGATCTTTTGTCCTTTGTAAAAATGATGGATTAGCGTCCACGGACGCGATGAATCATAGAAGCGTTTCGTTTCCCAGCAGGAGATAAAGGCATCCATAGCCACATTCGCCACGATAAAATAGAGCTTTACATCCCTGTCGAGGTCATGCTTGTCGCGGCGCGAAACGTCCTGCGCAAACCGCAGCCAGTGGCCGCTTTGCCCGGTGGAGCGGGGGCCGTCGCGCATGAATTCCACCACCGCCTTTTGTTCGTTCGTCAGGCTGTTATTATAGGTAAGCACCTGAGCGGCTTCCTTTTTCAGCGTTTCGGGATCTGTCGTCGTCATTGGAGGCGGCGGCGGACGGAATTGCGAAGCCGATTCCATCACAAACGGTTTTACGCGGTACCAATGCGGAGTCAGATAACCCGGCGTCACTTTCTTGCCATTCGCCAGCGTGAAGGTGATAGGCTGCCAGCGGTCGGGATCAGTGATTTTATCCGCCGAATTGACCGGCCGGTAAAATGTGTAATCGGAATAGGGCTGCCCGTTGCAGCCCGCTTCGTCGCCGTGCTGATTCGCGCCGTCGTGACGGCGGTAATCGATCAGCGCCTGCGCCGCCAGGTAGCCAATACCCTCGGGTGTCGCTGGATCTTTGGACACAATCGCAGGGTCATACCCCATGCGCTTCATTTCACTTTCTATGAAACCCTTGTCAGGAGGATAGCTGTATAGCAGCGCATGATACGATGCATAACTGATCGCCTTCTTTTTATTTTCCAGCGTATGCTCCGCTTTGGGCCGGCGCAGACTCCCGCCAAGGCGGGAACCGACGGCCTTTTCGTCATACGCCGCCCACGCATCATAAACAGCAGTGGCCCAGATCGCCATGGACCGCGAAATGATGGTCGGCCACGGCGCATTCCGTTCCACATCGCGAGCCGTCGCCTCCTGCATGATATCCAGCCATTGATAGGCGTAACTGAGCTTCGACTTGTCCTCCACCGAGAGGAACTTGTGCAGCGGCTTTTCCGGCACTGCCGGCAGCGCGACACTGCCACCCTTGTCCTGCGCTGCGGCAGTATAGAAAGGCAGGGCGCACAGCGCCGGAAGAATGTTGCGGCGAAATGATAGAGACTTCATCGGAGGAAGGTGTAAGACGGGGACCCTCAACGGTTTACGGATTTGGCAGTTCCGATTCAATCCGTCCAGTACAAAACACCGCCTGTGGATGATGAATGGCTGGTTTTGGACCATGAAGGTTCCCCCTCCGAAGTGCGGCCAGGGTGCCCCAAAGCCTCCCGAAGTTCCGTGTCCGAACCCGGGGCCCTTCGCGCATCTGCCGCTCCAGCTTCGTTTCATAGCGCAGGATCCTCACCGTGGCGCGTTTTTGCGGCAATCAAAGCGAACTTGAGGTGGCCGAACGCTGGTATGCAGACAGCGCGCTTGAAGATCTGCCGGGCATTCCCTTCGCCCGCATCAACGACGCGCGGCTCTATCGCGGGCTCGATGTTCTGCCCGCTCACAAAGACAGGCTCTGCGCTCATCTCATGGAACGCTATGAAACGATGTTCGGCGTGGGCTTTGAGTTCCTTCTTTATGATGTCACCAGCACGTATTTTGAAGGCCAGGCTCTGCAGAATGAAAAAGCCGCGCGCGGTTGCAGCCGCGATCAGCGGCCCGACTGCAAGCAGGTGAACATCGGTCTTGTCGTCACACCGGAGGGCAGTCTGCCCGTGGCCTATGAAGTCTTCGCGGGAGACCGCGCTGACGTGACCACCATGGAGGAGATGATCGAAATGATGGAAGCCAAATACGGCAAGGCCAGGCGCATCCGGGTGAGGGATTGATGTCGCTGCCCCCTCCCTGATCCCCGCAATCCCTTGATCTTGAACAACCACATTTTCAAAACTGACGAACTTGGACTAACGTTTCGGGGGCTGGAGTTCCTTGACAGTGGCGCCGAATTTGTCGCTCATGATGAGGACGGAGAAGCGGGTGGTGGAGTCGAGGTCGCCGGTGCTGAGGCTGGCGTAGTCGAATTTGCCGCGGAGGTCGGTGTAGCCGTCTTTGTAGAAGACAGGGGTTCCGTTCTGGTCGGCAAAGACTTTGACATAGACTTTGCTCAGGGCGCGCTTGTCGTTGGCGTGGCGGACCTGGAGGCGGCCGAAGCCTTCGCTGACCTGGATGTCGAGTTCGTTGGCGTAGGCGGCCTCGGCTTTGGTGATGCCGCCGCCGGTGATTTCCACGAGGACGTTGGCGCTTTGGTATTCGCGGGGCAGGGCGAAGACATGGGTCTCCTGGCCGGCGGGGAGCATGACCTTTTCGCTTCTGTTAGGACGAATCATGCGGAAGCGGCTGGTGTCCTGGGTGACGAAGGGATTGGCGCTGAAGAGGAACTCCAGATCCATCGGGTAGTAGTTGACCGTGACTTCAGTGAGATTGCGATAGGTGAGAGCGACGGTCTTATTCTCGATGCGGATGTTGCAGGCCGGTTCTTTGGCGGCGAGGCGGTCCTGGGTGGCGTCGCGGTCGTCCTCTTTGGCTTTGGCGGGCGCCTTGCCGTCGATCTCATCCAACTGGGAGGCCATCTCGGCGAATTTTTCCTTCCAGCGATTCACCGGATGCGCCGCCTGGGCGGTGACAATGCGGCGGGCGGTGACGGTGTCGGCCTGACACATGGCCAGCCATGCCTGGAGGTAGTCATATTGCAGTTTCTCCGCCACTTTGCCGGCGTCCACTTTGGCGAAGCGGGCGATGGCTTCCTCGATGCGGTCCTGGAGGGCGAGATGATAGGTGACGGCGATCTGATCCTCATTGTCCAGCGCGGGGCGGTAACTGAGGATCTTCATGAGCGCGTTGAACTGGCCGCGCTGCTTGTCATTGAGAATGGTGCGGCGGGCTCCCAGTTGATGGGCGCGGGCATTGATCAGCGGGCTGTATTCGAGATGCTGATAAATACGGCGCTCCACGGGATCGATCCTGACAGCGGCGGTGTCGATCCATGCGCCGCAATGCGCGAGGAAATCGCTGCGGTGCATGAGGTAGTCCGAGACACCCTCGGGAATGTTGTGCATCAGGGCATAGGACCACGTAACGGGGTGCCACAGGTGGCGGGTGCGCAGCAGAGCGAGGGCTTTTTTGGCGAAGTCCGCGTCTTTGAGACGCCATGCCATGAGATCGAGATTCAGAGTGAACAGATTATGCTGTTCGAGGAAGGCGATGACCTCTGAGGGTTCCGCGTTTTGACTAACATATTCCCATGAAGCCTTGTCCGCCTGAGTGGCCTTTGGCACCACGTTGAAGGTGACCGGAGCGGCGAAGGCGGCGGTCTTCGCGTTGCGGCTGAGATGCACGGGATAGTGCGGGAACTGGCCGGGGGCAGGGAAGTAGAAATGGAAGTCGAAGGTGGCGGTATGATAGGGTTCCAGCGAAACCGGGATGCTCTTCGTCGGCTGCGTGGTCAGCACGGGCATGGCTCCCTGCGGGATCTGGAAGAGCATGTCGAGCTTCTGGCGGGAGGAGGAGGGATTGGTCACCACCACCTGGCAGCCGTAAACGACGCCCGTTAGGAACTCGCCACTAACAAATTTGTCGATCTTTTCGCCGCCCTGCTGGATGAAGCGGTCACCCTGGCGATAGAAGTTTTGACTAACCAAAAGCTGGGTGCCCTCCCTGTCCACTTCAGCCGTGCGGATTTCCTGGTGGAAGAGGATGCCGCGCCCGCCTGGAGTGAGGGTGATGGTGTTGTCCTTGCGCGATTGTTTGCCCTGTTTCGCCTGAGAAGGGAAGGGGAGATCGGTGGCCGCGAGGGCGAGGACCATTTCGGTGAAAGAGCCGCTGGCTTCGGCGAGATGCGTGGAGAGGAAGGGTTTGGCGCCATCCCATGCGGCGTAGTCCTGCCAAAAGCGGTTCGGCTTCACGAGATCGGCGTTCTGCTGCGCGATGAGGAGATGGTAATAATTGTTCTCCGCCCACTCTTTGGTTTTATCGAGCTGGCGGAAGAGACCTTCGGCCTTTGCGAGGACATTGCGGCGCGCGCCGGCTGCGCGGTCCGCTTTGTCTTTGCTGAAGCCGCGGGAGCGGAAGCTTTCGGATTTGGATTCGGCGGCTTTATTCTGTTCAGCGTCGGTGAGTAATTCCGCGCGGGCGCTGAGCTCCTTCAAAGCCCGCGTTTCATCCAGGGGCTCGGCTGCGGCCGCAGGGGTATCCGAGGGCATTGCCTCGCTGAAATAACGGTTAGCGGTTCCCCTCTTGCCTCCAAGTCCCCCGCCTCCGCCAAAGCCTGCAGTTCTTTCGAAATCGTCACCGAAGGTGGCGGTCCGAAGAGAGGTGGCGGCCAGCGAGCGTCCAAAGAGGGCGGTTTCGAAGAAGAAGGAATCGCGCTGGGGATTTTTCGGCTGGGTGTCGAGCCAATCGCCCAGATAGCGGCGGACGACCGGCTGCTCCGTTTGGATGCGGCGCGCGAGGAGAATCCGTTCGGCGGTATTGAGGAGGCTGTATTGCCACGGGCGGAGATAGCCGGTCAGGTCCGCGCCGAGCAGGTAAAGATCCATGAAGGTCTTGTCGCGTTTGTTAGCCAAATAGGGCTGAACGACTGACTTGAAGAAGTCCGGGTCTTTGCGGGCGATGAAGAAATTCAACTCATGACAGGCATATTTGGAATAGAGTTCGCGCTGCTTCTCAGCCTTCAGAGCGGGCCACTCGAGAAGCCATGAGAATTCGGCGAGGGTGCCGTTGTTGGAGAGGTTGTAGAGCAGCGAGTGGGCAGCGGCGAGGTTGCCAACTGACTGCCAGTCGGCGGTGAGGGCGTCTTTGAATTCGAAGGGCACGTTCTCTTCAAGCAGGGTGACGCGGTCCTGGCGGCTGTAGTGTTCCTTTGGATTCAATCCGTCCGCGAGGCGGAGATCCTTCATGGTCAGCTTTTGCGCGGGAAGAGTGAAATCGCGGGCGGCGGCGGAATCACTGTCCACGGCGATGACGCGGATCATCTGACGATCGCCGAGCGAAGCGGCGTCGATGATGACGTTACCTTCCTTGTCGGGGCGGAGGTTGAAGGCGACCGCGCCCTGGGTAGCGAGGAAGGACAGGTCCGGGTCCATGGGGTTGGCCGGGGCGGCCTGCTTTTTGGCGCGATCCGCCTGACCTGGAGCGGCTGCCGCGGGGGCGCCTGCTTTCTCCGCAGTCATGGCTTTGGCATCCTCGCCGGCCGCGGCGTTTTGTTTGTCGGTCTGAGTGTCCGAAATGGCCCATGGATTGAGAAGGAGGCCGGGGCGGGGAAGGAGATTGCCGGGGAAGTGTTTGGCATTCTTCCGTTCGAGCACGTAGCGGTATTCCTCGCCGATGGTGCGGGCACTTTGGTAAAGGCTGGGTCGCCATGCGGTGGTCCATGCGGCCGGCTGCGGCAGGTGGTCGTCACCGAGTTCAGAGAAGGCGTCGAAGGCCGGAACGAAGCGGCTCACAAAAATATGAACCCGGGTGTCCAGCGTGGCGTTCCCGATGTGAAAAACGAGCGCCTGTTTGACCGGCTCTTTTTCGCGGGCCGGGATTTCACCCCTGTTCATGCCGGTGATGGAAACCGGGGCGGGATTGGACAACTCCATCGTCAGCGTGTCATTGAGAAGATGCTGCGCGACGATTTCACCAGCGCCTACCCTAACAAGTGTGGTGCTGGCGGTGGGAACGAGTTCCACGGCGTATTCACCGGGAGCGAGCCCGGTGATGGTGACAAAGCCGTTTTTGATGGTGACGCCGGCAGAGGCATCGCGCACAGGGGAACCGTTGCGAAGTTCAAGAACACTAACATCTCCCGGCGCCGGTTCTGAGTTGCCGCGCCAGCCGAGCTGCACCGGTTCACCGGCTTTCACGTTCACGGCGGCGGGAAGAGAAGCCCATGTGCGGGGAAGGGTGAAACTGCGCGGAACTCCGGTGGCGCTGTTTGCGGTGATGGTGGAGACGCCGTCGAGTTTGCCGAGGAAGATGAAACCGCTGGCGTCGGTCTTGAGGGTTTGAGTGATGGTATTGGTGAAGTCCGGGCGGGCGAAGGTGATGTTCACTTCACGTTCGGCGCGGGCTTCTCCCGTGCGTCCGCGCGCTTCGAGGATGTATTGCCCGTCCGCATTGGTGAGGTGCAGGTCGCCGACCTGATCTGTCAGGGTGATGCCATTAACGTTGACAGAATCGGAGGCGCTTACTTTGACCGGCTGGCCGGTGACAATGCTTTTCACCTCCGCTTCGAGACTGAACGTTAGAGAGGCGAGGCGCTCCGGCACATTGAACTCGACGACAGTTTCGGCACCGGAACCGGGTTTGGGAATGACCGGTTTGCCGTCCTTGTCGAGCGTGGGGATGTCATAGACGGTGCTGGAGGGGATGCCGTCGAGGGTGCGCGATGAAATGGTTAGTTTGATGTTCTCCAGCGCCTCAAGAGTGGCGTGCACGCCATTGACGAGAAGAGCCGGACGGATGGCCACCTTTGCCGCGGTGCCCGGCAGCAGGGATTCCCGCGGCACGTGGAAGCCGGCGGTGAGCTGATAGTTTTCCCCGAGGACATTGATTTTCTCCAGAGAGGTGAAGCCGGTGCTGTCTCCAAGAATGACATTCTGTTCCCCGGGCTGGGTGGAGAAGGGAATAAGAACAGCGCCGCCCTCGCCCGATTCAAAACGGTGGGAGCCGAAGAGCAGCCATGATTTTTCGAGCGGCTTCATGGCCTCATCGAAGATCCTGACAAGAGTGCCCTCGCCGGTGTTCTCGACGACGTGGCGCAGGCCGCCCTTGCGAATGAGTGCGCGGCTGCTCTTGCCGCCGCCGATGAATTCGACGATCCAGACGCCGCGTTTTCCTTTGAGTTCCGGGAACTGGAAGGTGCGCTTTTGGCGCAGGAGCGGAGCATCGTTGTAGTCCTGCGACTGCTCGCTGTTGGCGGTGAGACCGTCGAGGTTGAGGTCGGTGTTCACCTGAGCGCCGGTGGTGCGGTGGACGTTCTCCGTGTTGATCTCATAGACCTTCACGAGGAGGCGCGGCACGTTTTTTACGTGGAGATCGAGAGAAACTTCGTCTCCCGGCGCCCATGTTTGGCGCGTGGCGGGATCGAACTGGAGATCCACGCGATCCTTGAGGGCCTGATAGGCTTCCGGCGGGAGGAGAGAGACCCAGCGCTGCGCATCGGGAGCACCGGCGAGAAGGCGGGCCTCTGCGTGGATGGCATTCAGCCATTTGTCATTCAGATAAGGCGCGTACTTTTCGGCGGAGTCCGCTTTGGCGAGCACGATGAGCAGAAGACTGCGCACGAGGGATTCGTCACTTCCGATGCGGCCGAAACCGGTTAGGGATTCGTAGTCGGCATTGAGATCGACGGGCTGCTTGAACACTTCCGTTTTCTGCCATTCGGCGCGGACGTAATGTACGGGGCGCGGCAGTTGGAGGTAGGCGAGGAGACGCGCCTCATCCACGACGCCTTTGGAGAGATCGTGTTCGAGGCGGTGGTAAAGGATGTGCGCTTTAAGCGAGTTGAACGCGGGGACCAGCCGGGCGGCGAACGCCTCCAGCCTGTCCAACCATGCTTCGCGCACCGCCGCGCTGCGCACGGCGTCCTCACCGAATGCCGGGCGGAGCTTGCCGGCCCATGCGGTGACGAAATTTGAATTTTGCAGCAGCGAGGGACGCAGCTTGAGCAGCTCCTCAAGCTGGGCCAGGGTCAGCTTTCCATGAATGGCGAACTCACCGAAGCCGCGGGATTCCTTCGTGGCAAGGTCGTCATTGATGATCTTGACCAGATTCGGGAAATCGGGGCGGTGGAGGCGATTGAGAAGATCGCGGCGGCGGGGAGTGGTGAGTTCCGCTTTGCTGTTCCGCAGGATGTTGACGATTCCCGTGGCGGTGAGGTTGCCGAAGCTGTCGGTGCTGCTGAGCGCGTTGGCGAGGAAGGCGTCCCATGAGACCAGTGCGGGATCGAGTTTGGTGGCAAGGTCCGGGCGGGCGTCGGGAGTGATGCGCTGGTGGTTGTAGGTGATGTTCAGTTTCGTGCGGAGGTACTCGAGGCTGCCGCCGGGATCGGTGGCATACTTGATGAGCGCGCGGCGGTTCTCGATTTCCTCGCGGCGGGCGTTATTGCCTTTGAAGCGGTCGGCCCATTCCTTGAGGGTGGCGTCCACCTCCGCGGACTTGCCCTGGTTCTGAAGATGGAGGGCGTGATAGTAATAGTAATCGTCGGTGCCGGGGATGAGTTCCTTGAGAACCGCATCGCGGTCGGCAGCGAGGGCGAAGCGCTCGGGAAAGCCGGTATCCTGAGCGGGCAGCAGCGCTGGCATGGCCGCCAGGAGCAGAGGAGCGATGAGGCCAGGAAGGATGCGGCGGGAAGCGGGGGCTTTCATGACGGTGGGAGTAAAAGTAGTCAGGAACGAATGGATTCGATCCTACACCCGGGCGGAGGACTGCCCAGCAGGGAGGTGTAAAGAAAGTGTCATGGGAGGGGAGAGTGACGAAATCCGAAGCCAGAAATCCGAAAAGAGGCGGGGCGCAGTCAGGACATCGTTTACACTTCAGGTTCAGGACATCGTTTACACATGCCGTGAGGTTGGTTAGTGGTTAATGGGTTCGTTCATGGGTTCAAGGCAACGTTCGATGCACAGTTCGCGGGTTGGGTGGGAGCTTT
>DASZQB010000081.1:0-54990 GCA_035550135.1 Verrucomicrobiales bacterium
TTTCGTTTCCGGGCTGACTTCGGCGGCCATGAGCACGCGTGCGTAAGGGGTCTGCGCGTCACCATAGACGCGCAGCGGGGACTTGCCCTCGCGCCGTTTCTTTTTCTCCAGTTTGTGGGTGGGCAGAAAGTGATTGTGCAGCCGGCCAAGGCAACCCCTGCACAGTTCATTGAGCAGCGGCACCACCGCGGGATTGTCATAACGCTCGTAGCCGAAGTGCTGGCGCACGTGGGTCCAGTTGCGCTGCTCGACATGGGCGTTGTCGTTTTTGTGATAGGGCCGGCTGCGGGTGAAAAGCACGGGCGGCTGGCGGTGGTGCAGCCAGGCGACGAAATGATGATTGATGAACTCGCCCCCGTTGTCCGAGTCCACACCGCGCAGGGCGAAGGGCAGGCTCGCCTCCAAATCCTTGAATTGAGCCAGCGTGCAGGCCTGGCTGCGATTGGCCAGCGCGCGCACTTCGGTCCAGTCCGTGCGGATGTCCACGGCGTCGAGCATCCATGCGTGGCGGTCGTCGAGCGTACCGCCGCACAGCGCCACGGTGTCAATTTCCAGCCAGCCGGCGCCCTGCTCCTCCCATGTGCCGCGCACCGGAATGCTCTGGCGCAGGAGACTGCCGGGCCGGGTGCCGCCGCGGCGGCGCAGTGTCGCACGCAACGGCGCGAGCAAACGGTCCAGGGTGCGCGCGCTGACCGCGAGCAGGGAGCGCCGCACATCAGCATCCAAACGGCGGTGGTCGTGCTCGTAAGCCGGGAGCCACTCGGGCAACAGCGCCGCCAGGCGCGAGCCGCACGGCTGAAAAGCCGCAAACCAAATGGGCTTGAGCACCGGCAGCAAACGCTCCGGATCATACTCCCGCGGACGGCCGCCCACGATCCCCGGGGCCCGGGCCCCGCCCGGCCGGGCGCGCAGCGCGCGGATCGCGGCCTTCCGGTGATAGCCGAAAAGCGCTACGGCTTCATCGAGCAGTTTTCGTTTATATTCCGTGCCGGCTTTGGCGTAATGACGACGCCATTTGGCCAGCACTTGTTCTTTGGTTTTCGGGTCCATGTCGCTGTGCATTGCGGGTAACACCCCCTTTTGGCGCAACGACCGCTTCACGCGAACCGGTCATCCCTCTCCGGGTAACAAAACTTTTGGCGCAGATCGACGCTAGCGATCCGTTACTCCCGGCTTGTTTCCAAACGGGTTGTCTTTGTATTCTTCCCTTTTCCGCATTTTGCCCGCCCGCCTGCCATGCCCTTCACGCGTGAATCCCTCCTCAAAGACATTGAGGTTCGTCTCGACGATCTCTCCCGGCGCATCAAGGGCCACACCGGCATTGGCCTCAATGACGCCGCCAAGTTTCTCGAACCTTTCGCCGCCCGCCTCCTCAACGCAACCTACGATTGGGATCTCAAAGACCCTGCCCCCGGCACCCCTAACACCAAAGGCATCGACCTCACTGACGATAAGAGACGCGTCGCCGTGCTGGTTTCCGTCCAGGAAAGCGCGGAGAAGATAAAGCACACCAAAGCCATGCTCAGCGATGGCAGGTTCGCAGGTTATCAGACCGTCGCCATCTTCTTTCTTCATAGCATCAAGTACCGCGACGACCACGACCTGCGCATTATCAACATCCCCACTCTCATTGGCGACCTGACGGGCAAGGATATTTCCGTCCTCGAAAAAATCATCGCCATTCTCGATGACGAAATCGCCATCCTCGAGCCGCGCGGTTCTGCGAGAGCAAGGCAATCAACAGAAGTTACAGAGCCTGCTTTGGTGAGAGGGCCGCCTCCGGTTTCCGGGAAGGAGAAAACTTCCAGCGGGGAGGCGAAACGCTTCCGCGTCGCTTTCTCCTTCGCAGGCGACCAACGGGAATTTGTGGCAAAGGTCGCAAACGTACTGGCCGGGACTTTCGGACGCGAAGCCATTTTCTATGACAAATTTCATCAGGCGGAACTAGCTCAGCCCAATCTCGACCTTCTTCTGTCGAAAGTTTACGGCGAGCAGTCGGACCTCATCGTGCAGGTGGTTTCTGACGACTTCGAATCGAGGGAATGGAGCGGTTTGGACTGGCGCCACATGCGTGCGATACTCATGCGGTCCGACAGTCACAGAGTGATGCTTGGCCATTTCGGCCACGGAGGATTGCCGCTATCATATGGCACAGGCTCTCTCAATCTCGACGAAATAAGCCCTGACCAGTTCGCCACGCTGATTCTCGAACGCCTGGCAGTTAACGAAGGACTCCCAAGTAATCACTACATCAAGGACAGACCGGCGGAGAAGGGACAAGAAGGCGGCGAAGCAAAAGGTGAGTCGGAGCGCGGAGCGCAATCAACAGAAGTGACCGAGCCTGCTTTGGTGACAGGGCCGCCTGGATTCCATCCTGAGTTTCGATCTGTGGGGCTGGACGACAAGGTGGTGGACTATCTGGAAGTGGAAGCGGAGGCGGTGCGGCTGGCAGAACTGATTGCTCTGCGCGAGACAAATCTGCCGCTGGCCGTGGGCCTTTTTGGCAACTGGGGGAGCGGGAAGAGTCATTTCATGGGCTTGCTTCGTATGCACATGCTGGACCGGGCCAAGGCCGCGCGACGAGGACCGGAGGGGGCTGCCGACGGGCGGTGGTGCAGAGAGATCGTACCCATCGTCTTCAATGCGTGGCACTATCTGGACTCGAATCTCTGGGCCAGTTTGGTGTCGGAGATCTTCGAACGGCTTTTCGCACGGTTACAGCCCAAGGGCGATATGTTACAGCAAGTGCAGGAAAAACTGCGGGAGGTGGGAGGGACCACGGCCCGGGCTGAGGAGGAAGCAGCTCGCTCGCAAGCCGCGGTGACGAAGGCCTCCGGCGAATTACAAACCGCGCGGCGGGAGGCGGATCACGCACAGACTGTTTATTCTGGAATGGTGGACCGGTTAAAGGAACTGCTGCCCGAATTCAAGAAGTCAGCCAGTTTGGAGCGAATCGCAGAACTGCTGGGGGTGGAGCCGGAAGTGGCGACGCTTTCCGCGCTGAAGAAGAAGAACGAGAACCTATCCAGTCTGCCAGGGCAGGCGAAGGAGCTCTGGCAAAAGTTCAAGGAGCCGCATGGACGCGCCTATCGAATCGGCTGGCTGCTGGCGGCAGTGGGCATCGGCCCTCTGCTGGTTTGGCTAGTGCTAAAGGCGATGCCCGGGGTGGAGCAGTGGATCAGGGATGCGGGGGGTGAAACCAGCACTGCAGTGGCTGGCGGGTGCGCTCACGGCGATTTTGCCCTTTTTTGCCCGGCTCCAGAAGCATTTGCACGAAATGCGTAATTTAGAGAAGCAGGCGGAGGACGCGAAAAAAGCGAAAGAGCAGACGCCCAAAGTGATAGCAGCCAAAGAGCAACTGGAGACAGCCAAAGCGGTTGCCACTCAAGCCGAACTGCAACTGGCGGAAACCAGGACACGCCAGAAGCAGCTGCAGAAAGAATTGGAGGAACTGGCACCAGGACGGCGGGTCAGCCGCTTTATTGAAGACCGGGCGCGCTCCGCTGATTATCGCGGACAACTTGGATTGGTTAGCCTGGCCCGGCGCGACTTCGAAGAACTGAGCAACCTTTTCGCGAATAAAGCGGCATTGGAAGAACGGATCGAAAAACTCAATGTGGATGCGGGTGAACTGGAGAAATCCGGCAGTGATGTGGACAAGGCCGAGGCTAGCCGCAAGCGCGAGGAGGCGAACGCGCTGCCGAAGTTGCACGAGTCCATCGATCGGATTGTGCTTTTTGTCGATGACCTTGATCGGTGCCAGCCGGAGAAAGTGGTGGATGTTTTGCAGGCCGTGCATCTCCTGCTGGCCTTTCCTCTTTTCGCCGTCGTCGTGGGTGTGGATCAGCGCTGCCTGCGTACGAGCCTAAAGGAACAATTCAAGGGGCTGCTGAAAGAGTCAGAAAAGTTGAATGGCACCGAGCAGGCGACTACACCACTGGATTACCTGGAAAAGATATTTCACGTTCCCTTCCACTTGCCCGGAATGGACGCAGACGGTTTTGGGAATCTGATCTGGGAACTGTCAGCTCCGCGGGCGGCCGAAAAAAGAGTGACGCCAGAAGCTGGGAATGCGGATCCGGTAATTCCCAATCCGGCACCGGTGATACCGGCGCAGCCAATCATTCGACCGACTCCTTTGCCTGGTGGTGAAAGCGGGACAAAACCTAAACAAGTACTAGTGGGAAGTGTGTCCTTACAGGATTGGGAGCGCACGGCGTTGAAAGGGTACGACCCGTTGATCCGCACGCCCCGGGGGGCGACTCGCTTACTCAATACCTACCGGTTAGTACGGGCGGGGCTGAAGGCCGAAGATTGGGGAAAATTCTGTCCGAATCACAACCAGCCAGGACAATCTGCAGTGGCGATGCTGCTGCTCGCGGTTGCAGCGGGCCACCCGAGTATTGCACGGGACTGGTTCGCCGCGTTGCGTCGCGCAGGGGGAAACAGTTGGGTGGTTTCTCAAGAAGATGCGTCGCGCCAGCGAGCGGGTTGGACAGAACTTGAAGCAGCGCTTGATCAGATGGCCAAGCTTGCCGGCGCATCCGAGGAGAGCATAGCAGAACGATTGAAAAACTGGCTTCCTTTGTTACCTGGGCCAAAAGGGGACGGTGAACCGCTGCTATACACGTGGTTGCCTCGCGTCGAACGGTTCGCATTTTGAATCTGACGGAGTTTGACCTCGGTTACGTGCACCGAGCGGAAACCAGTGATTCCGCTCGTTCCTCGCTCCACCATCGGCTAATTTCCGACGGCCCTCCGGGTCATTTCGCGGTAAGAGAATAGGCTAGGGGTGCGAGGGAGTGGCTGCCCACCGCCGCTCAGGCATTCCAGTCCGGCCACTGGACTTCGACGGTCGATTCGCGTCCGAAGCGGTCGATATAGCGGACGTAGCCGTGTTTCACACCGAACTCGTGGACCATTCTGGTGACCTTTACGTCGAAGCAGCAGTATTCGGCAATTTGGCGGACCTTGCCTTCGCGCCACCAGCGGATGGCGTCGAGACCGTCGGCGGTTTTGCCGGTGCCGAGGGAGGCGGTGGCGATGTCGTCGAGTTTGAGGCGGTGGCCGAGTTTCTTTTCGAGGTCGAGGAGGAGGTCGAAGCTCTTCATTTGCTCGGCGACATCCCACATGCTGTAACCCTGGAGGACGCGGTAATCGAACTCGATGTGATTGAAGCCGATGACGAGGTCGGCCCGGGACATGGTGGAGATGAGGGTGTCCACTTCCGATTCCCGGAAGATTTCATACTGCCCCGTGGCGGTGCTGTAGATGACGCCCACGGACATGCCCATTTTGTCCTTCTTGTCCCAGCCTCCGACGTCGCCCGCAGAGCGCTGGGTTTCCAAATCGAAGTAAACGAAGTTTTTTGGCATGTCGCGCCCGCCTTAGCGTCCCGGCGCGGCTTTTGCCAAGCGGGATTTTGGGAACGTGAATCGTGAATCGTGAATCGTGAATCGGGGATCGGGGGGTTGGGAGGTTTTGGTTCAGGCAAACCACCGAATTTGATGTTTGAAGTTTTCCCGCACCGCCGCTAGTCCATCGCAGTCCTTTCCGCATGACCTCCCCTGCCCCTGCCATTGATATCCGTGAGCTTCGCGTGGACTACGGGAATTTCGTTGCCGTCAATGACCTCACCATGCAGGTGCCGCCGGGCGAGGTCTTTGGGCTGGTGGGGCCGAATGGGGCGGGAAAGACGAGCACCTTTCGTGTGCTCGCGACGCTGCAGACGCCGACTTACGGGGCGGTGAAGGTGGGTGGAATCGATATTTTCGAAGCGCCTGAGGAAGCGCGCCGCATTCTGGGTTACATGCCGGATCTTGCGCCGGTGCCGTCCGACATGAAGGCGTGGGAGTTTCTTGACCTTTCGTGTGAATCGTTCCTTGGCGGAACGGCGGCGGAGCGCCGCGCGCGCTGGGAGGAGTGTTTGGAAGCGGTGCAACTGGCCGACCGTCGCGATGCCATGTGCAAGTCGCTGTCCCGCGGGCAAACGCAGCGGCTCGTCCTTGCGCGCACGCTGCTGCACCGGCCTCGGGTGATGGTGCTCGACGAACCGGCGAGTGGCATGGACCCGCTCTCCCGCCGCAATCTCCGTCTGACACTGCGCCGGCTGGCGGCGGAGGGCACAGCGATTTTTGTGAGCTCGCACATCCTCGGTGAACTGTCGGAGCTGTGCACGTCGCTCTGCGTGATGAATCGCGGGACACTGCTTTCCTCCGGCACCGCCGATGAAGTGCGCGCGGCGCTGGGACGAACGGACCGCAGCCTGTCGATCGGCGTTCTCGCACGGCGCCAGGAAGCCGCGGAGTGGCTGCGCGTTCAGCCCCACGTGCATGACGTGGAGACGCAGGGTGATCGCATCAACATGGGATTCAAGGGATCGCAGGAGGACCAAGCGACGCTGCTGGAAGGCCTCTTCGCGAATGGCTTCCGGCTCTGCGTTTGTGAGGAACGCAAAACGAGCTTTGAGGAAATCCTGATCTCCGTGGCCGAAGACAATACCAATCCATGAACACCGTCTCCGCATCCGGCCCGGCGCCCGCATGGTGCCTTTGGAAAAATCCCATTTTGCGCCGGTACTTTCGCACGCGGCTGCGACCGCGGGGGCTCGGCGCGGCTTTGATCCTAACGCTTATCGTGGCCGGCTTTATCTTTACGATCAGCCGCATCATGGGCCTCAAGCAAATGGAATATGCCAATGCGCGTATCGCGGCGAACCCGGACTCCCGCATGTTCATGCTGAGCATGGAGGACGTGGAGCGCATGTGCCTGCTGCCCCTCATGGCGGTGCAGGCGTTTATTCTTTTTATCGTGGGCACCGGGCAGGTGGCGGGCGGCATGACGGCGGATGCCGACGAGGGCACCATGGATTACATGCGGCTCTCTCCGATGACGCCGCTGGCGAAAGTGCTCGGTTATCTTTTTGGCCTGCCGATTCGCGAGTGGATCATGTTCGCGTCCACGCTGCCTTTCACCGCGTGGGCCATCTGGCGCGGCGGGGTATCCGCCGAATACTGGGTGCCGGTGTATGGCGTCATCCTCGTCGCGGCGATTCTCTATCACCTCACCGGCCTCACGGCCGGCACGGTGCTGCGCAACCGCCGCTGGGCCTTTCTGCTTTCCATGGGCACGGTGTTTCTTCTCTATACGCTGGTGCCGCAATTGGCGAACCTCGGCCTGGTATATTTTGAATACCTCACGATCTGGCCGGTCCTAACGGAAAACATGCATGCCTTCATGCCCAAAGCTGCAGGCGAGGCCATTCGGGTCGCCAATATGTTTTTGCCCGACGATCGCTTCTTCAACCTTGGGTTTCCAAAGGTGGTATTCACCGTCTTCTCTCAGCTGGTTCTGTGCGTGACCTACATCCTGATGCTGTGGCGGCGCTGGCGAAGGTCCGAATCCCATCTGATGGGAAAAGCGTGGGCGACCGGGCTTTTCATCTGGGGACAGATCGTCCTGCTGGGATGCTCGATTCCGCTGATTGAACACGGCCTGCTCTTTATGACCCGGCGCATCAATATGCGTTTCAGTCTCAGACGCTTGAGCCAGGAGGGGTGGAGTCCTGATCTCAGCGAAGCCATGCTCATGGTTTCCATTTTCGGCACCGTCTCTCTCCTTGCCCTCTTCCTTCTCGGCATGCTCATCGCCCCGAGCCGCGACGACCAGGCCCGCGGTGCGCGCCGCGCCGTGAAGCTGGGCCGGAGAGGGCCCTCCCTGATCGCGGACGAGGCGCCTTCCCTCCTGTTCGTGACCATCATGGCTCTCGCCGGCGGTGCGGGGTGGACTATTTTTGCAAACCAGCTCATCGGCTCGCACTGGTTCCCCGGCCAGGTCCTGCCGGCGTGGACCCCGGTCGCCTTTGCGACAGTGCTTCTCACCGCCGGCCTGGGCGCGGTGCTGGTTTATGAACTGTGGGGCATCAAAGGCGTCTTCCTCAGCGCGGTCTTTATCGGCGTGGTGCCCATCCTCGTGGGGACCATTCTTGCCGCCTCCGCCAGTCAACTGTCCACCGCCTCTGTCTGGATCACCGGCGCGTCTCCGCTGATGGCTCCGTCCAATGCCGTCGCCACCGTTTTGCCCGACGGCCTGGGCATTCACGATCCCCTCCGCCTCGCCGCCCCCCGCGCTTTCCTCTTCTGGCAGGTAGTGATGGTGTTTGCCGTCATCTGGATGTTTGCGAAGCACCGAGCGCTGCACCGCGCCCGATACCGCCGCGGAATTGCGGAAGGCGGCGAAGCGATGCAAGCCGCCTAACAATTTTCGCCATTTTCTATTTTCCATTCTCCATTATCTTCCTCTCCCCCCACATGTTTGTTATCGCCATCGACGGTCCCGCCGCGTCAGGAAAAAGCAGCGTTTCACGGCTACTCGCCCGGAAGCTCGGTTGCCGTTATGTGAACAGCGGAGCGTTTTATCGGGCCGTCACCTGGGCGGTGCTGAAAGAGGGCATCCCGCTCGATGACGAAGCTGCGATTTCGCTTTTCCTGACCGATTTGGAAATCCAATGCCAGGTGGAGGATGGCCAGACGGTGCTGCTTCTCAACGGCGCTGATCCCTCGCTGCATCTCCGCGATCCGGCGGTGAACGACAGCGTGTCCCGCGTATCGTCCTATCCGGAAGTCCGGCGTATCCTAACTGATCTCCTCCGCAGCCTCGCCGCTGATGACAATCTCGTGATGGAGGGACGGGACATCGGGTCGGTGGTTTTTCCCGACACGCCCTACAAATTCTACGTCGATGCCAGTGAAGAGGTGCGCGCCACCCGGCGCGCCGCCCAGGGGGAAACCGACAGCATCGCGAGCCGGGACGCGTTTGACAGTTCGCGGAAGACCGCGCCCCTCAAGATCCCCGGGGACGCGTTTGTGGTGGACAGCTCCCATCTGACCCTTGAAGGCGTGGTCGGCGAGATCATCGGCCGGCTCCGCATGAAGGGGATGGATGCGCCTTTTTGAGGGGCGGCGGAGCAGCGGACGACGTTCCGGGCGAACTTTTGGCGGGCGGCTGGCCTGAATCTTGCAAATAAAATTTGCGTAATAATTTGTAAATACTATAATTTACTAAGCCCACTGAAAAATGAACAACGTCCTCAACTTCGCGGTGCCCCCAAACTCCACGGTTTCCGCGAGAGCGAAGGGCAAAAAGATCCTGATCGTGGATGACGAGCCTCTCGTCCGCCGGTTTATCGAGCAGGCGCTGCGCGCGAGCGGATATGAGGACCTGGTGTTCAGCGGGAACGGGAGCAATGTTCCGACCCTTGCTTTGAAGGAGCAGCCCCAACTGATCATCATGGATGTGATGATGCCGGGAGGAAATGGCATCCGCGCACTGCGGGCGCTGAAAGAAAGCCCGGCCACGGCGGGAATTCCGGTCATTCTCACCAGCGGATTCAATTTCCCGACCCTCGGCGAATGTTCTCAAAACCGGCCCGATGCGGTGCTGGCGAAACCGTTCGTCGCTTCTCAACTGCTCGCCAAAGTGGAGGGCATCTTCGAGAAACCAGCCGCCCCGCCGATCGTGCCGGAAGTGCGCCGCTACGCCAATGGCGGCTCGCGCACTCAGCCCGTGCCGGTCTGAAATCCTGGCGGCAGCCACGGTCCAAACTCAGGAGGCACGGGCGCGTGGAACACCATGCGCTCTCCTGTGGCCGGATGGCTGAAACCGAGGCGCAGCGCGTGGAGCATGAGCCTGCCCGTGCGTGTTTGCCGACTCAGACGGGCGTAGATTTCATCGCCCAACAGGGGATGACCGAGGTGCTTCATGTGGACACGGATCTGATGCGTGCGACCCGTGTGAAGAGTGCACTGGACGAGGGCATCCAGGCCGGTGACGTGCAGCACTTTGTAATCGGTCACCGCTGACTTTCCCGCCGGGGGCGGAAGCACCGCCATGCGGAGCCGGTCATGCGGGTCGCGCCCGATGTGCGTCTCCACCGTACCTGACTTATTTGCCGGGACGCCCTGAATGACGGCGAGATAAACCTTTTCCACCGAACGCCCGGCAAACTGCTCCGTGAGGCTTTGGTGCGCGGCGTCATTGCGCGCGACGACGAGGCAGCCGCTCGTTTCCTTGTCCAGCCGGTGCACGATGCCGGGCCGCGCCACGCCGCCGATGCTGCTCAGCGCGCCAAACCGGTGGAGCAGCGCATTCACGAGCGTGCCGTCTTCGTTTCCATGGGCTGGATGCACCACCATGCCGCTGGCTTTGTTGAGGACGGCGAGGTGTTCGTCCTCATAGAGAACTTCCAGCGGCAGGTCCTGAGGCTGGGCGTCCGCGGGTTTGTCCGGAGGCACTGTGCCGGCCACCATGTCTCCAGTTTCCAAGTCATGACTCGATTTGACGGCACGTCCGTTGACCGTTACAAGGCCCTCTTTGATCAAGGCCTGCACCCGCGAGCGCGAAAGTTCGCCGAGCCTTGCCGCGAGAAACTTATCCAGCCGCTGTCCCGCGTCCTCTGCGCTGACCGTGAAGGTAAACTCCATGGTTCATCACGCCGTGTGCCTGTTCATTTCGGAGCCTGCACGGAAGGGATGGTGCTCCCGTGGGAAGCCGGCGGAGAGCCGGCATAACTTTCTTTGGGGGCGGTCTTCTGTTTCTCTGAATCCTCACGGGGCTGGACGGGGTTTACATCCTCCCAATCGAATGGCTTGTCGATTTTGACAGCGGATTCCGGTTCGCTCAGTTTCCATGCATTGTCATTGAAGGCCGTATCACTGAAGTCAAAATTGACGCCGGAAAAGACGGAGGAGTTGTCCGGTTTGGGCTGCTCCTCCTTTGGGGGCGCAACAGACTGCATCTGCCGCTCGCTTTTTACAAAGTAGAGCTGGATGTTAAAAGCCACCGAAACGACCCCCAGGAGGATTCCGGCGTAGAGCAGATATTTGCGTTTCATACAGAGACCCGGCACCGGAAGGCACCGGTGTTTGGCTACGAACTGGAACTCGAAGCGGGTTCTTTTTTCTCAGGCTCCTTCTTTTCAGGCTCTTCCTTTTTCTTCTCGTCCTTTTTGCTTTCGTCCTTCTTGTCGGCGTCTTTCTTCTCGTCCTCGTCCTTCTTCGGCGCGCTCTCGGTCTTGATGGGTTCCGCTTTTTTGGCCTGTTCTGCGACTTTCGAGACATCGGCGGCGGGGAGGACGACCGGAGCCAGGCTGATGGCGCCGCCCTCGACCGGACCGGAGGGCTGGCGCACCACGGAAATGCCCAGAAGCTTGCCGCTGGCAAGGTAAACCGGGCAGCCGGTGGCGTCGCTGTTTACCAGCCGGTAGAAGGTGCGCGGCTTGGTGGTGATGCCGGAGATTTCGGAAGTGCTCACCGAGGCCTCGCGGTTGAGGTTTTGATCGAGACGGCCCAGGGCAATGATATCATCGAGCAGCGCGCCGGTGGCGGCGTCTGCGAGATTGATCGCGTTGAAGGTGACGCCCTTGGCCTCCGGGCTGTCGGCGCGCATCTTGATGAAACCGAGGCCGAGGTCGGCGTCCTTGAGAACGAGGTCGCCGGGGATTTCGGTGCCGTCCGGCATGATGACTTTGACCTCTTTGATTTCCGAGTTCGCCTTGAGTTTGATAGGGCCGGAGGGCGTGTTGATGGTCTTGCCATCCATGACCGATGAGCGGTCGATGGCCGGCAGAGAGGTCACGATGAGGCCGCTGGCATCCACGATGGTGCCGGTGGTTTCGGCGCGGTTTTCGCGGTCTTGACTGGCGAGGGCGCTTTTGATCTGGGCGGGCGCGTCGCCGTCCACGGACATGGTGGTTTTCGAAATGACGGTCAGCCAGACGATGGACTCGCCATGATCTTTGGAGAGCTTTTGGGCGGCGGCTTTGAGTTCGCCGTTCGCGGCGAACAGCGGTGCGGAAGTGGCGAGAAGAGCGGCAGTGATAGTGCGGATCATGACGGGAAAGCGTTAGAGTGAATGCAGGACCGGGTTTTACCAGCGGGGTTCGATTTCGAGGAAAAGAGTGCGCGTGCCGCGCTGGACGAAGAGAGTGATGCGGCGGGGTTTGGTTTCGCGGAAAGCAGTGAGCAGGGTTTTCAGCGTGGCGATGGAGTCGATTTCGCGGTCGTCGATGCGCATGAGGACATCGCCGGTGACGAGGCCACCGAGGGCCGCCCAGCCGTTGGACTCCACTTTTTCAATGCTGACACCTTTGACCGAATCCGCAACACCGGCGCTGACGCGGCGGGATTTCGAGAGATCCCGCGCGGTGAACTCGAAGCGGTCGTCTTTGTATTCGGGGAGTTCGTTGTCGTCCTGCGGGCGGCGTTCCAGCTTCACGCTGAGTTTGACCGCCTGGCCGTCGCGAATGGCGTCAAATTCGATGCTGGCATCGACCGGATAGGCGCGGATGAGTTCGGGGAGCACCTCCGAGTCCTCCGGCCGGCTGGCATTGATGACGCGGCCATCGAGTTTCAAAAGGAGGTCGCCTTCCTTGAGACCGGCTTTCTCCGCGGGCGAAGACGGGACGATGGAGGTGATGCGCATGCCTTTTTTCCCGGGCACGCCAAGGGGCTCCTGCAAATCGGCCGTAATTACTTGAGTGACAGCGCCCAGCCATGGTTTTTCCGCGACCTGCGGTTTGCGCGGATCGGGTTCGGGACCGACCTTGATAACGGTGACGAGCTTTTCGCGTCCGCGTTCGAAACTCACGAGGACGGGCTTGGGAGCGGTGAGACCTTTGGTGAATTCGGCGGTAAAGGCGCGCATGTCCGCGATGCTGCCGATGGGTTTGTCATTGGCTTTCGTGATGATGTCTTCAGTCCGCAGAGGGGGCTTCGCTTCGGCCGCGGGGCCGCCGGTTTTGACGGAGTCCACCAGCACGCCTTTGGTATCGGTGCGGCGGTGTTCGAGAGCAGAGACCCGTGTGAGGTCACGAACGGTGAGGCTCCAGCCGCGCATTTCGGATTCCTTCCCCAAGTTGGGATCGCGCTTTACGGTGGTCACCTCCCATGTCTGCGGCTGACCGGCGCGGATGCCTTTAACGGTTACCTTGGTGCCGGGCGCCGTGCCCATGACCATGGCATTGAAAATCGGCAGGTCCTCTGCGGCGCGGCAGTCGGGCAGGGCGTTGCCATTGTATTCTGTAATGAAATCGCCCGCTTTGATGCCCGCGGCACCAGCAGGACTGTCATTGAAAACGGCGGCGACGAGCGCGCCTTTTTCCTTCTCCATGCCGCGCAGGAGCGGCTGAGCTTCGAGTCCGATCCAACTGCGCGTGATGCTCCCTTTGGCGATCAGTTCCTGCGCGACCTTCTGAGCGAGATTGGAGGGAATGGCGCCGCCGAGGCTGGCGATGCCCACTTCATTCACGCCCACGATTTCGCCGGCCAGATTCACGAGCGGACCGCCGCTGTTGCCGGGATAAATGACGGCATCGTGTCCTATCCATTTTACCAGCTCGCCGACTTTCTCGCCGTCGAGCGTCATGCCGATCTGATGGCGGGGGACGATCATTTCGCGATTGGCCACGATGCCCCGGGTGATGGATTGGGAGAGACCGCCGGGGCTGCCCATGGCGAGGACGACATCGCCGACGCGGAGTTTGTCAGAGTCGCCGAACTTCGCGACGGGCAGGGGCTGGTCTTTGAGGCGGCGGGTCGCGAGGTCGAGTTTGATGATGGCGAGGTCGGCCAGAGCGTCGGTGCCAACGAGCGTCGCGTCCACTTCCTCGCGAGTGGACAGCGTGCAAACGAAGCGGGTGCCGCGTCCTGCCACGTGGTGGTTCGTTAGCACATATCCGTCCTGGGAAATGATGGCACCGCTGCCGCTGCCCTGCATCTTCTTCATGCGGCCATCTTCGCCCTCCTCCATGACGACCCGGATAAGAGTGAGGGCCGGATAAACGGCGGCGATGGCGGTGTCGGTGCTCTCGCCGGCAGGCGCGGGCACTGGCGCGACGGGAGCCGCCGGCGTGTCAGCCGCGAGCACGAGAGGCCGGGCGGCCAGGGTTGCCAACAGGGAGAGGGCGTGAAGAGAGCGGGAGAAATTCATGTTTTCGACGGGGGAAGGATGAGGCCGGATGCGTGGAAGCGCCACCGGAGAAGAGAATTATCACAAAATAGGGACACGAGCGCTGTTTATTGGCGTCGAGCAGTTCCTGCCTGAAGCATGAGGCTCAATTTGACAGGAGAATTTCCACCTTGCGGAGCCGGACCCTTGCTTTCGGCGGGTTGAATGCTAAGTGACATCCTCTAATTTCCAGAATGGATTCAATTCCCCGGGTGAATGTTCTCGGCTGCGGCATCAGCGCTATCAACTTACAGGTGGCGGAGCAGGCGGTGATGGAAGCTGTACGGGACAAACGGAAGGGTTATGTGACGGTGACAGGGGTGCACGGGGTAAGCGAGGCGCAGAAGGACCCGGCGTTTAAGCGCATCCTGAATGAATCGTTTCTGACCACCCCGGACGGGATGCCGATGGTGTGGTGCGGCTGGAAGCAGGGGTTCAAGGACATGGACAGAGTTTACGGGCCGGATCTGATGCTCCGGGTTTTTGAGCGGGGCGTGGAACAGGGAGTCCGGCATTTTTTCTACGGCGGGAAGGACGGGGTAGCAGACCAGTTGAAGGCGAAGCTGGAAGCGAAGTTTCCCGGTGTGCAGATCACGGGCACTTACTGCCCTCCATTCCGTGAACTCAACGATGACGAACGCGCGGCCCTCCAGCGCATGGTGGCCGGGCAGAAACCGGACATCATCTGGGTGGGTCTGAGCACGCCGAAACAGGAACGCTTCATGGTCCGCTATCTCCCGCTGCTGGACACCACTCTCATGTTCGGCGTGGGTGCGGCGTTTGATTTTCACGCGGGATTCGTTCCCCAGGCACCCCGCTGGATGCAGCGGTCGGGCATGGAGTGGTTCTACCGGTTCACCAAAGAACCGAAGCGGCTCTGGAAACGGTATCTGGTGAACAATCCCCTTTTCGTCTGGCGAATCCTTTGCCAGTGGACGGGCCTGCGGAGGTACCCGATACCAGCGGGGCATCCCGATCTAATGATCACGAAATGACGAAACCAGAAATCCGAAATCCGAAGGAATTCCGAATGACGAATGACCGAAACAGCAGCGGTTCGTCATTCATTCCGGTTTCCGGATTCGGACTTCGTCATTCTGAATTCTCCATTCCCGTTCCTACACCAACTTACCCATGAGTATCTCCCGTGAATCAGTGATCGTCGCCGGCGGCGGCGGTTTTATCGGCGGCCACCTTGTTGCCCGCATGAAAGAGGCCGGTTATAAGCGCATCCGCAGCGTGGACCGCAAGCCGCTTTCCGAATGGTATCAAGTGCATGAAGGCGTGGAGAACGTGTCGGCGGATTTGTCCCGGCTGGAGCCGGCGCGGGCGGCGTGCGAGGGCATGCAGCACGTGTACATGCTCGCCGCGGATATGGGCGGCATGGGGTTCATCGAGAACAACAAGGCGCTGTGCATGCTCAGCGTGCTCACGAGCACTCACATGCTGGAGGCGGCGCGGGACGCGGGCGTGGAGCGATTCTTCTATTCATCGTCTGCTTGCGTGTATAACGCTGACAAACAACGCGATGCGAACGTTGTTCCGCTAAAAGAGGAAGACGCTTATCCGGCAATGCCGGAGGATGGATACGGCTGGGAGAAGCTCTTCACCGAACGCATGTGTCGCCATTTTCGAGAGGATTTCGGACTTAAGACGCGCATGGCGCGTTACCACAACGTCTATGGTCCGGAGGGAACGTGGGATGGCGGCCGTGAGAAGGCTCCCGCCGCGATGTGCCGCAAAGTGATTCAGGCAAAACTCAGCGGGAAGCACGAAATCGAAATCTGGGGCGACGGCAATCAGACCCGCAGTTTCATGTATATCGACGACTGTCTGAAAGGGACGCAGATGTTCCTTGAGAACGATGTGCTGGAGCCGCTCAATCTCGGCAGCGATGAAATCGTGACGATCAACGGCCTCGTGGACATGGTGGAGGACATTGCCGGCATCAAGCTCAAACGCAGCTACAATTTAGATGCCCCCAAAGGCGTGAATGGCCGCAACAGCGACAATACCCTCATCAAAAAGAGTTTCGGCTGGGCTCCGGAGATTAAACTGCGCGACGGGATGGAGAAGACCTACGCGTGGATTTACGATCAAATCGTTTCGGGCAAAAAGTCCGTGTGATTTTTTCCGCGGAGAGGGCCATCGACAATCAGCCGCCTCCAGGCATGGTGACCATGCTATGTTCCTCCGATCCCTCCTGTTGTTGAGTGCCGCCGTTGTTGCCGGTGCGGCTGAGCCTGTGCCTGGAACGCTGTTTTACCAGTCGTCGTGGCCGGAGGCGTCCGCCGTGGCGGTGGTGGGTACGCCACCGAGGTGGGTCGTTGTCGCCGACAATGAAACGCCTGTGATTGCCCTTTACCCCCTGGAGCCCCCGGCAACAAAAAGCACCTCCCCGGCACGGACCGCCGGAACGTCCCCCGTGTATGCTGTGGATGATCTGGAGGGCTGCACCGTTTTCCCGTGGGACATCAATGGCGACGGCAAACCGGAGAAAGTGTACCACGTTTTCACCGCCTCCTGTGCGCGCACAAAGAAAGGAAAGGTGGTCCCGGACAGAGAGGCGCTCTTCGCGGTGTTTATCGATGAAAATTCCATCGAGCCGGGAAAAGGCGGTGCGTTCCCGGCGTCCGCGGAGGTTGAGTACAATCGCACGCTCCGAGGTCAAATCCGCGCGCTGGGAAGTGAACGCGCGAGTGCGCCGTGGGGGAAAATCCTGAGCGAGAGCGTTTCGGTCTCCGCTCAAAAAATGGATGCGCAGGATGCTGGCCTCGCCGGCGAAAACGGGCTCAACATCGAAGGTCTCACGGTGAGCGCGGATGGACGCTCATTGATGCTGGGCCTGCGGAGTCCGCTTGTAGAGGGAAAAGCCCTGCTAATACCGGTCAACAATCCCGTGGCCGCCCTGGGGCTTGGCGAGAGCGCCCCCCAGCCGGTGGCACTGGGTGAACCGTTGATGCTTGACCTTGGAGGGCTGGGCTTCCGGAGCATCGAGTGGGATGCGGGCAAAAAGGTTTATCTGATCGCAGCCGGCAGCGCTGATGATGCGGGCGTATTCCGATTCTACACCTGGAGTGGCGAAATGAAGGACGCTCCCGTTCCCGTCACCACGCCCAGCGCCGCCGCGGGAGTGAAGATTCGTCCGGAGGGGGTGACTCCGTTTCCCGGCGGGAAGCCGGCGGTCGTGGTGGGTGACAATGCGAACGCTTCGTTTCACAAGGCAATGTGGGTGGATTTCGGGGGCAAAAAATGAAGAATTTTGCGCCCGTGCGCGTCCACTTTTGGTGTTTACCAATCCGCTTCTCCCGCGAAAGTGAAACTGTCCGTCCGCAACGCCCTAACGTTATGCACCGTTTCCTCCGGCTCTCCGTTTTGACCAGCCTGTTGCTGACCGCCGGGCATTCCATGGCTCAGGTCGCTCCCGGTCCTCCTCCCGCCTCTGCCCCGGCTCCAGCATCCGCCTCAACCCCCGTGCCGGCGGTGGCAAGTCCCACGGCACCATCCCGGTCCGTGGCGGTGCTCGTCGATGTGTCAGGTTCAGTAAGCGCCGAATACGCTGTGGAGGCCCGCACGATCGTCAGCGACATCGTGACAGGCCGCGGCTTCCGTGCCGGCAATGGCTGGGTTTCGAATTATGACGCGCCGGAGCCGGTGGATCCCGCCGGCGAAGACACCTGGCCGGAGGATGAGGTCCTGAAAACCATCTTCAAACCGTACTGGGTGGACAGCGGGCAGCCGCTCAAGCCGCTCACCGGGGCGGGTAAGGTTCTTTTTCTCAGCCCGATCGGCACGTTGAAGACCACCGTCAGTCCGCCCCGTATGTGGGACATTGCGAGCGCCCAGGAGTTCGATACGCTGCTGGGGCAGGAATATCCGAACCGCAAAGAGGACTTCAAGGATGGACGCACATGCTATTATATCGGCGTGGCGCGGACCGCGGATCGGCTGCTGCAGCGCAGCGAAGAGGGATGTTATCTTTTTGTGGTTTCGGACGAATGGGATGACCCGGATTCCAAACACTCGCCGGTGCCGGAATGGATGCCGTACCTTGAGAAAGCGGGCATCTACGACACTAACTATCAGAGGGCGATGGTGAAACGTTTTCACGAACTCAAGGAGAGCAACCGCTTTCACCTCATCGGACGGTTTCACAAAGGCAACCGGCCCTCGCGCGACAAGGGAAGCCGGAGCTATCTGCGGGTGTCGTGGTACGCCATCGGGGAAAAACCGCAGCCGGTGGAACCGCCAAGAGTCGTGGAGGGGCCGAAACCGGGCGACCCTCCGCCGGTTGAACCGCCGCCTCCCCTTCCCCCGCCCTCCTTTGGACGAACGCTCACGCTTCTGGGCGGATTGGTTCCAGCCAACGATACCAACGAGTCTGCGAAACCCGATGCCTCGCGCATCAAGGTGTTTGATCATCCCGATCCGTTCATCGCATGGCAGGTGGACGGAGTTTCCGCGTCCAGTTCAGACAGCCAGTTTGAGGTATCGATTCATAAGCTGAACGACGCCGGAAGGCTGGATTCCGTGCATCATCTGAAGCCCGCCCAACTCGCCCGCACGAGCGAAGGGAGGCTGCGCGGCCTGCCCGCCGGCGTTTCCACTCCGGCTCTGGCCAATGGCATTTACCGCGTGACCGTGGAAGAGAAATCCGCCACCGGCGCCGCTCCGGCCGCCGGCACTCTGCTCGAGCCCGTGGCCACGTGGATCGAAGTGAAGACGCCATTCAACTGGGTGCCGTGGGCGCTGGGAATTTCCGTTCTGGGGGCTGCGGGGGTGATAGGGTACTCGGTGTGGTCGTTGAGGCGGTAGAGGGCGCCCCGCCTGCCCGTGCACAGGCGAACCGCGCAGCGGTCCGCCAGATAATTCTCTCTAACTATATCCATACCTGCCCGCCGTACACTTATCTTAAGAGCGCCGCGGCCTCCCCGGGTATTTCCACGCTGGTAGTTCCCACGCTGCTGATCACGATCGTCCGCTTTCGCTGAACATCTTTTGTCCCCGCGGTGGAGGTAAACTTCAGGTCTATCACAAATTCATACTTGGCGAGAGCACCGTTTCTTAGCCAAACTTTCGCAGATCCTCTGAAGTCGCTGAATGGTGAGAGCGGGTTTGCAGCGGTATTTGCCGGCTGGCCCGCGTCCAGTACTCTTGCCGCGTCTGCGGTCAATTCGCCTGCAAAAACATCCCCTTCCTTTGTCCATTTTTTTACGCCAGCGACGAAAGTCATTACGTCTTCCTCGGGTAATGTTGAACCCGTCTTGACGCGTTCCCAGCCCCCGCTCCGATTGCCTTTGGCTGCACCTGCTGTGGGCCTGCTGGATATCCACCCTTTTTCCGTCTTCACCAGTGATTTGTCGCCTCTCCTGATGCTCTCCCGTGAAATGCGCGAGCCCTCCATCCATTGCTCCAACACGGTATTCTCTTTGTCCACTTTTCCTCTAATAACAGTGGAAGATCCTCCGCCGGGACTTGATTCCGGCGTTGACGTCCAGGTGTAGCTTGAGGCTCTGAGTTGTCTCACCGCGGCTTTGAGGAGATTCACGTAATCCCCCGCCGGCCCAACGACCTCGCCGCCTCCTTTTCCAATGTCGTTTACCGATTCTGCATTCGTCCGCGCCAATCCCAATTCGCTCCGGTAAACCCATGCGGCGGCCACCAGCACGAGGAGACACGTCATACCGGCGATTATTCCCATCTTCTGCGATTTTTGATGCGAGTTAGCGTTCGTCCCTGCAGCGGTCCGTTCCAGTTTCGGTGCAGCGTCAGCAAACGCGGAAGGCATGGTTCTCAGTCGTCTTAAGATCAGTTCCGCCACGTCGTCTGGTGTAACTGTGCTTTCCGCCTCCCGATTTTCGGTCGTATCTTCTGAAATACGAACATAGCCGTCAATCGGTGATAGACCCTCAAGGGATTCATCATCGAATCGAAACGTCATCAGGCGGTGCCCCTCCCCTTCCAGCAACAGCACCCGCATTTGCCTCCATTCGAGCCCGCACCAGTTCCGCCTCCCGTAGTCCCTGCTGATAAACAGCACAATCAACTCCGACTCATTGTGGTAAATGTTTTCGAGCACCAAATCCAAATCCGGAGCTGCCAGTTCGTCTTTATACCAGTTGTCGTAGAAAACCCGCTCGCGTCCGAGCGCTTTTTCGAGAACCTGCGCCACCGAACGAACGAACGTCCGCTTCGTCCCCGGAAAAGACAACGCTACATGAAACCTTCGGGAAAGCCCGTGGGCAGCGGCGTCTGAATTCATAGCAACTCTATGCTGCCCCGCAAATTCCCGCGCTGCAAGCCCCAGGGAGACATCTTTCAAATGCCTGGCTTAAGTCGCTATCCAGCAATCGGAAGGGCTGACTGCGGCAAGACGGGCATCCGACCGTTCACGCGGGCAACGCGCGCCCCTCACCCCCGCAACGCCTCGAGCGCCTTTTCGAGCGAGGCGGGATCCGTGATGGACCACACGGAGGTGCCTTTGCGGATGCGGCCGAGCATGCCTGACAATTGTCCTCCGGGGCCGAGTTCGAGGAAGTGGGTGTGGCCTTCGTTAAGCAGGAAGTCCATGCTTTGCGCCCAGCGGACGGAGCCGGTGACCTGGTTTTCGAGGGTGCGGCGGATGTCCTCCGGGCTGCTCACCGGGCGCGCTTCGAGATTGCAGACGACGGGAAAGCGCGGCGTGGTCATCTGCGTGTGCGCAAGTTCGGCGGCCAGCTTGTCCTGCGCGGATCGCATAAGACGGCTGTGATAGGCTCCGGCGACGGGCAGTTCCTTGCCGCGCAGGCCGCGCTCTTTGGCAAGGACGGCCACGCGCGCGATGCCCTCCTTCGTTCCGCTCAAAACGATCTGACCGGGCGTGTTGAAATTCGCCATGTCCACATCGGCGTCGTTTGCGAGCTGGCGAATCTGTTCCCCTTCCCCGCCGAGCATGGCGATCATGCTGCCCTGCGTGGCCTGGCAGGCTTCCTCCATAAAAAGCCCGCGGCGCGCCACCAGCTTTAAACCCGTCTCAAAGTCAAATGTCCCCGCGGCGGCATGCGCGGTGAATTCACCCAGTGAGAGTCCCGCGGCGGCGCGGATTTCCAGTTCCGGGGCCTGCTCGCGCAGCACGGCGAGGCAAGCGAGCCCGTGCGCATACAGCGCCGGCTGACAGCGGCTGGTGCGCGTCAGTTCATCCATGGGGCCGTCGAACATGACATTTGTCAGGGAGAAATCGAGCGTGGCGTCCGCTTGATCAAACAGTGCGCGGGCGGCGGGAAAGGCGGCGGCGAGTTCGCGGCCCATGCCGACGGCCTGGGCGCCCTGGCCGGAGAACAGAAGGGTAACGGGAGGCATAGAGTAATCAGTAAGCAGGATCGGTTTTCAGGCTTCCGGAATGGGAGCGCTGGTCCATTCAGGAACCGAAATCCGGCATTTGAAACTGAAAACTCACTCGGCTTCCTCTTTCGGCTTCGGCAGGAGGAAGCCGGCGATGAAGGCAATGACGGCCATTGCCGTGCCGATGATACCGGCGGCCATGGCGACGTGTTTTGGAAGCAGCGGGCCGCTGCCTGCGAGAAGCGGTGCAAGCCAACTCGTATTCAGCGTGGCCATGACGGTGCCTACCATGCGTCCGCCAACATTGGTGGCGAAACTGCCGCCGGTGCCGCGGAGGTGCAGCGGGAATACTTTGGGCAGGTATTCGCCAAGATAACTGAACTGGGCCACCGTGAGCAGGCCGCAGACAAAATAGCTCCAGAGGAACAATTCGCCGCCTTTTTCAAAGAACACAAAATACGTCAGGGGAATCACTGCCAGCGCGGGGACCTGAAACACCTTCAAAATGGCGACGCGGCTGAGGCCGAAAATGATCAGCGCGGCCAGCAGGATTCGTCCCAGGAGTCCGCCCATTTCCTGACGGAACTGCACAGTGTCGCTCATTTTTTTGACTACGTCCTGGAGGGGCTTCTGTTTGGCGACGTTGGCTTTGATGTCGGCGATGATCGCCTTGCGTCCGGGATCATCGGCCGGCAGCGCATTGAGTTTTGCATTCAGTCCTTCCGCTTCCTTGCGCAGCGGGGCGAGCTGAGCGGCCTCGGGTTTCAATTCAGGCAGACCGGGCGTGACGCGGGCGACGGTGACTTGCAGGGCACCGAAGGCGATGCCGTAGGCGCAGGCGGAGAGGATGGCCGTGACAATGGTTGTGCGGCGCAATTCCGGCGCAAAGAGCGCGCCGAAGCTGGGGCGTTTGAGGGTGCCGGCGGCGCGCTTTTCCTTCCAGATTTTGGACTCGGGCACAAAGGGCAGCATCAGCACGATGGGGATCGCCGGCAGCAGGCCCGTCATGAGCAGATAGCGCCACGAACCAGGCTCGGTGGCGCCGAAGGAAAGCGGCAGACTCATGTGCGCCAGATTGTGGATGTTGTTTGAAATCCAAATGCTGACCACCGTGACGAACACGCCGCCGAGCGAGGCGAATGCCTGGGTGATGCCCAGCCATTTCGCGCGCTGCGCTTTGTCCTCAAAGACCTCCGCCAGCCAGGTGATGGCGGCGACAAATTCCACGCACACGCCGATGAAGGTCGTGCTGCGGAAGAACACGAACCACGTCAGCGAGGTGGAGTAGGCGGCGCAGAACGGCGAGATCGAGTAGATGAGGATGCTCAGGGCCATGACCTTCTTGCGCCCCAGTTTGTCCACGAGCCATCCGCCGAGCAGACCGAAGGTGCCGCCGCAGAGTGCGGAGATCCACAGCAGCCGTCCCACCCAGTCGGTCACCACGGGATTGTTGAGCGGGAGCTTGAGCAGTTCCGAGATCGCCGGGGCGGCCACCAGCGGCGTCATCAGCAACTCGTAGGTATCAAAAAGGAACCCAATGGAGGCGATGATGATGATGAGCCACTGCGTGGAGGTAAGGCGTTGGGTCATAGGCAAAGAGGGATGAAGATGCGACAGGAACGGCGGCGTGCGGTGCTGGCAATCAGAAATCCCCCGCGTGCATGGAGAATTTTCCGCCTGGATCATGACAGGACACTGCTCTTCATGCGCTGCACCCGCCGTTCCGCCATGAAACTATCCTTCGTTCTCTCCGCCTTCACCATCCTTGGTCTCGCCTGTCTTCCTCTGCATGCAGCCCCGCCCGCGAACGAAGGAGCTGACGGCGAAATGGAGATTGGTCCCGCCTACACTGACGCGCCGGAACTGAAACCCGCGGACGGCGTGCCCCGCGGCGCGGTGCATGAATTCACCATGGAATCGAAGGACAGCAAGATCTACCCCGGCCTGAAGGGTCCCTATTCACGCAAATGCGCCGTCTATGTGCCTTCCCAATACAAAGCGGGAACGCCTGCCCCGTTCATCGTGGTGCAGGACGGTATGGGGTATGTGAAGAAGCTCACTGCGGCGCTGGACTCTCTCATCGCTGCCAAAAAGCTGCCGGTGATCGCCGCGGTGTTCGTGAACTCCGGCGGCGGCGATGGCAAAGGCAGCGAGCGCGGACTGGAATACGACACCGTATCGGGTGTTTACACCGACTTCATCGAAACCGAAGTGCTGCCCCGCGCCGAAAAGGAGGGCAGCGTCAAGTTCACCACCGACCCGGAAGGCCGCGCCAGCATGGGCGGCAGCAGCGGCGCGGCGTGCGCCTTTACGATGGCCTGGTTTCATCCGGAGCTTTACCGGCGTGTGTTGAGCTATTCCGGCACGTATGTCGATCAGCAGTCGCCGAAAAATGAGGCTTCCCCGCACGGCGCATGGGAGTACCACGAGCATCTGATTCCGCAAAATCCGGCAAAGCCCATCCGCGTGTGGCTTCATGTCTCCGACAAGGACAACGGCTGGAACCGGGACGAAGCGTCTTTACACAATTGGGTCATGGCCAACCAGCGCATGGCGGCAGCGCTCAAGGCAAAGGGTTATCACTATCAGTACGTCTTCTCTAAAGAATCCAAACATGTGGATGGCCGGGTGGTGAGTCAGACTCTACCAGGCGCGCTTTTGTGGCTCTGGCATGGGTACACGCCGAAGCCATGACAAATAGCGGCCATATCGGAGCATTAATCGGTTACGAAGAGTTGACGCCGAATGGGCGGGATGATACGGCAGCCTTATGTCCACCAATCCCTACGTCACACCCGCATCTGCATCCCTTTCTCCGCAAAACCAGGCAGTCTGGACGAAAGAACTGAAAAGCGCGCGTACGATATTGATAGTGGTGGGCGTTTTGCAGATATTGTTTGGGTTGTTCTATCTCACCCAGGTAAAGAGTCAGGTGGAGGAGGCTTCGAGAAAGGAAATTGCCAACTCGCCGGGGTATGTTTTTGACCAGCAGAAATTCGATGAGGAATTCGAAAAGGAAAAACCCATGATGTATGCCCTGGCCTCAGTACCGCTCGTGGTCGGTGTGTTTTTCCTGATCATGTCGGCCCTGGTCTTCAAGTTCCCTGTCGGCGTCACGCTGGCCTCACTGATAGTGTTCGTCCTCGTTCATGCAGCGGATGCCATTTACGATCCAACCGCCATTGCCCGGGGCATCATCCTGAAGATCATCTTCCTTGTTGTTCTCTGGAAAGCCTATCAAAGCGCGAAGAAGGCTCGGGCCACGGTGCAGGGCACGATGTGACGCACAAACCCCGCCGGTTTACTTCCGGGGACCCAACGCACGGACCTGAGCCTCGGCGGGGAGATTCGCGGTGATCCATGCGTGGGCTTCGTTTGGCGCTTTGGCCTGCCATCGCCGGGCGATGTCCACCTGAACATTGATGCGTTCCCTGTCGTCTGAAATCGCTCCCGCCCATGCGACGGCGTCGGCGGGGTTTTCGCCGGCGAGGGTGCGCGAAAAGGCCTGGATGGCGGAATCGCGCCCGGGTCCGCGGGGCATTTCATTGAGGCTTTGGCTGGCGGCGAGGGGGTCCTTGCGAGTCCAGTTTTCGAAGATGTCCTCCATGGCGTGGTTTTGGCTCGGTCCGGCGGGGAGTTTGGAGGCCCATGCGGCGGCGCCCTTGCCGTCACGATTGGCCATTTCGTTGGCGATGTCCGCGACAGCTTCATGGGCGTCGGGCCGGGCGGCGATTTTTTCCGCCCATTGCGCAGCACCCGGCAGATCTTCACGAATATACTGATAGCCCACGGTTTCGAGCGCATTGGTGCGCATGCGCTCCTCCGGAAGACGCAAAGCCCACTCGGCCCCGCTGACCGCGCCCTCCTTCAATTTCTGATCCACCAGAACGTGGGCAAAATCCGCGCGCTGGTCCTCCTTCAGGGTCATGACATATTCCAGAGCGCTGTCCACATTTTGGCGCGCCATGCCAATCACAAAGCCCCGCGTGAGAGCCTGCTCACCGCGGGGATCGCGGTTTGCCTGCTCTGCACGTTTTTGCAGCCAGTTCAACGCAACCTCCGAATTCTTTGAAGCCCACGCGGTCATCGCGGTGCTTTTCGCTCCGTCCATATCGCGCCGGTTCAACGCCTCAAACGCTGCAATCGCAGCCGCGCCATCTTTCGATCCCCATGCATGAGCCAAAAGTGTCAGGAAGCGGTTCGCATCGGCACCGCGGACATTCTCGGTGATCGCCTGCAGGATGGCGGGCGCATTCTCCGGTGTCATCTTTTCCAGCAGGTGTGTGAAATAAAGTGTCGCCTTCACCGGATCGGGGTCGAGCAAAGCCGTGCGCAGCGCATCCTTCATGCGTTCCGGAGAAATGGAGCCGCTGTTATCTTCAAACGACTGGAGCCAGCGGGACACCTGGGAACCCCTTTCAACCTCTGCCGCGCTGGCTGGTTTCGATGACGTCTGCGCAGCCAGTCTGCCTGCGGGCGAACCCGCCGAAGAGTGGACGTCTGCGGACCGGGGATGAAAGGTCCCCGCCACATAGGCGCCGGCAGCCAGCAATGCCCACGCGCTGTTCAGGAAGATTGGAAATCGTTTCATGGGATCAGCTTCCGGGGACTGCCCCAGTATGGACGGTTTTTCATTCTCCGCACCTCCTCAATTGCGGGAGTTCACAGCGCGGGCGTGGGGCCGCAGGACAGAATCGGGAACATACCCGGAAAAGTGCCATTTTCACCTTCCACTGTGACACCCGGAAATCTTGAGACTGCGTGCGGCGGAAGGAAGAATTGGATGCATCCGCGGACGTTCCCGGTTTCTTGTTTATGTCGAAGCGCAGCGTTTCTTACTTGTTCACCCTCGTGGCAGGAACCGCGCTCGGCTGGACACTTCATTCGATTCAGAAAGACGCCGGGGCACCGGGGAACCCGTCCGGGCGATCCGGTCTCGCGGCTTCACCGGCCCTGCCGACTAACAAAAACGCCGTGGTGCCGCCGCCGGGAACAAAGGAGCCGGTGTCTGCAAAACCTTTTGTCCCGGGCGAGGCGGAAAAATGGCTCCTCTCGCTGGGGGAGTTTCAGGACATGGATGATGAAGCGGAGGTTTTTGATATGGTGGAAACGATCAGCCGGCTCGAACCTGCGGACATGGAGGAACTTGCGGAGGCCATCGGTGCCACTCTCAAAGGCGACGGAGACAAACAACTCAAACGCACCGCTCACCGTCTGCTTATGCTGCTGTATAATCGATGGGCAGCAAAAGAACCTGACAAGGCGATCGCTCATCTTCTCTCTTTGGAAAGACACACCGCGGACGATGACGACCTCGTGCGTCTCTTGTTTCAACGGGCCAGTGCAGGCAATCCGGAGGCCGCCCGTGCAGCGGTTGCCCGTCTTCCGGAGAACCGGCGCAAAGATGCCATCGAGGGCATCCTGAATGCCATTGCTCATCAGAATTCGGTCGCGGCGCTTGAGATCATAACGGAATTCGGCTTTAGTGGCGGACGGCACGCGGAGGCGGTGGTCAACGCAGTCCTGGCCAAAGAACCCGGGCGCATCGCGGACCTGGCAAAGATGACGGGCGCCATCGCCAGCGCAAAAAATCAGCCCGGCCTTTTCCTGCACGTCATTGGCGAATGGCGAAAGTCCGATCCCGCCGCCGTCAACGCATGGCTGGAAACGCTTGAAAAAGGAACCACCCGCGACCTTGGACAGTCGGCACTCATCACCGCCCGCGCAGAGTCCGACCCGGCAAAAACGGCTGCCGAATTCCTAACCATCCAAAACAAGGACAACAATCCATATCTCGCAAAAAATGCCGAGTGGATCTCATATAACCTGATCAAGTCCCAGGGCAGCGAAGCTGCCGCCGCGTGGGCGCTGCAAATTCCGAGCCCTTTCACTTCCATGCGTGTGCTGAAGGGCACGGTTGAGGAATGGGCCCGCACCGATGTCGCCGCCGCGTCCAACTGGATCAACGCGCTGCCTCCGGGCGATGCGCGCGATAATTCAGCGGCCTCTCTGATTGACCGAATCAAGGACGACGATCCTGCCGCCGCATGGGAATGGGCACGCAACATCCGTACCGGCCCTCTGCGCCTGCAATCTCTGAAGAAGGCCCTCGAACCATGGAACAGGCGCGACCCTGACGCCGCCCAGGCAGCGCTACAGGCTCTGCCGGAAGAGGTCAGGAAAAGTCTGTCGGGGAAGTAGGCGCTGCGCGATTCAATTATCCCGATCAGGATTCCAGAAAGGAGAGCAGCGCCTTTGCGTCTCTTGCCCCGTGACCCACACGAAGAATCTGTACACGGCGATCCGCAACGCGATAATAGACGACATATTTGCCAACGGGGAATGAACGTATTCCGGCTTTGAGTTCCGGACGCCGCCTTCCAATTTCTGGATGCACTGCGAGGAGTTCGAACACTTCCACTGTCCGAACGATGAACTCGCGTGCCGCCTTTACATCTCGACGGCTGAGGTAGTCATCCACCTCTTCAAGGTCACAATGGGCACGCTGCGTTAGCTCGTAGTTCACCCGCGGATATCCAAACGTTCATTGGCGCGGCGGAGCAGCGCAGCCATGGTCTCAGGACCATTAAGAAGCCGTCCGCCCTCTGCATCCTCCCACCCGGCATCGATGTCTTTACGCAAAGCCGTCAACTCCTGTTCGTACTGCTCGTGCCGGGTCAGAAGACGAAAGGCTTCGGCGGCAACATGCTCCGGATCCAGATACTGCCCGCTGCTGACCCGTTCGGTTACGAGCTTTTCCTGTTCCGGTGTCAGTGTGATGTTCATCGTATTAAGTGTGGCACTTCCGCGGCGGACGGCAAGGGCCGGATGTCTCACCCCGCCACGGGGTCCACCTTCACGAGCACCAGTCCCGGTTTCCCCTCCTCCCGCGCCTGCGCGAGATCGATGAAAAACTCCGCCTGCCAGTCATTGAGACTTTCGGCGTCCACCAGCACCTGACAAACCCGCCACGACTTCCCATCCTCCGCGGGTTCGACGTAGGTGTGCCGGCCATTGCGCGCCTCGTTGTCGAGCAGGATGCGGTCGTGCGTGCTGTAATAGGGATTGAGTTGGGCCGCGAGTTCGTCCGCCTTCCAGGTGTGATCCGGCGCGGCGAACAAAGCCGCACACGCCGCATGATAATCCTCCCACGCGAGCGGACGCAGGAACCGGAAAATCTCCGTGCGGATCAGAGCGGTGAACTCGCGTTTGTTGCGGGTGATGTCTGCCTGTTCCTGGGGCTTAATGGTCTCGGAAGGTTTCCAGTCCGGATCGCGCAGACGCTCCCATTCATCCAGGAGGCTGCTGTCTGTGCCGCGCAGCAGACCCGCGAGCCAAGCCTCCATCTCCTGCACCGCTTCCGTCTTGTATGACTCCGGCACGGTTTGCACCAGCACCTTGTACACGCTGGAGAGATGCCGCAGGAGCACGCCCTCCACGCGATGGAGATCATAGTCGTTGATGTAGTCCGCGAAGCCCCGAAAGTTCTCAAACATCTCGCGGGCTATGCTCTTGGGCCGGATATTCTCCGTACCTACCCACGGGTGCGTCGCCGAAAATTCATTGAACGTGCTGTAGATGAAGTCGCGGCATGGCTTCGGATACTCAAGTTCCTCCAGCCGCGCGATGCGTTCCTCAAACGGTATGCCCTCCGCCTTCATGGCGTTCATCGCCTCCGTCTTCACCTTGTCCAACTGCCGGCGCAAAATGATGTCAGGGTTTTCCAAAAGGCTCTCGCACACGGTCATCACATCCGCCGCATAGTTGGGACTGGCCGGATCGATGAGCGCCAGCGTATCGATCAAATAAAGCGAGAGCGTGTAATGCAGCGAGAAGTCATCCTGCAGTTCCACGTTCACCCGCAATTTCCTTCCTCCGCTGCGTTCCTGTTTTGGCAGAACCTCGATGATCCTCCGGTCCACAAGCGCCCGGAACAACTGCCACGCCCGCTCCCGGTGTTTCCGTTTCGCTGATGGAGGCTCGTGTGAATCACGAATGATCTGCTGCATCGCGCGACAGCCATCGCCATCCCGGCTCAACACCTGGAGCAGCATGCCGTGATTAACCTGAAAACGCGACGTCAGCGCCTCCGGTGTCGCCGCCTGCAGTTTCGTGAACGTTTCCGCACTCCAGCCCACAAAACCCTCCGGCGGTTTTTTCTTTACCATCTTTTTCGCCTTCTTCGGATCGGCAGCCGCCTTTGCCTCCATCTTCGCATTTTCCACCACATGCTCAGGGGCCTGCGCCACGACATAGCCGATATCGTCGAATCCCTTCCGCCCCGCGCGGCCCACGATCTGGTGAAAGTCCCGCGCGCTGAGCGTCTTCACTTTCTCGCCATCGTACTTTGTCAGGCGCGTCAGCAGCACGGTGCGGATGGGCACGTTCACTCCCACTCCCAGCGTGTCCGTGCCGCAAACCACCTTCAACATTCCCTTTTGCGCCAGCGACTCCACCAGAAGCCGGTACTTCGGCAGCAGTCCCGCGTGGTGAATCCCCACGCCGTGCTGCAGGTACTTCTTGATCTCTTTGCCATAAGGACTCGCGAACTTCACTCCGCTCATGGCCTCCTTCAGCGCAGTCTTCTCCGAAGGCGTGCAAAAGTTGATGCTCATCAGCGACTGCGCGGCCTCCGCCGCATCGTTCTGTGTGAAATGCACCATGTAAACGGGCGCGCGGCATTGCTCCACCAACTCCTGCAGCGTCACGTCCACGGACGTTTCCGCATAACGAAATTCCAGGGGCACCGGGCGGTCTCTTCCCGCCACTACCACGCTCTCCATTTTTGTTAGGCGCGTCAGCTCTTTCGCGAAGAATTCCGTCGCCCCCAGCGTCGCCGACATGAGCAGAAATCGCGACTTCGCCATTGTCAGCAGCGGCACCTGCCATGCCACGCCGCGCTCGCGATCCGCGTAGTAGTGGAACTCATCCATGATCACCTCGCGAAACGGAGCCGACGCGCCATAGTGCAGCGCGTAGTTCGCCAGAATCTCCGCCGTGCAGCAAAGGATGGGGGCCTCGCGGTTCACCGTCGCATCGCCGGTCGCCATGCCCACATTTTCCGGCCCGAAATCCCGGCACAGCGCCAGAAACTTCTCATTCACCAGCGCCTTCACCGGGCAGGTGTAAACGGAACGCCGCCCCTGCGCCAGCGAACGGAAATGCATCGCCGCCGCCACCAGCGACTTCCCCGATCCCGTCGGCGTATTCAGGATGACATTTCGATCCTCAAACAGTTCCAGAATCGCCTCCTCCTGCGCCGGATAAAGCGAAAGACGCTTCTCCGCCGCATAATCCAGGAACCGGTCCAGCAATTCGTCAGCCCCACAGTCTTTGGAAGATGGCAGACGGTTCAGCAGCGGATGATCGGACATTATGGATTAGCCCCGGCCTTTCTTCCCCTGCCGGTTATAAGTTAAACCCGTCATCGTCAGCAACGGCAGCACGTGAACCGTGCCATCATCCTCGTAGACCACAGCGACAGTCGCGTTTTTTGGCGGGAGCGAGATGTAATCCCGGTGGGGCACCTGGTACAACCGCCCGTCAGCGAGCCTAAGTGTGAACGGCGCGCCCTCTTCAATGACGGCTTCCAGTTGCTTTCTTGTCATGATCCCACCCTCGCACCCGCGTATGGGCTGTCAAACGGCTGAACCCTGCCGACGTTCCCCCTGTGGTGCTCTCAATGGAAGGGTGTGGGCAATAATTGGGCGGCAATTTTTCTTGACCCTCACTGATATTGAGACTTAGTCGCAACACTGAATCGAGACTGATTCTCAATAAGCCCACCTGCTTTCGGATTTTCCATGAAGAAAAAACACAACTACCGCCGCAAATCGCCCGAGAACATCGCCCTGACATCCCTGTTGTGCGCGATGAGCAATTTGAACGCGCAAACGGCGCCGCCGCCCGCCAATGCCGAGAAAAAGGCTGACGCCAGCCTCCCGGAAATCGTCGTCTCGGCCGAGGGGGAAAAGACCTACAAAGCGGAGACAGTCAGCAGTCCTAAATACACGAAGCCCCTCATCAACATCCCGCAGACGATCAATGTCATCCCGAAGGCGGTCATTGAGGAGCGCGGCGCTTCCTCCCTGCGCGATGTGCTCCGAAACGTCCCCGGCATCTCGATGCAGGCCGGCGAAGGCGGCGGCGGTCCGGCGGGAGACAATCTTTCCATCCGAGGTTTCGCGGCGCGCTCGGACATCTTTGTGGACGGCATTCGGGATACGGCGGGCGGCGGATACAGCCGCGATCCGTTCAACCTGGAGCAGATCGAAGTGACCAAGGGCCCCTCCTCCGCCACGGTGGGCCGCGGTTCGACGGGCGGATCCATCAATCTCAGCACCAAGGCGCCGACTCTGGACCGGTTTTACCGCGGCGACATCGGCGTTGGGTCTTCGGATTACTTCCGTTCGACGCTGGACATCAATGTTCCGCTCTGGATGGACGGGGCGGCTCTCTCCCCTGCCCCGTCCGGCAAGGAGGCGGTCAGCGGAAAGGAACCGGTCGCGGTACCCGCGCCAGCAGGCCAGACGGGCGCTGCCTTCCGCCTCAACGCCATGTATCACAACGCGGACTACCCTGGGCGCGAAGATGTGAACAACGAGCGCTGGGGTGTTGCCCCCTCTGTCTCTTTCGGGCTTGGCACGAATACCCGGTCTACCCTGAACTGGATGCATCTCGATCAGGACAACGTGCCTGACTACGGTATTCCATGGGTGCCCCGAAATTCCGTGGTGCCCGGCGCCAATGGCTCGACAACCACCATCAACAACACGGGTCTGCCGTCCGGCGCGCTTCCGGACTATCTCTTCGATAACTACTACGGCAATCTGAACCGGGACTACGAACGCATCAAAACGGACCTCGTGACCGGCATTTTCGAACACGACTTTTCCGACAGGATCAAGTGGCGCACCGCCGTGCGCTGGGGACGCAATGACCGCGACTCCGTCACCACGGCCCCGCGTTTTATCGACCGCGATCCCAGCAGTTCCGTGACGCGTTATGACAACACGGAACTCACCCGCCAGTTCCAGTCCCGGGACCAAGTGGACGATGCCCTTTCGCTGCAATCAGACCTGCGCGTCGACTTTGAAACGGGTGCCGTAAAACACCAACTCGTAGCAGGCGTTGAGTTGTCGCGTGAAGATTCACACAATGATGTTCGTGTTCTCACCGGCCCCGCCGGATCGAATCCGAATACGAACGTCTTCAATCCAAATCCGAACGACCCTTTCACGGGCACGATCAGCCACAACGGGGCTTATACCGATACCTCTTCCGACACGGCGGCGATCTACGTGTTTGATGCCATCGACTTCACCAAACAGTGGACGCTCACGCTCGGCGGACGCTGGGACTCCCCCGAGGTCGATTACAAGAGCCGCACCGCTGCCCCTGACCTAACAGTGACGCCTCTGCATCGCGATGATTCGCTTTTCAGCTATCGTGTCGCGCTCAACTACAAGCCGGTGGATTATGGAACGTTCTATGCCGGCTACGGCACTTCGTTCAATACCTCCACGGAGAACCTGACTTACATTGCAGCGCCGACTTCGAGCAACAATACACTCAGTCTCTTCGAAGCCGATCCGGAGAAGAACAAGACCTTCGAAGTGGGCACCAAATGGGACATTCTCGATGAAAAGCTTTCCCTTACCGGCGCCATCTTCCGCACGGAAAAGACGAATGCGCGCACCACCGATCCCGCCGACCCCACCGTCGTCAATCTGACCGGCGAACAGGTCGTCCAGGGCTTTGAAGTGGGCTTCAGCGGCGCCATCACGGACAAGTGGCGCATCATCGGAGGTTATACCTATCTCGACAGTGAAGTGAAAAAATCGGACGTAGCCGCCGAAGTCGGCAATGAAGTCAGCAACACGCCGGAACATTCCTTCAGCCTGTGGACCATTCACGAACTCCCCGCCGGATTCCAGGTGGGCGTGGGCGCTCAGTATGTGGGCGACCGCTATAACAATAACAACTCGCTCACCCGCCAGAAGGCTGACAGTTATGTCGTCGTGGACGCGATGGTGAACTACAAGGTCAACGACCACCTGTCGCTTCGACTCAATGGCTACAACCTTTTCAACGAGAAGTACCTTGACCGTGTCGGCGGCGGACATTCCATCCCGGGAGCCGGACGTTCAGTTTCTCTGACGGCAAGCCTCAGCTTCTAACAAAGACCCGTCATGCTGATTCAAATTCCCGACGTCCTCACTGCCGACCAGGTCGCGCATGCCCGCAAGGTGCTTGACGCGGCTGAATGGGTGGACGGAAAGGTGACCGCCGGTCACCAGTCCTCCAAAGCCAAGGATAACATGCAGATTCCGGAGGGCAGTCCGGCATCGCAGGAGCTTGGCAACATGATCGTGGAGGCGCTGGGGCGGAACCCGCTCTTCGTGTCCGCTGCGCTGCCGCTGCGCGTCTTTCCGCCGCTGTTCAACCGCTACACGGGCGGCCAGTCGTTCGGCACGCACGTGGACAACGCCATTCGTCAGGTGCCAGGCACGCCGCACCGCATCCGCACGGATCTCTCAGCGACCCTGTTCCTCACAGGACCGGATGAATACGACGGAGGCGAACTCTGCGTGGAAGACGTGTATGGCGTCCAGCGCGTGAAGCTCCCGCCCGGCCACATGATCCTGTATCCGGCGACCAGCCTGCATCACGTGACGCCGGTCACACGCGGGGCGCGCATCTGCTCGTTCTTCTGGCTGCAAAGCATGGTCCGCGACAACGGACATCGTTCACTGCTCTTCGACCTCGACCTCGCCATCCAGCGCCTCAGTCGCGATTTGGCGGGCAACCCGAGTGCTGAACAATCGTCGGTGCAACTCACCGGCGTGTATCACAATCTGCTCCGTCAGTGGGCGGAAATGTAGGAGGTTATCGGTGCTAACAATCCTGCATGGGTGCGGCTGCTGGTGCCAGCCGCACCTTTCCTTTTTAGCGAGAGACATGCTCAAATGAAATCCGGCATTCGCAAGATCATCTTCTGGCTCCATCTCATTTGCGGCATCGCCGCGGGCGTGGTGATTCTCATCATGTCGGTGACCGGCGTGCTGCTGATGTATGAACGGCAGATGCTGGAATCTGCGGATGTGCCGAAGGTCTCTGTTTCCGCAGAGAAGGGCCTTTCCATCGAGCAGCTTCTGGAAAAGGCGCAGGCCAACGCTCCTTCCGGCGCTTCACTCACAGGCCTGACTCTTTCAAGTGATACAACGATTCCCGCCACCGCCGCTTACGGGCGCGAGGCGTCCGCCTATCTTGATCCGGCCACGGGATTGAAGATCGCGCCCGGCCCGCCTAGATTGAGGAAATTCTTTCGCACGGTGACGGAGTTGCACCGTTACATCGCGTTCTCCGGTGATAGCCGGAGTACCGGCAAAGCGATCACCGGGGCGGCGAATCTCGTCTTTCTGTTCCTGGTGGTAAGCGGTTTCTACCTTTGGTTTCCACGCAAATGGTCATGGGCCAATTTGCGACCGGTGATGTGGTTCCGCGGGAAGTTGTCAGGGCGCGCCAGGGATTGGAACTGGCATAATGTGCTCGGCTTCTGGTCCTGCATTCCGCTCTTCTTCATTGTCGTCACCGGCTCGCTGATTTCCTATCCATGGGCGACCAGCCTTCTCTATCGCCTCACCGGTAACGAAGCACCCCCGGCTCCGACTCAGTCCGGTCCGCCGCCGTCCCGCTCGAATGCCCCTTCCGCCGCGCCTGACTTCGATGGCCTGAATGCCGTGTGGGCAAAGGCCGAAGAGCTCTCGCCGGGATGGGAATCCATCAGTCTTCGCATTCCGGCGGCAAAAGAGGCGGTCTTCACGGTCATGGCCGGCCATCGCGGAAGGCCGGATCTTCGGAGCACCCTAACGCTTGATCCCAAAACCGCCGTGGTCCTGAGTACGGAACGCTTTGATGACTTCAACTCCGGACGCAAGCTTCGCACCTGGGGTCGATGGGTTCACACGGGCGAAGCGGGGGGTGTGGTTGGGCAGACGATTGCAGGTGTTGTCTCGGCGGCGGCAGCGGTGCTTGTCTGGACCGGCTTTTCCCTAACCATTCGCCGCATTGCCCGCAAAGTGAAGGGCGCTAAGGATCCACAATAGCGGTCTGAAGGCGGACGAGCGCCGTCACCGCTTTCTTGTCTCCCGATGCGGGGAAGTCGAAACGAAGCCACCCGCCGGATGATGGAAGTTTCGCGGGAATTGATAAACCTGTGATGCCGTCACCGACACGGTTAATGGAAATCTGCACCGCAATGGATTCTCCGGCGAGGCGCCTTGTGTCCGAAACTTTCAGAGTCAGATGCGGAGGCGTTTCCTTTGGTGCGCGCTCGTCGCCTTCGGACGGAGGCGGAGGAACATGATCGATAACCAATTCCCTGCCCATCCCCGCAGAGGCGCGGTCTGCAATACGGATGTTCTTGTCAGGCGACTTCAAGAGCGTCTGCATGTCGCCTGGGGAAATCCACGGCACCATGCCCTCTGCGGGCGCGGCGATGGGAGGCTCGCCCTTCTTCCACTCGATCATCTTCATCTCAGCGGCCACGCCATCGCTGGCGGCTTCCTGAATGGCGACGGCAGCGGCATTCGCCGCACGCAGGCCCCGCATGGTACCCTTCGCCGTGAGCACCCCGGATTCTGCGTCCCATGCGGCACCTTCCGCCGGCATGCCGTGGACAGTGAGCAATCGGATGACTGCTCCGGGATCGACAGAACCGCCGGCGGCAGCGGCCTTTCCCGACGAAATCAATCTTCTTCTATAGACTTCATCGATCGTCTCCGCGGAGGTGGAAGCTCCCAGATAGACCTTTCCGGTATTTCTCGCGGTTTCAGCCTGCACCAGCGCATCGATGTCATTCGCGGCCATCTCGATGCCGGTAGCCGCAGAGGCCGCAGTCTCAGGCACAACAACGTCACCGGCAACGATGAGCGGGAGCTGAACCTCTTCGGGGACCTTCCACACATTCGTGCCATCCGGAGAGAAGGCGAGGGCAGAAAGATTTTCCGGCGTGGTCGCGACGGGATCCGCCGGTGCAGCGGATTGCATCCGGTAAGCCATCTCATACCACCCGATGCGGGTTTGGAGATCCGAATCACCGGCAGTGACAGCGTGTTTTTGATTGAGGGCGGCAATTTCGCCCAGCACCTGGCGGGTATACACTGATGCATCCGTTGCGGCACCGCCGCGGAATTCGCTAACAAAATCCCAGAAGGAGGACTCCGGCGGTGAGTTCGTCGCGAGACCGTCCATCCACGAGTTTATCGCATCTCCATAACGCACCTGTGATTTGCCCCATGCAAGGTCCATCGCATCGGCAGCCTGCGCCATGGAGAAGGTGACATCGGTTTTTTGTGCGGAGCGCTTCCACCATGCGGTTTCCTGAGCGGACTTTCGCATGAAAGAAGCGACGGTGGCCTTTGGCAGAGGGATGGTCCATGTGCGCTCCTTCGTGTCTGCGGCGCGGGGATCGTCCTCCATGGTGACGCCGGCGGCAGTGACAACCGGTTTCAAGCCGGATTGCGCGGCGACGAGTTCCAGATTGGTTAGCATGGAAACGCCCGGAATCGCCAGAGAAACGGTTGGTTCATCGTCCGGCTTCAGCCAGCGCTGGCGGACTTTTTCGGAGAGGGCGAAGGTGAAGGCGGCGGCTTGTTTGTCATCCTTCGGTGAGGCATCCCGCCACTGCGTTTGCAGATGAGCGAGCGCCTGAGAGACCGGCTGCGAATGCACAGTGGGCATGGGGATGAAAAAGCGGCGCAGCTTTTGTTTCATCGTGGAGGAGTCTCCTTCTCTGCCGGTGCCTGCGCCCATGGAGGCATATCCGCCGCCGGAACCAGAGGTGGAATCCGGCTTGCTCCTGCGAGCGGGACTTTGTTCCAGGCCATCGAGCACGCTCCAGCCGGCACCGACGAGAACGGCGAAGCCCGCGGCGGCGGCCATGGATTTCACGGGCCAGCGCTTGCGGGCGGCGGCCGGTTCCGTTTCGGCGGCGGCGCGTTCCATGCGGCGGGTGTAGAGCGCGGTGCGCTCGCTGTCCTTCATGGCGGCGGAGAGGTCGCCGTCGAGCCGGGTCATCGCGGCGAACTCCTCGGCGAGTTGCGAGTTTTCCATGAGGGCCTGCGCGAGAGTGGAGGCTTCGGCGGGAGTGAGGGCGCCGTTGAGATGCTTGTGCATCAGGCTGGTCATTTCTTCATTCATGACACGGAGAGAACAAAAGTTAGTCGGAGGTTTTTTCCACCGAGTGGAGTGCGAGACGCCGGCGGATGCAGTCGGCGAGGGAATTGCGGGTGCGGGAGAGAACCTGATGCACAGCATCCACGGTGGAGCCGAGGCGCACGGCGATGCTGTCGCCGCTGAGGTCCTGATCGTAACGCAGTGTTAGGATTTCCTTTGTGCGGGCGGGGAGCCGGTCCATGCATTCGCGCAGCGCGACGCGGCGCGGGCCTTCAGGAACTTCGGTGCGGTCGTAGGCGTCGAGGACGCTTTGGATGGCCTCCGGCGGGAAGACCAGCGGGAAGCGGGAATTGCTGCGGTGTTCGTGGAGCACCTTGCGGGCGGCGATGCCGCGGGCCCATGCGCCAAAGGAACGGTCGCGGTCGTAGCGGTCGAAGGATTCCCAGAGGGTGAGGGCGACGTTTTGGAAGATGTCTTCGCGGGTTTGCGCGTCCCGGATGAGGGCTCCGATGAAGGCGCGGAGGTCGCCCTGATGGGCGAGGAAAAACGGGAGGAACTCATCGTGCCGGGACATGGGGAAGAGCGCAAAGGTGTCTATGCGCATCTTCCGGCCAGTTTGGAAAAACTGACAGAAATCTTTCGAAAGGGGGAATTAACCGGCTACTTCCCGGCGGCCTGCTGCTGGCGGAGTTGCTCCAGGCGGCTCAGTGGTTTGGCAGCGGGAGGAGCGGCGGGCTTGGGCGCAGCAGGGGCATCGTTTTTGGCCACGGCAGCAGGAGGCGGAGCGGGCGGAGGGGGATCGATGCGGATGACCCCGCCCTGACCGATGGTATGCGGAATGGGCACGCCTTTTTCCATGATGATCGCCTGACAAAAGAGATTCTGGTGTTTGCCGGTGGGGCTGTCAGGAGCGGTGGTCACCGGGAAGCGGACTTCCTTGTCCTCGGCGGAGATTTCCTTTTCGACGGTGCTGGTCTTGGCGGGCAGGCCATAGACGACGACTTTGGCTTTGCCCTCCCATTTTTTGGCGACGTCCAGCTTGCAGAACAATTCGGTGGGTTTGCCCTGTTCGGTGGAGGCCATTTCCATCTTCATCTTCACATAAGGAGGCGCGATGGTGATGGGAGTGAGAGCCGAGGAAGTATAGATAGGACCGGCGCCGGCGTCGGATTCGCCGCGCATGCAGATCTTCCATGTGTTAGCAGGAGCGTCGCCGTTGGCGGTGAGCTGGTAAATGACTTCGTCCTTGCCCTCGGGAATGCCGACGGTGCCGGGCGCGCTGATGCCCGGCGGATTCCAGAGCATGCGCACGGTGATGGGGGCCTTGAAGCCTTCTTTCCGCGTGACCTTCACTTTGAGATCAATAGTGCCGCTTTGCACGAGAGGCACTGCGGGCGGGACGAGTTCCATGGTGAACGGAATCGGCTCGACCACGGCGACGGGGAAAAGGGTTTGTTTGGAAATGACGTACGGCGTGCTGTTAGGCTCACCCTGGACGAATTCGATGTTGTTCATCCAGCGGCCGGGGACGGTGCCCTGCTTCGGGTCCGCGGGCTTTGGCGTCATCTTGAGGAGACCGGCGGCGAGCGGGGCATCGGCGGCGGCGGAGAGGATCATGATGTGCTCGGCGCTGTTGCCGGGGATGGGCTCGGATTCGAGCTTCACGCCTGCGGGCAGGTTAGGGCATTCCCACGCGGTATCACCGCCCACGCCGATGCGATCCACATGCACCTGGATGGCGTGACGGCTGCCCTGCGGAATGGAGAAGGCAGTCCACATCTGGCTGTCCGTGCGGTCGTAGCGGGCGATGTAGGCATTGAGCCCGCGCTCGGCGGGAGCGACTTCCACGCGGTAGATAAAATCAGGACCGCCGCGGGCGAGGTGGTCGCGCACGCGGACGTAGTATTCGCCGTCGGCGGGGCTGCTCCAGCCGCCAATTTTGCTGTCAGGGTTCGCTCCATTGTCATCGTTGCCGCCCATGCCGCCGCCATCCTTGTTGAAGACCTCGAGGACGGGATCGAGCGGAGAGCGAATGTCGCGGGCGTGGACGATGATGTCGAAACGCTCGCCCTTCTTCGCGGTGAATTTGAGCCAGTCTTCGTCGCCGGGCTTTTCAATGATGCCGTTGAGCGCAACGGGAGCGGCGAGCGGCGCGGTTTGTTTCGCTTTTGCCTCCGCGTGAGAATTGTTAGGTTCGGCTTCGAGATAGTTGTCGTAGCTAGTAATGCGGAAGAAATTCGGTGAGGGCGCGCTGAGGTTATTGGCCTGAGCGAAGAGAGGGAGGACCTCGCCGGGAGTGTTAGGGACGGCGACCTTTTGCTGAATGGGTCCGCCGACATCACCGAGATAGGTCACGTTTACTTCTGATCCCGCCTTGCCGCCGGCGGGATAGACGACCGTGGGACGCGGGAAGCTGCCGACGTGCACGCGATAGTGAGCGTCATCGCGCCCGGCGTATGAGGAATCGCGCACTTCGATGATGTAAGTGCCGTCCTCCGGAACGACGATGCTGGCGTGCGGGTCCTGGATGGCGAGGGGGGAATCGTCGCAGGTGGCGAGTTCGAATTTCTTGCTGTTCAGGATAGCGACGTAGGGATCCCAAAACGCGCCACCGAGACGAATGCCGTCGCATTCCACGCTAAGACGCTCGCCTTTTTTGCACTCGATCTTGTAGTAGTCGGTATCCTCATTCCGCGCGACGCCGGTGATGGTGACGCCGGAGGTGATGGGCTGGGCCTGCTCCAGGAGGGTGTTTGGCTCCTTTTCCTCCACGGGGGGAAATTGATCGACGAAGAAGTTGCGGGCGTAACTGAGGCCGGATTTGGTGCGAATGCGGAAGATTTGCTCACCGAGCTGGCAGTTGGGCTCGATGTGGAGTTTTACCTTGATGGTGTTCGGGTTTTCCACCTTGAACGAGGCGGCCTTGATGCCGGCGGGGTTGTAGGAAACGATTTCCTCCGCGTCCGCGAGGCGGGCACCGGAGAAGGTGACGTCCACGTCCGTGCCGCGCTGGCCGCCGCGGGGGAAGATGCCGCCAAATTCAGGGTAAGCGGCGAGAACCGTGCCCGCAGAGGCCGCCATGAGAGCGGCTGAGAGAAACAGTCGGGAACGAGGGAAGGATCGGGATTTCATGGGAGAGCCAGTGCGGAGGAGCCAAAAGAACGAAATTACAACGATTCGAGATCGGGACAACTATCTGAAATTAAAGTGTTGCGAAGTAAGGGAATCCCCTGGAGGACAGGCGTGGATTGCGGGGATGAGGCAAAGCAGGAAAGTATCACGCGGCTGCTTGATCAAGGTTCCCTGAAAAAAAGTTGGTTTGATTTGGCTTGATTTTGCCTGATTTTCCGGGTGCAGGGGTGAGGAGTGATAGAATTTTGATGTCGGAAGCAGTGCGGCTTTTGTTCCCAAAAACACTGATCTGATGGAATCGGACAGGATTGTTCGGGACCGGCCAATGCCGCAGCGGAAAATGCGGCGAAGCCGGGCACCTGCGGCAATGCCTGGAGCAACGTCTTCCTACCAAACGCTTTCCGGGTTCCGGCAGGCCGGAACGGCTGAGAACGAAGGAGACTCGACGATGGAATGGCATGAGTAACTTCGGTGATTAAACACCTCCGCTGTCAAATGATTCCGCTGAAAAAACGGGCGAAAACTGCGTCATTTGGTGCCGGTATTTCAGTGAAACCGGAGAAAGCGGGATGCAAAGAGTGGCACGCGATTGCAAAGAAAGAAAAAACAGGATTTAGCCCGTGCGGACCTGCCCGGGCCTTGAACTGAAATTCAAGCTGTCTACGGTTCACTCCGGATCTGACGGGTCTCCGGCCCGGCTGAAATCCGCGGGTGCCTGCATGAGCCCACTGAACTTCAAGAGCATTACGCCATGATCAAAAACCCAATCCTTGAAAATTACTGGAATGAAAAGGTTTCCAGGCTCGCAACGCTGACACCCAAGCCCATTTCCGATGCATTGAAGGAACGGCACCGGCTTTACTCGCTTGGGTTGATGGCAATCACCCACCACTATTGGAACGGCCTCAAAAAAGGGCGGGACGGGGAATACCCGTGGAATCCGAATCCGGCCACCGCCGGCGGGGCGTATTTGAGGGATGACTACCGCGGCCACAACATCGCGGCGTACGCTGTGGACCGGCGCGGATTCATCATCGATTTCGAGTTCAATCATAACAAGTTGCTCAACAGTTCGGCTGAGCATGCCGAAGCCCGTCTGGTGCGGCGAATTTACGGGCTGACGCAAATCAGCGACTCGTGGGATGTCAATTCACCAACGCAGCCTCCGGCGGACGACTACAATACGTTTGAAGAGGTGACACTCTATACCACGCTCGAATCGTGTTCCCAATGCTCCGGGATCATGGCTCTCGCACGATTGCGGGAGGTGGTCTTCCTGCAAACCGATCCCGGCATGTATATGATCGGAAACATCCTTCGAAACCTTACCGAGAATACCGGCCTCGAAGCCCCGCGGCCCGTGCCGGCGTCGAGTTTCGGATTTCCGTATTTTACCAAACTGGATGATGCCTATGAGGTTTTTACGACGCAGGTGGCCACCCATCCGTTTTACACATCCCCGGCGGGCAAGACGGACACATCGCCGTCCATTACCTCATTTCTGTGCACCAACCTTGCCTATCAAATTTATGGAGACGCGGCGAGAGCACTTGCAGATTTGGAGAGCGGGAAAAACAAGCTTTTGTTTCCCGATGCCAAGCCGGTGGATCGCGCCGGGAATGAGGTGACCAACGGCCTCACGAATGCGGAGACCCTCAGGGAAGTTGCCCATTTCCGGAACTATGCCGCGCAGAAAGGACGGCGGGCCACTCCGCACGCCTTTTGACCCGGGGCCGTTTTAGATACGGTCAGGCGACCTATCGCCAAAGCGGACCGCGAACATAATCAAGGCATGTTACCCGCAATTCATTCCGCGACGGCGGCGGCTGGCGTATCATCCGAATGACTTTCCGTCGCCCCTACAGGGCTCATCTGATATTTTTTGGACGTTTTCCGGGGGTTCCGTTCGTTCCTCACTCCACCACCCGGCTAATTTCCGGCTGGGCCTCCGGCCCGCGTTTTGGTCCGGCTTCGCCGGGCTGGAATGTCGAGCTGCGTTATTTGGCTTCGGCTTTGCTGGCTTGGGGATTGAGAGCCGAAAGGTCGTCCCAACGCTGGGCGTGGACTCCGGTTTCAAAATAAGGCAAACTTCCAAGGCCGTGACGGTCCTGCTGCAGGCGTTTTCCTCTCCCTAACATCTATATGCATTCGCCCTCATTGCCCGAAGACGGGCAGCATTACCGGTGGACGGAGGAGGAACTTGCGGGTGCGGATATTCCTGACGGGGCGAAGTCGTTCCTGGCATCGACGGGACTGCCGCGGGTCATGGGAAGCACCACTTTTGAGTTCGGGTCTTTCGATTCGTCCGGACCGTTAGTGATCGGTGCGGATGATGGCGTTAGGGTTTACGTCAATCCCACGGGTGAAGTGTGGCATGAGAGCATCGACGGGAAGGAAGGAGATCAATTTATGAACTCCTCCGTGCAGCAGTTGGCGCATTTTGCCGGGGTGTGGACGTCGTGGTACGAGGGACTCGCAGAGGCCTCCGATGAAGAGGTGAAGGCTGCGGCGCTGGCGGCGATTGAGCGGCTGAAGGAGTGTGATCCGGCTGCTTTTGCGGATGAGGAGCGATGGGTGTGGCCGCTGATGTGGGAGGATCTTCTTTATATGTGCGGATGAGGGCTGAGTTTGCCTGGTTTGGTTAAAAAAGACTGCACACATACCGTTCATGTCCTGACGCAGGCGTTTTCTCCATTGATCGAAGTTCATTGAAGCACCCTGGGACAAGCCCCCCTCCTCACTAGCGCATCTGCACCGCGAACCGTACGAAGATTCGTTCTCCGGTCGCTGGAACGCTGAACACCCTGGCACCGCCGGTTCCCGCGTTGGGAATTTCGGTCCAGGTGTCTGGCAGCATCGCGGGACTCCATTCAGCACGGTAAAGAACGCCTTCTGAGCCGAAGGGCGGAGTGAAGGAGGCAGTTAGCGCGGCACCGGTGTGAACGAAAAGCGGAAGAGCGTTACTGCGGCGGTCCACCGGGGAGAGGCCGAAGGCAAATTCGGCGAAATTGGTTAGGCCGTCGTGGTCGGAGTCGGCATCATCGGCGGCGTCACCGGTGTTTTGAGTGGTGCCAAAGAATTGGAAACGCCACGATTCGAGAATGGTCAGGTGTGCGGTCTGGACGGAAGTCACCGTTTCCATGACGGAGCCGCCGGCATATCCCTGAGCGCGGATTTCGCCAGAGGGGGGAAGAGTGAGGCCGGCAAGTTCCCAGCCGCCGTCAATGCGGGTGCCGGCACCGAGGCGGGTCCAGTTCGGGTTATGCTCCGGTCTTACGTCGAAAGTGACATCCCGCACCTCAGGGGCGGCACCGCCGCGCAACCAGCGAACGGTGGAACCGCCGATTGCCCGCAACACGGTGAACGCAGGGTCATTGTGCAGTCGGCCGAGGACTTTGATGGCCTCGTCGCGATCGATACCCAGGAAATCTCCGGCAATGACCACTTTGCCGTCCGGCTGGAGTGCCACCCGCTGGGGTTCGCTGCTGCCCGTGGCAAAGATGAATGGATTGAAAGCGGCATCCCTTGTTCCATCCGTATTTAGCCGGATGAGGCTGCTGATTTCAGTATCGGCAATACGGAGGAAGGCTCCTGCTGCGAGAAACCTGCCGTCCGCCTGGAGGGCAAGATCGTAGACAGCCGGACGGCTGGGGAGGGCACCCCCCGGAACGGACACTGCATAATCCACATTTCCGTTAGGAAAGAGACGCAGCAGGGTTTCGGCTGCGCCCGCGAGAATTTTGCCGTCCGGCTGCACGGCGAGGGAAAATACATCCGCCGAAACCGCCGGAGTGAATGACACATCAGCGGTCCCGCCGGCATTGAGTCGCGCGAGGTGATTGAACGGGAATTCGTCAGTCGCAGTGAAACTTCCTCCCAAAAGAATTTTGCCGTCCGGCTGAAGCGCGATGCACGAGACCGGAAAGAGTGTGGCGCCAAACTCAGTTACCAGTTGGAATTCCGGATCAAGGTTGCCGTCGGAAAGGAAGCGGGCCAGAAAACGCGGAGGCCCCCCGGCTATCGGGAAAAAGCCCCCGGCGAGAATCCTGCCGTCGGCCTGCACCGCCATAGTAGTCACACTGAAATGCATCGGCCCGGGAAAGAGAAGGCTCTCATCGTGCGATCCATCGGCATGAAGACGGGCAAGGCCCCACTGTTCCCGCCCCTCGACAGCTCCAAAATTTCCGCCGATCAAAATGTTCCCGTCTTTTTGCACAGCGACGCAGGAGATGAGCCCGTTATTGATCGCAGCAGGGAAAAACGCGGTGTCGGGGGAGCCGTTAGGTTTGAAAACGCTCAAACCCTGGAGGGGAACGTTAGCGACGATACGGCCGTCAGGATGCAGCGCGAGGCTGTCGATCCGCTGACCAGGGAAGGGAGCGAAGGCCTGGTCCGCCCGGCCCGGCTCTACGGCGAGGGTAAGATCGAACGGATTGCGCGTTCCTGGAAGATTGTTCGCCAGGCGCAGCATGGCGCTTCGGTGGCCCGCGGCCAGCGGCGCGTAGCGCACTGTGAAGGTGGTGCCGGGGAGTGGTCCATTGCCTGTGCGCGGCGGCACCTCCGCAGCGGGCGGGGACAGGAGGAGGAAGTCGCTGCTTCCAGGCCCGTCGAAGGTGACCGCAAGATTTTTCAACGGTCCTCCGCCAGGATTGCGGATGGTAAACTGCACATCCATTTTTTGTCCGGGCACCAGCGGTGAAAAATTGACGGCGTCGCCGTCGGTGAGTTCCCGGCCTCTGATGCCTTCCACCATCATGTCAGGCAGAGTGGTGGCAGTCACCGTGAACTCATAGGGATTGCGCGGCCCATTGACGCTGCTTCCGACGTGCAGAGTCACCTTTTTGATTCCCGTGGTGACCGGCGTGTACTGCACGGCGAATGTGGTGGCGGCTCCAGCGGCGAGCGTGTTCACTCCCGGACCGGAAGTGATGGCAAACTCCGCAGCATCCGGGCCGTCGAGCGTGACACCCTGAACGGTTAGGTCCGCGCTGCCCGAATTGGGATTGCGCACCGTAAAGACAACGGTGCTGACGGTCCCCATCGAGACGATGCCCAGGTCTTTTGTGCCCTCGTCAGGGACAATATTGCCCGCGGGCGCCTCCACGGCGATGTCCGCGGGCCAGCGGGTGCCGCCGGTCGCATCCGTGGCCCTCAAATACCGAAGGCTGCCCTCGAGGTCATCATGATAGAAGAGGGCCGGTGCGGCGGCGACCTCCAGCAGCACGGCGAACTGCCCCGCGTCGCCCGTGCTGTCCACAGTGAGCGGCGCATCCCATGCGTCACCGGCATCGTCAGTGCTCTGCACGTATTTCAAATCGAGATTTGGACTGGACGCATAATATCCGATCGCCGGCTTTCCATTCACCACAGCCAGCGAAGCGGCGGAGCCCGGATTGCTGTCTCCGCCGTCGAGAGTGACAGGACTCTCCCACGCGGAGCCGGTGGCGTCCGCGGCCCGCGCAAAAAAGAGCGCGCTTGATCCTGCAGCGGAGATCCCCAGGAAACTCATGGCAGGGCGGCCATTGACAACTTGCATCGACGGCCCGGAACCCGACGGCGAGACATTCACGCGCGTTTCCCACCCAGTGCCGCTGCCATCCGCGGCGCGGCGGTACCACAGTCCCCCGTCGCCGGAATAAGCGATGGCCGGGCGGCCCTCCACGATCTTCATGGAACAGCGGTCAAATTTTCCCGTGTTGTCCACTGTGATGACCCCTCCCCACGCGGAGCCGGTGGCATCGGTGGCGCGGAGGAATTTCAAACTGTGATAGTCTGCGAAACAAATGGCCGGGTTCCCATCGACGATCTCCATCGCGCAACCGCCGGGAGTGATATTTGTGGTTTCCAGAATAACAGGAGGACTCCACGCGGAACCGTTGGCATCTATCGCCCTCGCATACTTCAGGCGCTGGCGCGCCGCGTCATAATAACAAACCGCCGGATTTTCGCTAACCGTTAGCATGCACACCCGGCGGCCCACGGGTCCGGTTCCGTCCACCACCACCGGCGTTCCCCATGATGTCCCGGTCGCATCGGTGGCGCGCACGAATTTTACGGCGGCGTATTTGTCATCGCTGTAGGCCACGGCGGGACGCCCGCCCACCATCGCCGGGGAACTGGAAACACCCTCGCTGGCGTAGCCGTTGCCCCTGCCCACTGCCGTTGACGGCGGAAGCGGTCCGGTGGAGTTTCTCCAGATGTGCCCGTTGGTGCCCACCGCCACCATCGCGCCAGGCCCGAAGGCTGTGGCGAGAAAATCGCCGGTGGATCCGCGGTCTTCCACCACCGCGGGTTGGCTTGATTTACCAAGAGTATAGACCTTCGGTCCCTCCAGACGGGTAGGGTTGCAACAATAGTCGAGGTTGACCCACTCGCGCCGCAGGTGCCCGGGCCTCGCTGCGTCAAAACTGCGCCGGTGGATCAGTTTGCCAAACACATTGTCGCGCTTTCCGGTTTCCCAGGTGAAGTCCCCGGCGGAACCACGGCCGATGTAATAAAATTCTCCGTTCAACGTTCCCACCACCGCGTGCTCCACGGTGCCGTCGCTCCGTTCCACGTCACCGGACTCAAGGCGGTCAAACCAGACCTCGGTCGCGTGGGGATGCGCCGTCCACGTGATGGCGTCAGGCGAAGTAAACACATCCGTTCCCGAACTCTTAGCCGCGAATGCCAGGAACTGTCCATCCATCCAGGCAACGTATCTCAGCGTGGGGGCCGCCAGAGTTGTCACGGTCCAGTCCCCGGGTTCCGTCGCGACGGCGGTGTAGCTCGCCCCCACGCATACCCACCGGTCGTCTCCAAAAGTGATGTTGGTGACGTCCTTGCCCGCCGGAAGTGGAAAATCGGTCCACACTTTGCCATCGAAGGATTGTTTCCACGAGAAGATGGAGACTTCGTACAGGAACCGGTCGCCGACGAATCTGGGATAAATCATATCCGGCAACTGCATTGCCGGGAGGCCGGTGACTCCGTCGATCTTCTCCCAGTTGATACTGTCGCTGGAGCGGTAAACCTCCCCGGCGGCGCTGCCGAATGCCAGCCAGGCGCCGTTGCCATAACAAACTGCATTGAGCCGTCCTGATGCCGGACTTTGGACCGCATCCCATTTTCGTGAGTTATCCTGTGCAGGGAGCGGCAGGGCGATAAGAGAGGAAACCACAGCCGCGCGACGGAGAAGCAGGGACAGCGTCTTCATTCCGCGGCTTTATCAGGTTCAAAATTGTAATTATATGAAAAACCTCACCTGATCGAGACACCGGCCAGCAACATTCCCATTTTGGTCCGATTCGGGAATGATTGGAAATCAGCGAAGGAAGCCTGTCGTTTCTGCCGGCCTCAGCGTCGCACGCGGAAGTAGAGCTTTCGCGGGTTGGGGCCGCTCAGGGCGGGGAGTGAGGTGGTGTTGAGGTGACTGGAAAAGGTGGTGGTGCCGGCGGTGCCGGTCAGGGCGGGAGTGACGCTGGCCCAGTCGGCGAGGTTTTCAGAGTATTGGACGGTATAGCTGACTCCCGCGACGGAAGTGAAGGTCAGGGAAAAAGCATCGCCGGGGCCGGTGGTGAAATTAGTGAAGTCGAAGGGAGTCGGTGTGGTCGTGGTGCCGTAGATTTCGAGTTCGTCGATGGCGGTGCCTTCGCCTCCGATGCCGGTGCCGGGAACGAGCAGGCGGACTCCCATGGCTTCGATGGGGCCGGTGGTCTTCGCGATCTTGATTTCATGCCGCAGAGGACCGGTGAATCCACCGCCCGGAAGCGCATCGACACCGCCATTTCCTTTGAGGAAGACCGTGCCGATGGGAGTCCAGCTTGTGCCGTCGGCGGTGATCTGGATGGTGTAGGTGCCAGCCCAGCGGTCGGTGAAGAAAGGAGGCGTGAACCCCGGTCTGTCCGGAAGATTGTCGCGGCCAAAGGCGATGCTGGTGATGGTGGTTGGCGCGGGCAGCAGCACTCCGGCAAACCACGGGGCCGCATCGGCGCCTCCACCGATCCAACTGTGCTCGTTGCCGTACATGCCGTCGTTGAGGTTGACGATGCGGTGATAGGGAAAATCGACGCCGAGTTCGGGCGCGAGTTGGCCTGAGGCGATGGGCATTCCGCCGTGCGCGGCCAGGGCGAGATTATCCGGCACCGAAAGCCCGTATTGGTCCCCGTCGTTGCCGTCCCACGTCACGACATATCCGGCTTCCGCCGTGGTGACCAGCGGCGCGGGCGGAGGAGGCGGCGGGGGTGGCAGGGTTTCGTAAATTTCCAGTTCGTCGATGCAGGCGCCATCGGCCGAGCAAACGAGACGCAGGGCCGTCGCCTGCACGGGCCCGCCGCCGGTGGTCGCGAGCGAGAACTGATGCCGGAGGTGCCCGGTGAACGGATTGCCTCCCACGGTGCCGTTGAAATTGCAGGTCACGGTGCCAATGCCGGCCCAGCCCGTGGCGGGATCGCCGGTATCTGTCAGGGCCGCCAGGGCATCCGGCGTGCCGGCCACGGTGGTGCGCTGGATGGTGTATTGACTCACCCAGCGGTCGGTGAGGCCCGCGCCGGTGTTGTCACGGCCCCATGCAACGGCGATGATGTTAGACAATCCACCCAGCGCGACACCCGCGGAACTGTTAGCGCTCGCGCCGATCCAACTGTGGTCGTTGCCATAGAGCCCGTCATTGATGTGGGGAATTTGATGCGCGGGATATCCCCCTCCGTTGATAAGGCTGCTCGCAAAGGCGGCGGCGCCCGGCTTCAGCGCGATGTTCTCCGGCAGACCCGGCACGGGGAGATCGGCATACGATCCGTTTTTGCCGTCCCATGCGATGGTGAATCCGGCAGCGGCGGTAATATCGATCGCCTGCGGTGGCGGGGGCGGAGGGGGCACCGAAACGGTCCCCGCCGTGCTGTAGAGTTCGATCTCATCGATGCAATTGCCGCCGGGGGTGATCATCCGGAACCCGGTCGCGGTCACGGGCGTGTTGATGTTGTAGCGGTGGCGAAGGATCGGGTTGGTAAATCCGGGATGTGTCGTGGCCGTCAGCGCCACGGTGCCAATGGTGGTCCATGAAGCGTCAGGAGTGGAGGCATCCGGATTGGCCACGGTGGTGTATTGAAACGTGGTGGTTCCGCCGAAGCGGTCATTGAATTGGGGAAGCTGGTTGGCGCGCCCGTACGCGAAGCTGGCGATTGTCTTCGATGCCGCGCCGAACGAGATCACCGCCCAGCTCGGATCGCTGTCTCCGATCCACGAATAGTCGTTGCTGTAGAGGCCATCGTTGAGATGGGACGTCTGGTGCGCCGGGTATCCGCCTCCGTTGATTACATCCTTCGCAAACGGCGTTGCCCCGTTTGCGGCCAGCGCGACGTCAGTGGGCGCATCCAGGGTGCCTCCCTCCTCGGCATACGTGAGGCCGGAGGACATGGTAATTCCGGCTCGAAGCACGGGCGCAGCGGCCGTGAGGCTAACAAATAAACAGCAGGATCGAAGGGCGTATTTCATAACGGGTGGGGTGAGTTTTGCGCTGTCGTTACTGCGGCGCGTTCGTCATCGCAGAACGGAGCGGAGGAGATCGGTTTTCCGGGCCGAAGTAAATTCCCAAATCCGGCGCGATTGAAACGTTTCCGTTACCGTCGGATGAGTTGAGAGGGGAAGCGGATCTACCGCCATGTTCGCCGGAAGGAATTCCCGGCTATCTTTGCAATCACAGAGCCCCTGTCCGAATTGGGGTTCAGAGACTTTGGGCGTTGCGTGGATTGAAGGGCGATGCCAGCCAGCGCTCGATTTGCCCGGCATCGAATTGATAGCGAGCCGCAAGGCGGGTACTCTCCGGCCACGAGGGAAGGAGACAGACATCCTCGTTGCCGTTCTCCTGGATCTCGCTGCCGGGGCGGCGCCAAAAGCGGCTCGTGTGGGCGAAAAAGCAGCCATAAATAGAAAGGAGAACCTCACGCGGGGCGGCCGCCGCGATATCGGAGGCGACGGCGTAGAACCACATGCCGCCAACGATGTCAAAAGGCCGTGGCGGGTCGGATGGGTCATCGACGCGAGTGAGGACCCACATGGGAGTGACGCCCCTGCGAAACCAAACAAAGCGCACGGCCAACCGCAACCGTAATGGAAATCTGGCCCACGCCTCCTCGCGAATACCGGAGAGCATGGAATGAATAGGATTGGTTTCGTCGCTCATGGGAGGGACACCCGGCAGCTCTTTGCTGCCCGGTCGGCAGCGCTAAAGCGGCGAGGAGATTTGGGGTTGCAACGATGGTGACACTGAGCGAAAAATGGTCAATTGAGACTGGTTCTCAATATCACCTTTACCTTTTCCTTCCCTCCCATGACTGCTTCCCCTCCCTCCCGATTTGAGGTTCGCGGTCGTTTTGCGGGGTTTTTCAGGGATATGTTTGGGAAGCGTCGGATGGTGGTGCGGGTGGAGGGGGAGGAAATGTTTTTGAAGATTCCGAAGGCGCTGCGACATGAGCTGGATGGCAGGCTGCAGCCCGGGGAAGCGGTGGTGGTGGGAGGGTGTACGGAGGAGGAACACCACGGGGGCCGGGAGCGGCGGGTGGTCACCACGGTGAGGACGGCGGGTGAAGGCGCGTGTTTTACGTGTCCGATCCGGGTGTGCGCTAAAAAGAACTGCTGGCGCAGCGGGGGGAAGGAACTCTATCGAGAGCTGGAACGTCAGATCGAGGAGGCCGGTTTGGGCGACACGGTGAGGCTCAAGGCGGTGGATTGTTTGGATGAATGCAAGCACGGGCCGAATGCGGAGGCCGGCGGCTGTGATTTTCACCGCTGCACGCCTGGCGATGCGGAGAGGATTTTGCGGCAAATCACAGGTGCCGGCGATCCGCGCGAGCAGAGAAAATTTCAGTTTGGAGCCGCTGCGGCGGAAGTTAGTATGGAGACCTTATGAGCACTGCGACTAAAACCACCACCCCTGTAAAGAAGGACGCGCGCATCATCGACGCGCTGAATCTCATCGTCGCCGACACCTATGCGTTGATGGCGCTGACACACCTCGCGCACTGGAATGTGGAAGGGCCGGATTTTTTCCCGCTGCACAAGGCGTTTCAGGATCAATACGAGGACCTCTTTGAAGCGGTGGACGAAATCGCCGAGCGCGTGCGCGCGCTGGATGCCTATGCAATTGGCGGCTTGAGTGTGCTGGCGAAGACGGCGGGGATGGAGGAGTTCAAATCGCCGATGCCGCAAAAGGACTACGTGGCAGCGCTGATCGTGGCGCATGAGAAACTGGTGGATGACGCAATGCGGTGCCGGGACGCCGCGGGCGCGACGAATGATTTGCAAACGCAGGATCTGATGATCAAGCGGCTCGAGTGGCATGAAAAGACACTCTGGATGCTGAAGAGTTACCTTAAAGGCTGACATTTGAGTTTGATGCCCCCCTCCCCCTGCACCACTTCGATACCGGCTGAATGCGCGCCTGCGCGCTGTCACTGGCGTTGTGCGCTGGAGGTGATCGATGAATTGCTGGGACAGCCGAGCGCGGTCTCTGGTGCGGAGTGCGATTTGCTGCTCGATTTGCGGTGGAAACTGCGCGAACGCAAGGATGCGGAAGGCGCGCTGCGGCTGTTTTGCGATCTGAGGCGGCAGATGGAGCAGCGACATTACCTTGCGTTTTTCCGCATTCGCCGCTGGCTGGAAAATCAACTGCAGGCGGGGGTGCGCATCTGTCCTGCGGCGGAGGAGCGATTCGTGGCCGTGAGGCTAACGCATTATTGTGTGGAGGCCGTGCGGCGCGTTTGCCTGTGCGCGGCGCTGGGGAATGGATCGGTGCTGCTGGCGCCGAGGTTGCGGTTTGCGTTTCGGCCGGAGGGGCGGGTGGATTCGGCGGGTGTTCCGCCGATGGAGAGCGCCGGCCTCTCGGGCGAGGCAATTAGTTCCAGAGGTTTTTGATGGCGGGATGGGAGACGACTTCCTCTCTCCCCTCCGGCCAAACTTTGAAGACGGCGAAGAGGACGCTGCGGGCTTCGGTGAGAAATCCCATGTCACAGAGGGCGGAGCAGTGAGCGAGACGGAAGCGTCCGGCGACCTCGCGATACTCAAGGTCGAAGTCGGAGGTGATGCGCGCGGCCGTGGCGGAGCCGGTGCGCCAGTCCCGGCGCTCCTGGCAGACGCGCAGCTTGACTTTCAGCGCTCCGGGCGTTCCGCGGCTCGCCTCCGGAGCAAGGTGCAGCAGTTCCCATGCGTGTTCGTAATGGGCACGTGAGAGTTCGGATTCCGCTTCGATGACCAAATGATGCTCCATGGATGAGACCCGCCCGCGCCGTCCGTCAGGGTTATGAGACGAACCGGAAATGCTCTGCAAGAAAGATGCCATGCACGGGCGGCTCAGGAAGCGCCGCTCTTTGAGGCCTCCCAAACCCTCCGGATCGCCTGTCGTAGAGGGACGATTCCCACCGGTTTGACGAGGTGCGCGGCGAAACCGGCTGCGGTGGTTTGCTTAACGTCGGAGGGAGAGCCATACCCGCTCAGGGCGATGCCGGTGAGGCCATATTTGTTTTTGAGTGCGCTCATCAGTTCCATCCCGGTGCCATCCGGAAGGCCCAGGTCGCTGACGACCAGGTCGGGTCTCTCCTGTTCCGCGAGTTTCAGGGCTTCCTCAAGGGAGCGGGCCTCCAGGACGATGTGACCGTCGCGGCGCAGCAGTTCGCTCATCGCGGTGAGGGTGGTCTTGTCATCCTCGACTACGAGCAACCGAAGCGGAGGCGCGGGCTCAGATGCGCCGGACGGCACATTGGCGGGTGATTCCGCGCCCGAGGACACGGTCAACAATTCCACGGTAAAAGACGCGCCTTTTCCGGGGCCGGGACTTTCCGCATGGATTTTCCCGCCGTGCAGATCAACGATGGCTTTCGAAATGGTGAGTCCCAATCCAAGCCCGCCGTAGCCGTGGCGGCCATGCAGATTGCCCTGATCGAAAGCCACGAAAATGCGTTCCAGGCATTCCGGAGCAATGCCGATGCCATTATCGCTGATGGCTATGGCGATGCGTCCTGGTGAAGGGTTAATGGTGCTGAGAACGATGTGCCCCCCGGAATGTGTGAACTTAATGGCATTCTTGAGGAGATTCCAAAAAACCTGCTGGAGGCGCGCGGGGTCCACGGAGACGTGATGTTCCACCGCGTCCAATTTCACTTCCAAAACCAGTTTCTTTTCCAGCAGTTCGTCAGACACGATGCGGAGGGCCCATTCCGCGGCTTCATGAACGTCCACCGGCACTTTCTTAAGTTCAAGTTTGCCGCGGCTGATGCGGGTGGCATCGAGGAGGTCATCGATGAGACGCGCTTCGAGTTCGACATTCCGTCGCATCATGGTCAACTGTTCCCGTGCCCCGGCGGGAAGAGAGGCGTCGGTTTCCATGGCCGACATGGTCAGGAGCACCGGATTGAGCGGGGTGCGCAATTCGTGGCTGAGGGAGGCGAGGATATCGTCCTTTGCGTTTGCAGCGAATTCGGCGTCCTGCCGGGCATCGTGCGCCTCCCGGGTGCTGGCGTAAAGGGCCGACTCCGACTGGCGCCGGCCGGTAATATCGATGAATGTGAAGACGACACCGCCGATGCGGTCCTCCGTGGTGCGGTACGGCAGGACGCGCACGATGTACCAGCGTCCCTGGTCATCGCCCACTTCGCGCTCTATGGGCGTGAGTTGGGCGAGCACCTGCTCGGCATCTTTGCGGAGTTCGGGGTAGTCGAGATGAAGCTTGAGGTCAGTGAGGGGCCGTCCAAGGTCACCCGGGATGAGACGGAAGAGCGCCACGGCGGAAGGCGTGTAACGCATGACTTTCAGATCCCGGTCCAGAAAGACGGTGGGGATGGCCGTGGAGGACATCAGATTCTGAATGTCGCTGTTGGCGGCGGCCAGTTGCTCGGCGCGGGTCTTCAGTTCGTGATTAACCGTGGTGAGTTCCTCATTGATGGCCTGGAGTTCCTCGCGGCTGGTTTCCAGTTCCTCCAGGGCCGAGCGCAACTCCTCGTTCATGGCCTGCAACTCTTCGTTGCTGGACTTGAGTTCCTCCGTGCTGGCCTCGTATTGTTCGACGGTGTAGCGCAGGCGGGTCTTGATCTGATCCACCTCCTGCTCCAGTTGACGAACGGCAGGCTCCGGCTCAGCGCGGGGAGGCGGGTGAGGGTCGTCGTCCGCGACGGGTCTGGCACTGAAGACCACGAGCAGGCAATCCGGGACGAGTTCGTCGGCGGGGGAAACGCGGATGTCCACCAGCAGGCTTACGCCGTCGATGCTGGCGGGAGTGCCGAACGTTTCGACGGTCATGCCCGTCTGGGTGGCCCGGAACAAAGCGGCGCGCAGCTCGACCCGCAGGGACGAGTGGACGGTGCGCAGCAAATTCATGGTCGGCTCGCC
>DASZQB010000082.1:0-153196 GCA_035550135.1 Verrucomicrobiales bacterium
GCGGCCCAAAGCCTATCCCCTGCTGACCTGTCCGCGGCACGCCGTCCCCATGCCGGAACCGCGCCGGAAAAAAACCGCCCAATCCCGCTAACAAAATATGGCTTATCTTCGCGCCATTCGGCTTCAGCCCACGGTGTTAGGCCGCAGCATCCACAGCCGCGTAGCGGCGAAAGAATCCCGGCACCGGCTCCCCCCCACCCGGCGCTCCCAATCCAGGTTCATCACGCGCTCCGCCCCCTCCCTACAAAATCAAAATTGTATCATCTCAGCCTCCAAATCAAACCAAATCAAGGTAAATCAACCCACTTTTTTCCAACCCAGCCTTGATATTGATACTTTCCACCTCCAAACCCCGCGGCCCCACCCCGCCCTATGACCCGTCTCCTCTCAACCCTCCGGCACCGTAAAACGGACCGCGGATTTTTAATCCGCCCCGTCAACCCGAGCCCCTCCCCTCAAGCCTCTTCTCCCCCGCCCCGCCATCCATTCTCCCCCCTCAAACTTCTCCTCCCCCTCTTCCCCCTTCTCCTGCTCGGCACCTGCCTCGCCTTCGCCCTCACCGATACCGCCTCCGATAAGCCCATCTTCCGCGCCGGAGCCGCCGTCGTGGACGTCACCCCGCAAACTTTCCCCGTCCGCGTGAACGGAATGTTCACCGAACGCACCACGTCGAAAGCGACCGATCCCCTCACCGCCCGCGCCCTCGCCCTCGACGACGGCAAAACCCAAATCGTCCTCTGCGTCGTGGACACCTGCATGATGCCGCGCGACCTCATCGATGCCGCCAAGCGCACCGCCTCCGCCGCCACCGGCATCCCGGCGGACCGCATGATGGTTTCCTCCACTCACACCCATTCCGGCGTCTCGGCCATGGGTTGTCTCGGCAGCCGCGAGGACCCGGCCTATGTCGCATGGCTGCCGGGTAAAATCGCGGAGGCTATCACCGCCGCCGTGAAAAATCTCCAGCCCGCCCGCGCTGGCTGGACCGGCTTCGACGACTGGGACCACACCTTCAACCGCCGCTGGATTCGCCGCCCGGACCGCATGCTCACTGACCCCTTCGGCCAGACCAACGTCCGCGCCAACATGCATCCCGGTTATCAAAGCCCGGACGTTACCGGCCCCTCCGGCCCCGTCGATCCGCAACTCACCGTTCTCGCCGTGGAGACTTCGGACGGCAAGCCTCTCGCTCTGTGGGCGAACTATTCCATGCACTACTTCGATTCGCCGCCCCTCTCCGCGGACTACTTCGGGCGCTTCACCGTGCATATCGGCCCCATGATCGGCGCAGGTTCTGGCTTCGTCGGCATGATGTCGCAGGGTACCAGCGGCGACCTGGCAAAGATGGACTACGGCAGTCCCGCGCCGAAAGACATCGGCTACGATGCCTACGCGAGGCAGATCGCCGAACGTGTGGCCGACGCCTACAAAAAGATCGCATGGAAAACCGCAGTGCCGCTCGCCATGGCAGAGTCCACCCTCACGCTGAATTACCGCGTGCCGGACGAAAAGCGATTGCAATCCGCCCGCGAAACCGCCGCAAAACTCGGTGATAAGCTGCCGCAGAACATTCCGGAAGTTTATGCCCTCGAAGCCATCCTGCTGCACGAGCGCCAAAAAACCGAACTGAAACTCCAGGCCATCCGCGTAGGAGACCTCGGCATCACCGCTCTCCCTAACGAAGTCTATTGCCTCACCGGATTGAAGCTGAAGGCGCGCAGTCCGTTCCCGCTGACGATGAATGTCGAACTCGCCAACGGTGCCGAGGGCTACATCCCGCCGCCGGAGCAGCATGCGCTGGGCGGTTACACCACATGGCCCGCCCGCACCGCCGGACTGGAAGTGCAGGCCGAGCCAAAGATCGTCGAAGCTGTCACCGGCCTTCTGGAAAAAGTGTCAGGAAAACCGCGCAAAACGCCGGAGCCGCTACCGACGGCCTATTCCAAAGCCATCATCGAAGCAAAGCCTCTCGCCTTTTGGCGCATGGAGGAGATGGACGCTCCTAACGTTTCCGATGCCGTTGGGAAACATAACGCGGCACTCGAAAACGGCGTCGCCGTTTTCCTGCCGGGCATGGGTGACGTGCCGCGCAAAACCCCTGCCAGCAGAGCCTTCCACTTCGCCGGCGGACGCATGAAATCCACCGTTCCGCTGCCGGACGCCTATAGCGTCGAAATGTGGCTCTGGAACGGCTTGCCGCCGGATGCCCGCGCCGTCACCGGCTATGCTTTCTCGCGCGGCAAAGACGGTGACAAAGACGCAAACGGCGAGCATCTCGGCATCGGCGGCACCTACCGCCCCGGCGACGCAGGCCGCCTCATCCTCTTCAACGGCAACGTCAAAGACCAACTGCTCACCGGCAAAACGAAACTGGCCCTGAAAGCATGGCACCACGTCGTCCTCGTGCGGGATGGAAACAAAGTCCGGGTGCATCTCGACGGCCGCCCCGCGCCGGAAATCGAAGGCGAATTGCCCCTAACCGTTCCCGCGGGGGAGAACTCCGTCTTCTTCGGCGGCCGCAATGACAACCTCTTCAACTGGGAGGGCAAGCTGGATGAGGTCGCCATCTATTCCCGCGCTCTCACCCCGGAGGAAATCAGCGCGCACTATCAAGCCTCCTCCCTAACACCTCCCGCGGAAACCGTGAAAGCGCCGGAGTTTCCCGCCTTGTCTCCGGAGGAATCGCTCAAGAAAGTTCACGTGCCCGAAGGATTCACCGTCCAACTCGCCGCCCACGAACCGCAGACCATGGACCCCGTTGCCATCGACTGGGATCTCGCCGGTCGTCTCTGGGTCGTGGAAATGGCGGACTATCCCATGGGGATGGACGGTAAAGGCAAGCCAGGCGGACGCGTCCGTGTGCTCGAAGACACCGATGGCGACGGTCACTATGAAAAGTCCACCCTCTTTGCCGACGGCCTCAATTTTCCCACCGGCCTCCTCACATGGCGCGATGGCGTCATCGTCACCGCCGCGCCTGACATTCTCTTCCTTCGCGACACCAACGGCGACGGTGCCGCAGACAGCCGCGAGGTTCTTGTTAGCGGACTCCAGCAGGGAAACCAGCAGCTCCGCGCCAACGGCCTTCGCTGGGGGCTCGACAACTGGGTCTATTGCGCCGCCGGCGGCCACCATGGCGACTACGGCGTGAACACCAAATTGCGCTCGCACCGCCGGAATGAGGACATCGCCGTCGGCAGTCGCGACTTCCGCTTCCGCCCGGACACCGGCGAACTCGAACCGCAGAGCGGCCCCTCGCAGTTTGGCCGCAACCGGGACGATGCAGGCCATTGGTACGGCACGCAAAACTCCCGCGCGCTTTGGCAGTACGTCCTGCCGGACCACTATCTGAAACGCAATCCCCATGTCCCCGCGCCCGATCCCTCACGGCTTTTGGTAACTCCGCTCAATGCTCCCGTGTGGCCCGTAAGCCCGCCGGAAAAACGATTCCACTCCTTTGAGAACGCCGGTCACTTCACCTCCGCGTGCGGCGGCATGATTTACCGCGACGATCTTCTCTTTCCTCACGAAGAAAACACGCTCCACGCCTTCACCTGCGAACCGTTTCACAATCTCGTCCAGCACAATGTCCTAACCGATGACGGCGTCAGTTTCACCGCGCATCGCGCAAAGGGCGAGGAAAAGCATGACTTCTTCGCCAGCGAAGACCGCTGGTGCCGCCCCGTCATGACCCGCACCGGTCCCGACGGCGCCCTGTGGGTCGTGGACATGTACCGCTGCATGATCGAACATCCGGACTGGCTCCCCCCTAACGGACGCGAGGAACTGCTCCCGCTCTACCGCCTCGGCGACGACAAGGGACGCATCTATCGCGTGTTCCCGAAAACGAAGAGCCTCCGTAAAACGATCACACTCGACAAACTCAGCACCGCCGCACTCATCGCCGCCCTTGATTCACCTAACGAATGGCAGCGTGACAAGGCGCACATGGCCCTGGTGTGGAAACTCAAATCCGCTCCGAACGAAGAAAAGCTGGCGCTAACAGAAAACTTCAGCCGCTTGCTGGAAAGCTCCAACCCGCTCGCCCGCCTGCACGCCCTTTGTGTGTTGGATGGCATCGACTCCCTGCCTCCCGTGCTCGTGCACGCGGGTCTGACTGACAAGAATCCCGCCGTCCGCGAAAACGCCCTCCGCCTCGCCGAGCGCATCCACAACCCCGCGGTGATCAGTGCCGCGGAGGATCTCGTGAATGATCCTGATGCGAAAGTCCGCCTCCAGCTGGCCTTCAGCCTCGGCGCATGGACCGCAGAAAAAGACTCGTCTTACACCACTGCCGGCAATGCTCTGGCGAAACTCGCCGTGAAGGATTTCGCCGACCCGTTCATGCGCGCCGCCATCCTGAGCAGTGCCGTGCCCCATTGCCGCGCGCTGTGTGAAGGCATCGCTGCGGCGGGCGGAGCGGCCTTGTCCGCATTCGCCAACGAATTGACAGCCCTGGCACTGGCGCTTGATGACCGGGATTCTCTCGCCGCCATGCTGCGCCCGCCGCTCACTCCCAAAGACGGCGCCTACGACGCCCGTCAGTTGCAGTCCTTTCTACAACTGGAGGAAGCCCTCGCCGCGAGGAAGACAAGCCGGGCCGCGCTCTCCACGAAACCCGATTCCCTGACAAATACCCTGCGCCTGGTGGACGGCATGATCGCCTTTGCCAAACAAGCCGCCGCGGACGCTGCGAAACCCGGAGACCTGCGCGCCGCCGCGGCCGCCGTGCTCTACCGCCAGCCGCCCGAACGGGCCGCCGCCCTGCAACTCTTGACGCAATGGCTCACGCCGGTGCAGGGAAATGCCATGCAACTCCATGCCGTGCGCACCCTTGCAGGCACCGGCGATGATTCCGTTCCCGCAATCCTTCTTTCACAGCACGGTTCACTGACGCCCGTTGTCCAAACCGCCGCCAACGAAGCCCTCCTCTCCCGTGAGGCATGGACCACGGAGTTGTTGCATCACCTCAAGAGTGGTCCGTTGACCCTCGACGCCGTGCAAAAAGCACGCGTCCTTCATCATTCCTCCAAACGCGTCCGCGAACTCGCCGCCTCCATCATCAAAACCGAAAGCTCCCGGAAGCAGGTGATCGAACAATTCCGCCCCGCCCTGAGCATGGCTGGAAACGCCGCCCGCGGTAAAACCGTCGCCGCCACCCGGTGCATCGTCTGCCATCGCGTCGAGGGAACCGGCCTCGAAATCGGCCCCGATCTCAAATCTGTCGTCAATCATCCAAAAGAGAAAATCCTAACCAATATCATCGACCCCAGTCTCGACGTGCAGCCGGGATTTTTCGCATACCAGTGCAAATTGAAAGACGGCAGCGACCTCTACGGTCTCGTCACGTCTGAGACCGGCAACAGCGTCTCCTTCAAACTCATCGACGGCAGCACCCGCCTCCTCTCCCGCCGCGACATCGCCGAACTCAAAAGCACCGGCCAATCCCTCATGCCCCCCGGCCTCGAAACCGGCATGTCCCCCCAGGAAATGGCCGACCTCCTGGCCTGGCTCACCACCCCCCACTGACGTCCCGTTCCTACTCTTACTCCTACTCCTACTCTTACTCACTGAAGAGGCGGAGTAAGAGTATGAGTAGGAGTAAGAGTAAGAGTAAGACCATGCCCCCCCGAAAAAAATCCCGCCCCTAAATGATTTTCCGCAATCCAAATCGTCCGCGAATGGCGAATAAAAGAGAGAATGGAATCCCCCCACTCATCATGGCAGTCCCGTTCCTGAAAGCCTTGCCGGATCCTCTGCCTGCTCCGTTACCCCCTGAGACGGAGCAGGCGGCAGTTCTCATGGCCGGCATCGCTCGTCAGGAAAGCGGGGCGCTCAAGGAGCTCTACGGGCTCTGGTCAGCGACCCTGCTCGGGATTGCCATGAAAATTCTTCAGGACCGTGGCGCCGCAGAGGAGATCATGCAGGATACCTTCGTGCGGATCTGGAAAAAAGCGGGCGAATACGATGCCCGCCGCGGCAGCGGCTTCGTCTGGGCCTGCACCATGCTGCGCGGACTCTGCCTCGACCATCTGCGGTATCACTCCTGCCAAAAGAGAGGCGGCGGACGCATCGTCGCTTTCGATCCGGCCGCGGTTTCCGACGAGCCCTCTCATCCTCCCCAGGTCATGGCCGCCGATGAATTGCGGCGTGTTGAAAGCCTCATGCACACGCTCGACCCCGCGGACCGCGAGTGCCTCCAACTGGCCGTCTTTTTTGAATACACCCATTCCGAAATCGCGAAAGACCTTCGCGCCCCGCTCGGAACGGTAAAGCAGCGGCTCCGCCGGGCTTTGGGAAAACTTCGCGCGCGCCTCACCTCATATGAAATCTGATCGCAGAGAAAAAGCCGCGTGGCGCACCTTCGGCCTCTTGTCGCCAAAGGAACAGGTCGCCTTCGATTCCGCCGCGGAATCCGATCCGGCGCTGGCCGCCGCGCGCAACGACATGGAAACACTGGCCGCCGCCATTTCCGTGAACCACTCGCGTCCGGTCACACCGGAAAGCGACTCGCTCGCGATTATCCAGGATCGCTGCGGACTTTCAGGCCGGAGAAGACTGTTGATTTCCAGGATGCGGCTGCGTCCCGCCCTCCTCGCATGGGCTGGTTGGGGCGTCGCTGCGGCTCTGGTGGTACTGCTGGCAGTGAGGGAAAAATCGGGTACCCTCACTGCCGGCGAGTCCCGCACACCGGATACGGACACCGCTCCCGGCCTTCCGCAACGCCCGGAAAACCGGTCCAACCGGTCCGCCGTTATCCCCAACGGATCAGTGGCGCGCGCCGTCGCGCCTAACAAAAACGCCTCCTCATCGATGGTGCACCCTGTGGCCGTCAGGAATGAGCAAGTCCCGGGTTCCGTGGATCCCTCTCTCGATCCCGGTCTCGTTCACCTGCCAGGCACTGAAACCGGAATCCGGCCCTCGGAGTTCGGAGAAAAACGGCGCCTCATTCAGGAAATCGAAACCCTCCGCGCCGAATTGGCGCGCTCGAAGCAGCAAACCAAAGAACTCCTCACTCCCGCCCCGGGCCGTTCGTGGCCCCTGATCGTGGAGATGAAATCCCCGACCGCTTCACGGGATGAGAGCGACCCGCCTCTGACTTCGCAAATCGCCGATGCGCTGGCCGGCAAGGTGCCGGCAGCCGCCGATCCGGCCTCCACTGCGGGAACGGCATCGGCCACCGCAATTGCCGAACAGCCGCAACCCGCGGAGGGCGCCTCGCAGACAGCGCCGGCCTCTGCAGTGCCGGTCTATGATCCCGCACGGGACTCAGGCACCCTTGCTGTTAGGAACCTGCAGCCTGCGCCCTCCGGTTCACAATATAATCTCTGGGTGAACACCGCTGATTCCAGTGAACCCGTTTTCGTCGGCACTCTCCCGGACAATCTGCAACCCACGGATTCCCTGGACTTCAACCTTGGCAGCACGGGAATCGTTCCCTCCACTTACTACCTGACAGTGGACAGCGTGGACATGTCAAAGGTGGGACACGTCAAAGTCTTCAAGGGCCCCGTGGTCACCCGCAAACCCGCCACTCCGCCGAATCCTAACAATATCGTGCTCCAGGGCCCCTGACTACACCCTAACAAGTTTTACGGGATACGTCCTCCCTGACGAAAACTGCGCCACGTACAGGCTCCCGTCTTTGCCAGCACAGAGATCGTGCGGATGCTGGAAGATGTCTCCGTCGTGCCGCATCGGCTGGAGCCTGCCGCCGTCATCATAGACGGGCGCGGTCCCCGCAATGTTGGAGAGCACCTTCAGGTTCTCATCCAGCACTGAAACGAAGCCGCGGCTGTTCCTGTCCTTCGGCCAGTTGTCAGCCAGATGGGCCACGAAGAAGTGTCCGTCATGCAGACGGATCTGCCTCGGATTGCCGCCGGGCATCTCCGTCTGCGCCAGCTTCTTTCCATCGGTGGAAAGCCGTAGCAGATGCTGCTGATCACTCATGGCGATGAGCAGCGTTGGATTCTTCGCATCGCGCGCATCCAGCATCCCGCCATGCGGCCCCCAGTGCACGATGCCATCCTCCTTTCCGCCAAACTGCTTCACGAACTTCCCGTCCGCTCCGTACTGCGTGATGTAATCGCGCCCATACCCATCGAGCACAAAGAATCCACCCTCCGGCAAGTGCAGCGTCCACGAAGGGCGATAGTCATCCTCCTTGTCATACTTGCCCGTGTGCTGCGGCCAGCCCCATTCTCCCAGCAACTCACCGCTCATGGTTGATTTGAAAATCCGGTGCCGGTTGAGATCCGTAAAGTACAGCACCTCACGCCCGCCTTCCGTCACTAACGAAAGCCCGTGTGCACCGGGATAGGCCGTCCCCCACTTGTGCAGCAGTTTGCCCTCCGGACTGTAAACGATGAAGTTGTTCTTCGTCTCATTCGTTAGCAGGATGAGATTCCCCTCTTTGTCACACACCATGCCATGGCAATCATTCACCGGCGTCTTCGCATCCAGCACGCCCCATCCGGACACCACCCGATAACGAAACTTGCCCTGCCCCAAAATCGTCTCTTCACCCTTCACAATCGCCGGGAAACAAAGTCCCGCCGCCGCCGTCTGGAGAAAGCGGCGTCTCTTGAAAGGAACCCGGGACTCTGTGCGGATATCGTGGGTGGTCGGAGTCATGGCGCTGAGGATGTGAAAATGGAATTCTAAGCCTTGTGCCGCGATCATTGCAACTTTTTGCAAAAAGCCTGTAACCTCCGCCCGTCATCCCGTCAGGACACGGCAGACACCATGAATCCTCCTCCCATTCCCTGCCCGCAATGCGGCAACGCCATCCCGGACGGCGCGCCGCAGGGCATTTGTCCGCGCTGTCTGCTTCAGAACGCCATGAATCCTACGGTTGTGCAGCAGGACTCCCCGGTCCCTCCGCCGGAGGAAATCGTCCGCGCCTTCCCGAATCTTGAGATCCTGCAACTCATCGGAGCCGGCGGTATGGGCCGCGTCTACAAGGTGCGGCAGCCGCATCTGGATCGAGTCGTCGCGTTGAAGATTCTGCAGCCTGAACTGGCCGGTGATCCGGCATTCGCCGAGCGCTTCAGCCGCGAGGGCCGCGCGCTGGCAAAACTCTCGCATCCTAACGTCGTCGCCGTTTATGACTTCGGCAAAGCCGGAGAGTTCTACTGGCTGCTCATGGAATACGTGGATGGCGTGAATCTCCGCCAGGCAATGCAGGCGGGCAGCATGACTCCGCGCGAAGCACTCCAGGTGGTCCCCATGATTTGCGCGGCGCTGGAGTATGCCCACAGCCAGGGTGTGCTGCACCGTGATATTAAGCCGGAGAACATCCTCATCGACACACAGGGCCGCGTGAAGATAGCCGACTTCGGCATCGCCAAGATGCGCGGTGAAGGACGGCATGTCACCCTGACCCTTAGCGGCTCCGCCCTCGGCACGCCCGCCTACATGGCTCCGGAGCAAATCGAACGTCCGCAGGACGTTGATCACCGCGCCGACATCTACTCACTCGGCGTGGTGTTTTATGAAATGCTCACCGGCGAACTCCCGCTCGGACGCTTCCTCGCGCCTTCCGAGAAAGCAGGCACCGACCCGCGGCTGGATTCCGTTGTTTTCCGCACCCTCGAAAAGGAACGCGACCGCCGCTACCAAACGGCCGGGGAAATGAAAACGCATGTGGAAACATATGCCGGTGCTCCGGCGCAGCGGGTGCGCCCGAAGGAGGAGCGAACCTCCCAAAAGGCCGTGTGGTCATTCGTGCTTACTCTTCTCGGCATCGTGCTGAGCCTTGGATCTTACATCGCCGCGACTGTGGAGACGACTCGCCGCCGTGAACCGTCGGCTCAATACGGCGGAGTTGAACTGTCCCCAAACGGCGGGGTGCAGGTCCGGCTCCACGAGAATGCCCCTGTCGATAGTGGCCCGGGGTCTCCTAACACTGTGATGCTGTTGATTGCCGCACTTCCCCTCATCGTGCTCCTAACCGGCACTTTCCTCGGTATTTCCGCCTTGCAGGACATTCGTGCCGCTGAGGGAAAGCTGGGAGGCATACATTTCGCGATGATCGGCGCAGGCTTCGTGCCGGGGACGCTTATCGTCGCCGTCACAAGCATGGCTCTCGAGTCTCTGGGAGCAGAAATCACCCGCGGCAGGGGAAGGAGTGCCAGTGACCTGTGGGCCGTCGTGGGTTCAATGCCGGGTATCGGACTCGCTTACTTGTTTTTCCGGAAACTCCGCCGTTACGGCACCGGCTGGACCCCGCCTGCCGCCGTGACCGCGAACCAGCCAAAGAGGAATTTTTGCAGCGCAGCCGCCGTCTGTTTTTCGATCGTGGGAGCCGCTCTCACGGTGGTGTGCATTGCGATTCTGCCAAGATCTGTCCGGTCGGACGCGCGGGAGATTCTGATTTGGAGCACGCTCTCAGCCCTGCTCATTGGCGTTATTATGGGAGCCCTTTCACGCCAGGAGACCGGAGGCCGCACCTCCGCATTCGTTTCAGGTTTTCTTTTTGTCGTCATGGTGCTGCTCGCATTCACCTAACCAGGCAATGATCTCTCCCCTGCATGTCCAGCGCCGCTGACAACGCCGGCTTTTCCGCCACCAGGTGGACCCGTGTGCTCCAGGCAAAAGGCCGCACTCCGGAGGGCCGCGCGGCTCTGGCTGACTTGTGTGCGGTCTATTATGCCCCGGTGCATTCATTCATCCGCCATTGGACGCGAGGGCATCAACAAACCGATGATCTGACCCAGGAATTCTTCACCGAACTTCTCAGCCGCAATGGCGTCGAGGGCGCTGATCCCGACCGTGGCCGTTTCCGTTCGTTCCTGCTGGGGGCCGTGAAGCACTTCCTGAATCGCGTCCGCGAGCGCGAACAAGCGGTGAAGCGGGGCGGACACGTGGAATTTCAGGCTCTGGACTCCACTTCCGCCGGTCTTGAAATCCCGGATGCCTCCACGCTCCCGCCGGATGCGGCATTTGACAAGCAGTGGGCGCTAACGCTTCTCGGGCATGCGCTTGCGGCGCTTGAACAGCAATTCGCCGCGGAGGGCAAAGCCGGACTTTTCACTGTTCTCAAGCCTTGGCTCACCGGCCAGCCGGCCGAACCCCAATCCGCCGCTGCTGCGGCCCTGGGCCTCAGCGAGACGGCAGTCAAAGTATCCATCCACCGCCTGCGGCAGCGCTTTCGGCAACAGCTTCGCTCGGAGCTCGCTCAAACGCTCGATTCCACCGCCATGGTGGAGGAGGAAATGAGCCATCTGTTTGCGGCACTATCGTAACTCCCGCAGCACCGGACGCTTTCGTCCTTTCCAGCAGCGGACGCTTCGTTATCCTCGCCGCAACAGCCGCTTAATACCATGCAACTTTCTAACAAAGGTATCGCCGCCGCCGGAATCGTATGGATTGCAACTGTCGCGGGAGCTTATTACCTCGGCCATAAAGACCCGGAGAGCGTAGCCGGCTCGCGCGACAAAGCCGGAAACGTCATTGGCGGACCGGGTGGCGGGACTGCGGGCAAGTTCGGCGGCAAGGCCTCACAAGGCGGATCGGACAAGACCGGGGCTGAAGCCCCGATGACACTCAAACAGATCCTGGCAAAACTCAAAGTCTCTATGCGCGGAGGCGCGATGCAGAATCCAACGGCCATGATGAAGGCCATGGCGCTCATTGATAAAATCCGTCCGGAAGACCTGCAGGAGGCGCTCTCCGAAGCTGAGGCCATGACTGACCAGCAGCAAAAGATGCTTCTCGTTATGTCTCTTCTCGCCAAATGGGCGGAGAAGGATGGTCCGGCCGCGATGAAGTATGCAGTCGAGCATTCCAAAGGCGGAGGCATCATGTCGCAGTTGGGCAAAATGAGTGTGGCCTCGGCGTGGGCCGAGCACGATCCTGAAGCCGTCTGGAAATGGTATAAGGAATCGGGCAACCAGGAGGGAGGAGGGCTCATGGGAGGAGACAATTTGATGCTCACGTCCCTTTTCACCAGTCTTGCCAGCACCGACCTCGACCTCGCTTTCAAGCGGCTCGATGAAATCGATGGCCCCGGCAAACAAATGGCCCTCGCCGGCATGTTCCAATCGACTCTTTTTGATGATGACAAGCGCGCACAGATTCTGAAGAAAGTGGACAGCTTGTCTGACCCCGAGGAACGCAAACAGGCAAAACAAATGATGATGGGGCAGTTCGCCATGCTGGCGCCCGATCAGGCCATGGAGTGGTTGAAGACTCAGCCACCGGAGGAACAAAAGGAAATGAAGGAAACCATGGGAGCGATGTTCATGATGAGCGATCCGAAAAAAGGCGCCGCCATGCTGCTCGAGGGAGCCACTGACGAAACGAAACCCAAAGCCTACTCGACGATTATCTCACAGTGGGCCGCCATGGACACTAACGCCGCCGGAACATGGCTGCGCGAGCAACCCCAGGGCCCGCATCTGGATGAAGCCCGCTCCTCGTTCGTTCGTATTGCCAGTTCCAAAGATCCCCAAAGCGCCATGGTCTGGGCCGGTACCATCACCGATTCCGATTCCAGAGTTTCCGCTACCAGAACCGCCTACAAGGCGTGGCACAAGAAGGACCCCGCTGCCGCCGACCAGGCCCTCAACACCAGCGGCCTGACGGCAGAACAAATGGAAAACGTAAAAAGTGACGGTCCCCGGACTCCCGAGGCCGTTGAGATTCGTTGACCAATCCGTGCCCGGGGCGAAGGATGCTGCATGCAGCCCGCCGATCCCCGCCAAATCAAAGGCCGCGGAGCAATCGCCAATCCGGCCAATCCCTTCGAGCAGTATCATCTCGAGGACGATCCGGAATGGCTGGAGGAAGTGGCGCGTGATCCGGACGCAGTCCCGCCTTCGCCGCGCACCGTTCTGTTCACGGATGATACACAGACGCTCATCACGAAGAACACCAGCCCGGATCTGAGTTTCGAATACAGTCTCAACCCTTACCGCGGGTGCGAGCATGGATGCAGTTATTGCTACGCGCGGCGCTATCACGAGTTTTTGGGATGGAGCAGCGGTCTTGATTTCGAAAGCAAGCTTCTGATCAAGCCCCGCGCGCCGGCTCTTCTGCGCTCTGAACTCAGCAGCAATCGATGGAAGCCGGCGAGACTCGCCTGCAGCGGTGTCACCGATTGTTATCAACCCGTCGAACGCCGCCTGCGCATCACACGCGGATGCCTTGAAGTGCTCGCGGAATTCCGTCACCCGGTCGCTCTTATCACCAAGAATCATCTCATCACGCGTGACACGGACCTTCTGGCGGAACTCGCCAAATGGAACGCCGGCGCCGCGCTCCTCAGCATCACGACTCTCGATTCAGCGCTCGCAGCGGCGCTCGAACCCCGGGCCTCTTCCCCGCGCATGAGGCTGACCGCTCTGCGCGCCCTTAGCGAAGCGGGTGTGCCCGCAGGAGTTAGTGTCGCCCCCATCATACCCGGGCTTACCGATCATGAAATGCCGGCCATCCTGGAAGCGGCGCGCGATGCCGGTGCCAGTTTCGCCACCTACACCATCGTCCGGCTTCCCGGCAGTGTGAGCGATGTTTTCCAGCAGTGGCTGGCGCGACACGCTTCTCCTGAACTGGCGGACAAAATCCTCCGGCGCATCCAGGAAATGCGCGGAGGCAGACTCAACGACATGCGTCCCCGCACCCGCATGAGAGGCGAAGGGGAACTCGCGGATCAAATCAACCGTCTGTTCAAGATCACCGCCCGCAAACTCGGCCTCAACAAAATGCGTCCGGACATTACCGCGGACAATTTTCGCCGGATTCAGAAAGGGCAAATGGAACTGTTTTGAGTTCCGAAGGACAAAAAAACCGGTCCGCGTTTCGCACGGACCGGTCTTCGGGAAAATGTGACGGGTGGATCAATGGCATCCGCAGCCCGAGCCGCAACTGCCGCCGCGGGGAGCGATGTCACTTTCCGACGGCACGCGCCCGATTTCAAAAGTCCGGCTCACGTAGGACATGATGACGCCTTCGATCTCCTGGAGAGTGCCGCGGGCTTCGGCGAAATCCTGCACGGCGGGGTTGCTCATGACTTCATCACGCAGAGATTCAAATGTTTCCGCTTCCTGCTCGGTGACTTCCTCCCCCTGCATTTGCTTTTGGTGCAGGGACTCGCTGAGATTCGCCAGCTTGGCATAGTTGCGGGTGGCGTCCGGATTCTGCAGGAACCGCTCGATTCGTTCCCGCGCGCTTTGGACCCCGTCATCCTGGAGGAGGGCCTCGCAGAGTTCGCGGATTTTTTCGCCCAGATCGAGTCTCGGCCTTACTTCGTCGTCGGCACCAATGATTAACATAGAGGTGGAGAGTAAGGGCAGCGGGGAGGAATGCCAGCGGTCAATTTGTGTACGCGTAAAATAGTTTGCGGAGCTTGTCTCCCCCCGGAGCGCTCCTATAATCCGCGCGAAAATTACCCGTCCCGCCCATGCTTTTACGCCCTTTTGCCGTCGCCGCCGTCCTTTTCAGTTTTGCCGTCCCTCCTGGAACGCAGGCTCAACTCCCCCCGCGGGCACCCGCTCCAGCTCCTCCGGTGCCGCCCGCGAAGCCAATGAAGGACGATGAAATTGCCAAAAAACTGGCGGAACTGGACAAGATCGGAAAGGACCTCGACGAGAGTAAGTTTGGCTACAACGCCAAGATCATCCGGGAATTGCGGGAAGCGGGCACGTCGGGGGACAAGGCGTTTGCGCTGTGGCTTGATTGCAAAAAGGAAATCGATTTCGACCAAAAGGGAAAACTTCCCTCAGAGTGGGCCGAGTGGAAACGGGCGCAGACCAAGGACCCGAACCATGAGCGCGACGACGGCCTTCAGTTGTGCGTGCAATGGCTCAGTATCGTCGTCATGTATTGCAATGGCCGGACCGATTCCGCCCGCAATGAGGCCGTGACAGCGGCGACGGCCTTTGTGGATACCATGGTGGATCGTCTCAAGAAAATCGAGAAAGACAAGGAAGGCGGGGGAGGAAGAGACGGGCGGTTTCGGAGGCGGGCTGAAGGAGAAAATGAAATTGACGGGGATGTGTTGAGTTCAGTGATCGCAAAACATTTCAAACTGGACGCCTCCGTTTCCCGGAAAGACGCCGGGGCCTTTGTGGCAGGCGATATCGGCGGCATCTACGAAAAAATGATCATGCCTTTTTACCGCACGACAAAGCAGTCGGGGCAACTGATGGCTGCCTGGAAGCGGAGGATTGACCAGGAGACGGCCATCGCTGAGGCACAGCGGGGCACTGGCCCCAAAGAGAAGTTTGCCACCGAAAAACTGCCGGAATTGAAATGGGGACAGGCGGTTGATTACTTTAAGGCCGGTCAGGAGGATGCGGCCACGGGGGCAATGATGAGAATCGTCAAAGACAACCTGACGCACAAGCGGGCGTCTGCATGGATTGCGGAGCTAACCGCGTTGCTGAAGAAGGAGGAGTACCCGCCTCCCGGAGGGGACAAGTCCGGCGCCAGACCCGCTCCTGCACCGGTGCCGGCACCCGCCCCGACCCCCGAGCCTGCGCCGGAGGAGGCTGAACCGACCAGCGATACGAAAGCGCCAACGGATTCCCCGAAACCGCCTCCGCCTGGAGTGCGTCCGGTGAAGAGTTGACGTTCCCCGGCTGATCCGGCAGTTGACGTTTCGGAATCGGCCGTCCACCGCCGCCGCTCGCGGTTTGACAAGCGGGGTCCGCCCGCCATGCTGCCGTGTATGGAAAAAGTACGCATCGGACTCGTAGGCCTTGGCAACATGGGCAAGGCTCACCGTGCCAATCTTCGCGCGGGGAAGGTGGAGGGGCTGGAACTTACCGCGATTTGTGACCGTCCGGAGGCACTGCCGGAATCCGTGGACGGGGAGGCGCAATGCACGGAATTCAGCGCGTTGATCGACTCCGGTCTTGTGGATGCGGTGCTCATTGCCACTCCTCACTTTTTCCACACCCCGATGGGCATCGAGGCTTTGAAGGCGGGGCTGCACGTCATGGTGGAAAAGCCGCTGTCGGTGCACAAGGCCGACTGCGAGCAACTGATCGCGGCGCATAAACGGCGGGACCAGGTTTTCGCGGCGATGTTCCAGTTGCGGACCGATCCGGTGTACAAGCAGATCAAGAGTCTCATCACGAGCGGCGAACTGGGTGAAATCCGCCGCGTGCTGTGGGACTGCACAGATTGGTACCGGACGGAAACCTACTATGCGTCCGGCGGATGGCGCGCGACATGGAAGGGCGAGGGCGGCGGTGTGCTGCTGAATCAATGCCCTCACAATCTTGATTTGTTTCAGTGGCTGTTCGGCATGCCTCAGGAAGTGTCGGGATTCTGCCAGTTTGGGCGCTATCATGACATCGAGGTGGAGGATGATGTGACGGCTTATTTCCGTTATGACAACGGCATGCATGCCAGTTTTATCACCAGCACCGGTGAAGCGCCGGGACGCAATCTTCTTCAAATCAGCGGTGAACGCGGCATGCTCACGCTGGAGGGCCGCACGCTGCGGTTTTACCGGAACCGAACGCCCATGAGCCAGTTCAGCGCGGAAAGTCCGAGCGGTTTTTCCAAGCCTGAGTGCTGGGCGATGGAGGTGCCGGTGGATGACGGCGGGGCGACGCACAATGAGGTGCTGCAAAACTTTGCGAACGCCATCCTCCATGGCGAGAAACTCATCGCGCCTGCTGCGGAAGGAATCCGGTCCATCGAACTCGCCAATGCCATTCTGCTCTCCACCTGGAAGAAAGGCCCCATTTCGCTGCCGATGGACAGCGCGGAGTACGCGGCCGCACTTCAGGAGCGCATTGACACTTCGACGCATGTGAAGAAGCCGGCTGATCCGGCAAAAATCTCCCAGGCGGATTTCGCGAAGTCTTTCAAATAACCTTCCCCCCCTCATGGCCGCCGAATCCTTTTCCAGTGTTACCGTCCAAACGAAGGCGAACATCTACTTCGATGGTCGCGTGGTTTCGCACACCGTGCTTTTTCCCTCCGGCGAAAAAAAGACGCTGGGGCTGATTTACGATGGAGTCTATCACTTCGGCACGGATGCCGCGGAGCGCATGGAGATCGTGGCGGGAGAATGCTCTGTGGTGATCGACGGGCAGACTGCCAAGATGAGCTATGGTCCCGGCACGGAGTTCGACGTTCCCGCGAAGAGCGGGTTCACCATCTCTGTGCAGAAGGGAATCTGCGAATACGTCTGCTCGTTTTTGAGCTAGGCAGGTCCTCCGTTTCCTGTGCCGGACACTTCTTCCATTCCCCGCCCGCAAATCGATTGGACGACGTGGGTGCCGCAGATGACGGCGACGCTGCTGTTTATCTTTCGCGGTGACGAAGTGCTGCTCATTCGCAAAAAACGCGGTCTCGGCGCCGGCAAGATGAACGGACCGGGCGGCAAGATCGAGCCTGATGAAACACCTGCTCAATGCGCGGTGCGTGAAGCGCGGGAGGAACTGCGCATTCATGCCGAGAACGTCGAGGAATTCGGGCTTCTGCGCTTTCAATTCACCGATGGACTTGGCCTGCTTTGCCATGTCTTTCGCTCTGACAGTTTTACGGGTGAACCGGTGGAAACCGATGAAGCCGTTCCTCACTGGACTCCTCTTGATGCCATTCCATACGATGAAATGTGGGAGGATGACCGGCACTGGTTTCCGTTGCTGGCGGCGCGGACGCGGTTCGTGGGGAACTTTGAATTCGACGGGGATTTGATGCTGAGTGGTGAGGTGTTAGTGAAACCGCCGGCGGATTAACAAGATCAGCGTTCCACGCGCAGGAAGCAGCGGGTGGCGAATTGTGAGGGGACTTCGACTTTGAGCTGGTAAAGGTCGTCCTGTTTAACGGTGCCGATGATGCTGATGTCTGTCCAGATGAGGGCGGAGAGGTCGCTGGTGGCGGTGACGCGGTGCTGGGCGTTAGGGAAATCGTCTTTGACGTGAAGGGTGAGGCGGCGGGAGGGGAGTTCGGCGGGGTCGCACTTGTAGAGGCTTATCTCCGGCGGACGGACCCAAAAGCGGACGGTGGTTTCGGATTTATTGCCCTGCCCATCGCGGACGCCGGCGGTGAGGGTGGTGGAGTCGAGATTGAGGAGCGGAGTCAGAAGAGGGATGACGAAGATGCCGGGACTGACGAAGGTGCCCTGACCAGCCAGTTCAGCGCCGGGGGCGGCTCCGTTGACGGTGAAGGCGGCTTTGATGGAGAGGGAGCCGGATTGGATGCCCGTGTTGGCGTCGGCAATGCCGATGCGGATTTCCGTGAGAGGGGCAACGTGTTTGTCAGGACGCGGGCTGCTGATGGTCAGGGTGGGCGGCAGTTCGTCAGTGAACCAGCCGTAGTTTGCATCGGTGCCGGTGCCGGAATTCAGCGGGCAGCCGAGATCCACCCAGCGGGCGAAGAGCATTTTTTCGTCTTCGGTCAGGGGTGGAACGCCGCTGCCGGGAGGCGGCATGATATCGCCGGTGTAGTCGAGGTCGGCGTTGTTGGCACTGGCGCCGGCGGGCAGTGTGGCGGCGTCGCCCGGAGTGGTCTCGGTGGGGTGATCGGCATTCGTCCATCCATCGAGGCGGCGGCCGAAGATTTTCCAGATGAGAAGGCTGCGGCGGCTTTGGAACTGGCGGACGTAGCGGCTGGCATTGGTTTGCCGCCATGTTTTGTTAGAGATGACCGGCTTGTGACCCCATTGCGCGCTGCTGTCGCTGGCGAGGCGGGCGTAGTCGCCTGGGCGGAAATTGCTGATGGTGCGGTCGTCGAGGACGAGATTTCCGGCGGGCTCGGAATTGTTTTTCGTGTGGCAGGCGGCGACGCAACTGCGGTCGAGGATGGGGCGGATGTCGCGAATGAATTCCACATTCACAGCACCCGCGGGTTTATTCTGCACGATGGTTTCGCCGGCACCGTCTTTGGTTAGCCACGACACGTAAGCCGTGAGGTCCACGGGCTGATAACCGGGCTTGCCGGCGGCGGTGTTCCCGATGGCCAGCGGCTGCTGGCTGTGGGCGTGGCAGCCGCCACAGTCGGTGCGCACTTCGCCGGGGCGGACCTGATGCCATGTCTGCGCCATGTTCAGCACCAGGCCGTCTTTGTCGATGGTTTGGAAAGTGAACGGGGTATCCGCGGGAATGATCGCCATGAAGCTGGTGTCAGGATTTCCTTCGGGATCGAGCACGGGCGTGCCGTCGGTGTTCTTCTTGCGGAGAGGGATTTCGCCGAGAATGCGCAGGCGCTCGCGGGCGTGGCTGATGAAATGGTTGCCGTCATTCGACGGGCCGCCGAGATGCGGGCCGTAGCTGCGGTGGCTGTTAGGCTCCATGGCAAGAATGCGCACGGCGTGGATTTCGCTGTTGGTGTAGCGTCCGGCGTCCGAACCCTGCCAGCCCCAGTTGCTGCTCTGATCGTTCTCGGAGGTGTTGAAAACATCCATGCCAGCATAACTGCTGGCGCCCCGTCCTGGTGCGCTCTCCCGTTTGTAAAAACTGCTGGTGCCGACGATGCCGTAAGGCGTGCCCTTAGGCAGCGATGGATGCGCGGTACCGTCGTTAGGGAGCCATGGCAGTTTGGCGGGTTCATCGATGCCGTGGACGGCGCGATAAGGAACCACGGCGCGCGGCCAGGCTTCGTTATAGGCGGGGCTGTTTTTGAGCAGCACCAACTGCGCAGGATCGGTTACCACACCGCCTCCCTTGATAAGGTAGATGCCGGCATCGTAGCGGGGAGTGGTCGTGGGGCGGTCGAGATTGTTAGCCGGTCCGGGGGTCCAGACCACGAGGCAATCATTGCCAGGAGCGCCGGAGGGATGGGTGAATTTGCCCTTCCTGACACCGCCAGGTCCCGTGGGAGCGGCTTCGTCCTCCGGCGTGGTGAAAGGCGTCATCGCCTGGAAACCGCGCGGGGTGAAAGACATTTTGAAGGAATAGTTCAATCCGCTGGCGGTGGTGATGGGAATGGCCGGGTTGTTGGACGGCATGGCGCTGAAGAATCCCGGCTGACCCGCGGGAGGATTGAGCGGCGTTTTGTAGAGCGCGCCGAATCCGTTGTTATTCAGATTATAGTAGTCCTCCACGACGACGTCGGTACTGCTCAATTGCGTCATGAAATGGAATGCCTGGCCGGCGTGGAAAGCACTAACCAGCGGCGCCCATGCACGGCCATCCGGCCGGATGGTCCAGATCCCCCACATGCGCTGGTCGCGCAGGCCCTGGCTTTCATAGCTGCTGAACATGATGCGGCCATCCGTCAGCGGAGTCGGGTGCAGCGCACTGCCGATGCTCATGGGAGCGATGGGCGTGACGTTTTGCCCGTCTTCATCCATGACATAGAGTTGCTGCGTGGTGGTGGTATAACCGTTAGGCGGGACATAACCGCGGCGGTTGCTGGTGAACGCGATTTTTCCACCGGCCAGCGGACAGGGAGCGAGATTCAGGATTCCGTAGCCAAGGCGATTGAAGGACGAGGAGGGGTTTACCGGATTCGACGGGTCCCAGTTTCCCGTGCCGGTATTGGGGGTGAACTCCTGGTTGGTGAGGCGCTGGATTTGCCGGGTCTTGAGATGAATGCGGTAGATGTCGGAACCGGCGTAGGGAAGATTGCCGCGCTGATAATTTAACTGATTCGAGCGCAAATCCGGAAACAGCGAATAATAGCACCATTGCGCATCGAAGGAGATAAACGGGTCGGTCACGCCGCCATTGCCGGCGGCCACGAGCACTTCCTCTGATCCATCCGGATGCAAAAGCATGAGGTCGGCGCCGGGGTCGAGGCGCGCAGGATGGAAAACATCCGGCCAAATGGTATTGGTGGTATCTCCGAATCGGGCCTGACGCACGTAAACCACGTCATAATCGACGGCGGGAAGAGCTTCCGCCAGGGGAACCAGGCCCAGCAGGGCGATGAGAGAAAGAACGGGCTTTTTCATGAAGGCCGGAATTTGGTGGAGGAAACTATGCCACAGGAGCGGACGGACGGCATTCTAATTTTTATAAAAGCAGGGGAACTTCGCCCGCGGCGAAAACGTTAACCTCAAACCTCAAACATCAGAGAGTTTGGGGTCAGATAAGCATCCTGGAGGCGATCCGCTTCTCCGCCCTTCGCCACCGGATTCGGGGCCGCATACGATTGGGCCCCTCAAAATCAAATCAAACCAAACCACTGCCGCCCTTCATTTGCCTGGTGCTTTTCCCCTTCCCATTCCGGCCACTTCCTCATTGTCACCGCTTGCCTCATCTCCTATTAGATTCCTCATGAGTCCCTCGCAAACTTTCCTCTCCCCGGCCCCCGGTGCCGTTTGCAAAGCCTGCCCGGTCCTTGCCATTCTTCTCCTTCTCCTTGGCGCCGCCTTCGGTCAGTTGCAGCCGGAAATCGACATCCAGCAACCGGCAGGAACCTCCATCCCTGACAACGGCACCGTGCAGTTCGGGCTGGTCTCGGTGGGCTCTTCCGTCACCAAAACGTTCACCATTAAGAACACCGGCACAGGAATCCTGTCCGGTCTCACCCTGACAAAGGTGGGGACCCATGCCGCCGACTACACGAATACAACCCTCACCGCGGTCTCCCTGATCTCCAACGCCAGCACCACGTTTTCGGTGACCTTCAGTCCGTCGCAATCCGGAGGGCGCACAGCGATTCTGCGCGTCGGCAGCAATGACGTGAATGAAAACCCCTACGACATCAATCTCACCGGCACCGGCACCATGCCGGAAATTGCCGTCACCCAGAGCACTAACAGCATGGTGTCAGGCTCCTCCACCGTCAATTTCGGCAGAGTGAATGTGGGCTCCACGAGCACCCGTACGTTTACCATTCGCAATACCGGCACAGGTAACCTGACGGATCTCTCTTTGACCCTCACTGGCGGCGCCTTCACCGCCACGAGTCTTTCCACCACCACGCTGGGAAGCGGCGCCACCACGGGTTTCACCGTCACCTTCGCCCCGCAGGCGACTCAGGATTATTCCGGCACGCTCCGGATTTTCAGCAACGACGCTAACGAAAATCCCTTTCAGATCGCTCTCACGGGCGCGGGAAAAGTCGAGTGGCTTGAACTCGAGCAACCCGAAGGCGTCAGCCTGGAAAACGGCGTCTCCATTGTCGATTTCGGCACCGCCGGAATCGGTGAGTCCGTGCCGCTGGAATTCACCGTTCGCAATGTGGGGAACGGCTCGCTGACTTTTATCACCACGTTCCTGACAGGCAACAACCCGGACGACTTCATCGTCAACAATCCCGGCGTGGAAGAAGTCCTCCCTGGCGCGACTTATAAATTCTCCGTCAATTTCTCCCCCACCGCCGCCGGCGAGCGCACCGCTGTTTTGGAAGTCACCAGCAGCGAGACCTTCGGCAGCGGTTTCTTCGTCACATTGAGAGGCACCTCGGCCCTCTCCGACGCTGGCGATGCCGACGGCGACGGCACCCAGAACCTCGTGGAAAGTGCAGTCGGAACCGATCCCGCGGTGGGAAATCCTCCCCCGGGCGTCCTGACATTGAACGGAGACAACCTCGAATACACCTACACCCGCCTCAAGTCCGCCCTCTCGGAAGTCACTTTCTCTCTCGATGTCGGCAGCTCCCCTGAAGGCCCATGGAGCTCCATCGGGGAAAACGGCATCACGCCCATCGGTGAAGACGAGACCACTCAATTGGTGAAGTACATCCTCCCCGCCGAATCCGGCAGGAAATTTGTCAGGCTCCGCGTGACCCGCCTGTAGCCGGCGGCCGCCTACTCAAGCCCCATCTTCTTTCGTTTCCGGTAAAGCGTCGCCTGGTCGATCCCGAGCGTTTGCGCCGCTTCTGCAAGGCTGGACGACCGGCTCACAATGCGCCGGATGTGTGCCTCTTCCAGTTGCTCCAGACTAACACCCGCCCCGGCCGCCACTGAATCCTCGGAGGCTGCTCCCGGCGTGCTGGAAGTGCCTTCGCGCACGTCCGGCGGAAGATCACCCGCATCGATACGGCTGCCCGAACACAGGATGGCCGCGCGCTCGATGGCGTTCCTCAACTCGCGCAGATTTCCCGGCCACTGGTGCGCGCTCAGGCAGCGCTTCGCCGCGTCGGAGAACCCGCTGAACTTGCGCCCCAGTTGTGCACAAAAATGGGTGGCATACGACTCCGCAAATCTTGTTAGGTCCTCCGGTCGTGAACGCAGCGGCGGCATCTCCACGCTGATCACGTTGAGCCGGAAAAACAGGTCCTCGCGGAAGGTTCCCTCCGCCACACACTTCTTCAAATCCCGGTTCGTCGCTGCAATCACCCGCACATTCGCCTGACGCATCGTGGTTTCCCCCAGCCGTTCGTATTCCCGCTCCTGCAAAAGCCGCAGCAGCTTGGGCTGAATCTCCAGCGGCAGTTCTCCGATTTCATCCAGGAACAGCGTGCCGCCCTCCGCCTGTTTCACACGGCCCCAGTGATCCTTGATCGCGCCGGTAAACGAGCCCTTCACGTGACCGAAGAGTTCGCTCTGCAGGAGTTCCTTGGATAGGCTCGGACAGCTCACCGTCACGAATGCCTTGTCCTTCAAATGACTCGCCTCATGCACGGCGCGCGCCACCACACTCTTGCCCGTGCCGCTTTCGCCCAGAATCAACACCGATGCCGGCGACTTTGCGGCCTTGAAGAGCACCTCCATGATTTCCTTCATCACGGGCGATTCAAAATCGAAGCGCGCCTCCGGTCCGCTTTGCGTACGGATCTCTTTCACCTCTGTCTCCAGCGACTCGATGCGCTGTCCCATTTGCCGGAAACGCATGAGGCGCGCCAGCACCGTGCGGAACTGGTCTCGGGTGAACGGCTTCTCCAGAAAGTCCACCGCCCCGCGGCGCATCGCCTCCACCGCGTTCTGTACACTGCCCTGTGCGGTAAAAATCACCACCGGCACGCCGGGCGCCGTTTTGGTTATTTCCGGCAGCAGATCAAGACCACTCTGCGGACCGAGATTGAGATCCAGCAGCACCGCATCGAATTTGTCCTCCTTCAGACGTGCCAGCGCAGCAGGTCCGTCAGTGGCGGGTTCAGCATAGTGTCCTTCATCCTCGATCAGCATGGTGGCTGCATCTCGGATGCTCTTTTCATCATCAATAACCAGGAAGTCCATGGGAAGGGAAAGGTAAAAGTTAGGATTTTGCGCGGGGCAGCCGCACGGTGAAGGCCGCTCCGCCGCCGGGGGTCGATTCGAGCGTGAGCCGCCCCTTCATCGCATCCACGAGTCTCTTAACGATGCTCAAACCGAGTCCCGTGCTGGGTTCGCCGCCGGTCGGACGCGCGGAAAGACGCACGTAGCGGCGGAAGATTTTCTCGCGGTCGGTCTCCGTGAAACCGGGACCTTCATCAGCCACACGGCACTCGGCATAGTCGTCGTCCACCACCGACACCGACAGCGTAATCGTCGTGTCGCGCGGTGAAAATTTGACGGCATTGGAAATGAGATTCTCCAGCACCTGGTTCAGCGCCATGGTATCCGCCATCACAGATACGGCCGCCAGGGAATCATAACTGAATTGCAGACCCTTGCGTTCGGCGGAGGACCGGTAATGCCGCAGCGCGAGCGTCATCGCCACGCTGAGATCCACCGGCATCAAATTGAGCTGCTGCTGGCGCTCGAGCGCCGCATTCGCCAGAAATTCCTTCACAAACGCCAGCATCTGCGTGGTGGAGGCGAGAATGTTGTCCACCAGCGTGCGGCTTCGCGTGTCCGGCAGATCGGCGGACCGGTCATAGAGCAACTGTGCGCTCATTTGCATTCCCCCGAGGTGATTTTTCAAATCGTGTGTCAGCATCCCCAGCAGCTCGTCCTTGTCCTCCGCGAGCATCTGCAATTGGTCGCGCGCGGCCTTCAGCATCAGATGGGTGCGCACGCGGGAGAGCAGTTCCGCCCGGCTGAACGGCTTCGTCACGTAATCCACACCGCCCGTCTCCAGCGCACGGACGATCAGCGTTTTGTCATCCGAAGCGGAAAGGAATATGATTGGAATGTCCTGCCATTCGGTTTTCTCCTTGATCCGTTTGCAGGTCTCGATGCCGCTGAGGCCAGGCATCAGCACATCGAGCAAAATAAGATTTGGCACCCGGGAGTCCAGTTGTTCCAGCGCCTGCTGTCCATTGTTGGCCACCAGGACTTCATAACCCATCGCCGTTGTCAGCAGATCGCCCACCAGTTGCAGATTCGCCTGTTGATCATCCACCACGAGAACCGTGGGCTTTTCTGATTGGAGTCCTGAGAGGTGAGGCATGATGGGTTGGGTTCAGGCGAAAAGCATGCGTTCTTTCCACAGTCCGCCCTCTTCAAGCAACATGGCCAGTGACGCCGATTCCGTCCGGCGGATTTCCGCCGGACGGAATCTGCACCGTCCACGCTGGCGAACGCGATGCGGCAATGACTGCCTCATGGATTCACGATGGTCGTGGAGGTGCGGGTGCGGGTCGCCGGATACTCGGTGGCACGGATGGTGGTGCTCTCACGCGTCGTCATGGTGGGAGTCGTGGGCACAGGCACGACGGTCGTGGAATGAACGGGTGGCGGCGTCTTGGGGGCTTCCACCACCGTGGTGGACTTACAGGAAGCAAGCGCGGCGAGAGCCGGCAAAAGGATGAGGAGCTTTTTCATGGGATTTATTCTTAGGTTGGAAAGCCGACCTTTGCAGGTGGCGCGTTCTGACCATTTGCATGCTCCATGCCCGGGCTTTTCAGGGCAAAATGCGGTTCCTTGCAGGCATCATGCGGGTCACTCTACTCTTCGCCGGGCAAAATGCACGATTTTCCCTTCACTTTGCCTTCGCGAGAGCCTCGACTTCTTCATCCGCCAGCGCCCGCCCGTACACGGCGAAGTTTCGAAACTCCGCCGCAAGAAACTCCGGCGCTCCGGTATAGAGCGGGTTTCCCCCCAGCGCTCCGGATTTTGATTCGGTTTGCAACGCGGGCGGGCCTTCGACGGACGAGCAGGGCACCCCGTCCACGAAAAGGGTCAGCACGCTGCCCTCTTTGGTGGCGGCGATGTGATGCCAGCCTCCCGCGGTTAGCGGCACGCCACCTGTCCCGGGGGAACCCGCTTTGTTTTCAATCCGCGCATACACGTGTCCGTTCTGCACCACCAGTCGCAGCGGGTCGTCGCCGGAAGCGCACCACGCGCTGAAAATCTGACCAAGGCGTTTTTCCGGCAGCGCCTCGACCTTCACGCTCACCGCCACCGTGAAGTCCCCTGCCCCGAAACCTTCCGGCAGGGAATACACCAGCATGCCGTCCGCGCCGTTCAGCTTCACGCTTTCGCCGGCAACGCTAAACCCTTTGGATTGGACCAACCGTCCGGCCTCCGGCGCAGGACCTGACTTCAAATCCGCGCGCAGTTCCGGCGGCCCGCCTTTTTTGCCGGTCTCCGCCGAAACCGTGCGCAGCCATGAACGGTAACGCGTGCCGCTCATTCCCGCAGTCGCATAGTCTCTCAATCGCACGGAACCCAAAGCCGTCTGCACCTCCAGCAAAACCCACGGATCTGCCGTCGTCAGAGATTTCCCCGGCTCCCGCGCGACAAAAGTCCCGTCGAGCTTTGCCGTATCAATCCGCGGAATCCGAAACTCATCCATCACGTTGTCCGCCTGATCCCACGCGAGCAGCAGCGGCCCGCGATAGATGCTCACCTTCCCCGCCTGCTCACGTTCGCCCTTCAACACGCGATAAGGCATCCGGAAATCGAAAACGACCGGCTCCGTGTCCTGCCAGGTGCCGGCAATCGAAGTGTAAGTGTTGGGCTCCGCGGCCAGCACAGCCCCGCGGTATTTCGCTTTGGCGCCGGCAGCCCACGATGGAATGCGAAACCGGATGGTCACCGGCGCCTCCGCCTGCACGCTCCATGTCACACGTCCATCCACCGGATAGTTTGACTCGCACCTGAGCAAAACCGGCCGGCCCTGGGAGTCCGTGGTTTTTATCTCTCCGGGACCATGCCAGTTTACCGTCAGGCCGCCGGCATTTCTCATCACTGCCCAGTCCGCCAGCATCCCAGGAACACGCGGGCCGTTCACCGAACAGCAATTCAACTCCGGCGTTCCCGCCCGCGCCTGAAACACGATCTCGTGCGCGCTCGCCTTCCGGTCGCCATCCATGGGCGTGCTGTAGGTCCACCATTGCCCGCGCGGATGCTGCGCGCCCAGCCCTCCGTTGAACGTGGAACGCTCCAGTTCGTCGGCAATGCCGGCATCGCCGAGCAGTCGCAGGGCATCCACGCTCAACGCCATCCACGCCACTGTGCAGCAGGTTTCGATGGCGGTCGGCGCAAACGCATTGCCGGTCGCCTGTTCCCCGCCGCTGAAGGCCCCTGAATTCCTAACGTCATATTTCCGGATGCTCTCCCAGTGGCTGACAAAGGCATCGCGGTAGCGTTTCTCTCCCGTAATGCGCCACATCTCCAGCAGGGTCTGCAAGTCATGCAGGCTCTCCCACCGCGGGCGCGGCGTTTGATAAAACGGCACGCCTTTCTCTCCAGTGCGCAGATAGTCACCCGCGCCCTCCCAGTCCTTTTCGATCTCCCTGACGAGTGTCAGGTAACGCGGCTCGCCGGTCCTTCGGTGCAACTCCGCCATCACATGACTCACCGCCATGTTCATCTCCGGCGAACCCGCGTCCTTCACTCGGATTTTTCCATCCAGGTACGTTCGGCAAATCAAGTCCGCGGCCCGCCGCACCGCCGCGAGCGAGGCTTCATCGCCGGAAAAGTCATACCACGCCAGCAGCCCCTGCATGACATGGTAGTGTCCCCACAGGTCCCACTCGCCGAGCAGCCGGCGTTCCTTTGGAAACGGCCCCATATAGCCGTCCTCCGCCTGCGTGCCTATCAATTCCGCAGTGAACGCCTGCGTGTGGCTTTTCAGTTCCGGTCTTGCACTCTGCCGCAACGCCTGCACGCAGGAAATCAGATACTTCCCCGCGAACTCCCCGGCCCACGGCACGAGTTGCGGCGCAGGCTGACGGTCCCTCACGCGGAACATCTCCAGCATTCCGGGATTCGCCCCCGGTGCCCGCAGCAGCCAGGCTTCAGTATTCGCGGCGATCCTCTTTCCTGCAATTCCCTCGAAACGAAACTCCGCCTTCAGCAACGACTGCAGCGCCATCGCTCCTTTGTCAGGAAGCGGCTCTGCCACCACCGTCCCGGCGATCCACAATAAACTGTAAACAGGGATATAACGCATAACGAATCATGCAGAGAAGTGCACGATCTGTCCAGCCCCGGTGCAGCCCGCTAATCAAATGCTCTTCACCAGTTCCTCCAGCCGGCGTCCGTACGTCACGTAGCTGTCGAATTGCTCCTGCGCTTTCTTTTCCGGGTCCATCCCGCCGGCATCGGCCGTGTTGTGAAACACCACCGCAGTGTGCGGCTCGATGCTGATGAAACCATCGTAACCACTGCCGATGAGATCAGCGAGAATGCGCTTCACCTGGCCTTCCCCCTCACCGGGCAGCGTGTAATCGCAGTCGTTCTTCGCTGCATTGTAGCGGCCATCCTTGACGTGCACATGCGAGATGGCCGACTTCACCGCCTGATAAAAAGCCCAAGGATCCTGCATGTGCGGCGGATGGTCGCGGTCCACATTGAAAACCGGATTGCACGTATCGAACACCCACCGCAGCCCGGGCACTCTTTCCAGCGTTTCCTGAGCGCGGCTGATGCTCATGCCTCCGTAGTTCATGCAATTTTCGTGCACCGTGGTGATGCCCGCATCGTCAAACCGCGCCTTCAATTCCCGCAGCCGGCGAAACCGTTCGTCCGCCTGCTGATCAACCGCATCATTTCCATTCGCATCTTTCTCCACCGCATAACTCATCACGCGCACCAGTTTCGCACCAAGACGCTGCATGCGCGGAATCGCCCGCTCCACCCGTTCCAGCGTCACCGAAAAATCATCACCGATGCGGCTCGCCCAGTTGCCGATCGTGGAGCCGAACCCGCACACCCTGACACCTTCCGCCTCCAGCGTCTCCGCCAGCGTTTCAAACGCCTCTTCCGGAATGTCATGCACATTCCCGTTGGGAAATCCGTCCACCTGCGCATTGCGCATTTCAATGTACCGCCAGCCGAGAGTTTTGGTCGCGTTGATCTGAGCGGCAAGAGGATTGCCGGCTTCATCGCCAATTCCGGAAAAGTGAATCATGAGGGGCAGTGCGGGTTGAAAACAAAATCACCGTGTCCCGGGAGGACCCGATGTCGAAAGGAAAAATCCCGGGATTCATTCCGGGCGCGGACGCGCCACCGTCGCCGTCTCCCTGGTATCCACGCGTTCCAGTGTGAGGCGCTGCGGGGTGATTTCCCCCACTTTCACCGGCATGTTCCCGGCGCGGAATTCATCACCCCGGCGCAGTTCCACAATGCCTTCCACGCCGGCGGTCCTAACAAATCCGCAGCCCTCTCCCGTCGTCACCGGAAGACCTTTGACGGCGAGGATTCGCTGACCTGTGGAAACCTCCTTCAAAAGAACTTCGGAAGCATCCACGGGGCGGCCCTGGCCGCGTTTGGAGGAAATGATGCGACGCTTCACGCGATCCACGGTGAAGCCCGCGTTCGGCACCTCTTCGCCCACGGTAACGGAAACGGGAGCCCCGTCCGGCAATTGCAACGCAGCCCCCGAGTCGCCTTCCGGCACTTCGATCACCTCCAGCGGCACCGCCCGTGCGCGAAAGTCCACCATCGTCATGGCGGATGCCAGCGCCTGCAGCGAGGCGGATGCGTCAGCGGGAATCATCGCCCCGGTTATGCGCGCCGGCGGCGCTTCCAATCCGATAGGGTCAGCGCTGCGGTCGGCTTCGCGAAGGTAGGCGGCCAGTTCCTCGTGACCATTCTCTTCCGCGTAGCTGGCGGGAGTCTTCAAATTCCCGTCGAGTGCCGTCACCGGCGCGCCCCGCTGACGCAAAAGTTTTACGGCCTCCATGTGACCGTACTCCGCCGCAAACATCATCGGCGTGCGTCCATCGGCACTCGTGGAAAGCGGATTGGCGCCTCGGTCGATGAGCACGGAAATCACCGCCGTGTGGCCCTTCACCGCGGCCAGTTGCAGGACATCGTCGAGCGTCCCTGCAGCGCGTTCGGCGAGCAGACCCGTGGCTTCGGATTGACCGGCGAGCACCGCCGCGGCAAGAGGCGACATTCCTGTGCTGTCCTTTGCCTGAGCGTCGGCCCCCGCGGCCAGCAACGCCTTCACCGCCTGCACATCTCCGCTCTTTGCCGCCGCCATGAGCGCCGTCTGGCCCTGCGGAGAAGCCGCATTTGGCTTCGCGCCACTGGAAAGCAACTGCGCCACCACGTGCCCATGCCCTCCGGCGGCGGCCGCGGCCACTGCCGTCAAGCCGTTTTCATCCGTGACGTTAGGGTTCATTCCCGCCGTCAGGAACTGGCCGATCACATCCCCCCTGCCCTCCTGCGCCGCCTTGAGGAAGTCATGCACCGAATAGGCAAACCCCGCCGCATGAATCGCCGCACGCGCCTTCTCATCTTTGCCGGCTCCGCAGCCCGCGAGTCCCGCGGAAATGGCGAGCAATACAGCGACGGAAAAAAAACGGCACGGCAACACAGTCCCCATTTCTCACTCCACTCCATCCGGATGCAAGAGGCGGCTCGCGTGCAGAAAAAGAAAAACCAGCCGAACCTCGCAGCCCGGCTGGTTTTTCGTTATCGTTTTGATGGCGCGTTTGCTACCAGAGCCCCAGGTGGACCAGCAGCGGACGGTCAATCACCGCCGCCACGCCCAGCCCGCAACCCGAACGGTAGCGGACGACCGCACCCCGCGTCACGGGACCGTAAATCCCGTCGATGGGTCCGCGATAATATCCCAACCGGTACAGCCTCCGCTGCACATCGTAACACCGGTTGTAATAGCCCCCGCCGTAATAAACACGCGACGTCCGGTACGCGTAAGGCCGGGCGTACCCGTAGGAGTAGTAGCCTGGCGCATAGTACGGCACGCCGAATGACAGCCCGAATCCGACACGCGGATACGAATAGTAATGGCCGTGATGATGATGGTGGTGACCGTAATATCGCGTTCTGTGCCCGGCTTGCAGGTCCGCCGGAAGCATCAACATTCCGAGAAGGACCACCGCGGCGATGCGGAGGAATGAAGAGGAGTTCAATTTCATTGGGTTGAGGTTTGGGATTTCAGTCACTGAAACGCGCACCTCTCCAGTGCGCGCAGGAATTTGTAACACGGCACAGCGGCTTTCGCAAAATCCGCATTCAACGAAGTTGCGCAGCATCGCGTTTCCGTCCGGCCGCGTAGGGCCCGCACCGCGATGCCCGCGAAACTATCTCCTCCGCCTGCAATTTCCGGGCGTTTTCGGCTTTCCCGCAAAGCCGGTGCGAATCCTGCACCGGATACGCGGTTTCTCAATCGACTCCGCCCGCAACCTCTCTACCATCCCGCCGCTATGCAAAAACCTGCCACCTCCACCCGCCGTCACTTCATCGCCACCGCCAGCGCCGCCGTAGCCGCCACCGCTGTCGCTGCCAATGCCCAGGAGAAACCCGCTGCCGCAGCGCCCGCTCCCGCTCCCGCCGGTCCTTTCAAGCTCGCACCGCTGCCCTACGCCGCCGATGCGCTCGAACCTCATATCGACGCCGCCACCATGGGCATCCACCATGACAAGCACCACCAGGCCTACGTGGATAACCTTAACAAAGCGCTCGCCTCGCACGCGGATCTGCAAAAGCGCACGCTCGAAGCCCTGATCGGCGAAATCAAATTCCTGCCCGAGGACCTGCAAAAGCCCATTCAGAACAACGGCGGCGGTCACTGGAATCACATGCTTTTTTGGTCCCTCATGGCCAAGCCCGGCGCCGGCGTTGGCGGCACTCCCACCGGATCACTCGCTGCCGCCATCGATGCTTCGTTCGGCAGTTTTGCAAAATTCCAGGAAAAGTTCGCCGACGCCGCCATGAAGCGCTTCGGCAGCGGCTGGGCATGGCTCATTACCAAAGGCGACGGCAAAGTCGCCGTCGTCAGCACTGCCAATCAGGACAATCCCCTCATGCAGGGCATCGTCCCCAACGCCGACCGCGGCACCCCCGTTCTGGCCCTCGACGTCTGGGAGCACGCCTACTATCTCAAATATCAAAACAAGCGCGCCGACTATATCAAGAGCTGGTGGAACGTCGTCAACTGGCCCGCCGCCACCACCCTCTTCGAGTCCGCGGCCAAAGGCAAATAACTCTGGCCGCTGGCTCGTCCCGGCGCCCGATCGAGTAGCCATGACGGAATTGCGCCCGTGAGGGTTCCTTCTCCCCGTCTCCCTTGCAGCGACTGCATTGCTGAGGGAAGGCGGGTTCGCGCGGCTACCGCTCAGTCGTCCTCGGCGGCGGATTTACTTTATCTACCGGATGACTCTGATCCGCCTGCGGAGAAGGCGCATTTCCTACCGCGCAGGCCGAAAGCATTGCGCCGAAAAGTGCGGGCAGCGGGAATTTCATAGAGTCGGGCAGACATCATGCTTAGCAAAGCGCTCAACCCAGCGCGATAACGAAATGGAGCGTCTCTAAGGAAAACGGAAAGGAAGGTTGGAATGACGCACGGAAAGTAAAAACGGTCCTTATTGTCGCACCCAATTCTGGCCAAAATAAGCAGGAAAGCCTTTGACAAGCAGAGGCTTTAATCACCGAAGTTACTCATGACCTGCTTTGTCCATTTTGGAACCCGCCCGTGCCGCGGACCTCTCTCTTTTGGCTCCTCGCGGAGGGCGCGCTCAACGTCAACCCCGCTATTATGCGAAGGCGTTCGCCCGCCTTTTCCGGGGTCTCACTTCCAGCGATATCCGGAATTTCCCCCGGGGAAAGTCGCGCCCCCGTGCCTCTTCCGCCCACCCCCGCCCAAATCATAAATGTATGACTCCGCGCTCAGCATCAGGGTAAATCAAGCTAAATCAAACCACTTTTTTCTCCTCATACCTTTAGAAAGATACTTTCCCGCCTTCCAGCTTCCGCGGACAACTCACGATCCACGATTCACGATTCAACGATTCACGCCCTTCTGATTTCGGATTTCGGATTTCGGATTTCCTCATTCCCCATTGCACCCCCCTTCCCCCCCTCCACCATCTCTCCCCACCTCAACCCCATGTCCTCCGAAGTCCCTGCACCCTCCCGGCGGCCCATATCCCTTGCCCGCTGGGTTTTTCTTTCCGTCCTGATCCTCCAACTGCTCACCTTTGCGGGCGGTTTGGTGTTCCTCATGGTCAGCGGCGGCGGGGCGATGAATAACAAGTTCCGCCATGAGGCCATCGACAAGTACTGGACCTACATCGTGTGGGACAATGTCGAGGTTTTCCTCAAGGCCTATATCTCCTCCGGCCTCATGCTCGCCGTTGTATCGCTGCCCGCCGTGCAGTGGATGCTGCGCCATCGCGACCGTGTCACCCGATGGGCGGTAATGTGGCGCACATCGCTCGCGTGCAGCGTCATCACCCTCTTTTTCTCCATTTGCCTCGTCTATAATCGCCCGCACCTCCTCGATGGCATGCCGTCCGACCACTGGCTCCTCAGCCTGCGGAATCTCATCCCGTCCGTGGTGCGCGATACCATCTTCCCCGCCGTCATGGATGCTGTCCCGTGGGTCGTGCTCACCGGCCTCGCGTTCTTCTACCTGAATGCCCTGCTGCGCCGACTCGCCCCCGCATGGCCCGCCGGCACGCGCCGCTGGACGGTTCTCGCCAAGGTCTGCCTCATCGCGGTGGTTTGTTGGGCCATCCCCTCATGGAATGGCCGTGCCAGCCACGTTCCGCGCACCGATCGCCGCCCTAACGTCCTCATCATTGCCAGCGATTCCCTCCGCGCCGACCACCTTTCCATCAACGGCTACCACCGCCTCACGTCGCCGAACATCGATGCTCTGGCTAAAGAATCGGTAAACTTCACGAAGTGCTTCACGCCCATCGCCAGCACGGTCGAGTCTCTCACCACCACCATGACCAGCCAGTACCCGCACACCCACGGGCTGCAGCACATGTTCCCCAACCGCCAGCAGGTCGAGAGCGTGATGAAGAACTCCCCTGCCCTGCCGCAGTTGATGCGCGAGCACGGCTACGATACCGCCGTCATGGGCGACTGGTGCGCGGGCATCTTCGACATGCTTCCCTTTGGTTTCGAAAAGGTGGACGCCACCACGTTCGACAACTTCAAGGTCTATATGAGCCAGGCCATCTACCTGTCTCACCCGGTCCTCCCGCTCTATTTTGACAATCCGCTCGGCTACTGGCTCTTCCCCAAACTCGAGAGCAGTGCCTTCTTCGTCACGCCGGATGTCGTCACCGACCGTGTCATCGAACGTCTCGCGCAGCAGACCCGGAGCGAGAAGCCTTTCTTCTGGAAGGTCTTCTATTCCTGCACGCACATCCCCTACACCAACACGCCCGAATACGCCAAAAAGTGGACGGACCCTAACTACAAAGGCGAGCACAAACACCAGTTCCAGTTCGACGTCAACAAGTGGATCACCTCCATCGACATGGGTGCCAAATGGAAGACCACGAAGAAGGAGGACGTGGACCAAATCATCGGCCTTTACGATGGCGGCGTAAGCAAGTTTGACGACTGCGTGCGCCGCGTGGTGGAGCAGTTGAAGGCCACCGGCCAGTATGAGAACACCATCATCCTCGTCACTTCCGACCACGGCGACGATCTCTTCGAGCCTAACTGCACTTTCGGTCACGGCATCTGCTTCAACGGCGGCGACCAGAACAACAACATCCCCGCCATCGTCCGCATCCCGGGCATGGAAAAATCGGCGCACACGAATTCAAAGATCGTCCGCAGCATCGACTTCGCCCCCACCATTCTCGACCTCTGCGGCATCCCGAAAGATCCCCGCATGGAGGGCGTGAGCCTGCGTCCCTACCTCGAGCAGACCAGCAAAGACCTCGGTCTTGCCTTCTTCGGCGAAACATCCTATCTTTTCTGCAAACGCTACATCCCCGGCGAAAAACCCCGCTACATCGAGTCGCCCATGGACTCAGCGACGAAGATCGATGAGACCTTCAACTGGCACTTCGTTCTCAAGGATAAGTATCAGCCGATCGTCCTCAACACCAAGGAGCGCGTGCTGCGCACCGAACGGTGGAAGTTCGTGTTCACCCCCGGCTCGGAAGGCTATAACATCGAACGCCTCTACGATCTCGAAAACGATCCGCACTGCGAAAAGAACGTGGCATTGAAGTATCCGGTGGTCTTCGACACCATGCGCCGCCGCTTGAATGCGTGGATGACCGAAAAGAAGGAGAGCCGCATTCCTGACATTTTCCCGAAAGGCGAGCCCGTTCCGGATCCTCCCGCAGCCTGACACATGCTGAACCTTCGCGACTGCACCGCCGTCATCACTGGAGCGAGCTCCGGTCTCGGTGCCGAATTCGCCCGCCAGTTGGCCCCGCAGGCCAAAGCCCTCGCCCTCGTCGCCCGGCGTGAGACGGAACTAACAAAACTCGCGGAGGAACTCCAGCGCACCCATCCCGCCCTCCGCATCGCCGTCATCCCCTGCGACCTCGCCGATCCCGATGCCCGCGCACAACTGCCCGGCCACCTGACATCTCTCGGCTTTCGCGTGAACGTCCTCATCAACAACGCCGGCCTCGGAGATTACGGCGGCTTCGCCGAGGGCGTCTGGCCAAAGATCGATCTGGTGATGCAGGTGAACATGACCGCGCTGGCTCATCTCTCTCATCTGTTCCTGCCCGACCTGAAAACCTCCGCTCCGTCCGGCATCCTGAATGTCAGTTCGCTGGCCGGTGAATTGCCCATGCCGGACATCGCGATCTACAGCGCCACCAAGGCCTTCGTCTCCCGTTTCAGTGAAGCCCTGCGCATCGAACTGCGGCCTGAGCGCATCGAAGTTTGCGCTCTGTGCCCAGGCCCCGTGAAAACAGGCTTCGGCGCTGTCGCGGAACGGACCGGCGGAAAAACGCCAAAAGTAAAAGCCGCCTATATGCCGATGGAGCGCGTAGTGGCCGCCGGACTGCGCGCCCTGTCCCGCGGACGCGCACGCGTCTTTCCCGGTTTCCTCGTGCGAACGATATGGCTTCTTGTGAACACTCTCCCCATGCCGATTATACGGCTTCTCCTTTCCGGCCGTCCGCGACGGCCACGGCCCGCAGTCTAACACTTTCATGAAATACAGCGACTACTACTGCTTCTTCGGTCTCGTCAGCATCATCCTGGGTCTCATTGGCTTCTTCAGGGCAAAGAGCGTTCCCTCCCTCGTCGCGGGCGGCCTCTCAGGAATCGCGCTCGTCGTCGCCGCCACGATGTCGTGGAAGCGGGAGGTCACGGGCGGCGTGAACTGGGGTTACGTCCTCGGACTCGTGATCAGCGTTCTGCTGCTGGGCCGGTTCCTCCCCGGCTTCCTGAAGTCCAAAAAGTTTTATCCTGCAGGCATCATGGCGCTGCTCAGTATTTTGGGTATAGTCGTCGGCATCCTGGGGCTGATCCAATAGCCCGCTCTTATGAACTCCGCTTCCGACCCTGAGCTTGAGCCCGGTCCCCCTCCGTGGTCGAATCCTCCGCGCAGTCATCGCGGGCTGTGGATCGTGCTGGTATTCCTGCTCGCACTGGTTGGCGTCGCTTTTCTGCCGCCGGTAAAATCCAAAATCCTGAACCTCGTTGACCGGATGCGGAGCGAAAAGGTCCTCACCAAAGTGGAGACCGTGGAGAAGGTCGTCGAAAAACGCGTGGAGGTTCCCGTTCCCACTCCGCCCGCCCCATTGCCCACGGGTCCGTCTTTGGGCACGCGAAAGGATGTCACCGGAATCTTCAGCGGCATACGCCTGGAGTCCAATCTCGAAACCAGCGAAGGCCGGCGCGCCATGGAGGAAACCACCGATCCCGGCAGCTACGCCGTGGAGGTTAATTTCAAAATCAAAATTCCCCGCGCCGCAAAAACCCTCGAGGAATTCACCGGCATCAATGCCTCGCTGCCGACCCTCATCCCTTCGTTCAAAGATCTCCTCAGCACTGCTAAAGTCTCCGGCTTCTATCACTATCTCTATCAGCAAAAACAGAACGCCATTCAGGCGAATATCCTCCGGCTCGACCGCGTCCTCACGCGTCACAACTTTTACGACCTCGAATCCGTGCTGGAACTGGAGAATCCTGAAAGCAAACAAAAGGCGCTTCTGATTCAGTCCGAAATGGACGTCGTCTCCGACGGCAGCGACGGCGATCGCATGGAATCGTTCGATGACTCCACGTTCAAAAGCCAGCACTTCCAGGCCACCACTAGTTATGCGTGGGACAAGGTCACCACAAAACCGAACCCGCTCATTCCCAAGTACGAGGAGGATCTCAAAAACGTCAAAGAACAGATCAAGGCCGGCGGACTCAGCAACACCGCAAAGGCCGCCCTCCAGGACCGCTCGCGTGAAATCACCCGGCTCATCGCCGACCTCAAGCGCCGCTCGTTTCTCATCGCTCAGGAGGATCCGTTCATCGTCATTCCCAAATCGTTCCGCACCTATCGCAGCGCTCATGCCTTCGCGCCGGACATCGGCGATTATGTGGTGGTCATCGCCGGAAACAAAGCGATGCCCGCCATCGTGGGCGACTATGGTCCGTCCGATAAGTGCGGCGAAGCCAGCCTGCGCATTGCCCGCGAAGTTGATTCCAAAGCGAGCGCCTACAACCGCCCGGTCACCGAACTCCGCGTCAGTTACCTCATCTTCCCTAACAGCGCCGCAAAGGAAACCAGTGCTCCGGACTACGCCCTGTGGCGCAAACAGTGCGGTGAGCTTCTAACCAAACTCGGCGGCGACGCCTCCGCCCTCGTCGAGTGGAAGGATCGTTTGAAGAAAGAGCCTCCGCCCGCGGAGACACCGGTGGTCGCCCCTTCGTCCACCGCGCCCGCCCCGCCTCAATGAGTAGCGCGCCGGACAGCCCTTTGCAAGGCGCTGCCCCGCAACCTTCGTGGGGCAAGCGCCTGCGCTACCGCCTGGAATATGCCGTCGTGCGCACCGGTGTCTGGATCATTCCCAAACTTCCTGGCCCGCTCGTCAAACTCCTGGCCAATATCATCGGCACTCTCGCATGGGCCTGCGATGGCCGGGGCCGCCGGAACGGCATGGAAAACCTCCGCACCGCCTTCGGCGACCGTTACACCATTCCGCAGCGCCGCCGCATCCTTCAGTCATCCTATCGTATTTTTGCCCGCACGTTTTTCGAACTCTTCTGGTCGCCGCGCCTGCAAAACAAAAACTGGGACCGCCATTTCTTCATCGACACCGAAGACCCCGCCGTTCTCGCCGCCATCAAAGCGAACCACTGCATCTACATCTGTCCGCACGTGGGCGGGTTTGAATTGCTGGGTGTAGCAAAAGCGTTCGGCAACTGGGGCAGCATGACCATCGCTCAGGATTTCAAAAACCCGCGGCTCACTCCTCTTTTTCAGCATCTGCGCTCCGGCGGCGGACGTCAGCCTATCATTCCGCAGGAGGGCGCCATGCTGCGCATTCTCAAACACCTTAAGAAGGGCGGCAGCGCCGCCGCTCTGGTGGATCTCACCATGAAGCCGGATCAGGGCGCGGCCATCATTCGATCCTTTGGCATGTTGACAAGCGTCAGCTATTTCCATTGCGCCCTCGCCCAGCGCACCGGCGTTCCCATTGTCCTGTTTTATATGGTTGCCCTTCCCGGCGGACGCCGCGCCATTCGTTTCTTCGAACCGGTGCGCGTGGGAAGAGACGACGACCTCCATGCCGTGGCCCAACGCTGCTGGGACAGCTTCGAACCCATGATCCGCGCCCATCCTCAACAGTGGATGTGGATGTATAAACACTGGCGCTATCTTCCGGCCAATACGCCGCCCGAATCCTATCCGGAGTACGCACGCCGCAACGCCGCTTTCGATACTCTCATCGGCACGCAGAATGCGGAGCCTGTGAAAGTGGAAACCTGATCCGCCGTTCCTCATCTCATGGCCCGCCTCCGCACTGCCAGTGGACACGTCCTCAACCTGCCGGACCGCCGCATCAGCGTTGGCGAGTCCGCGGCGAACGATGTTCCCATTGCCGCAGGGCATAACCTCGCGGCGGTGCACTTCCGGCTTCAGCCGTGGGAGTCAGGCTACTTTCTGGAGGACGCCGGATCGGGACTCGGAACCCTCGTGAACGAAAAACCGGTCTCATGGGCTCCCTTGAAACACGGCGACATCATTACCGCCGGCGATCTTCACCTCATCTATGACTCCGAGGATGGCACCCCCATTTCGCCCCTGCCGGCAGAGTCCGTGATTCCAGTTCAAACCGAAGGCACCACCGAACCTGACAAAGAAGCGGTCGAAGATCCTCCGACGGAAGCGCCTCCGTCCTGGCTTCCGCCGGAAGCCTTGCAGCCGCCGGTGCCTCCGTGGGACCAAACTCCGGCGCCTGTTTCAATTCCATCCCGAAGGAGGAGAACCGCTCTCGTTCCGCTTCTTGTCCTCCTCCTCGCGGCAGCCGCCGTGTGGTACTTTAATCACTGATGACGCCCTGTTGTTGACCTTTCCAGCGCGCAAAATATCAGCCCCTGGGCTCAATCAGAGTCGAATGGATTCGGCTTTGCCTCCCGTATGGAACAGTGTTCCATTCGCGCCCGCCACCCTGCCGACCGTGCGCACTATCATCCGTCACGCCTCTACATGAAACACACACTCTCTTTGTCCGTCCCCGCTCTCAGTGTTCTTCTTGCACTCGGCCTTCCAAACTCCCTCCTTTTCAGTCAGGAAACGACTCAGGATACGGCGACCACTTCCCTCGGCGCTCAATACGAGGCCATCGTAAACATCGAGTGCAGCAGTCTCGACTTCGACTACCAGACGCCATGGAATCCGGCCACGCCCGGCGGCGGCAGCGGCACCGGGTTCATGATCGCGCCCAACCTCTTTATGACCAATGCCCACGTCGTAAGCGATGCCTCCCGGCTCTCGATCAAGAAGGTGGGAGATCCCACTCCTTACCGTGCGAAGGTGAAGTTCATCGCGCACGACTGTGACCTCGCTCTCCTGGAACTGCTGAAGCCGGCGAAAGCCTTTGAGAAGGTGAAACCGCTAAACATCGGCAACGAAGTGCCGAAACTGGACACCACTGTAAAAGTGGTAGGATTCCCGATCGGCGGCGAGCGCATTTCTGTGACGCGCGGCGTCGTCAGCCGCGTGGACTATCAGGAATACACCCACAGCGGCGTGGATCAGCACCTCGCCATTCAAATCGATGCCGCCATCAATCCTGGCAACAGCGGCGGCCCGGTGCTCCAGGGCAATGCCGTTATTGGTGTCGCCTTCCAGGGTTACAGCGGCAGCGTGGCGCAGAATACCGGTTACATGATTCCCGTGCCGGTCATGAAGCGCTTCCTCAAGGATGTGGAGGACGGCCGCTATGACCGTTATGTGGACCTCAGCATTGCCCATTTTGAAATCCTCAATGCCGCGCAGCGCGCCGCCCTGCATCTGCCGGAAAACGATGCCGGCGTACTGGTGGCCCACGTGGATGAAGATGGCTCCTGCGGCGGCGTTCTCAAGCCCGGCGACGTGCTTCTCGCCATCGATGGACATCCCATTGAAAGCAATGGCTCCATCGACATCGACGGCGAGCAAATGGAAATGGCGGAGGTCGTGGAGCGGAAGTTCGCCGGAGACAAACTCAAGCTCACGGTGTGGCGCGGGAATAAATCGGAGGATTTGGAGATCACTCTGAAGAACACCGGTCACTATTTGATGACGGCGAACAAGTATGAGCAGCGCCCGCAGTACGTCATCTTCGCCGGCATGGTCTTTCAACCCATGGACTCGCCGCTCATGGCGTCGCATTCGTTCAACAATCTGCGCACGCGTTATTTCTATCAGTATTTTTCCACGGATGCCCTCTACAAGGAACGCCCTCAGCCGGTGCTGTTCACCAGTGTGCTCCCGGACAGCATCAATACCTACAGCCGTGAATTCACCGGGCAGATCGTGGACCAGATCAACGGTGTGAAAATCCTGCAACTGAAGGATGTGGCGGACGCTCTCACCAAAGATACGGGCAACGGATTCGTTACGGTAAAGCTGCTCGGCGAAGGCCGCCCCATCGTCATCGACGCCAAGGCAGCGGAAGCCGCCCAAAAGCGCATCCTCGACAAATACAACGTCGAGTCCGCCGCCTACATCGAGTGATCCGCCCCGTGTTCCAATTCTGACTTTCCTTTCGCATGTCCTTCCGTCATTTCGTCATCGCCGTTTTCACCGGCCTCTTGATTCCCGCTTTAGCGTCCGCGCAGGACGCAGCGCCTGACAAATCCATGGTGCGGGTGAACATCACCAGCCAGGCCTACAACTTCGGACTTCCATGGCAGAAACAGAATCCAGGCACCCGGCGCGGCCTCGGCGCGCTGCTTCCTGGCAATCGCGTCCTCGTCACCGCGGAGCTCGCACAGGACGCCAGCTACGTGGAGCTGGAAATCGCATCCTCCGGACGCAAACTCGTCTCCAAAGTCGAAGCCGTGGACTACGAGATCAACCTCGCCACCATCGTGCCCGCTGCCGATCCCGGGGATTTTTTCAACGGCATGACGCCTTTGCAGATCGACTCCAAATTGAAGCCGAAGGCGACGATCAGCGTGTGGCAGTTTGAGAACAACGGAGAGCCGGTGACCTCCCCGCTGGAACTCAATCGCGTCGATATCGGCGGCTACTTTCTGGAGGAGCAATTTTTCCTCATCTTTCAGGCCAATGGCGCCGTACAGTACCGCGCCGGCACGTTCACGCTGCCGGTCGTTCACGACGGGAAGCTCGCGGGTATGCTCATCCGCTACAATTCACGCGACCAGGTGGCGGATATCATTCCGCCGCAGATGATCGACCGTTTCCTCACGGACGTTTCCAAAGTTCCCTACGACGGCGTTCCCAATTTCGGTTCCAAAACCAGCCAGACCCTCGACCCTCAGCTTCGCAAGTATTTGAAGCTCGACGGCATTGAAGGCGGCATTCTGATCACCAGTGTCACTCCCGGTTTCTCCGCGGAGCAGGCCGGTGTGAAGGAGGGCGACGTGCTGCTGGAGATCAACGGCAACAAGCTCGACAGCCGGGGCTACTACAGCGACAAGGAGCTCGGCCTCCTCGCCAGCAGCCACTTGCTGCGCGGCGCGGCGCGCGTCGGCGATGTCGTGAAGCTCAAAATCTTCCGCGACGGCAAAGCCATCGATATCGACTGCAAAATGCTCCGCCGCAATCCTTCCGACTATTTGGTTGATCCCTACATGTTCGACCGTGGACCGCGTTACCTCATCCTTGGCGGTCTCCTCTTCCAGGAGCTGACCCTCAACTATCTCCAGCTCGCAGGCCGCGAATGGCGTGATCGCGCTCCCTTCCGCCTCCTCTACGCGCAGACGAATCAGGACGAACTCATGAAGCAGGGCCGCAAGAAGCTCGTCTTTCTCAGCGGTGTGCTCCCCTCCCCGGGCACCATCGGCTATGAGCGCCTCCGTCAGCTCATCGTCACAAAGGTGAACGACAAGTCCATCAACGACATCAAGGATCTCGCGGAAGCACTCAAGTCGCCCATCGAAGGCATTCACAAAGTGGAGTTCGCCGACTTCCCGCGCCTCATCCACATGGATGCCGCCCAGGCCGAGCAGGACAACAAGGAGTTCCTTCCAAACCGATACCGCATCAACAAGATGCAGCGGCTGGAGTAGCCGTTTCGGTCGAGCCTTCCCTCACGGCACCACCGCGCCGCCCTCTTTCATTGTGGTTTTTATAAAATTTGAGGTTCTGCATGTAACTGGACCGCATTTCATGCGTCTCCGATAGGGTAGAACCCGATGTTTTGGCTCATCCATCTCCCTATACCACGCAGGGTGGGAGAGGCTGGGCCTGGGCATCCGGGTTCTTCGTTGCCACCTACACTCCAAAAAGACCACATGAAAACCCATTGCCCACTGATGCTCTCCGCTGTCCTCGCAGCCGTAATTCCCCTCGCAGGAATCGCCGGTGCTGCCGAGACGGTTATCTCTCCTTCGAATCTGCACGGCTGGGTTTTCGGCAATGACGGCGCCCCGATGGGTACCGCCGAATTCGTCACCGGCCCCGGCATTGCTCCTGTGGGCGCGGGAAGCGTGAAGTTGTCCGTCGCGGATGCCCTTGAACGCCTCGTCCTTTCCAACGGAGCCCATGCCGGCACCCGTCTCGATGGTCTGTCCGCACTGAAATACAGCACCTGGCTCGAAGCTCCGGCTGCCGGCACAGCATCCGTTTCCCTCCAACTGGATGTGGACTTCGATCTTAGCGATACTTCGACCGCATGGCAGGGAACCCTCGTGTTCGAGCCGACCTTGAATGGAACGGCCACGGCCGGCCAGTGGCAGACCTGGGATGGACTGACTGGCAAGTGGTATATGACCGGCACCGCGACTGCTGCCAACGCTCCGGCGGGGCAGCCTTTTCCCCTCGCCACTCCTGGCACCCTGGCACAGATACTCGCCACCTTCCCCAATGCAGGAATTCGCGCCACCGTTGGCTCGCTTTCGCTGAGAACCGGAGGGCCCGCCGGCGCTTCGACGGTCAATACGGACGCCGTCGTTATCGGCCTCACCGGCGGAGACACGACCACCTACAATTTTGAACCTGATTCCGACGGCGATGGAGTGCCCGACAGCGACGACCAGAGCACCGATTCGGATACCCGTCCAAAAGTGGACGTTGGTGCGGGCCCCACCACCATCGACAATACCGTCGATGATAACGGTGCCACCATCCAGGATCTGGTGATCAAGGCTCAACTCGCCGCCACCAATCACGGAAAATATGTTAGTGCGATTGGGAAGCTGGCCAATGCGCTTCGCAAGGCGAAGACCATCACCAACGATCAAAGCAAGGAAATGAAGACCGGCGCGGCCCACTCCACCATTGGCAAGCCGCCGGTTGTACCGCCCACCGTGCCTCCCGCCACGGGCGGAACCGGCAGCACCGGTGGAAGCAGCGGAAATGGAAATGGAAATGGAAATGGAAACGGGAACAACGGGAATGGAAACGGGAACGGAAATGGTCATGGCAACGGAAACGGGAAATAAGCGGCTCTAATCGGTTGCCTGAGGCCGGTGGCGAACTGATTCGCCACCGGCTTGTTTTTTCCGCCACAGGTCATCGCCTCCCGCTTTGCATTTCACGAAGTGGAAGTATGATCCCGCGCATCATGACACGGCGCACTTTACTGACCATGGCCGCTGCGGGATTCGTCATGCCCGGGGCGGGATTCGCAGGTATCGATCACCTTCCGCTGAGCACCGCTTTTAAGGGAACGGAGCGCTTCAATGCGATCGTGAACAAGGCGATCTCGGGCAACTGGCGGTCGCTGCCCATAGGCACACGCATGGGTAAGATCGCGCGGGAATTTATCGGCGTGCCTTATGCCGGCTTCACGCTGGAGATAGACAACCGTGTGGAATGTCCATCAGCCAACTGCAATGGCGTGGACTGCTGGACGTTTTTTGAAATCGTGCTCGGCATGGCGCGCATGCTGGAGCGTCCCCGGCCCGCCTATACGCCGCAGCATTTGCTCATGGAAATCCAATGGACCCGCTACCGTGCGGGACGGTGCACCGGCAACTACCTCGACCGCATCCACTACCTCAACGAGTGGTATATGGACAACGGCGCGCGCGGCAACATTCGGGACATTACCCGATCTCTCGGCGGCGCTCAGCGCCTTTCCGGGCGCCGGAGCACCGAGATGACCACTCTTTGGAAAAGCTATCGCTACCTGCGCAACAATCCCGGTCTGCTGCCAAGAATGGCGAAAATCGAAGCCGCCGTGTCCGCGCTCCCGGTGTATTACATTCCAAACGGCAAGGTGGCAGCCATCGAGAGCAAACTGGCTGAAGGCGACATCGCCGGTATCGTGACCAAATACCAGGGCGGTGTGTGCAGTCACGTGGGACTCATCGTGCGGGACAGCGCGGGACGCGCGGTTTTCCTGCACGCGTCGAAGAATTACCACAAAGTGACACCCCAGGGCACTATTTCCTCTTATTTGAAAACCTACAGCAGCAATGCGGGCCTCATCGTTGCCCGTCCGCTGCCGGTCACCAGTGAAGTGCGGGACTCCGCTGCCTACCAAAGAAACTTGCGGTCGCTGATGAATGCCTGATAAAGGGGTTTGCGATCACGCAGCTTTCCACATGCCCATTCCTCTCACTCACCTCCGCGCCGGAGTCATCGGCACCGGCTTCATCGGTCCGGTCCACATTGAAGCCATCAAGCGCCTCGGCGTTTCCGTGAATGCCATTTGCGGTTCCACTGCCAGCGCCAAAGAAACCGCGGCCCGATGGGGAATTCCGGAGGTTTACGGCAACTACGACTATAAGGCCCTCCTCGCCTCGCCAAATGTGGACGTCGTTCACATCACGTCTCCCAACAAAGTGCATGTGGAGCAATCGCTCGCCGCCCTCGCCGCCGGCAAGCACGTCATTTGCGAAAAGCCGCTCGGTATGGACACGAAAGAGACCGCCCGATTGCTCAAGGTGGCGGCGAAAAGTGATCGTGTCTTTGCGGTCAACTACATGTGCCGCTTCTTTCCGGCCGTGCTGCAAATGCGGGCCATGGTCCACCGCGGGGAACTGGGCCGCATCCTTCACGTGCAGGGTCATTTCTTCCAGGACTGGCTCCTCAAGGAAACGGATTACAACTGGCGCGTGCTGGCGAGCGAGGGCGGCAAACTCCGTGCCGTGGGCGATATCGGCACGCATTGGATCGACGCGGTTTCATTCATTCTCGGCGCGAAACCGGAGGCGGTTTTTGCCACGTTGGAGACGGCGCACAAAACGAGACGCCGGCCTAAAGGGGAGGTAAAGACCTTCGTCCAGACCGATCCGAAAAAGATGGTTCCCTATCAAGTGGACACGGAGGATTTCGCGAGCGTGCTGCTTCGCTTCGGCCAGGCATCGCACGCGCATGCCGCAGGGGTTCATGCCAACGTGGCAATTTCCCAGGTGGCCGCGGGATGGAAATGCAGCCTCGCCATGGGCATCTACGGCACGAAGGGCAGCGTCCGCTGGGACCTTCAGCAGCCGAACGAAATAATCGTGGGCCGGCGAGATGAGCCCAACCAAATCCTCCAGCGCGCCACTCCCGGCTTTTTGGAGGACATCGCGGGCTTCAGCGACTATCCCGGCGGACACCCGGAGGGCTTTGCCGACAGCCACAAAATGCACTACCGCGCCGTGTATGAATACATCGCCGCGGGCGGCAGGAAGTCTCCCCTTTTCGCCACCGCCCAGGACGGACATGATGAAATCAAACTCTGTGAAGCTGTGCTGAAAAGCGACGCGCAGAAAAAGTGGATCAGTGTGTGATTTGCTTTTGGCAACCTCTTCGCACCGGGCAGGGTGCACCATGATTCCGGAAGAAGTCAGACAACTGATCACGATGGCGCTCGCCGAAGACTCGGGGCCGGGAGACATCACGGTGAAGAGCTTCGTGCCCGCAAACAAGCAGGCGCGCGGCACCATTCTCGCAAAGGAAACAGGCATCGTCGCTGGAATCGAAGTCGCGCAGGCGGTGTTTCAAATTCTCGATCCCGCCATTAGGACGAAAGCGGTCAGGGCCGATGGCGATGCCGTGCGGCGCGGGGATGCCGTGATCACTCTGGAAGGCCCCGCCGGAAGCATTCTCACCGGGGAGCGAATCGCGCTGAATTTCCTGCAGCGGCTCAGCGGCATCGCCACACAGACGCGCCGTTATGTGGACGCAGTGGCGGGAACCTCCGCCCAAATTCTGGATACGCGCAAAACCACCCCCGGCTGGCGCTCGCTGGAAAAAGACGCAGTCCGGGCGGGCGGCGGCACGAATCATCGCGCCGGTCTTTACGACATGGTGATGGTGAAGGACAATCACCTTCAGGCAGCCGGTGATTTGGCGGAGTTGCAGGCCGGCATCGACCGCGCTCACGCTTTGCAGCCAGGTGTCAGGATCGAGATCGAAGCAGACCGGCCCGAACAGGTGCGCGATTTCCTGACGCTTCGCGGGGTGGATGTTATCTTGCTCGATAACATGTCACTGGAGGAAATGCGCGACTGTGTATCCCTTGCACGCGGCAGTGGCGTGAAACTGGAGGCGAGCGGCAATGTCACGCTGGAACGCCTGCCGGAAATCGCAGCCACCGGTGTCGATTTCATCAGCAGTGGAGCGCTCACGCATTCAGTAAAGTCGCTGGACCTGTCGCTGGACTTCGAGGGCACGGCACTGTGAAAACAGAACCGCTCGACTGGCAGCGCATCGCCTCGGAAACCGGCGCGGATGTTGTCTGGCATACCGAAACGGGCTCGACGAACGATGATGCCCGTCAGCTTGCACTCAAAGGCGCAGCGCACGGGACGGCAGTCCTTGCGGAAGCTCAGCGCTACGGCCGGGGACGCCGGGGAGCGGCATGGATTTCACCCCCGCAGCGCAACCTTCTGTGCTCAGTGGTGCTGCGTCCATCATTGCCTGTCGAAAAGTGGTCCCGGCTGACGCATGCCTGCGCTCTCGCGGTCTGCGAAGCCCTTGAAGGCATCCCGGATCTTCCACCGCCGCAGATCAAATGGCCTAACGATGTTTACCTTCGTGGAAGAAAGGTGTGCGGCATTTTGGTGGAAAGCGCCGTGGATGCACGCGGCAGTTTCGCCATCGCGGGCGTTGGCATCAATTTGAATCTAACAGCCGGGGACCTTCCTGAAGAGCTTCGTGACAGCGCTACGTCCGTGTGGCTGGAGCGGGGTGGACAACCCGTGTCCCGCGAGGCGTTTGCAATCCAGTTCCTGCGGCGGCTGCATGTCAATTGTCTCCGGGCGGAAAAGGATATCCCGGAACTCCTCGCCGATTGCGAATCCCGCAGCTATCTTAGTGGAAAGCGCATTTCCCTTCTTACAGGCAGCGAGACGATGGAAGGGCTGGCCGCCGGTCTGGGACCGGAGGGGGAACTGCGGCTCGTGCTGCCCGGAGGACAGATTAAACTGGTGAGCAGCGCCGACTATGTGAGACCCACGGACAACAAATAGCTACAAACCGGTTGGGTGCCGCATCTTGAAGCCTTTGGTGTTGCGGGGCGAAGTCATCCAGCGGGGACCTACATGCCCGCTGCCGCCGCTGGTGGTATCGAAACGCAGGCCGCACATGGTCATGAAGACGTGTCCGTCGCGGGCATAAATCGTAATGTACTTGCCCGGCCCGGATTTGCCGTAATTGCAAAATGCCTTGCTGGTCGTGGAGCCGTCGAGGAGCCCGCAATTGCGCAGGACATGAGAAACCGTACCCGAGCAGTCGAGCCCGTAGCACTCCCTGCCGTGGCCTCCGCCAAACTGGTAGGGCAGATGGTTGATATTATTCGCCGCAGCGATGGCCAGTCTCACCTGGGAAGGCACATTGTTCGGAGCGGTAACTTCTCCGTTGACGATGACGGCCCGGGGGCCTCGATAAACGCTCTCGCTGTTTTGCGGTGTCGATGAGCAACTGGCAAGTAAACAGGCAGCCGCCGCAGCGGCCAAAGGTCGGCATAGGAACATGAAGGCTTAGTTTAGTCCAGTCTGTCTATGTTGCAAGTTTTGAGGGCATTCCAGCCCTTCTTTACTCGGCGCCGCCGCTCACGATCGCCGCATAAAGGTAGTAACATCCCGCGAGGGCGATGGCCAGCGATCCCCACCTCAGGGCATGCAATCTGAACCGGTTTCCCCAACTGTCCCGCCCGATCTTCAGGGCCCCGGAAAGCGGCGCCACCACGCAAAGGTGTCCCGCTTCCACCCCGATGCAAAACGCCGCGATGACCCATGCAAGCGTGCTTCCGGTCACGCCTCTGAGACCGTCCGTGAGAGCGCCGCCGAAACCAAGGCCATGAATCAAACCAAAGAGAAACGCGATTATCAGCCGCCGTTTGGTGAGCGTGAATTCCTTGCGCAGGATATTCTCCACCGCCACAAAGATAATGCTCAGGGCGATCGCCGGTTCAACAAACTTCGCCGGTATCACCCGGTCACCGTGCAGCGCCGTTACCGTCACCGTGATGGAGTGGGCGATGGTAAAGACGCCCACCACCTTAAAGACCTCCCAAAACCCGGTCAGCGCCAGGACCAGCGCCGAAGCAAAGAGCAGATGATCCCAGCCCGCGAGGACGTGGTGAAGGCCCATGGTAAAATACTCGCCGATGCGCTCCCAGTCCATGATGTTAGTAATGAGTGAATAGTCCGGAAAAAGGTGAAGGCTGCGGACAGGGGCCGCATTACGCCTCCGACCCCTTAACGCAATCGAGTGCCGGACCCCGCAAAAATATTTTCGTCCCAAAACTCACTTCAGCGGGGCCAGCAGAAATTCGATGTCCTCCTCGTTCAGCCCGGCGAGCGAACCGCTGCCTTCGAGCAGGCCGGCCACAAGGGCGGCCTTTCGTTTCTGCAGCGCCAGAATCCGTTCCTCGATAGTTCCCTCACAGATCAGTTTGTGAACGAAAACCGTGCTCTGCTGGCCAATGCGGTGTGCCCGGTCAGTGGCCTGGGTTTCCACGGCGGGATTCCACCATGGATCGTAATGAATAACGGTATCCGCGGCAGTGAGGTTCAATCCTGTGCCGCCGGCTTTCAGCGAGATGAGAAACACCGGGACCGAACCGGCCTGAAATTCCTTTACCATTTCGCCGCGGCTTTTCGTCTCACCGGTAAGCATGAGATGGACGATCTTCTCCCCCTTCAATCGTTTGCTGATGAGGCGCAACATTTCGACAAACTGGCTGAATACGAGAATCCGCCGGCCCTCTTCCACCAGAGGTTCCACGAGATCCATGAGCGCATCCAGTTTGGCGCTGTCATCGACCTTCGCAGCCTGCTCCGTTTTGAGCAGCTTTGGGTGGCAGCAAACCTGACGCAGTTTCAGCAAAGCATCGAGAATGTAGATACGGCTGCGCTCAATACCGCTGCGATCGATTTCCGCATGCACCTGTTTGTCCATCGCCGCCCGCACGCTTTCATAGAGGTCCGCCTGTGCGGGCGTCAGGGCAATGCGCTGCACCATTTCCACCTTGGGCGGCAACTCGGTGAGCACCGCCTGCTTCGTGCGCCGCAGCAGCACCGGTGCGACGCGACGCGTGAGAGTGAGCCGGCGCTCCGCATTCTGTTCCTTTTCAATCGGTGTGCGAAACGTCGTATTGAATTGATCCGCCGTGCCCAGGAAACCGGGCATGAGAAACCGGAAGAGCGACCACAATTCACCAAGGTGATTTTCCATCGGCGTTCCTGAAAGGCACAGGCGCAGGCTGGATTGCAGGCGACAGGCGGCTTTCGCGGCGAGTGTTCGCGGATTCTTGATGTACTGTGCTTCGTCCAGGACCACCGCGTGGAATTCGATACCGGTTAACGCCTCCTCATCGCGCCCCAGCAATGGATAGGAGGTGATGAGCAAATCACACTTCGCCAGATTCTTCAGCGCTTCTGCGCGACCGCTGCCGTAGTGCACGCGGGTTCTTAGCGAAGGACAAAAGCGGGCCGCTTCATCGCGCCAGTTGCTCAGCAAACTGGTGGGGCACACGATGAGGCTGGGCTTTGTCACAGTGCCCGATTCCCTCTCCGCCAGCAGATGCGCCAGCGTCTGCACCGTTTTGCCAAGGCCCATGTCATCGGCGAGGATGCCGCCAATGCCGTGCTGCGCGAGAAACTGCAGCCAGCGCCAGCCTTCGATTTGATAGGGACGCAAATCCGCCTGGAGCGAAACGGGCGGATTCCGGTCCACAGTGAATTTTCCTGCGCGCAGACTCGCCGCGAGTTCCTTCAGCCGCTCACTGGTGCGCTGACAAAGAGCCTCCTCTTCCGCGGCCGAGGCATAAGCAGCCGCGCGCAGCCGGTGCATCGGAAGCCGGCCGCCTTCGAGGGCCTTTTCTCCGGCGGTGAGAAGCTCCGTGAGATTTGTCAGGACGCGATAGAGGCGCGAAGCCGGAATCGGCACCTGGGTGCGGCCATTGTCCATCGGGATGAGCACCGGTTGATCCCCGAGCCCGGCCAGACGGCCTGGATCGAGCCCTCCCGGCGTGTTAGCCAGATAGCGCACGATGAGCGGCAGCAGCGGCACCCGTTTCCCGTCCACTTCCACTCCGATGTCCGCCGAGAACCAATCCGGGCGGTCAGTCTCGCGGATGTCTTCGTAGAAATACTGCGGCTCCACAATGTGGAGGTCGAACGACGCATCCGTTTCCACGATCCATCCTGACTTCTTTAACTGCGGCGCATGATAAAGCAAAAACGGCGCCCATGGCATCGCATCGGACACCGAGCCGGCAGCGCAGAAGGCATCGCGGAGTTCCGCTTTGACGCCGGCGAGCAGCACCTCGGAGCAGCGCCGGAAACCAAATGCTTCGAGCGTTGCAGCGTGTTCCCGTTCCTGTTCGAGATCCCGCCGCCAGGTTTCCGCGCGCGGTTCTCCGCCTCCGTGCGGGAACATTGTGTCCGGTGCTTCGTCATACTTAAAGCTCAGCAGCATGAGCCGCACCGGGTCTCCGTAGGACACTCCGCTGAACCATCCGAGATAACTGGAAAACGGATATTCGCACACGAGCCGCAGCACCGGCTGCGGGATGCCTGGCGGCAGCGCTGCGGCTTCATTCACTTTCGCCGCCAGCGGCACACGCAGAGGTTTCTCGAAGATCTTGAAAGATGTATCCGGGGGCAGGTCTTCCCTTGGATTGTAAAAGCGGGAACTGCCGGCGAGGAGGGCGGCGTAGGCGTGCTTGCAGTTTCGCTTCACCGGACATGAGCATTCCGTATGGATGTGCAGCAGATTGAAGCCGGTGGCCTCCACAAAGACTTCGCAGTCCCCGCGATCCCGGGTAAACACCGTCGCCGCCACCTGGAAAGCATGAGGGAGCACGGCGCGGCGGATATTGAAGACCACACGGTATCCGTAGAGCGAGAAAACAGAATCCTTCAGCGCCTGGGGCAGCTCATCCATCCACGCGCCTTTCGCCATCGACTGAATGATGTTGAGGCCCCTGCTCTTCATGCACTGCTCACAGCGATTCCAAAAAGGCCACCAGTGCTGCGCGGTCCTCTTTATTCAACTGCGTAAAGCCATCCCGGCTCTTTGCTCCCTCTCCCCCATGCCAGAGGATCGCTTCGGCAACGCTGCGGGCGCGCCCGTCGTGAAGATAAAAGGTATTGCCGTTGACCGTCGCATTCAAACCGAGCCCCCACAGCGGCGCGGTGCGCCATTCGCTGCCTGTCGCTTCACCGTCAGGACGATTGTCAGCGAGTTCCGGACCCATGTCGTGAATCAGAAGGTCACTGTAGGGCCGGATGATTTGGTCGCGCAGTTCCTCCATTGGATAGTCGCTGCCTGTGCGCAATTCGGAGGTATGACACATCGTGCAGTCCAACTTCTGAAAAATCGTTTCTCCCCGCTGCACCGTCGCATCATTCACCTTGCGGCGCGCCGGCACCGCCAATCCCCGCAGATAAGCCTCCATCCGATCCATGATGAGCGTGTCCGCCTCCGGGCTGCCGCCTCCGGGGAATCCTGACAACTTCGCCGCCTGCGCCGCCGTGTGGTTTTCCTGCGGCACTTCGGCGGTCGTAATTCCCAGATCACCGGCAAACGCTTCCGCCGCCTGACGCCGCAGTGACGCCACATTCGCCTTCCAGCCAAAGCGTCCCGCCACTTTTTTTCCTGACAAAACATCCGTGAGACGATTCACCCGCCCCGAGATTCCATCGCCGTTTTTGTCTTCAGGATCAGCCAGCTTTTCCAGCGCGCTCTCCGGCACCGATTCAAGCAGCCCTCCTCCATAGACCGGCGGAGCCAGCCGCGGGCCGATCATTAGCCCCGGGGCAGGATCGCCGTAATTCCAGCGCGTTACTTTGATATCCGGGCGCCGCAGTTTCACCGTTTCGCCATCGGTTAGGGAAACTTCCGATTCCACCCACGTCACCTTCACCTCCGCCTCCGGTTCTGCACCCGGCAATGCGCGCACGGCCAGTTGTCCGCCATACACCGGATCAGGCAACGGTCCCTGGGCCCCGGGCACGCTGAGCCTCAGGAGGAGCCCGGTCATTACTTCATCCCCCGCGGGCGGCGCGCCCCGTCCATCCATCACATGACATGAACTGCACGAACGCGCGTGGAACAATGGCCCCAGCCCGTCGCGCGTTTGCGTTGTCGCAGGAGCACTCACCCAATTCTCCTTAAAAAATGAATTCCCCACCACGAACTCCCTCCGGTGCTTGCGCGTGAGATTGGTGAGCGGCGTCGAGTAGGCCTCGCGACCCGCATTGAACGTGGTGCCGGCGCCTCCGGAGAGCACCACCGGAGGCACTCCGCCGCGCAATCCCTGGACGCACGGCATTAACAGCAAAATCCCCGCAAGCTGCCTGGCACTCATCCCTCGGTGCCCTCCGGAGGCACGTCCGGCACTTCGATTCCCATCGCCCGCGCCAGTTCGCGCAGTTCAGCCGCCGTGTCCTCCAGCGACGCGATCTCGGCCATAACAGACTTGCGCCCCGGCGCATCGTCCGCGCTTATGATCGCCTGATCAAAAGGCTGCGGAATCGCCTCAGCCTTCGTCACATTGCCATCGACCAATTCCTCCAATTTCGCCTTCAGGTCAGGCTTCACCTTCTGACAGATATCCCGCAGCCCGGGTCCGGACAGCCGCTTGCCATCGATGCCGGCATACTCGCCCCGCCATACATTCTGCACCCCCTTTGCGTTGAACACACAGTCCTGGTGCGTCGTATCGCTGAAACACGAGTGCTCATTCTCCTGATCCCGCGTGTCCCACGCCACCTGGAGCCGTTCGCCGGAGAGTTCATTTTCCGTTAGGAACGTGATCGCCGTAATGATGCGCTCCGCCGAATAGTCTATCCCCTCTTCAAAAATCGCACGGTAATTTCCGAGTTCATCCGGCGCCCATTCCGCCGTCAGCTCCGTCAGCTTCGTCACGATCAGATCCGCGCACGCCTGCAAATACTGCCCCCTGCGTTTCGCAAACGGCGCAACGGTATAGTCCGTCACGGGCCGGTTGCCTGGACCCGTCGTGCTCGTATCCCGTCCCCACAGCAGAAATTCAACTGCATGCCAGCCGCAGGCGATATTCTTTTCGCCGTCCTTTTCATTGAGCGATTCAATCAACTCGGGCGTCAATTGCGGATAATCCCGCACGTTCCCCACGATGCCGGGTTCCTTGCTGCCCGGCGGCGCGTCGATGTAATTCTCATCCAGCGGCCAGGAATTCAGCAGCGGCTCCGGCCCGTCAGAGTCATCGATAGGACCCGCGTAGAAGCGATAAGCCTCGCTCTGCAAATACGGCTGACGCGCCAGCGTCCACGCTTTCTTCGCCGCCGCCAGTTTTTCCGCATCCGGCGCCGCCAGAAACTGCCGGATCGCCGTTTGCATGCGTTTGGCTGCCGTGGCGCAATCCGAATAGTTTGCGTAGATCATCTTCGCGTGGTGCAGCACGACACTCCGCTTCAACGCCGCCACCTCGGGTGACACCGGGGTGGTTGCAGGCGTTCCCTTTTCCTCAGTCGTCTCCCCCCGTGAAGGAAGAGCGGCCAGCAGCAGCGGGAGGGAAGCGAAAAGCAGCCAGGCTTTCATAACGATAACTCTTGAGACCATACGTCCGGACTTTTCCCCGGGCAACGCCATTTCCGCTCCGGCGAGGAGGCTCCGAACCTCCGCGCACCCGTCTTGACGCCTTTCCCCGGACCTCCATACTCCGCGCGTCCGTCAGGGCGGGAATATTCTCCCCGCCGGGCGCTCCTATCTTTACCCTCATGGAAAACGTCATCATCATCGGCAGCGGCTGCGCCGGCTGGACTGCCGCCCTCTACACCGCCCGCGCCAACCTCACACCTCTTCTCGTCACCGGCACTCAAATTGGCGGGCTGCTCACGACCACCACCATCGTCGAAAATTATCCTGGCTTCCCGGAGGGTATCGATGGCTATCAGCTCATGGTGAACATGCAGCAGCAGGCCGAGCGATTTGGCGCAAAGGTAAAAATGGGCAGTATGGTGGAATCCGTGGATCTCTCTCAGCGCCCGTTCAAGGTCACCATCGACGGCGAGGTCGTCCTGACGAAGTCCATTATTATCTCCACCGGTGCCGGCCACCGCCATCTTGGGCTCGAAAGCGAAGAACTGCTTAAAGAGGACGGCGTCACCTACTGTGCCACCTGCGACGGTGCATGGCCGCGCTACCGCAACAAACCGCTCGTCGTCGTCGGCGGCGGCGATTCCGCCTGCGAAGAGGCCCTCTATCTCACCCGCTTCGGCTCCGTCGTTTACCTCGTCCACCGCCGTGACTCACTCCGCGCCTCCAAAATCATGGCCGACCGCGTTCTGGAGCATCCGAAGATTAAGCCCGTCTGGAACTCCGTCGTCACCGAAATCCTCGACGTCACAAAGAAAGACGTCACCGGCGTGCGCCTCAAAAACACCCTCACCGGCGAGGAATCGATCCTCGATTGCTCAGGTGTTTTCGTCGCCATCGGCCTGGTTCCCAACACGCAACTCTTCTCCGGTGTCATCGACACCGACGATGCCGGATACATCATCCCCAAAGAAGGCGCAAAAACCAACGTGGAGGGCGTCTTCGTCTCCGGAGACTGCGCCGACAAGCATTATCGCCAGGCCATCACCGCCGCCGGCATGGGCTGCATGGCCGCCATCGACTGCGAACGCTATCTCGCCGCCTTGGAGGGCTGAGTTTACTCCTCCCTGACCCTGAAGAAATGCCGCGCGGCGACCGGCAGCGTCGCGGACGTCCACATCGTGCTGGTACCGGTGGGCAGCACACCGGTTGCCAGGGAAGACCACGTGGAAAGGTTGCTGCTCAGTTCAACGCCGTAGGTTTTTCCTGGCTGGGAATTCCACGTGATCGTCAACTTCCGCTGGGGTGTGTTCCACTGGCTGGAGGTGATCTCAAACGGCTGCGGATTGAGCACGTTGAGCACAATGGAGACCTCTGCCACGTTCGCTCCAGTCACCGTGATCGTCCGCGTCACGGGCACATAACCCGGAAGATTCACCGTTACTGTGTATTCCCCTGCAGGAAGGTCCACCGCGCCAAAAAAGCCTGTCGCGTCCGGCTTCACCGTACGCGTCACTGCGCCCGTGATCGTCACGGAAGCCCCGTCGAACTTCGCACCGGCGACATCGGTGAGCGTGCCCATTAGATGTCCTTTCGATACATCGGTTTTCCATGGCATCGATGGTGCCGCCACGTCGCCCGCAAAAACCGGATTACCGCCTGGATCATAGACTTCCGCCGCGGCATCATCCGTTAGGGCCGCGATGACTTCGCCCCGGCTCACGCCCGCTGTCTTCGCCGGCGTAGCATAGGAATAAAGCACCATCCCTCCGAGAGCCTTTCCTCCAGACGCCACACGCGCCTGCTTCACCTCCGCGATGGTGTCCGCCACGGCATTGAGATAGATGCCCGGACCCGCCGCGGCGGAGCGGCTGAATTGGTTATCCCGCGTCCACGCGCACCAGGCATCGTATTCCGCATGCCGCGCCGCGATGGAGTAGTCGCGGTAGATCATCGGCACCGCGAGATCGAGAATTCCCTCCTGCAGCCAGCCCCGCCAGTCCTGCAACACGCGGCCATAAGCATCGCGCCCCTGCCATGCGGCGAGTGTATTGGAGGCGGGGGCTCCGCCATAACAAATGAGCGCTCCCGAAATGCGCGCGCTGCGCCGGATCTTCCACGCGTTCAAATACACTTTCCGCATCAGCGCCGTCACCTGATCCCGCCGGAACTGCAGCCACTGCGAATCGTTCGCCGCCGGACGGTCCGTCCGCCCGGTCAGAGCTTTGAACCGCTGCACCGCCACTGGATGATATCCCCACGGCTGATTTCCCACCGACGAGCCACTGTCCGTGTAGCGGATGTAATCGAAATGCAGCCCGTCCACCGCATAACGCGTCAGAATATCCTGACAAACATCAAACGTATGCTGCTGCACCTCCGGGTGCGCCTGATCGAACGCGTAGTTCCCTCCGTCCCACCGCTCACCGTCCTCTCTTTCCGTCAACCATTCCGGATGCACCCGGTAAGGATGCGTCGCCTGCGGCGGCAATGCCGTCTCGTTATTCCAAATGTTGTAAGTCACGATCCACGCATGCACCTCAAGGCGCGGTGTCCCCGTATGCGCCTTCGTGATCAAATCCGCCAGCGGATCGTAAGACTGCGGCGAAACGTCCGCCGCTTTCGGCTCAAGGGTGCTGTTGTAATAAGCATCTCCGCGCTTCCGCACCTGCACAAACACCGCATTCATCTTCGCCGCCCGCGTGTCCGCCACCAATTCCGTCACCTCCACCGGCGACTTCATTCCCGCATGAAACGCGTCCACCCACCATCCCCGCAACTCCTGCGCACGCGCCCCTGAACCAGCAAGCAGGAAAGGAATAAAAGCAGAGAGCCGCAGCATGGGCATCACCTTCTTTTATTTAGAATCCCCCGCCAGCGAATTCCGCAATGCCGGTGCCAAAATCGTTGACAAACAGCGGGTTAAATCGGCGAAGATTCCCGGCGGATATTCTCCCCAGAGTCAGCACTTCGAAACATCGCACCCATGAACCTTCGCTCCTCGCTCGTCCTTGCCTTCTCCGCCATTGTCACCGGCCCGGCCATGGCGGGCGTCACCATCGAACCCCTTGCCTCTTTCGGAGGCGGCGATGGCTGGCGGTCTCCGGGCGAAATTCTCCTGGAAGACCAGCCTTTCACCAATGATGGAACGAGTTACCTTTACCTCGGCACGAATCACCTCGAGCGCGGCCTGGCCTACAATCCGGTGACCAAAAAACTCGTGCTCGTCAGCCGGTATGCGCCTGGTCCCTCCATCCGTCTTCTCGACGCGGGCACCGGTGTGGACGCCGGTGCCATGAGCCTCGGCGAACAGATTATCTCCAGCGGCATCTTCACCATGAGTTACGCGGCGGCCGGCACCGACGGAGCCGTCTATGTGAGCAACCTGACTACCAATGCCTCCGCCCTCAACAATCCGTGGAAAGTCTATCGCTGGGACAGCGAAACCGACACCGAGCCGGAAGTGCTGGTCAACGCCAGCATCAGCGGCTTCACCGGCACTCCCCGCGTCGGCGACTGCCTTGATCTTATAGATACGCCCGCCGGCCCGGTGCTGGTCTCGGGCGGAAGCGGCGTGATCGGCTACGCCATTGCCAACGGTGCCGTTGTCACCGCCGTTTCCTCGTTCAACCCGCCCGGACCGGCCGGTGGCGACTTCCGCCTCGCTGCTGTCTTTGGGCCCGGCGGCGCAAACGACGTTTGGGGTCGGCAAACCGGCAATACCACCGTACGGCGCACCACCTACAATGGGTCCGCCGGTGCCTACACGGGAGGGGCCACCCTAACCGCCATCGGCGAAGCCCCCATGGATTTCACCACGGTCGCCGGACTGCCGCTGATGGCTGTTCTTGAACTGAATACCGCCGGCGGTGATACCGGTCGCCCCAACGTCCGCATCTATGACGTTTCGGCTCCCGCCACGCCGCTGCTCGCCGCCGCCAGCACGACGGCCACCGGCACTCTGGCCGGCAATTCGAACGGAGCCGGCAGCATCAAATGGGGCGAAATCACCGGTGATACCGCCACGCTTTACGCCATGTCCACCAACCAGGGCATCCAGGCGTTCAAGGTCACGGTTACTCCGGAAATCACACCGGTCAGCGTCGCCGCCAGCCCGGCTTCCCGCAGCGTCTATGACCGCGGACAAACCACGTTCACCGTCTCCGCCGCGGGTTCCTCACCGATCGCCTATCAATGGTACAAGGACGACGCGCCCATCCAGAACGCCAGCAGTTCCTCCTATACCATCAATCCGGTGACGCCGCTCAGCGCCGGAGCCTACAAATGCCGCGTCAGCAATCCCGGGCCCGACACCGCGGAAAGCACACCCGCTGTGCTCACGGTGCTTCCAAGCGTCAATACGAATGCCCTCACGGAAGTGTGGCATCTGACGCCCGGTTCCCGCTCTTACATCACCACCGCCAACACCGAACGCGGCATGGATTACTACCCCGCGACGAATCGCGTCTATCTGGCCAGCCGGTCTTCGAAAACCATTCGCGTGCTCTCCGGTGCTGATGGAGCGGAAATCGGTTCTCTCCTCACCGACACGGTGTCAAACGGGGCCACCGGCGGCGAGAATGGTTTCGATATCAATATGCTTGGCGTGGCGGAGGACGGCGTCATTTACGTCTGCAATCTCGCCAACGTCAGCACCGGTGCCGGTTTCAAAATTTACCAGTGGGCCAACGACGCCCCTGACACTGCTCCCGCTCTCCTCTATGACGACAACCCTGTATCCGACCGCATCGGCGACACCATGGATGTGCGCGGCAGCGGCGCAGCCACGCAGATCGCCTGCGGCGTGCGCAACAAAAACCAGTTCGTCGTCTTCACCATCAATGACACCGGCTTTCTGATTCCCAACACTGTCACCGTCGATGGTCTTCCTAACAGCGCCTTCGGACTCGGCATCGCATTTGGAAGCGGAAACACGGTGTGGGGCAAGACAGGCGGCGGCTCGCTGTATCTGGTTTCCTATGATCTCGCCGCCGGTACGGGCACCGTGCTGGCAAACTACGGTGCCACCGTTGTGCCAGGGACCGTCGGCCCCATCGGCGTGGATGCGGCAAGTGGCTTTCTCGCCGCTGTGCAGAATGACAACTCGGACAATGTCCACCTCTACAGGATTCCCGTTCCCTTCCCTGATCCCGCGCCTGCCACTCTTGAACTGCTGGACCAGGAATTCTACACGACCGACAACGCCAACGCCAACGGCACCGGCAGCGTTTCCGCCGGCGGCGGCAAAGTTTTTGCACTGAACACTAACAACGGCCTCGTTTGCTATACCACGCTGCCTCCCGTGCAGAGCACCCCTCCGGTGATCACGGACGTCATCCGGAACGGCAGCAACGTCGTCTTCAAACTCAAGGGCACCATCGGCAAAACCTATCTCATCGAGAAATCCGCCGACCTCTCTCCCGCCGCCGCATGGACCGCTGACGGCACCGTCATGCAGGTCGTCGCGGAGGAAACCGTCACGCGTCCCATCCCGCCTGGTACTCAGCGTCTTTACTTCCGCGCCCGCGAGCAATAGCAGAGCCTACTCCCGCACCACCCGCACCAGAGCACGGTTGGCGACACCGGCCGGAATGGTCCACTCGTAAGTATTGGTGGCGCTCGCATCCGCCGGGATGCCTGCGGCTGCGTTGGCCCAGGTGGTCAGGTCGCCGGAATATTCCACACGATAAGTGCGTCCCGGTGTGGAAGCCCACGATATCGTGAGCTTTCCCGCCGCCGCGTTCAGATTCACCGAACTGATCACAAACGGCGTCTCATCCGGCACCGTCACCGTAAAGGCCTGGATACCGTTGTTAGTGCTTAGTGCATACAACTTCGCCGAGTTGCCCGCCACCTTCCCCCATGTTACCGATCCGGTACCGGCGCCCGCCGTGGTCTGAACAAAAAAGCTCGTCGCTGTGCGACCGAAAGCGGCGAGCACCGGAGCGGCGGGATTGGTCAAATCATAGACCCTAACCGTACTGTAGGTATCCGGAGCGGGATTGGCATTCGAATTCGTTTCCAGCGTGGCCAGCAGCGGCTTTCCCCCGAGCACAATGTAATCCATGGGCCTCTCCATGACGTTGGTTAGGATCTTCGCCTGTTCAAAAGTGCCGGCCGTTCCGGAATAACTGCTGAATTTGAATCCCCCGGCACCCTGCGAGCCAATCACAGAGTCGGCGTCCGTAAATGTGATCCCGGTCCTGAAATCCCCCGCCAGGGGATTGGCCGGGACGATCACCGGAAATGTCACCAGCGAGCCGGTGAGATTGATCCCGTCGTTCGTCGTGAAAATCGCATAACCATTGCGCGAACCCGTGGTCCCCACATTGCCCTCGCCGGCGACCAGCAGCGTGGCCGTGTCGCCGCCAAAAGCATCCAACGTGTCCCCTATGCGCGTCCCCGTGATCGTCGTGGAAGTGAAGGCGACCGTCGGCACACTGGTCTCGTCCGCCCAGCGGTAGATTTTGAATGGCACTGTTCCGGAAATGGGACTCACCAAATTGCAGGCATAGATGGGACCATCGTTAGCCACACAGACGGCACTGAGGGGCAGCGTCCCTCCGCTCACCACGTCCGGCGTCAGGTTCAGTTCGCCGGGACCGGTGGCCTCCTCGCCAGTGTCCGGATTCAAAATCCGGATGTGGTTCCCCGCGTTCCGGCTGGCCACGTAGAGGTGATCTGTGGCCTTCGAATAAGCGATACTCCGCTCCGTCGCCCCGGTATCCGAAAGCCATGGCCTCTCCAGAGGTGCCACCCACCCGTCACCTCCAAAACCGGTCAACGGCGTCATCGTCACTTCGGCAGACGCCGTCAGCGGAAGGGAAAAGAGTAGAAGCAACACATTTTGTAATCTCATGCGGGGATTCTAAGAATTGCCCGGATTTCATGGCAAGCTAATCCTCCACCTCGCGCTTATCTCCTTTACGCAAAACAGGTAACGGCTCGTATTTGACAAATCGAACGCTAACCGCTGGAATGCCTCTAATTCACGCCTCATGATGAAGGTTTTCCTGTTTTGTGCCTTTTTCGGCTCTGTCGCTGCCACTGCCTCTGCAGTTGTCACCCTGGCACCTCTCGCCACCTTTGGCGGGGGCGACGGATGGCTGGCCCCTGCAGACAATGCCGGCGATTCGGTCACGGCAGGCACCACGGAGCGCGGTCTCGCCTACAACCCCGTGACCGGCCACTTGCTGATGACCAGCCGGGCCAGCGGAAACCAGGTGCGTATTCTGGATAGCGCCACCGGCGCCGATCTCGGTGGCCTCACCGTTCCCGCGGGTACCGTTACCGGTGGAACATTCGCCATCAATCAGGTTCGCGTTGCCGGGGATGGAGCCATCTACGTCGCAAACCTCGCCAGCCCGCTGAACACCACTGTCCCGTTTAAAATCTATCGCTGGGCCAACGAAGCCGCCGCCACCAATCCCACTGTCGCTTTCAACCTGCTCCCGGCCGCCGCCGGTGCCCGTGTGGGCGACAACTTTAATATCCGTGGCAGTGGCGTGAACACGCGTTTCGTCGCCGGGGAAAGCACTGCTACCGGCAGCGCCGGCGCACAAAACGGCTACATGATTTTCACCACCACCGATGGTGCCAACTTCACCAGCAGCACCATCACTTTCGGCACGCCTCCGGCTGTCGGCGATTTCAATCGCGGCACCGCCTTCCTCGGCTCCGACACAGCGGTTGTCGGCAAAGGTTCTCCTGGCACCGCGCGCGTCACCAGTTTCTCCGGTTCCACCGGTTCCCTCGGCGGTTCGCCATCCATTGCCGGATTCATGATGGACTACGCCACCGTCGGCGGCGTCCCGCTCCTTGCCACGCTCGATATTTCCTCCGCCGCCGGCACCAATACGGTGCGCGTTTACGACATGACCGATCCGCTCAATCCGTCTCTGGAAGCGACCATGAATTTGACCACCAGTTTCACCTCCAGCGCCGGCTCCGTGGGCAGTGTCACTTGGGGTGAGATAAACGGAAATACCGCCAATCTTTATGCCCTGAACGTCAGCAATGGCATCCAGGCCTTCACCGTCACGGTTCCGGAGCCGGCCTCAGGGATGCTGGCCTTCCTCGGGTTGCTCGCGCTCGCCCGGCACCGCCGGCGGAGGTAATTCCGCCCCGTTTGCCCCTGCCTGAAAACGGTTTTACGCACAAACTGAGTTGCGGCCTACGGAAATTATAGTAGGTTCCAGCGGTGACAGAGCCTTGCAGTGCACCCAACCCTCACGTGCTGCTCCTCTTTTGCCATTTTGGTTCCCCCTATGTTCATGAATCGCTTCGACATTACCTTTCCGCCCACTGAATCGCCCGCTCCCCTTGTCCAGCAACTCAAACGCCCGGCTCTCCAAATGCCGCTTCTCGGGGTTCTTCCCGACAACAGCCCGGAGCAAATTCTAACCCGGCGTCCCAAACCGGTCACCTCCATCCGCCGCCTGCGTCATCATCGCAGCCCATGGCCCCGGAGAGCATAGTGGGAATAGATTTCCCGGATGCGATTCCGCCGTAGTCCGGCAACGCCTGACTCAACCCGCTATTTCATCCTTCGAGCCGCCGGTGGGCCTCTCCCCATCGGTGCCGATGCTCTCTGTCGGGCACCCCGCCGCCGCTTCTTTCGCCAGCGTTAGTTCCTCCGGCGTTTGGGGCTGATGCCAGACATAACTTTGGCCGCCGGCATCGTCGCGCCGGAAAATGCCGGGAGCCATGGCGGGGCAAAGGCCGCAGTCGATGCATGACTCGTCGTTATAAAACATGCCGGGAACATTCAGGAAATAGCGGTCGGAGAGGTCGGCCATGGAGAGGTGGGTTGAGCCATCATTCTCGCTGGAGTGATAATTGATTAAACTGAATTAGTGGAATAGATTGATGCGTTTTTCGCATGAATCCGCCGCTGCCCTCCCCATGGCCGCCTCCGCTCGACCTCTACGGGCTCGGGTTGCTGCGCATGGTCGCCGGATACGGCAGTATGACACGCGCCGCCGCCTCCGCGGGGCTCACCCAGAGCGCCCTCACCCGCCAGGTGCAGGGCATGGAACACCGCCTGGGCGTGGACCTGTTCGACCGCACCACCCGCCGCGTCCGCCTCACTGCCGCCGGTGAATCCCTTCTCCGCGATACCGCCGGCATTCTCCCACTGATGAACGAAGCCCTGCGCCGCCTCGGACAGGAACATCTCGCAGCGCCCCGCGAAGTCAGGGTCGGGGTGTCCCGGAGCGTCGCATTTTCCCATCTTCCCGGCCTGCTGCACGCCCACCTGCGCCGCTCCACTCAGGTGCGCACCGTCGTGGAACACCTCCCCAGTGCGGATCTCATTGCCAAAGTGGAATCCGGAAAACTGGATGTCGGCGTCCTTTGTCCGCCGCGACGGCTGCCATCCACTGTTTCCGTTACCCATCGCATGGAGGATGTGTTCCATCTCATCGCTCCCGCCGCCCTCGCGCCGCCGGAGATCGCTCTCCATGGAAAACGATGGCCCGCTCGCCTCACCGGCTGGCTGGAGCATCAATCATGGCTGCTCCTCAATCGCGACAGCCAGACCAGCTCGCAACTGCGTCATTGGCTGAAAGATCGCGGACTCAATCCGCAGGCTGCCATGGAGCCTGACAACTTCGACTTGATCGTCCACCTCGTCGCCCTTGGCCTCGGCATTAGCCTCGTCCCCCGTCGAGCCGTCGCCGCCTTCCCCCGCCGCAATCGCCTCCGTCGCATCCGCCTCCCGGACGAATTCCGCCGCACTCTCGCCGTCATTATTCCGCGTTCCACGCGCCCGCCAGCCCACGTCCAGGAGTTCGTCAGGAACATCCTGTTCTCATAGGCCCGCTCCGCACATCCGGGAGAATCCCTGTTTTTCACGGAGTGAGTCGGGCTGAAGGCATGCGTCACGGACGATTCCCAACATGAGAACAGATAGCGATCTTCGATTCACCCGCCGCGCCGTCATTAAAGCGGCAGGCACCGCCGCCGGTTCATTTCTGATCCTCCCCGGCGGCGTGCTCCGCGGACAGGAAAAGAAGCCTAACGCGAAGCTGCATGTAGCCTTTATCGGCATGGGCAATCAGATTCAGGGACACGTTAGCCAGGTTGCGGCCCTCGGGCACTACGTGGTGGCGCTGTGCGATGTGGATGCGAGGCAGATTGCCAATTCGCAGAAACAGCACGGTGAACGCGTCGCAAAGGCAGCGGCTTATGAAGACTACCGGGTGCTGCTGGAGAAGGAGAAGTCACTGGATGCGGTGGTAGTCGCGACGCCGGATCATTGGCATGCGCCGATCTGTCGGGCCGCGATACATGCGGGGAAACACGTCTATTGTGAAAAGCCGTTGACGCACACGATCGCCGAAGCAAGGCAGCTTCGCGAACTGTCGAAGTCGGCGAAGGTGGTCACGCAGACGGGGAATCAGGGGAGCGCATCGGGAAATCTGCGTCGCAGCATGGAACTCATCGCTGCGGGTTTTTTCGGGGCCATCAAGGAAGTCCACGTTTGGCATCCCCAGCACAGTTGGCCGAACGGTGTGGCGCGGCCTGAGGGCAGCGATGCGATTCCGGCGGGACTGAACTGGGACTTTTGGCTCGGCACAGCACCGGAGCGGCCCTATAAAAACGGCATCTATCATCCGGTGCAGTGGCGCGGCTGGTATGACTTTGGCAGCGGTTCGCTCGGTGATTTCTGCTGCCATGGATTCAATCTGCCGGTGCGGGCACTGAAGCTCGACTACCCTAACAAAATAGAAATCAGCGGCACGGAGCTGGGTAAAGAGAGTTTTGCGAAAGCCTGCACGGTGCGTTATCACTTCCCTGCCCTCGGTGATCGCGGGCCGGTGAAGCTAACCTTCTACACCGGCGGCGATTTGCCTCCGGAGGACGTGACGGCGCGATTGCGGGAGTCCACGGGCAGTCTGCCGACCACCGGATGTCTGATGATCGGCGAAAAGGGACAACTGCAGGCCGGGCTGTGGAACTCCGACTGCAACATCCGCATGAACGACGATAAGCGTTTTGCCTGGGCCGGCAATCATGCAGCGGCTAAAACAGTGCCTGAATCGCTGCCGCGGGTGAAGGGCCACCTTGAGGAATGGGTGGACGCGTGCCTTGGCGGGCCGAAGGTATTCTCCGACTTCGACTTCGGTGGTCACCTAACGGAAATCGGCCTTGCCGGCATCGTCGCGCTGCGACTGCAAAAGAATATTGAGTGGGACGGGCCTAACATGAAGGTTCCTGGGGTGCCTGAAGCAGACAAATTCATCCGGCCCTCAGAGCGCGGGAAGTATTGACCGCCGCTTACTTTCCCGCACCGGCAGGAATCTGCGCTGGTTCTGCGATGAGCTGGCAGTTGACGTCGTGAACCATGACTTGTGTGGGAGATGACCACCCCCCAAGAGGCTGAATTCAGACGAAGGGCTGGGTGGGCCGCATTTCCAGCACCGGTGGTTCATCCGGATGCTGCCGCACAAGGACCGGGGTGTAATCCGCCAGAGGGAACGATCCAGGCGCCAGCTGCGGCTGTCCGATCTGCAGGCCCGCCGGAACTTTCTGCATGGCTTCGATCGCATCAATGTGCTGCTCCAAAGTGCCGCCGAGACTAAACCGGTTGCCTTCTCCTTTGAGCACTGCGGCCCACTGCCGGGCGGCGGCGGGATCAGTGGTGGCAATCTGGATCGCGTAGCCGCGAACCATATCCGCAAATTTCGGGTGATTGCGGTTTTTGTTCAGCCATCGGCCTGCGCCTTCCGGATCGCGCGCGGCCCAGGAACTCAGCATGCTTTCCTCCGCCGGACGGTCCGGGCGTCCTGGGATCGCCAGCCCGGATGCAGGGGGCTCAGAGGGAGCCGAAGCTGCGGAAATTTCAGAAGACGGAAGCAGCGCCGCAGGTTCCGGGGGAAGCGGGTGCAATGCGGTGTTCGCTACACGCGGACGCCCGGCGGGCGACGGCTTGACGGCAGGTTTTGTACGCTGCCCGGCAGTCGATTCAGAAGGAACGTCCGTTCGGAGCACAGCCACCAGGAAGGCTGCGCAACCGGCAAAACAAAGGCCGATAATGAGTCGGGAGGGCTTGTTCATGGTGACAGGATTTGCTGCCGGAACAATGGCCGCAGTGTTCAGACTTTCTGTCAGCAGTTTGTAAATTGTCGTTCGGACTGGAGCTGCGCGCCGGATCGGACCGTTCGGGAATTTCTGGACAATCACCGGGCGGGCCGACAGCATTGGGGAATGCGAACTCTTTTCCCCGCCCTGCTTTTCGTCGTGTCCGCCGCAGCGATTACCTGGTCGATTATGGTTGCGCGAGAGTGCGACCGGAGAGCGACGGCGGCGGAAAAGCAGTTAGGACGTATTTCGCAACTCCTTGAAGGGCGGGCGTTTTTGACTCCGGATTCCGACGAATTCAAAAAACTCGACGGACTCGTTGAACGACTCTTCTCACACATTGCCGAATTGAAGATTCGCGTGAGTGGGATTACACAAGACCTCAAAAGCAAAGAACAGCCGGGCAAGTGATGCCTGAGGCTCCTGGCCCTGTTTCCGAATGTATCCCATCGTTTCCGGCAACGGATGACACCTGACGCCATCATTCCTGTGCGACGTCTGATTGACGAGCGAGTGCCGATCCGTGTGCTCATGGAGCAGCGTCTCGTAACCATGGCGCGTGATTGGATTCCCAGAGAACAGACACCCGACTGGGACGCACTCAGGGCGCTCGACTTCGAAGGAGAGTTCCTCCGCATGAGCGAATGGATCCACGGCATTCTCACCCGTGATCCGTTCCCGGCCGACGTAAACGGGCTCTTCTTCGGTTTTCTTTTTCCGCCTTCCCGCGATCTCAAGTCCGCCGTGGCCATTTTCCTTTCCGGCTCGCGCTTCTATGGGAACGACGGCGACTGGGCAAGGAAGGGCGAAGTGCCCGACGACGGCTTCATCGATCACTCGCCGCTGCTTTTGATGGCCTACCGGCTCATTGTCAGCGCGGATGTGTTCGGCAACGCACGGGACCTTGCGATCGGCTTTTGCCACCTCTTTGTGTCGCTGGCAGTCGCTGAATGGTATTGCACACCCATGCGCCATACGCTGCGGGGCCGGGCACCCAGCCGTGGTCTCTTCGTCGGCTTAGATCCCTGGATGGGCTTCAACATTGGCGTGCTTGAAGCCGACCGTCCCGGCGGCAGCGGCTCGGTGGTGGTTTCATGGCACGGCGCAATCAAGGGCGGTGCGCGTCAGGCCGAGTGGCTCACCAGCATCCGCCAAATAGCGAACTGGCATGAACTCCGATGGAACGAGGTATCCATATGGGACGAGAGGCGACTCGGCGCACTGGCGAAACTGCGCGGATCTCCCGACGTTCCCGCGCGTCCGGTGATCCGGTGGTTCGATGAGGAACTGCACGGGCGCATTCTCGTTTCTCCGGATGTGATAGGGGACCAGGCGGTTTTTAAAAAGGAAGCTGTCCGTTATGGAATCACGCTGGAGGAAATCGAAATCCACGGACAAACCCACGTTCTGCTGCCATTGAAACGTCTTGAAGTGCGCGGCGTGGACTTTCGCGCCTTCGATCTTCGCGGACTGTATCCAGGCGAAGACCGCATGAGCTTTTTCCTCCTCCACAGCGACGAAGCTCCGTTTCTAAATGATCGCATCGCCGCCATCGACGAGCGCGCCTTCAACCTCAAAGCCTACGCGCGGCCTGTCGCCCATGCCGACTGGTATGTGCAGTCGCCCTTCGTCCATCTTCGCGATTATGGCGAAGAGTGGACCGCAGAATTCCTCGCCTGGCTGCGTTATTTTTTCGCTCCGGATTTCCAATATTCCCACCGCGGGGATCCCTCTTTCCATTACACGCGCTTCCTCACGCAGCATGAGTTCCTGGATGAGCGCTTTGGCCGTGAAACCGCGATGGAACTCGGCCTGCGGCGCCTGCATCTCCATTTTCTCGCGGAAGCGAAGCGCGCAGCGGAAATATTCGAAACCTGACAATGAGCGGCGTCACGCGGCTCCTCCAATAGTGTGCCATGAGGGTGAAGGCGGTGACGATGAATGCGGAGATTGACACCAACCTTCCACACCGTTTTCGTGGAAAGCCGGGCCAATGCTTACTGCCATGAAACTGAATCGGATCACTGTTTGCGTCGTGTGGATTTTTGCCGGCGGGAGCTTCCCTGCGGCAGGAGCTGAGGAAAGAGTCGCGGCCATTCCGGAAAGCGATCTTCAAAGCCTCCTCGAAACATTGAAGCCACAGCCCAGGGAGAGCCCCTGGCGGGAAATCGAGTGGGTGACGAACATCACCGAAGCGCGCCGCCGCGCCGTCGCGGAGGACAAGCCGCTCGTCATCTTCACCGCCGCGGACGGCAGTCCGCTGGGCCGCACCTGAGGGGCCTGCACCTCCAACCGTGCCCGGTGGTTCACCGGATCGCAGGTTGAGCCAAAGTATGTCGCAAAGCACTTCATCCCGGTGGCACTCGACACTTACTTCCGCGGCAATTCACAGGAACTCGAATTCTGTAAAAAGGCCGGCGCCGGCGGAAATCATCTCGCGGCCGTGACCGCATCGGGTCGGCGGCTCGCAGAAAAGAAAGAGCTAAAATTGCGGTCCGCCGAACTGACGCCGGTGCTGGCGGAATTCAAGGCACTCCCGGACGCGGAGAGGAGACCGCCATTGGAGGATCCCGCCAGTGCCGCTCCGCCCAATCGTCCCGTGCCGCAGCCACCCGCAGGCGGTCTCATTATCCGCGGTTATTGCGCCTACACCACGAAAACGGAGAATGGCAAAGCCGCCAAAGCCACACAGTTTTACTACAAGGAGAACCCTGACCGGTGGGCCGCGGAGACGCAAAGCGATATGCTCTGGCTCACCGAAGAGGAGTGGAAATCGTTCATCCCCGCCGACGCCAAACCCGGCTCTGTTAGTGAAGTGGCCGCACCCATCCGCGAGCGCTTTTTCAGCACCATCGGGATCGACTACATGGAGGGCAGCGTCAACTCGCTCCCGGTGCGCAACTCCACGATGACCCTAACTGTAACGGAAAGCGATGCAAAAGGAGTTACCCTGCGCCTCGACGGATACGGACACATGGGACAACCCTTCGCGGAACACGACCGTAACAAGTCCAACAGCCGCGGCTGCGAAATCCGCCTCCTGGGCAAAATCCATTACAACGCTAACACCCGACGGATCGACCGCTTCGATATCGCCGGAACCGGCCAGGCCTGGGGCAACAAAATGGAATACGTTCGCCGCGAGGTCCGCCTCGACGAATACCCTTGGACCTACGGCACCGCCTGCGAACTCGTCACCGGCACCAGCGCCATCGACCGCATCCCTCCCTACAATCTGCTCCACTACGGCTCCGCCGGCCCGTATTTCAAGAAGGGGAAGTGAGGGCGGCTCCGGAGTTTCGTATTCTCTGACGACGTTACCGTGGCTGGTGTGGTGTGGGGTATGAAGGATTGGCGCGGCCCCACCGCATCTCGCCTTCCGTTTAGCTCAGTGGATCACGGACATTCCGGCAGACTAAGAAGATTATTTGGCTGTTCGCCATCGTTCTCCGTTTTCAGATACTTGTGACCGTAAGCGCTCGTGGCTACAATCACCCAAACAGACTGCCCATTCACGCTAACGTAGAATTTCCATTGGCCGCTCTCAATGGCGACAATAGCCTCCAGCTGAGTAATTTTCCAACGTTGCCCGTTGCCGATGCCTCCTACGTGGGTTATGCGTTCGTGTGGATTATATCGGTCGGACTTGTTAATGCACTGAATTTGCGATGTGTTGGCCATGTTTTTGATTTGTAAGTGTTAGTTCATTTTGGGAGGCGTTACTCACTTTTCTAGACGGACACCTTTGAAGGGCTTGCCGTCAGCTTTTTGATCCATGAAACGTCCGTTATCGCTGTCCCGCTTCACAAAGCGTTGGTTTTGCGGATTAAGAACTTGGGAACGGTCGCGGACGGCACCGATCCGATGTCCGTCGCCTTTTGGTGGGTTGGTAGCCATATGGATTTGGTTAGGTTGGTTGTTGACTGTGATGCGGATTAAATCATCCGCAAATCTGCGTATCCGCTTTTTGACGTATTTGCAAGAAAAAAAAGGGGGATCGCCTAAAAAAGTGTTGGTCCCAGATCAGTAGCAGTAAGAAAGCCTAGCTTGGAAAGTCGGACGCGCGCCGCGTCCCGTGACACCGCGAACGTCTTTACGACGATGTCAATAAGTGTGATAGCCGGGGCTGAAGCCTCCATCAGTGGCGAGTAGAGACCGCGCTCGTCACAGAAAATTTTTACCGCCGTGCGAATGTGAGACAGCGGCATGAGGACTGCGCCGCATGCGTAACCCGCCTGCCATTCCATCCAATCTACATCGGGCGCACTAAAAATCCGATCTCTTTTGCACTTTGGAGAAGGTTGGGCGGCTATTTGTGCATGCATCGAGGGATTCCGAATCTCGACTTGCCAAAGAGAGTCGTGAAACCAAACATGCCCCCATTCGTGCGTCAGCGTGGTACGGAGGCGATTTTCTGAACGGTGCTCCGATAGAGACGCAGCGATTCGAACCCTAGGACGTTTGCCGGGATAAAAATCTGTGACCCCCTCGACATCCGGACCTTCGACGCTCAGGTCAGCATAAAGGTCCAAGTCGGAACTATCCCGCTCGATAAGCTTGGTGAGCACATCAGTTGAAATCGGCAATGAAAAGCCCCCGCAGAACTGTTTCATGAATTTTGTGATCTGCCGCTCGCATTCCTCGTCGAGTTCCCTGGGCTCATAGTGAGGCCTTTGGGGGAATCTTCCCGTATTATCGCGAACATTTTTCATTTTACTTGTCTCGTATGATCTTCCTGAATGCCTGATAGGCAGCAACAATTGTCTTCTCGTCCACCCCCGAGCGTAATGCATCAGCGCTGAGTTTCCCAGCCTCGAAGTAGAGCAGTTCCCGTTGAATTTGCAGCGCAGACGCAAACTGCTCAATCAGATGTGGAGAATCCGGCTGCCTGCGGTCATGCTCAATGTCGTTGAGGTATTGAGGAGAAATCGGCTGACCATCCTCCTTTTCAATCTTTAGAGCCAGTTCCTTGAGGCTGAGTCCCAGCTTCTTTCTGGCAGTTGCGATCCGTTTTCCAAAGGAGAGTGATTCAGGTTGTTCGGAGGCTGCCATTGTTGCTACGCTACTTAGCAGATAAGCGGATTTTGTCAAACCAACCACCTGTGGAGAAAGGAGTGATCGAACTCCCATTCGTCCGTTCGCCCGGCAAATGTTCTTTGAGACTAATGGCAAAAGACATGCCCTAACATTAGGAAAATGCGCCTTGTCCTTCTGCTTCTCTGCGAGCCCTTGGCTGCCCGGCCGGATGCGCGGCTTTAATCCCACGGAAAAACGCCATCTGCGTTCAAGGTAAGACGGCCACGATAGCAATGCGGTGTTTCAATTCCTCACCCTTATGAGTTCGCGGAAGCTGACACGCATTCTGTGGATGGCAACTTTGTGCATTTCTACTGCGGCAGCACTGGCGGCTCCCCTTTCCGTTTCTGATCCCCGGCACCACCGGTAGCCCCGTCATTAGCAATAGGGCGCCTGCCTTGAACCCCTGAAAGGAAAAGCTGGGCAACCTCCTGGAAGCCGAGGTCATCGCCGTTGGTGCGGATGAGAAATTCCGTCTGAAAAAACAGATCGAAGAGGCCAAGTCGAAGATCATTGAATTGAGCTGACCGCCCGACACCGAATCCCGGGCGACGAATGCAACGATCTGCAGAATTCTGCATCAATTTTCCCGGGCAAAATCCGTTGACAGCGAGGGCACTTAATCACCGAAGTTCCCTATGCCAGTAACGCGCACATTCCAAAATCCCCTGCCCTGCGGGACCGCCTTTCTTGTTCCCTTTTTCCCGCCGGGAAGCGCCCCTTCTACCCCCGCGCCCCATCCTTTCCCGGGCAAAATCTTTGCACATTTCCTCCGGGACCCTTCAGTTCCCGGAACATCAATATGGGATTCCACCGCCAAATCATGGGTAGGCCCGGGGCGAGCGGCCCTCGAAGGTACTTCCCGGGCCCACGAGCCTCGAACCACCGGGAGGTGTGGATCGGAAATTTCCGCGCACTTCTCCAGCCGCGTAGCGGCGGCATACAATAGCCGTGGATTTCAGTCCACGGGCCAGGGGCCCGTGCCGCAAAGCCGCGCAGTGGCGAAAGAGTCCCGAAGACGGCATCCCCCGGTTTCCACACCCTGGTTTGCCCTGACCCCGCCCCCCTCCATTCCGAATTTCCGGTTTCTGGCTTCGGATTTCGTCATTTTCGCCGCCAATCGAATTGTATCACCTCCTTCCCTAAATCAGGCAAAATCAAGGTAAATCAAACCACTTTTTTCTGACCATACCTTTAGAAACATACTTTTCCACCCTCACAGCCCGGCTGCATTCACTGCTCCCCGTCCATTAACTGCTCCCCCCCGAACACTCGATTTCCCCCGTCCTGGCGGGTGCCTCAGCCCGTCTCTCCCCAACCTTGACCGTACGCACGTCCTAAGGTATGCCTCCCTCAAGTAAGATGCGCCCTGTCCTTTTACTTTTCTTATGCGTGCTCCTGGCATCGCTGCCGAATGCGCATGCCCAGGCCACGTGGGAAAACCGGACAGCCGCCGCCGGGATTGGCGGTATTTTAAACGATGTGGCGTGGGGCAACGGGCTCTTCGTAGCGGTGGGCACTAACACGGCGTTCGGATTGATTCACTCATCGCCGGACGGCATCACCTGGGCCAATCACACGCAGACGGCCAACATCGGCGGCATTCTCAACGGTGTCGCTTTTGGCGATGGACGGTTTGTGGCGGTCGGCACGAACACCGCCTTTGGCCTGATCGCCAGTTCCACGAACGGCACTTCATGGACGAATCACACCTCCGCAACCAGCGTCGGCGGCATCCTTCACGACGTGGCCTTTGGCAACGGCGTCTGGGTCGCAGTGGGTGAGACCGGCGGTCCCGGTGTCATCGTGACCTCCACAAATGGCACGACATGGACAAATCGAACTTCCACGGCGAATGTCGCGGGTATTCTGAACGCCGTGACGTTTGCGGATGGAAAGTTTGTGGTCGTGGGGACTAACGGATCGCTCGTGGTTTTTGCCACCTCCACCAATGGAACGAACTGGAATGTGCACACCTCCACCGCCGCGATCGGCGGCGTGGCTTATGATGTGATCCACGACGGCACGCAGTTCATTGCCACAGGTGACGGAACTCCCAGCGGCGGTTCCACGATCGCCCATGTCCTGACATCTCCTGACGGTATTTCATGGACGAGCCGCACCAGCGCCGCGGGCATTGGCGGCATCGGATACGGGCTCGGCAGCGGCGGCGGCACGACGGTGATGGTTGGCCGCACCGGCGGACCCGGTATTATTGCGACCACCACCAACGGAACAAACTGGTCAAATCTGACGGTGGCCTCCCAGGCGCCTGGTGACTTGCACGGCGTCGCACGCGGCACTTCACGCTGGGTGGCCGTCGGAACAAATAACGTAAACGGCGTGGTGATGACGTCCGATGCGGCGGGCGGCGGTGCCACGCCGGTGTTTTTCGATGACGTCATCGAGGTGAGTTCCACCGGCGGAAGTTTTCCGGCCGCCGTTTCCGCAGGAGCCGGCGTAACCTGGACTGTCACCAAAACGGCCGGCTGGATTACCCTGGGCGGTGCCAGCGGCACCGGAAACGGCAGTGTCACTGTGAACGTGCAGTCCAACAATTCAGCCGAGGCACGCACTGCGACCCTGACTGTAGGTGCCGACACTCTGCGGGTAAACCAGTCCGGAGCACCGCTGAACGCTCCGGTGCTGGACGGATTTTACATGACGGATACGGGTGTTGTTAGCCTCTCATGGAATCAGATATTCGTGGCGGGCGGCTATCAACTGGAGCGGAGGATCAACCCGGACGGCCCCTTCGCCCAAATCGCCCAGCCGGCGCCTGCATCAGCCACCAGTGTAAACGACTCCAATATCAGCGGCGGCGTGCGCTACGACTATCGCGTCCGCGCCGTTGCCGGACAGCTCAACTCCGACTGGTCTAACATCGTCACCGTGGGCGCTCCGCCGGACATTCCGGGCAATCTCGCAGCCACGGCCCGCAACGCCAGCCAGATCCAATTGACATGGACGGATGTTTCCGGCGAGCAGGGCTATCTTATTTACCGGGAGACGGAGGACGGATCATTTTTCGATCAGATCGCCCGCGTCCCGGCCAACGAAGTGCGTTACATCGACAGCGGTCTTGAACCTTCACGGACCTATCGCTACCAAATCGAAGCGGAGAGCGAAGTCTTCGGGCGCACCTCGCCGCCGGCCTCGGCAACCACTGCCGTCGAAGCCCGCTCGATAGAGTGGAGCAAAGCGGAGAATGCCTCGGCACGCGGGTATTATGGAGTCGCGATTGGCAACGGCACGGCGGTCCTCGTGGGGGCGGAAGGCCGCGTGACGACATCGCCGGATCTTGTCGTGTGGACTGAGAAAACGCCGCCCGGCGCAAAGACGCTGCGAGCCATCACCTTCGCGCAGAACCGCTTTGTTACCGTCGGTGACTCCGGCGTTATCTTTGGCTCGACCGATGGAGCGACATGGTCTCCCGCGACCAGCCCGACCACTCAAAACCTTGTGGGAATCGCGTTCAGCCAGAATCTGTGGGTGGCCGTGGGGGAAGGCGGCGCGCTGCTCACGAGTCCCGACGCAACCGCATGGACGAGTCAGACCAGCCCCGCTGCGGCCGGCTTTGCGAACGTGTTTGCCGGAGGATCGAAGTTCGTGGCCATTGAGGACACCGGGCGATTCCTTACCAGTGACAACGGCCTGACATGGCGGCAAACGCGCGCAGGTGCGCCGCCCGACGCGACTCCCCCCTTCTTTTGGACGCGGACGGCAGGAGCCTTCGGAGGAAATGCATACTCTGTCGTGGGGCCTAACAGTTATCACTCATTCGGACCGAATGCAGAAACATGGTCGGAACAGAACGACAGCCGGAACCACTATTTCGAAGCGGTGGCGTATGGCGCCGGCAAGTTTGTGGCGGTGGGCATCAATGGCAGCACCGGCTCATCCACGACAGGACAGGGCTATCTCAGCGGCCCAATACAGGAAACCACGCTGCGCTGCATCGCGTATGGTTTCAACAAATTCGTCGCCGCGGGAGAACGCGGCCTGATCGCAACGAGCACCAGCGGCACCGCATGGACCACGGCTCAGCAACCGGAGGGCACGGAGGCGAACCTCACAACCGTCGTGCCCGGCAACGGCCAGCTCGTGGTTTTCGGCGAGGGGGATTTGGCGTCTGTCACCATGCGCAATCGTTTCGATGGCGCGGGCTGGATCGTGCAGCCGTTTACGGTCGCTGGCATCGAGTTCATCCCGCGGGTCAATGACGCCATTTACGCAGCCGGGCAGTACGTAGCGGTGGGAGCCGAGGGGATCATCTCGACGTCGCCGGATGGACAAACATGGACAACCCGGCGCACGCGACAGCCCGGTGTGTTCAATGATAATTTTTACGGCATCGCCGCAGGTCAGAACCGGTTGATCGTCGGAGGCGGCAACGATCCCCTGATGCGATCCGATGACGCCGGGGTGACGTGGACCGCCATCCCCGGACTGCCGAATCAATTCACAGCCTGGAACCTAACCTATGGTCCGCGCTGGGTGAGCCACTTCGGCGGATCGGGGTCCGTGCGAATGAACTATTCCGACGACGGGTTAACGTGGAAGCCGGGTCTGATCACGGGAAGCGGGGGCAACGCATCCACCCTAACATTTGGCGGCCTGGACGGAGAACCGCTTCATGTTGCAGCAGGCGCGCAGTTTGGCGGAGGCTCGCCGCAAGCGATGCTCTCCTGGGACGGTCGCAACTGGAATGCCGTCGAAGCCGTCGGGATCGATTCTTACATTGAGGCCATTGCTTATGGCTCCGGCGTTTTCGTCGCCGTCAGCCAAAACGGCTCGCGCGTGTGGGCTTCGCTGGACGGAACACATTGGGAGCCGGCGCCCGCTGGTTTCCTGCCCGCGCAGATCGGCGGGTTCCGCGATGTAGCTTATTTCCAGGGTTCGTTCTACGCAGTGGGAACCGCCGGTCTCATTCTCCGGCTGGACATCAGTTCGAGCGCAGGTCCCCCCGTCGTAACCCCCGCGGATGTCGAAATCGTCAACCTTGGCGGCACCTTCCGGCTGCGGTGGCCATCCAGCATCGGGCTCAAGTATCAGGTGTTAGGGAGAGCAAATCCCGCCACCGGCACTTGGACGCCGGCAGGCAATTCGATGAGCGGGACAGGCGGCATTCTGGAATTCAATGCGTCGCCGCCGGCTGGCGAAAAATCGTGGTTCTGGATAGTTGTCACCTCTCTTGAGTAGAGTGCGGCTTCCGGAGGGCATCTTCAATGAATCCGGCTTTCGCTTTGCGATAGTCCTCCATCGGCCGGCCATTCCAATGGCGTTTGAGATCGTTGTATCGAGCGAGAAGAGCGGCATCGGAGCGGAGCGCTTCAAGGAAGCGGTGGAAGCAGTCGAACGGCGAGTCCTTTACCGTGAGTTGCAGTGAGATGTCAGGATCCAGGGAAACGGTGTAGCTTTGAAAATCGGGAGCCGAAGGCTGAAGCGGATTGCGTTGATAGGATGCATCAAGGACGGATCGCGCGGACGGGAATTGATCCGCATTGACGCGGACGACGATGTCGATGTCCTGTTTTCCGATCGCTCCCGGTACTGCCGTGCTTCCCGCCTCCTGAACGTCTGCTTCCGGCACGAGCGCACGGATCGCGGTGACCGCTGCGAGGCTGCTGGCCGCCAGCACTTCAGGCGCCACTTCGCGCAGCCGGAAAATCTCCATGATTCGCACGGGACCGTTGGTCTGTTAGTCCCTGGCGACCTTCACCCGGGCGAATGGATGGGTGGGAGGAAGGACGGCCTGGAGGGTTTCCATGAAGCCGCTTTTACTAACAGATTCAGGAGTGACGGTTTCCCATGAAGTGAGGTCACGGGAGACCTCTGCGGTCCATGTGAGATCGGTGCGGCGGAGGTCGCGGATGAATTCGATGACTTTCTTTCCGGACGGGAGGGTGCGCAGAAGGGGGAAAGAGACAGAACGATAATCGAGCGGAAGAGTGTTGAATCCGTATTCCATCATGTTAGGGGAGCCGTCGCCGTCGGGATCATCAAGGGGACCGGCAAGCGTTCCGCCGGGGATGGCGGATGAAGCCCACAGGGCATACCCGTCACCAGGGGTAAAGGTGACTTCATCGAGCGTGAGGACCGCTCCCCAATTGGGACTGACGCGGACGGTATGTGCGCCGGCGGCAATGTGAACACCGAAGGCGGTCCAGCCATCCGGACCGGGCATGGGAGTGAGATCATGAAACGCGGTATCGACGGAATAACTCGCGGGAAACCCATAATAGTCCGGGCCGCGCCGGATTTTCGCATGGAAGATGAGCGAACCTGGACCGGTTAGGGTGGTTTTCACAAAGGCCTCCGCGGCAAAAAAATTGGGTTGTGCGATCAGCACGAGGGCGTCCGAACCATCGCGCGACTCCGGTACGGGCAATGCGGCGGGAAGGATATCGCCGCTTCCGGTCCATGTGATAGACTGCGTATCGAGTGCCTGGGCGATGGAGAGATTTTGAGGAACAAAGGTCACCTGATCGAGCCAGACACGGTGGGACGGACTGGCTGCAGCGCCGTTGGGAAACACTTCCCAGCGCACCACTTCGGGATCCGAACGCAGCGCCAGAAACTCCTGACGCCAGCCGGTTTGGCCGCTGATCGTCCGCGCCTCGTGTCCGTGGTGATGCAGGCGGAAGGCTGATCCCTCCGGGAGATCACAGCGCCACCACCAGGTGAGAAGGCCTGGACCTGTAACGGGCATCGTCAGGGCAGCACGTCCGCTGCTTCCGGCGACGGCGAGTTCGAGTGCGTCAGCGCCATCGTGAGTCATCTGGGATTGAGGTGTCCACGGCGTTCCGGCAGTCGCGTACAGCGCCACCGCATCGGAATCGATGGCGTCCCTAACATCATCCTCCGCGGGAGGTGAGAAAAGCACATCGTCGAGAGCCATGGGATTCCAGCCGTTGTCGCCCCACTGGATGTGCCAAAGCACAGAGTTCGTGCCTGTGCCCTCAAGCAGGCGCGCCACATGGGCAAATCCTGACGAGCGGTCGAGGTCGTTGTTGAAGATGCCGAGGGGGTTGCCGTTCACGGAAACGGTAATCGCTTCGTCGAGATCGGACCACTTTCGCCATGACCATGTGAGGAGGCCCGGACCGTTGAACTGTGCCCGCATCTCGGCGGAGGCATTGGCAATGCCGGGAGAGACCTCTGCGCAGCCCGTGTGCCGGCGATCGGCTTCGTCCAAAAGAATCCCCCACTCATTGCTGCCCTCACTGACGGAAAACTGCGGAGAGGCGGGCGCAAGATCGACCGCGTCTGCGAGGGTGAGCGGAACCACTTCGACGTCATCGAAGTGCAGGGTGAGAGGCGCAGCCTCTTCCCGCGCGTAGATGAAAAGTTGCAGCATAGCCCCTTTGCCCGGTCGCCCCCCCGCGACCACTGCTTTTGAGTTCCACTCTGTTGGAAGACGTTTGCCGTAGGTGTCGGTGTAAAGTTCCGGCGTGGCGGTTTCCGCTTTCTGCCAGAACCGCACGAGCGCTGGACCGTCGAGCAACCGGCTCAGGGAAAAATATCCGTCGCCGCCAGGATAAGTCAGCGTGGCGGAGTCGCCGGTGCCGTTTCTGGAAGTGCCTGCGGTTTGCCCCCAGTTGCCCTGGAGCACCCAAAAACCGTCAGGATCTTCCATGGCCACCGCTGCGGGAAGCCGCTGGCCGGGAATCCACGCGGCCTGATCCACCATCGTCACGGTGTTAGGGCCGTCGGGACGCAGGAGAACGGCGATGGTGTGGGTGCCCGCCGGCACATTCACGGAAATCTGTTCCCACGGGAAGGGATCAGAACTCCGGTAAACCGCTGTCCGTCCGTCCACTTCGAGGAAAAGGTTGCCTTCATCGCCGCCGGCGGTGGTCTGCCACCAAAGGGAGAAGGTTCCAGGGCCGGTGAGCGTGGTGGAAAGCCGCTGCTCATAGTCATCGTCAACGCCTGTTACCTGCACGGCATCCACCGTATCCCTCGCGGAAGTCGTGGCCAATCCAGTCCACGGCCCCGTCGCCTGCCAGGTGACACCTGGTGTGTCGAGCGCCTCCTCCAGCGTGAGGCCGGAGGCGGGAGTGAGGGTTGCCAGAACGGCGGCGGAGAGACGCAGGAGTGCCCGGGAGGTGGTCATGACTTGGGGTTTCGTGTGCGGTTCTGCTATGTCCGCGCAGTGTTCGATGTTGTTTATCCGCACCGGCCGGGAAAAGAGTTGCGGGAGACGGGAAGAAAGCGCCGGAGAGCATGTCTTCAGCGCACTGCCGGTGGTGAGCGAATCTTCGTGCGTTATGTCGTGAAATTACGCTAAAGTCTCCGTCCTCACACCATCAGTTTTCGTTCCCGTCATGCGTTCTCCCCGCTGTCTTCTCCAGATCATCGGCTGCACGGGAATGTTGCTTTCTCTGGCCTCCTCCCTGGGCGCCGTGACAGTGGATCCCGGCGACGGCACGACACGGGAGGGCGTCTATTCCAGCGCAGTCATCGTGGAGGGACACCCGGCCATTGCTTACACGAACGATCAGGACACCGCCGTGAAATTCGTGCGCGCCACAGATGCCGTCGGTTCAGCATGGAGTCCGCCGGTCGTTCTGGACAACGCCGCACCTGTCGGGCGCAAGGTTTCTCTCCGGGTCATCGACGGAAATCCCGCGGTTTGTTATACCGATGTGGCGACGGGTAACTTGAAATATGCCCGCGCCGCAACTCCCACCGGCAGCGTTTGGAATGTTCCCGTCACGGTGAACATTGGTGGCATCCCGGGCAACGACGTTTCGCGCCACGATTGCACGCTCGACATCGCAGGCGGGATTCCGTCCATCTGCCTCAGCGGCACGTCAAAGCGCCAACTGCTCTTCATCCGCGCCACGGACGCCACCGGCTCAGCATGGGGTACGCCCGTGGGGATCGAAAGCAAGAGTGCTGCTTACGAATCCTGCATGAAGATCGTCGAGGGCCGTCCCGCCATCGTTTACGGCGACGGGCTGGATCTGTGGTATGTCCATGCCACGGACGCCGCGGGCACCGCATGGAGCGCACGTATGCACGTGGCGACTTCGCACGGCACTCCCTTCTACCGGCAACGCCCCTCGATGGAAGTCGTGAACGGCCGCCCGGCGCTCTGTTTTTTCAATGACGAGTGCACGTGTGTAATCTATCAGCGGGCCACGGACGCCGGGGGCACCTCATGGGGAGAGCAGGTTCTCGTGAGTTCCGCCGGCGGCCTCGGCTCCTCCTTTTCGCTCGCGGTGGTGAATGGCAGACCGGCCATCGGACATCCCCCCGCCAATGGCATTCTCGGATATGTCAGGGCCACTGACGTTGATGGCGCCGCAGCGTGGGGAACCCCGGTCAAAGTGGACACGTTAGGGGCGGGAGATGTTTCCACACTCCTTGAGGTCAATGGCAATCCGGCTCTCGTTTATCATGATGGCCATGGCCTGAAATACCTCCGCGCCACTGACGCCAGCGGCGGCTTGTTATGGCCTCCGCAAATCCTCGTGTCCTCGAACGCTGCGGGGGATGTTTCCCGCGGCGGAGACCTCAATTTTGCCCCTGCCGCGGTGGGCGGTTCGAGCCCATTAAAAGTCTTCGTATTCAATCACTCCGGAAGTGTCCCGCTCACCGGCGTGGAAGCGGCCATCGACGGTCCGGATGCCGCGGAATTTCGACTGGTCGTCCCCCCAAACGGGACGCTTCCCGGCAACTCATGGCTTAATCTCGATCTTGAATATGCGCCCGTGAAGCCCGGCGTGAAAACAGCATGGCTCCGCTTCCTCTATCATGCAGAAGACCTTCGGGATTCGTATGACCTCCGGCTCCAGGGAAGTTCCCTGCCTGACATCTCGGTGGAACGGACCGCGGACGTTTCTCTGGCTGATGGCGGAGAGTTCCGGTTGCCGTTCCCCGCGCCTGGCGCCGCGGTCGATTTCGCCCTAACCATCCGGAACACCGGCACCGCGGAATTGAACAGCCTCGCCATTACCTTCGATGGACCGGACGCCGCTGAATTCTCCGTCTTCACTGCACCCGCATCCTTCGTACCGGTCGGCGGTCGCACCAGCTTCACCATCCGCCACACGCCCTCCACCCCGGGCAGGAAATCCGCAGTGATGCACGTCGCCAGCAATGTCATGGGGGATAAAAATCCGTTCGACATCACTCTGCGCACGGTGCCCGGCGGACTGGACAGCTCCTTTGTCCCTAACATTGGAATCCTGAGCACTCTCACCAGTCTCGCTCTGGGTGCAGACGGAACGATTTTCACCGGCGGCCTGAACTCCGTCACCGCCTATCAACCTTCGGGAGCGTTCAACACCGCGTTCTTTTCTCCCCCTATCGAGGGCGGGTGGGTGGAAACCATCGCCGTGCAACCCGATGGCAAAATTCTCATCGGAGGTCTTTTCAATCGCGTGGGCGGACAGTCGCGTCCGGGCATCGCGCGGCTCGAAGCCGACGGGTCGCTCGACGAATCATTCGTCCCTGCCCTAACGTCCCGTGCCAACGACATCGTTCTCCAGCCGGACGGCAAAATCATTGTCGGCGGCCCGTTCACTCCCTTCCTCGCCCGCCTCCACCCTGACGGTTCGCTCGATGCCGGATTCTCGCCGCCTCCCCTCAGCACCGTGCTCTGCCTCGCTCTTCAGCCCGACGGAAAAATTCTCGCGGGCCTGCAAGCGGACTTCGTTTCGCAACCGCGCCCGCTGGTGCGCCTCCATACTGACGGCACTCTCGACCATTCCGTAGCATTATCCGGCGACATCTCCTCCCTCGCCGTACTGCCCAACGGAGACATCATTGCCGGCGGAAGTTTTTCCTCAAGGCTGATGCGGTTGCTTCCGGATCTCACGCAGGACACTTCTGTGACCTTCACGGCAGACGGTACCGTTTATGATCTCGCCCTCCAGGCCGACGGTGCATGCCTCGTGGCCGGCGCGTTTTCCTCCATCGGAGGCAGCCCGCGCCGGCGCGTGGCACGCATCAATGCCGCCGGGTCGGTGGACGACGCATTTAATCCGGCTGCGGTAAGTGGTTCCCTCGTCCGCCACCTCGCCGTGCAGGAGGACGGGAAAGTAATCGTTGCCGGCGACTTTCTCATCGTTGGTGCCCTCCACCGGCATCTCGCGCGGTTGAACAACGACCCTGCCTTCTCCCTGTTGAAAGCAGGGAGAAGCGCCACCGTTCGCTGGCTCCGCAGCGGCACTGCGCCCGATTTAAGCCAGGTCACCTTCGCGTGGAAGTCTTCCGGCAACTCTGACTGGACACCACCCGCTGCCGCTGCCCGCATCCCCGGCGGCTGGGAATTGTCAGGCCAAACTCTTCCCGCTGGCGGCACTCTCCGCGCCCGCGGACGCGCCCGCGGTTCCCTCTTCGAGTCCGTCGTCCCTGTGCTGACACCCATTGAATACTGGCGTCTCGAACATTTCGGTGTCCACGAAAATACCGGCGACGCCGCCGATGACGCCGACGCCGACCACGACGGTCTAACCAATTTCGTCGAATTTGCCTTCGGCCTTTCCCCCGTTTGGGGCGGGAACAACACGCTGCCGGTCTTCACCCGGAATGGCACCTTCTTCACCTGCTCCTTCACCGCCCCGGAGGGCAGAGAGGACATCATCTACGGCGCGGAATGGAGTGCCTCGATGCTGCCGGGCACATGGGTGCCGGTCGCGGACACCGGCATCGCCCCCGCACATGCATTCAACGTGCCTGGCGAAGAAGCGAAGCTCTTCATCCGCTATACCGTAAAAATGCGTTAGGCAAAAGACCTGGCGCCTGGCGGCCGCATTCTTTTCCTTCAAAGCGGCGCATCCCCGATGCATGCGGGTGCGGACAATTGGCGCCGGGCTCCGCGCCCCATTCAGCACTCCCTTTTCGCCTGTATTTTGAGATCCCTCTGTGGCACCATTTTCCTTCATGCGTCCCTCCCCTCCCGCTCTCCGGCGCGTTCTTCTCTTCACCGTTGCTTTCGTCATGGTGTTTGCTCCGGCGGTGCATGCCGTCATTGTGGCGCAGCGCGGCGGCCTCGATTCTGAGTCCGCGGGATTCGATTTTGACACCGCCATGGTTGACGGGCGGCCCGCTGTCGTGTGGGCGGAAGGCAGCACTGGAACGGTGAAATATGCGCGCGCCATGGATGCGGCGGGCACCGCGTGGGGTCCGCCCGTGACGCTGGACCAGGGTGCGCTGGCGGGCACCGGCACTGTGCTGCAAATCGTGAACGGAAATCCCGCGGTGTGTTATTACAAAGCCGCGCCAAAAAAGCTGGCGTTTCTCCGCGCCGCCGACACCACCGGTGCTGCGTGGGGTTCGCCGGTGCTGATGGACCCGGGAGTTGCCGTAGCCCGCCCGGTTTCGCTGGAAGTCGCCGGCGGAAATCCGGTCCTCGCGTTCATGGGGTCCCTCAGCGGTTTTACATTCGTGATTTATGTCCGCTCCACGGATGCAAATGGTGCCGCATGGGGGACGCCCGTCTGGCTTACCGCGGGCAACACTGACGCGGGCTCCATGACCGTCGTGGAAGGGCTTCCCGCCATCGCTTACATCGGCGATGGCGGACTGTGGTACCGCCGCGCCGCGGATGTCACGGGCACCACATGGAATCCGCGCGTAAGCGTCGCACTTGGCGCGGGACCGGCGGTGGATGGCTGTGTCCTGCGCATCGCGGACGGTCATCCGGCCATCTGTTATCGCCACGACCCTGCCCACTCGCTGAAGTATGTGCGCGCTGCCGATGCCGCCGGCGCCACATGGGACGCGCCGATCACGCTCGACACCGCGGGCACCGGCACCGAAAGGCCGTCCCTCGCGGTGGTGAATGGAAAGCCGTTCGTGGTCTATAACGGCCTCGCAGGCAGCCGGATGATGGTGACGGAGGCTACCGAAAGCAACGGCGCGGCATGGAGGAGTCCCGTGCCGGTGACCGCCGACGGGACCTTTCGCGCATTTCCCAAAGTTCTCGACACCGGCGGCATCCCGGCGCTGATGTACATCCACTACAACCGAAACAGCATTGAATACACACGCGCCGTCGCTCCCGGCGGTGCGGATGGCACACGCTGGCTGCCCTTTCCCGTCGTGGAGCAGCCGGCGGGCTACATTCTTCCCAGCAACTATGTCCAGCCTTATGGAGTCGTTCCTGTAGGCGGCAGTACCACCATCGACTGCGTACTGCGAAACCCCTCCACCGCCTCCGTGGACCTGAACGCCAGCCTCACGCTCGAAGGGCCGGACGCCACGGAGTTCTCCATTCTCCCACCGGTGCCGCCCGCCGTGCTGCCGCCTGGGAGCAGCGCGCCCTTTGCGGTGAAGTACGCTCCCGTGACGCCCGGAAAAAAATCCGTGGTGCTGCACGTCGTCAGCAATGCGGAAACTCCTGCAAATCACTACACCATCACCATGGAGTTTGATTCCGCTCCAGGCATCGCCGTGGAGCATCCCGCCGGAGTTGAGATGGAGGAGGGCTCGCCTCTAACTTTCCCGGTCACCATTCCTGGCAGTCCGGCGCTCATCGACTTCACCGTGAAAAATCCCGGCGGTGCGGACCTCCACAACCTCGCTATCACCATCGACGGTCCGGACCGCGCGGAGTTCTCCGTCGCCGCCGCACTCCCGCCTTCAATACCCCATGGCGGCACGGCCACTTTCACCGTCCGCCACGCGCCGCCCGCCGCAGGCGCAAGGTTCGCCACTCTGCATATCATCAGCAACGTCGAAGGCCCTCTCAACCCCTTCGACATCTCCCTGCGCATGGTGCCAGGCACCGGTGATGAATCCTTCACACCGCTCAACGACCGCGTCACCGCCCTCGCCCTGGAGCCTAACGGAAGAATCCTCGCCGGCGGCTCCTCTTCCCTGACCGCTTTCAATCCCGACGGCTCCTTCGATCTCTCATTTTTCTCCCCTCCCGTCAGCGGCGGCTCCGTCAGGTCTGTCGCCGCGCTCAGGGACGGACGGATCATCATTGCGGGCAATTTTACCGAAGTCGGCGGTCTTCCGCGCGAAGGCATGGCACGCCTGTTTCCCGACGGAACCATCGACGCCTCCTTCAACGCCGGCATCGGCGGCGGAGTCTCCTGCATGGCTGTCCAGCCGGATGGCCGCATCCTCGCGGGCGGCAGCTTCCAGAAAATCGGCGGGGAATACCATCCGTGGCTCGCGCGCTTTGCCTCCGACGGCGCGCGGGACGCCTCCTTTCAGCCCGAACTCGATCGCCCCGTCCATGCCCTCGCCCTTCAACCCGATCGTAAAGTGCTCGCCGGCGGCAGCTTCTTCTTCGTTTCCTCCATCGAGTCTCCTTTTCTCGCCCGGTTCAATGCCGACGGCTCCCGCGACGCCTTCGCACCCATCGCATTCGTAGAAGTGTTCTGCCTCGCACTCTGGCCGGACGGCGAGATCCTTTCCGGAACCTCCAATGCCGACATCCTGCGGCGGCTTCCGGACGGCTCGGCCTCCCCTAACATCTCCGTCTTCGTTGACAACAGCGTCTTCGACCTTGCCCTCCAGGCCGACGGCAAATGCCTCGCCGGCGGCAAGTTCAGTCAGGCCACCGGCCTCACGCGCAAAGGCATGGCCCGTTTCAACAAAGACGGAGCCGTGGACGCATTCGATCCCGCCCCCATCGGTCAGGTCATCGCCATCTCGATGCAGGCCGACGGGAAAGTCCTTATCGCCGGGGATTTTTCCAAAGCCGGCGGCATCACCCGGCAAGGGCTCGCCCGCCTGAATAACGAGCCTGCCGTCGCCGCGTTGACTCAGGAGGGCCGCACCACCCTCCGCTGGATGCGCAGCGGCGCCGCCCCTGAAGTGAGTGACGTTTCATTTGAAATAAATACACCTGGTGATCCTGCATGGTCTCTGCTCGGCTTCGCTTCCCGCGTCCCCGGCGGCTGGGAACTGAATGGCCTGACGCTTCCGGCTTCCGGCAGTATTCGCGCTCTCGGCCGGGCCGGCGGATCTCTTGTGCAGGAAATAACCCCTCTCCTCACACCTCTCGAATCATGGCGCCTCCAATACTTCAACATCCCCACCAACACCGGCGATGCCGCCAATGACGCCGACCCCGACCGCGACGGCCTAACCAATTTTACCGAATTCGCCTTCGGCCTCGATCCCACCGATGGCGGGAGCAACACGCTTCCTCCGTTCGTGCATACCGGCGCATTCTTCTCTGCCTCCTTCGTTGCTTCCGCCGGAAGAGAGGATCTGGTCTATGCCGCTGAGCGGAGTACGACGATGCTGCCCGGCACGTGGACGGAGATTCCGGACACGGGAACAGGTGGCATCCATACATTCAGCATCCCCGGCACAGAGGAGCGGATTTTCGTCCGCTATGTGCTGAAAATTCGTTAGTCCGGTTCCTCCCTGTTCCCGCGCCGCGCTCGGCGCATGGCCCCGGTCCCGCAGGATTCGCGGAGGTTTGTGCTGTTCACGTTAAAGGCCGATAGGATAGAATAAGGGCCCTTCGGTCCATGCCTCCCTGTTTTCGCCTCCTTATTCTTGCCCCCGTCCTCATCCTCCATGCGCTTGTGTTGTCCAGCCTCAAGGGAGCAGTCGTTGGGGAAACGGGTCCCGGAGACAAAGGGTGGGGGAAAACAAGCATGGCGATGGTGGACGGCCGTCCGGCGATCGCATGGGTCGATTTGCGCACACAGTCCGTCCGGTATGCAAGGGCGCTGGATGCGGATGGCAGGGCGTGGGGCGAAGTGAAAACCGTGGACAGCAGTCCTTCGCTGGAGATCGACGTGACCCTGCGCGTAATGAATGGCCGCCCGGCGGTGTGTTGCATGGACGAAAGCAATGTGCGGTTCATCCGCGCCGGTGATGCCGCGGGCGACACGTGGCTTCCTTCCACTCCGGTGATGTTCACTAACGGATTTCGCTTCGTGGTCATGGAGATCATCAGCGGCCGGGCTGCGATCCTGACAAACTCCGGCGGCACGATCATTTTCATGCGCGCCACGGATCCCGACGCCACGGTATGGACAAAACCGGCACCGGTGGCTGTTCCCGACGGTGCCAACAGCTTTTCCTTGAAGGAGATTCAGGGACTTCCGGCCCTCGCCATCAGCGCCTTTGACACCCAGACGGGCGGCGGGCTGTGGTACACGCGCGCCACGAATGTGAATGGCACTGCGTGGACGCAGCCGAAGGCGCTCACGGAATGGACGGAAGCCGTTTCCTGTTCCCTGCAGGTCGTCGGGAATCTCCCGGTCGCCGCTGCCTTTGTCTCACGCGACACCACCAGCGATCTGATTTTTGTGCGCGCTGCGGATCCGTTTGGCAATGCATGGAATGCGCAAAGTGTCCTCATCGGTGGAGGGGCCATTCCGCTGCGGTCGAAAGGCGCGCACCTGTCGCTGGCGGCGGTGAATGGAAAACCCGCCATCAGTTTCGCGTCAGGCACCATCGATAGCGACCTGCTCTATACTCAGGCTCGCGACAGCACCGGGGCCGGCAGCGAAGCATGGGAAATCCCAGGCACTCTTGATTCCAACGACCACACCGGTTTCCATCCCTCGTTGTTGGAAGTGAACGGAGCCCCTGCCGTCGCTTACATCGACCAGTCAACGGGAGAGATAAAATACCTGCGCGCCACTGTCACAAATGCAGCCACTCTCTGGCCCCCCGAACTTAGCGTGCGGAGGTTCGGGGAGTTCATTCCCCGGGGTTCTGGTGCCGGTTTCGGGTCGGTCACACTGGGCGCCACCAGTTCGTTGACCCTCACGGTTCACAATCCTGGCCTCAGTGCGGCCCCTCTCCATTTTATCGACTTCGCCCTCGTTGGTGACAATGCGGACGAGTTTTCCATCCTGACCCTTCCGCCCGATCCTCTGCCTGCCGGCGCGAGCGCGGAACTCGTGCTTGCGAGCACACCGGCGACGCCTGGCGCCAAGTTCGCCACGCTGCGCATCACCAGCAACGCCAGCGCCTCTCCGGTTCCCTATGACGTTCCTCTCTCGGCGGAATGTCTGCCGGACTTCAGAGTGGAGCGGTCCGGCGGCATCGCTGTCAATGACTCGATGCTCATCGATTTCCCGGTCACGCCGCCGGACCGTCCCGCCACCCTGATCTTCCATTTGAAGAATCCCGGTGGCGCGCCCCTCGAAGGCCTTTCCCTAACAATTGATGGCCCGGACAGCGCCGAATTCACCGTCGTCACCGCACCGCCTGTAGTGCTGGCGCCGGGCACCACCGCCACCATCGCCGTGCGGCATGCGCCCCTCTCCATAGGCAGGAGAATGGCCACGCTGCACATCGTGAACAACCTCGCCAACGATGAGCGCAATCCCTTCGACATTCCCCTGCGCATGATCCCAGGTGCCGTCGATGAATCCTTCGCGCCGGCAGGCGATCCCTTCCTCTGCGTTGCGCTGGAACCGGACGGACGCATCCTTGCCGGCGGCGATGGCATGGTGTCCGCATTTAAGCCGGACGGTTCACGGGACACCGCGTTTTTCGCTCCCGTGCTCGACGGTGCAGTCACATGCATTGCCGTGCAGCGCGACGGCAGCATTCTGCTGGGCGGCGATTTCAAAAACCCGGGCGGGCTCAACCGGCCTGGACTGGCGCGCATGCTCCCTGACGGTACGATCGATGCCTCGTTTGATGCCCGCGTGGACACCGGAGTTACCTGCATTGGGATACAACCCAATGGAAAGATCCTCGTGGGCGGCGAATTTCAGTCCCGCGCGGATCCCACCCGCCGGAATCTGGTCCGTTTGCATCCGGACGGTACGCTGGACACTTCTTTTTTCTCCTCCTTCCAGGACCGGGTCACCTCCCTGACCGCGCTCCCCGCAGAGCGATGGCTCGTCACCGATCTCTTTTACAATGCCCCGTATTCCCTCCAACGCATCGGCCCGAACGGCCTCGGCGAACCTTTTGCCCCGCCTCAGTTGACGGAGAACCTGCGGGCGCTTGCATGGCGGCCGGACGGCGTGCTGCTCGGCGCCAATCTCAACGGCGGTGCCGTGCGACTGCTCCCGGACGGAACGCAAAGTCCTCCCGGCGGAATTCTATCCGAAGCCATTTCATATCACAGCTTTGGCATGCAGGCGAATGGCGTGTGCGTGGCCGCCGGCGGCATCCGCGTCCTTGATGATCTGGAACCCCAGGTGCGCCGCGTAATGCCGGACGGCACCGTGGACCCCGTCTTTGAAACCATGGCCGGGATTGCCGTGCGAAGTGTGGCTCTGCAGGAGGACGGCATGGTGGTCCTCGCCGGTGACTTCACTCAGGTAAACGGTGTGGAACGCACCGGACTCGCCCGGCTCACCAGCGAGCCGGCCGTCTCCGCGCTGACTCGCGGGAGCCTCTCCTCCGTGCGCTGGATGCGCGGCGGCACCGCCCCTGAAGTGAGTGATGTTTCATTTGAAATGAATACACCTGGTGATCCTTCATGGACTCTTCTCGGCTTCGCCTCCCGCATCCCCGGCGGCTGGGAAATCACCGGTCTGAACCTCCCCTCCTCCTGCCAAATCCGTGCCCGCGGCCGCGCCGGCGGCTCCCTCACCCAAATGGTCGCTTCTTATTTCACCCCCCTCGAATCATGGCGCCTTGAATACTTCCACACCCTCGACAACTCCGGCGCCGCCGACGACGATGCCGACCCGGACTGCGACGGACTAACCAATTTCACCGAATATGCCTTCAGCCTCAATCCCGTGAACCGCAGCAGCAATACTCTCCCGGAATTCAAGCACAACGGCACGTCTTTCACCGCCACCTTCACCGCGCCGGCCGGAACAGAGGACATTCTCTACCGCGCCGAATGGAGCCCCTCCATGCAGCCCGGCACATGGGTCTCCGTCCCGGACACCGGCACGGCAGGAAGGCACGCATTTCATATCCCCGCCGCCGGGGAAAAGGTCTTCGTTCGCTACGCTGTAACCCTGCGCTGAACACGACGCTAAAGTCCCCGGGGGCTCCGAAAGGATATTGCGCGCCTGTTCACCACGAAGCATCACGCTTCCGCGCCACTCGCAACCCTGCGTGCCAAAGGCCGTGGAAAAATCCTGACAAAACACCCGGGATGCCCCCGCGAATCCATTTGACAAGACACCCTCTTAATCACCGGAGTATCCCATAGCCCTTTTCCATGAAATCCGGTTCTGTAGTCTCCCTCTTCCGCCCCCTGTCGCACCCTCCAGACCCAACCTGCCCCTCTCTCCTGCTCACTCCCACTCCCACTCCCACTCATACTCATACTCTTACTCATACTCCCATCACGTCCCCTCCGTTCCGGGACTCAAACCAAATCAAACCAAATCAAACCAATTTAAGCCAATCTCCTCATTTTAATCAAAACCCCACACTCCTCCTCCCGCCTCAAACGCGTACCCAGGACCCGCCCCCTCCCCGCCGTTACTTCCCGTTTCCCGGCATTCCCGTTCATGCATCGTGAATTCGCACTGACGTTCCTCCTTTCCCTCACCGCCGCACCGCTTGCGCGGGCCGGCGATGCCGCCGCCCTGTGGTCCGGAAGAGTGCAGCCCCTCTTCGACGTCCAGTGCACCAAATGCCACGGCGTTCTCGAACAGAAAGGCGGCCTTGAACTCGACACCGTCGAAAAGATCCTCAAAGGCAACGACGAAGGCCCCGTTGTCGCGCCCGGAAAGCCGGAGGAAAGCAAACTCTATAAGGCGCTCGCCGCGGGTTCCGACCCCCACATGCCGCCAAAAAAGCAGCTCACCGACGCCGAACGCGACACCATCCGCGAGTGGATCACCGCCCTCGCCGCCGCACCCGCGCCCCTCGTCAAAAAGTTCACCATTCCCGGGGACCTCAAGTCCATTGAAGACACGGTCAATTTCGCCATCGCCGCCGCATGGTCGGACCACCATTTGAAGCCCGCCGCGGAAGTGGACGAAAAAACATGGTGTCGCCGTGTCTATCTCGATCTCGCCGGACGCATCCCGTCGCGCGGGGAAATGAACGATTTCCTCTTCTCCTCCGCCCCCTCCAAACGCGCCGCCCTCGTCGATAAACTCCTCTCCTCCGCCGAATATCCCGCCCGCATGCGCGAACTCTGGGACGTGCTCCTCATGGGTCGCGGCAAACGCGGCGGCAACGAAGACCGCCGCCAGAAAAACGGTTGGTGGACCTTCCTTGAAGACGCCTTCCGCGAAAATCGCCCGTGGAATGAAACGGTTAGGGACCTCATCGCTGCGCGCCCCGCCGTGCCGGAAAGGAAAGGGGCTTCGTGGTTTATTTTCGAGCGCCGCAATGAGCACCAGCAGATCGCTGAAGCCGTCGCCCCGCTCGTTTACGGCACCCGCATCGACTGCGCCCAGTGCCACGACCACCCCCTCGCGCGCGAAATCAAACAGGGCCACTACTGGGGACTCGTCGCCGCGTTTAACCGCAGCAAAAACGTCGAAGGCACTTCGCAGGTCGGCGAGTCCGCCATCGGCGGCTTCATCAATTTCACCAATCTCAAAAAGGAATCCCAGCCCGCCGTCGTCACGCTCCTGACTGGAAAGACCGTCGCTGAAACCCGGCCCGATGGCGGCAAGGAAAACGACAGTCCTGACAAATATGTGGACGCCTCCGCAAAGGTGAAGGTCCCGAAATTTTCCCGCCGTGAAGCCTTTGCCGAAGCCGCTACGGACGGAAACCCGCTCCTCGCCCGCGCCTTTGTAAATCGCATGTGGGCCGCTCTGCTGGGCCGCGGCATTGTTCATCCGGCGGACGAAATGAATGAGCGAAACGTGCCCAGCCATCCGGAACTGCTCGACTGGCTCGCAAAGGATTTCGAAACGCACAAATACGATGTGAAGCGATTGGTTAGGGGCATCGTCCTCAGCCGCGTTTATGCCCTCGGCTCAGCCAAAGGCACCGCACCCGAATGGTTCGCCGGAGCGCTCGAAAGACCGCTCACTGCCGAGCAGATCGCCCGCTCATGGCGCGTGGCCGCAGGCCTCCCCCCCAGCGATGACACCCTGCGCCGCGCCGTCATCGGCGCCATGCCGGATGTCATGCCAAAGGAATACAACGCCACCTTCCAGCAGGCGCAATTCCTCACCAATTCCCCCGCCCTCGCCGGCATCCTCCAGCCTGCCTCCGGCAATACCGCCGAGCGCCTCGCCGCTCTCCCGGATGCCGCCGCTCGCGTGAAGGAAGCCTTCCTCTCCGTCCTCGCCCGCACGCCGGACGATGAAGAATTGAAGCAGGCCACGGCCTTCCTCAACGAACGTCCTGACAAACCCGCCGATGGCGTCCGCGATCTCCTCTGGGCGCTCATGACCGGCGCAGAATTCTTAACGGCACCGTGATCCTAACGCATCAAAACGCGCGACCATGAAAGCTTCACGTCCTCCCCAAACCTCCGGCAGTTATGTGCCTCCCGGCGCCTGCACGCCAAATGAGCACGTCCTCCACCGCCGCCTTTTTCTCAAGGGCCTCACCGGCGGCGCGCTCGCCACCATGACCAGCTTCGCGGGCCTTTTTCACAATCCGGTCTTCGCAGAGGCCACAAAAAAGGCGCAAAAGCACTGCATCCTCCTCTGGCTCTGCGGCGCGCCCAGTCAGTTTGAAACATGGGACCCGAAACCAGGCCGGCCCAGCGGCGGGCCATTCGGCAGCATCCCCACGAACATCCCGGGCATTCATTTTTCCTCTCTCCTGCCGAAGTGCGCGGCCATGGCGGACAAAATGAACATCGTGCGCAGCATGAAGACGGCGCAGTCGGAGCACTTCCAGGCCATCACGCTGCTCCACCGCGGCAATCCGGAGCGCGCGGGTTTTACCCGTCCCACGCTCGGCTGCGCTCTCTCGCAAGCCATGGGACAACTGGACTCGCCCATCCCTAACTTCATCCTCCTCGACCCCATTCCCGGCGGCAACGAATTTGAAGCCTTCAAAGCGGGCAACTGGGCTGGCTGGCTCGGCGCGGAGCACGCCCCCGTGCGTCTCGGCGGCGAATACACTCAGCTTCTCAATAAAGCTGCTGAAACCATCCCGCAGCACGACCGCGAATCCCGCGAAACCCTCCGTAAATTCCTAACATCAAAGTATGAACGCGACCGCGGCAGCGCCGTCGCCCGCAGTCAGAATGCGGCCTTCGAACGCATGAAAGGGATGGCCGCCAGTGCCGACCTCTTCGATGTCGAAAAGCTTCCCGCCAAAGACCGCGAGCGCTACGGGCCCGGCAGCTTTGCGCAACACTCCCTCATGGCGCGCCACCTCGTCGAACACGGCGCTCCGTTTGTCATGGTGGCCAACGGCATGAATTGGGACAACCACGTCTTCCAGCATGAGATCCACCAAATGCTCGTCCCGGAACTCGACCGCGTCCTCTTCCATCTTATCAATGACCTCGAAGAGCGCGGTCTCATGGAAAACACCCTGCTCATCGCCATGGGTGAATTCGGACGCTCTCCCTGGATGAATGCCGCGCGCGGCCGCGACCATTACCCTAACGCATGGAGCATGATGATGACCGGCTGCGGCCTCAAGCGCGGCGTTGTCACTGGCGCCACCGACATCGACGGCGTCGATGTCATCGAAAAACCGTACAACGAACAAAACCTCTTCGCCACCATCTTCAAAGCCCTCGGCATCGACCCCTACGCCGAATACGACCTCCCCGGCATGCCCACCTTCCACCGCGTCGAAAACCGCGCCGCGCCCATCAAGGAAATCCTCGCCTGAATTCCCCGGTTCGACACGGAAAATCCTAACTAAATCTGCTTATGAAAATACAGCTTCTCGCCATTCATGGAGCATGGGCCCTCGTCGCCGCCGGAGCATGGTGGTTCGGACACCGTCTGACAGTCTTGGAGGAAGGCTCAAAGGCGGAGAGTCAGAACCGGCTGAAACTGGCCATCGATGCAAACCGCACCGGCCCTGACACCGCTTCGAAAATCGGCGGGACCGCTGCTGCTTCCGCAAATGCTGAGACGACCTCATGGCTGCAAAAATGGGGCGGTGCGAGCGGTGTCATTCCACCGGAGAACATGACGGCGGCCCTCACCGAAGCCATGCAGGACCCGGATTCTGTCAGGGGTCTGCGGCACTTCACGCATTTGCTGGAATGCCTCACCTCTGAAAACGCGCCTGCCGCGCTCGCGACTCTCAGAGGTCACACCGCGTCGCGCGAGTCCCGCCTCTGGCTGAATTTGTTTTGTGCCACGTGGGGCGCAAAGGATGGGACCGCTGCGATGGCTGGCGCCGGCAACAACGATGAACGCGGAGCCGCCCTCGCCGGATGGGCGCGCGTCAATTCCGCCGCAGCAAAGGAATGGCTGGCGGCCCTGCCGAAGGACACCGATTCAGACGACCGCCGCAGGCTGGAGCGCAGTCTCATCCAGGGCATGGCGCGCACGGACCCTCAGGGCGCGCTGGATTACATCGCCAACAGCAATGACCGCGGCGATCTTGTCAGGATTCTGACGCGCGAACAGATGGCCAACGGCATTCCCGCCACCGCCCGCTGGGCCTCGGAACTCAAAGATTCCGAAATGCGCGGCCCCGCGCTCGAAGCCATCGCCCGTCACTACATGCACGTCGATCCCGTCTCCGGAGCGGCATGGGCCGCGGAGAGTTCGACTGCGCCTGACATGCGCGACGCCGTGGGCCGCGTGGCTGACCGCATGGCGGAAAATGATGTCCTCGCTGCATGGAAGTGGGCGCAGCAACTGCCGCCCAGTCCCGGCCGGGAGGAGGCATGGCAGCAGGTCTTCAGCGAATGGGCGCGCAAGGACCCCACTGCTTCCAGTCAGGAACTCCTCCGCATCCCTGCCGGGCCTCAGCGCGACAACGCCGTTCACTCTTTCGCCGGAAGTCTTGTTAGGGAAAATCCGCAGGATGCCATGACGTGGGCCGCCGCCATCGGCGATCCAGGCCTTCGCCTCGAAACGCAAATCGATGTCGCGCGGAAATGGAACGAATCCTCGCCCGGCGCCGCGCAGGCATGGATTGTCGCCAATCTTCCTCCCGAGGCCAGGGTAAAGGCGCTCACGCCGGACGATTGATCCCCTGCCATGAAACTGCCCGCCCTGTTCATCATCGCCTCTGCATTCACCGGCAGCGCGTTCGCCGACACCACCGTCAAGGACCGCGACGCTCTGCTCTCGGCCCTCCGCAGCGCGAAACCGGGCACGACCATTCTCGTCGCCCCGGGCAACTACCAGGGCGGCTTGTCGGCGTCCAAACTCAGCGGTGAAAAGGGAAAGCCAATAACGGTTAGGGCCGCCGATCCCAAACAGCCTCCCGTCTTCGAAGGTGGAGGTTCGGGCATTCACCTCTCCGGCTGCTCATTCGTCGAATTAAGTCACCTCACGTTCAAAAACGCCCAGGCCAACGGCATCAACATCGACGACGGCGGCTCAGTGGAAACTCCGTCGAAAGGCATCGTCCTGCGAAATCTCACCGTCAGCAGTTCCGTGCCCAAAGGAAACCGCGACGGCATCAAGTTGTCCGGGCTGGATAATTTCACTGTCGCCGATTGCCGCGTCGAGCGCTGGGGCAGCAGCGGCTCCGCCATTGATATGGTCGGCTGCCACGATGGCACCGTGCAGGGCTGCTCGTTCGAACACGATCCCGCTCTCGCTCCCCAGGCGAATGGCGTGCAAGCCAAGGGCGGCAGCGCGCGCATCGTCATCAAGCGCTGCACCTTCAAAGGCGCCGGGGGACGCGGGGTGAATCTCGGTGGCAACACCGGCGCTGCTTATTTCCGCCCTGCAAAACCGCCCGCCGAAGCCCAGGAACTTACCGTGGAGGACTGCCGCTTCACAGACATCCAGGCGCCCATCGCCTTCGTCGGCGTGGACGGCGCGATTGTCAGGCACAACACCATTGAGAACCCTGGCCGCTGGGCTCTGCGCATTCTCCAGGAAAACACCAGCCCCGAAATGGCCCCGTGCCGCAAAGGCAGCTTCACGGATAACATCATCGTCTTTCAATCCGGCCAACTCGCCCAGGCCGTCAATGTCGGCGGCGGCACCGAACCTAACAGCTTCTCCTTCGCCCGCAATCTCTGGTTCTGCTCCGACAAACCCGCTGAATCCAAAAGCCGCATCCGCCTCCCCGCCACCGAAGACGCCGGCGTCTTCGGCGAGAACCCGGCCCTGCGGCCCGACGGAACCTCCGCCACTCACAAAATGGGCATCCGCCCCGCGGCTCCCTAACACTTCTGAAACTGTCCCGCACCGGTCGAAAATCCGGCCGGTGCGGGAACTCCTGTTCTTTACACCATCCCTTCGCTTTCCGCCGGCACGACGCGGAACCTCAGGTGCGGCACGCGTTTGCGATGCGTCTCTCCAGCGAGGGCCGCGCGGAGATGCCCCGCGTTTCCGCGCAGGTGCGCCTCCATCGCAGCGATCTCGTCCTGGGTCAGGGCGGGAGCGCTCACGACGACGAGCAGCACGCTGCCTCCGGAAGCCGGCTCCACGGAGACCACGGTGCAATCGCCCGCCGAAGCATCACTTGTTAGCGTCGTTAGGGCTCCGTCGAGACAGCGATGGGCAACCTTCGCATATTGCAGCCCATGGCGGTCCACCGGCTGGCGGTTGGGATGATGTGTATGTCTTTCCTTTTGTTGCTGCCGCTTGAGAATATGCGGCGGAATGCCGTCTCCAGGACGCACCTCCGCACACAACGACGTCAAAGCGGCGTCTCTTTTGTGTTTCATCTTTATCGTTAGGCAGGCGGTCACGCAACAACGCGCGCGACCACCGGTTCAGCCCGTATGGGCATCTTTAAAAGAAGCCGGACATACAACAGCCCGGCATCAACGGAGTACCGCGCGGCAGCCGGCCAGGAAAAAAGGAAACCCGCGCTCTCAGCGCGTCTCGCCACTTCCGCAGCCGTCCGCCGCGCCTTTTGCAAGACGCGCATCACAGGACTGAACTGGACGGTTGGGTTTCATGGGAGGCCGTTGGTTAAGTATATACCTAACCACACGAACGCCGTCACGCAAGCGGTGAAGAGTCGTGCAGACATATAGATTCGTCACCGGATGCTGCAATTTCGAAGCGGGGCGGAGGAGCACAGCCGGGTGGAGTATCGGACAAGGGATGCCGGGAGTTGCGCGACCCTTTCGTTAGCCTCCGCTTTTCTGATTATGACGGCTCTATTAATGCAATGATCCGCTCATGCGTAACCGCGAAAGCGTCTGGTTTGAGAACAAATCTCACTGGCGGAAAACGGGCTAACACGGTAATTCGTGATGTTCCTTTCCCATGACGAGACCGCTCCGCCTCCTTTCCGCCTCCCTGATCACTTCGCTGCTGGCCGTTTTGGCATGGGCTCAGGCGCCGGCGCCAGCCCCTTCACCACCGCCAAAACAGACACCCAATACCGCCATCACGCGCGGACCTTATCCGCAGGCGGCGGCACCCACCGCGATGCATCTGGTGTGGCGCATCCGGAAAAACACGATGCCCGTCGTGCACTACGGCACCGCGGTGGGCAGTCTCACGCAACGCTCCCCGGTGGGCTCGATCGTGACGCGGCGTTTGGCGGCGGAGGGTGCGTCCACCGGCGGCGCACGGGCGCTCGGTTCCGGGCCGCCGGAGACCCGCCAGTACGAGGCGACCATCACTGGTTTGAAACCGGATACGAAGTACTTTTACGCCATCTACGACGGCCCCAATCGCCTCACGCCTCCAGAGGAAAGCTATTCCTTTCGTACACTCCCGCAGCCGGGCACTGACCGCCCGCTCCTGATGTGGGTCGTCGGCGACAGCGGCACCGGCAACAAAGTCCAGGCCAAAGTCCACAACGCCATGCGCACGTGGCTTGAAAAAGAAAAACGCGATCTCGACATGTTCATTCACGTCGGCGACATGGCCTACGGCAAAGGCATGGACTCCGAGTTCCAGGCCTATTTCTTCAAGCCCTACGAAACCACTCTGCGAAACACGATCTGCTGGCCCGCGATCGGAAATCACGAAGGCGGTTCCTCCAAGAGTTCCACCACCATCGGCCCGTATTACGATTCGTACGTCATGCCCACCAAGGGTGAATCCGGCGGAGTTGCCAGCGGCACCGAGTCCTATTACTCCTTCGACGTCGGTCGCGTGCATTTTGTCGCGCTCAATTCCTTCGATGCTCCCCGCGCCGTCGATGGCGTCATGGCTCAATGGCTCAAAGCGGATCTGGAAAAAACGAAAGCAGACTGGATCATCGCGTTCTTCCACCATCCTCCCTACACCAAGGGCTCGCACGACAGCGACGACAAAAAGAAGGACAAGGAACTCGTGGAGATGCGCGAGAACTTCATGCCTATCCTCGAAGGGGCCGGCGTGGACCTCGTCCTCGCCGGACACTCGCACATCTATGAGCGCTCCATGCTCATCGATGGCGCCTACGCCACGCCCACGGTGGCTAAAGACGTGGTGCTCGACGATGGCGACGGCAACCCCGCGGGCGACGGTCCTTACAAAAAGAGCGCGGGCTCGCAGCCGCACCAGGGCTCGGTTTCCATCGTCGCCGGCCACGGCGGCACCACCCTGCGGCGCATGAAAACCGTTTCACCCGTCATGCGCACCACGCTGCTGGAATTCGGCTCCGTGATTCTCGACCTCAAAGGCGACACGTTGACAGGACGCATGCTGAACTCGGATGGAATCGTCCGCGACACCTTCCAGATCGTCAAACAGGGCAAGGTGCAGTTGACGAAAATCCCCAGTCCCAAGCCGCCGCCGCAATTGACCGGCCTGCCCACCATCCCGGTACCCGGCCCGCTCATCTCGCGCGGCGACAGCGTGGATAACGGCGCGGCCATGCCAAAAGCATTTGTCGCCCTCATTCCCAAAGGCGCCGACTGGCAATACCTCGTCGGGAAAGCTCCGGAAACCAACTGGTCCGCCTCGGTCGCTGGCGGAGCGGCAGACTGGAAAACCGGTCCGGCGGGATTCGGTTATGGTGACAACGATGATGCCACCGTGCTCAAAGAGATGCGCGGCAAAAGCAAATACATGTGCATTCGCCGTGAATTCGAAATCACCGGAAAAGAGGATTTGACCCATCTCGGACTCGCCATCGCTTTCGATGACGGGTTCATTTGTTATCTCAACGGCAAAGAAGTGGTGCGCGACAATGTGGAAAACTCGCTCGGCACCGCCAAGGGCGTCAAATCACACGAGGCGAAAGGTAACTTCCGTTATTACGCGGTCAGGAAGGGCAAGGAAATCCTCAAGCCTGGCAAAAACGTCATCGGCATCGAGATTCACAACGATGACGCGGGCGGCTCCGACCTGACGCTCGATCCGTATCTGGTCATCGGCGACGGCACGGAGGAAATTCCGCCGCCGCCTCCCGAAGACGGGAAGGATCCCAGCGATGACTGATCCGCCGGTGTGGCTGAACGGCACCCTGCTGCCGCAATCCGCTGCAAGGCTCGATCCGCTCGCACAGGGAGTGCTCTACGGCCTCGGTGTGTACGATGCGCTGTTTCTCCACCGGGGCGTTCCAATCGCCATCGAACAGCACGCGTCGCGCCTCATCGATGGCGCAGACCGGCTTGGTCTCCGGTGTCCTGACATCTCTACACTAACGGAAGCCATCGTGGTCGTCAGCAAGGCTTATCCGCTCACTGAAGCGCGCATCCGCATCACCCTCACGGCCGGTGCATGGCAGGGGCCTGTGCCTCCCCCGCATGCATCCCAGGCCTGTTTGATTACTGCTCAACCCATCACTCCGGCAAAGCCGCAAGCCGCCATCCTCACGTCCCAATGGCGGCGCAATGAGCGCGGTCCGCTCGCCGGCATCAAGTTCACCGCCTGCGCCGAAAACATCCTCGCCCAGCGCGCCGCCCTCGCCGCCGGCGCAGACGAAGCCCTTTTCCTCAACACCCAGGACCGCCTCTGCGAAGGCGCTTTCTCCAACATTTTCCATGTGCGGAACGGCACGGTCCTCACCCCTCCGCTCAGCGCCGGATGCCTCCCCGGTGTCACGCGTGAGATCATTCTCTCGCTGTGCCGCGAAAATAACATCCCCGCCCGCGAGGAGGAACTATTCCCGTATTTCGTACCCGACGAGGTCTTTCTAACATCGTCCATTCGCGGCATCCAGCCGGTAAGCCGGTGGGATGATCATTCTTTTCCCGCCCCTGGCGAAATCACCGCCCGGCTCATGGTGCACTATGCGGCCTGGCTGGAAAAAGCCTAACGGGACATCACGGCGTCACCTCCACCACCGTCACCGAATTCGCCGGAAGCACGGCGGACCAGGTCAGAGAATCTCCGCTTACCGGTTCGGAGCGCGTTTTTGTCAGGACCGCAGTTTTCATATCGTTCCAGGCATTGCTGTGCGTGGCGTCGATTGTCCATTCCCGCCACGTCGCGCCGGCGAGGTCCGTCGGCAATTTGGGAACGGTGAGCTTTACATTTCGCGCAAGACCATAGCGATCGGCGAAATTCACCATCACCACGGCGAGGCGTTTCTTTGCGGCGTCCCACGCAGCCACGCACGAAACTTCACCGTCTGCACCACTCACTTTAAGCCACTGGCCGGAGAGACTGTTGAAGACTTTGCACATGTTATACGCAGCCTTGGGTGTGTTGTCCTTGAGCAGCATGGCATAGTCACCGCGGAAATTTTGATCGCCCTGCTTCACATAAAAGAAACACGGGCGGTCGATGCGGTGGGGGATGAACGCGCGCGTCACGGTGTTGGCGGCCCATGCGGCGCCCACTTCATGATCCTGCGGACGGTCCGCCCACCACGCTTCGTTCCACTCGGTCACCATGAACGACTGCACCGTGCGCTCCAATTCAGGAAAGCCTTTGAGCCCATTGCGGAACTCCGCTGCCTCCGCGATGAAAACGTCCGCGCCCTGGAGATATTCGTGCCAGCTCACAAAATCGAGCGGCAGCTTTTCCTGATGGCACCACGCCATGAGACCGCGGGCGAAACCGCGTCCGTGATTGCAGTGGCCGCGCTCACTCTGCTCAAACGGCCCGCTCGCTAATGCCGGGCCGCCCACACGGGCCGCAGGATCGGCCCGGCGCACGCCCCTGGCAGTCGCACCGTAAGTTTTGCAGTAAGCTTCAAAGCGCCGCACGATCTCATGATTGCGTTCCTCTTTGCCGATCGCTTCATTGTAAATCTTCTCGAAGACGTCGCTGCCCGTGTCCTCCGGCCCGGGCTTGATCCAGCCGCTGTTCGCCTCATTCCACACTTCCCAGAATGCCACGCGCTTTCCGCGGTCCATGCACCGCTTCGCCGCCTGATAACACAATTCCTCCCACGCACCGTAATCCCTTGGCGCGCTGTGACGTTCGTTGTCAGGCACTGCATCGAGCACCTGCGGCATATACGACGCCGCCAGGATGGCCTCCGCTCCGATCTTCGAGATGAAGTCGATGCGCCGGTCAAAGTCTTTCCAGTCGTAAGTAATGCCGCCCTTGCCATCCTTCTTCAAGACCGGCGTGAACACGTTATCCATGCGAAACCACTTAAAGCCGCCCTCTTTCAAAATGGCCGCCGTAGAGTCATCGTAATCCGCCATGCCGCCGCCCTGGCTCAATCCGATGAGCCCGTTGGGTACCGGGCCCGCGGGCTGCGCGGCATCCACGCTAACTGATAGCGTTCCCGTCGCGCGTGCAGCATCGATAAGCACCAGCTTGGCCTCGCCAAAACGGTCGCCTCCCTGCACTTTGCCGTACACCTGGACATCCACCTGCACGCGGGCGCCCGGCGCCGCATTCGGCGTGAGCAGCACCAGCGAAGGATGATCGTTGTCAAAACGCGTCTGCACTTTGCCATCCATCCAGACCTCGCCGCCGTCGCCGCAACTGAACCGCATTCCCACCGCACGACCCCCCGCGGGCTTGCCTTCGATCATCTCCGGAATCTCGATGTCGCCGCGCAGCCAGCGGAATTTTTCATCATTCGGCCAGGCATCGCCGGGCTTGATTTCTTTCGGCTCCGAAAGCTTCGAGGGCGGGCGGTTCTGGCGCTGGTCATGCGGACGGTTCACCTGCCATGCCGCCGGCAGCACGGATACCATCCCTAGCAAAAATGGCGGAACGAGAAAAAAGGAGCGCAGATTCTTCATCAGCCGCAGCGTGTGGATTCAGCCTGTTTTGTCAACGCCGCGAAACGTCCTTACGCGCCGCCGTCAATTCCGCCGCGAGATTGATGGCGGCGATCATGCTCTCCGCGCTGGCCTTCCCCTGCCCTGCGATGTCAAACGCAGTGCCGTGATCCGGGCTCGTGCGCACGCAGGGCAAACCCAGCGTCACGTTCACTGCAGTGTCAAAATCAAGCAGCTTCAGCGGAATGAGTCCCTGATCATGATACATGCAGACCACCGCATCCCACGCTCCGCGCGCGGCATGAAAAAACAGCGTGTCCGGCGGCAGCGGATCGGAGAAAACGGCATCCGGCAGCAGCCGGCGCAATTCCATCACCGCCGGCAGGATGAGGTCCCGGTCTTCCGTGCCCATATGCCCCTGCTCTCCCGCATGAGGATTCAATCCCGCCACGGCAATGCGCGGCTCACTCTTCCCTCTCTGCCTGACAAATTCCTCCAGCAGGCGGCCCGTGCGGATGATCGCCTCCGCCGTCACCAGTTCCGGCACCCGCCGCAGCGGTTCATGAATCGTCACAAGTCCCACCGTCAAATGCGGTCCTGTCAGGCACATCACAAAATCCTTCACCCCCAGGCGCTCCGCATAAAACTCCGTCTGCCCTGGAAACGCAAAGCCGCACGCCGCAATCGAGGCCTTGGATACCGGTGCCGTCACCACTGCCGCAATCTCATCCCCCCGCAGGAGCCTAACGGATTCCTCAAGGGCCTCCAGCGCCGCCTGCGCTGTCGCACCATTCGGCCTTCCCGGCTGCGCCGACGGACAGGTTCCGATCACCCGGTAATCGAACCCTGCATGCAAACGCCCGGACGCCAGTGCCGCGGCGGTCACTTCCGGTCCAATGCCTGCCGCGTCCCCGAGTGTGATGCCGATGGTGCGCCGGCTGCCGCTCACTTTGGATAGGTGATCGTCGCTTTCTTCCGCAGCTTGGCCACCCACTCGTCGTTGGCCTTTTGACGCTTTTCGCTCTTCACGCCGCGCTCCACCGCAAGGTCTATCTCCGCCTGCGGTCTCAGCGTCCCGCCGGAACGGCCCTCCACCCAGAAGATGTAAAGGCTGCCCGCGATGGGAATGATTTCACTGATTTTTCCCGTCGGCAGTTTGGAAACGACCGGCCAGAACACGTCTGCGAGATCCTTGCGGTCCACCCAGCCCCAGCTTCCGCCCGCATCACGCTTGCTGTCTGTGGAATGCGTGCGCGCCAGCGACGCGAAATCCGCGCCGTTCACCAGTCTTGCGCGCACCTCTTTTGCCAGCGCCTGCTGTTCCGCCGCAGTCTTCTCGCCGGGGATCTCGGCGGGAATCGTGAGAGACCAGAACTTCAGCTTCACACCCTCCCTGAAAATCATCTCGTGTTTCTTAAACCACTGCGCCCTTTCCTCATTGGTCACGTATTCCGACTCCGGCCTCGCAAACTGCCCGCGCATCATTTCCATGATCACGGTCTTCTTTTGCTGATCCCGGAATTTCTTCCATCCCATGCCGCTCTCCTCGAGTTCCGTGCGGAACTTCTTCCAGTCTCCTTTGAATGCTCCCTCCACCCACTGCTTTTTGATCATCTCGTCCGCGTGCGCCTCTACCTTGGAATTGAACGTCGCAGCATACGGCTGAAATTCATTCAGGATCAATTCCTGCTCGATGCACGATTCCAGCACGTTGTCGCGCAGCTTCTTGAGGCCCTCCTCAAATTCCGCCGCGCTGTTCACACGGCTGCGCAATTCCATCACGCTCGACCGCATCTTGTCATCCACTTCGGATTTCAAAATCGGACGCCCGTTGACGACGACTTCGATCCGGTTGCCCCCGGTGTGCTGCGACATGCTCAGCGCCGCATCAACGGCGCGGGGCACGGGCGTCGTGGCGGCGGAAATCGCAGAGCCGCGCGGCGTCTGGGCGGCGGAGATCATTGGCAGAGCCGGAAACAATAGAACCGGAAAGACTGAAAGGAACCGGAAGGTCATAACGGTTGATTGGTTGGTTGGTTGAGGTTGGTCAGGAAAAGGTTAGTCCCACAGATAGGATTTTCGTTCACCCAGCATCTGCCCGCCCTGGGTCAATATCACCCGCCAGCCCAGCAGCCTCCCGCGCTCATGATACTCCGGGCCTGTCACCTCAAACCTCACCATTCCGCCCTTCGCACCCACTTCCGTTTCCTTCGCATAGACCTTGAATCCCGTCGCCGACTGCCGGTACTCGAATCTCGCCTTTACCGGCGTCGCCCGGTCCGCCGTGCGGAAAAAAACCGTGTAGTAATTCCCCCTCCGCGCCTCCCGGTCCTCATCCGATACTGCTCCGTAAAGGAAATGCTTTTGCTCGAACGAAATGCTCGGCTCCGAAGGGTCCAACTCCGCCGTCGGGTCCAGCCGGTAGATCTTCACCCGCGTGATGCCGCTCTCCGGATGCGATGCACAGGAACCCAGGCTCCATGCACCCAAAGCAAGGAAAAGACGGACAACGGCAGGCAAACTCATGCGGCAGACATTCCGTCACCCCTCTTGACTGTCAATGCCCGGTTCGAAGACCCGCACTTCCCCTATCCCCCTGCGTTTTTTGCCCGCCTCCGCAACTGCGTATTCATCTTCCTTTCAGATAATCTTGCCTGACAAGATTCCCGCCGCTACAAGCAACTGTTAATTCGGCCTCAACATGGCCGGCTACGCCCTGTTATATGAAATCGATCCACCTTACCGGTATTTCGCTGCTGGTCTTCATTGCCTCCGCCCGTGCCCAGGCACCTAATGCCCTTCCAGGTCTCCGGCTCTGGCTTGACGCCCAGGACAACGCCACCGTCGTCCAGGCCGCCGGCAGGGTCGTTCAGTGGAATGACAAGAGTGGAAACGGATTCCACGCCACCCAGGACGATACCCTCCGGCAGCCCTCCCTGGCCGGCGCTGCCATCAATGGTCATGCAGGCGTGCATTTCGACGGCGCAGCGATCTTCGGCAGCACCGATCCCAACGACGATGGTCTTTTCCTCACCGGCGATCCCGCTCACGCCGCCATCCCCACACTGACCGTCGGGCGCGCCTATTCCATCTTCATGGTCAGCCAGTACTGGGGAGCCATTCAGGGCCGCACCCTTCAGGGCCTTGGTTCAAACTGGTTGATGGGCAACTGGAACACCTACAACGGCCACTACGCCAACGGCTGGGTGGGAGGAGACCCCACCAACGGCCCTAACGTCGCCGGCACCAATAATCCCGTCTCCAGCTATGGCTCGGGTTCGCTTTCGGACACCTCGTTTTTCGTGAATGGCCGCAGCATCGGGCGGGGTGCCTTTACCGGCTCGCCCGGCACGCTCGCCCTCGGCACGCCTCTGCAACTCTCCGGCCCTAACGGATACCCGGAGCCCTCCCAGGCGGACATCGGCGAAGTGCTCGTTTATAATCGTCTTCTCGGCGACAACGAAGCCCGCACCATCAATTCCTACCTCGCCAATCGCTGGGGCCTCGCCCGCCCCAATGGCCAGCACGACGCCACCCAGACCATCCGCTTCACCGGCGCCGATGCGGGCGAAGGCCTAGACTTCCAGGGGAACTTCATCGCCGCCGTCAACATGGCCGGCCCCGCCGTCTCCATTGGAAATGCCTCCTTCGCTCCCTCCACCGCTCCTGGCGCCAATGTGACCGTCGGGTTCCAGAACACCATCGGCCCCGGCGGCTGGGGTGCGCCTAACATGGGTCCCTCCACCGACGACCAGGCGCTCAACAACGTCCTCAACTCCATCAACTGGACCACCGACGGCAACGTCAATGCCGTCAACGCCACCGTCAACGGCCTCATCCCCGGCCACGCCTACAAGGTGCAGTTGCTCACATGGGAAGCCTGCTGCGGCAACCGTCACTACGGTGTGGAGGTGAATGGCGATCCGGTGAAATACGATTTTCACGAAGCCGAAATCCAGGGTCAAAACGCCGCCGGAACCGCCACCGCGGACAATGCCGGAACCGCCGTTGTCCACTCCTTCATCGCGGGGTCGAACTCCATGAACTTCCGCCTCACCGGCGCGGACACCGGCGGCGGTGACCGCAATGCCATCCTCAACGGCTTCACCGTCGAGGACCTCGGCGTCAGAGGCCCTGTCACCACCGGCGTCATCACCACTGCCGCCGACATTAAGACCGCCGGCACCTTCCTCTTCGCCCTCGACTTCGGCAACGTCGGCGGTCCCAAAACCGTCAACGGCCTCACCTTTCAGCCCGCCGAAGGTTCCGCCAACACCTACGTCTGGGCCGAAAACACCATCGCTGAGTACAATGCCGCCACCAGCACCGGAAATGCTGAATTGGATTCCGTTCTGAAATCCATTCGCTGGGAGGGATTCCAGGGTGAGGATGACAGCGTCGCCGTGGATCTCGTCGGCCTCACTCCCGGTGCCATCTACGAACTCACTCTCCTGTTCAGCGACGCCAACGCCGCCAACCGCACCTTCGACATCAACGTCGAAGGCGAGCAGATTCTCGACGACTTCAAGGTCGGCAACGTCACGGGCGGCGACGCCACCAAAGGCGCCAAAGTAGAATACGTCTTTACCGCAGGGGACCCGGAACTGAACATCCTCCTTAACGGCGGTGCCGTTCCCAACGCCGCCGGCCTGGACCGCAATCCGATCCTCAGCGGCGCCACCCTCCGCCTCGTCCCCGAGCCCGGCTCCGTCGCCCTCACCGCCCTCGCCGCCTCCGCCCTCATCCTCCGCCGCCGCAGGAAATAACTGGGGGGGGCACAGCTCTCCCATTTGTCGAAGTTGAAATCGGCAACCAGTCAGCCGCTTGGCGGCTAAAGGGCAAGCCGTGGACTTGTCTTCGGCACAGCCACCGCCATTGCCCGCTCAAAGGATAACAGGACCAACGAGACGGAGAAGACACATACTTCGGCTTCAGATGGCCACCGTCCGTCTCCTGCCTCTGTCGAAGTCTCCTGCCTCTGTCGAAAAAGGCTTCATCCCCGCCCACGGCGGTTATGAAAACCTCCCATCCTAACATAATTGTCAGTCTCATCCACCAAACCAACTACCTCCTCGACCAGTAAATCCGCCGCCTTGAAAAAGACTTTTCAAGGAAGGCGGCCTCCGCGAACGCATGACCCGCACTCGCCTCGCCGCCCGCTCACGTCCCCCAAAAAACTAAGTCTTCATGCCAAGCTTCCCCTCCTGGACAAACATCCATTCCGCTGGTTAGTCCCTTCCGTTCCTCTTCCCATCGCTCCCGTCCGTCCTGTCTGTCCCGTCCGTCCTGTTTCCACATTCTGAACAGGTTCGGATTACCGCCGAGGCAGAACAGCGTTTAAGAGGATTGGAGGCGACACACTTTAGGCCACCCCGGAGCCGTTCGCCCCAATCACCGAAGACCTCGGGCCGCAAAATGACCATCGTTACGTTCCCGTTGGTAACGATACCTCGGGAAAATCGCCCCTCCGGCCCAACCTTTGAGACCGCCGGAACCGCCTTCAGAACTCTCTTTCCGGCCACGGCACCCCCCGCACCCTCCTCCCGCGCGCCTTTCCGAAACGCTATACGCCATTGATGCTTAGCGGCTTGAAGCTTCTCTGAAGTTTGATGTTTGGAGTTTGAAGTTTTCCTCCCGGAACCCTTTGACTTTTTTCCGCTTAATCACCGTGGTGTCTAAATAAAATTTCCCTTTCCGTTTTTCAGGTGCACCGGCCCCATTGGCCCCATTGGCCCCATTGGCCCTATCCGGCCTATTCGTCCGCCAGTCGCCTCCCCCCTTCGCCGCCCGCTACTGCCCTCCAATCCGACCAACTCCGACCAAATCAAACCACCCACAGAGCCTCAGTGCCTCCGCTCCCTCCCTCCGGTTCACTCTCCTTCTCCCGGAAAACCCGCCGATCAGGGAAAATCAGGCAAAATCAAGCCTCCAAATTTTTACCCGCCCTCCATCCACCAAATCAAACCAACCGCGGACCGCGGATTTTCAATCCGCCCCGCCAACCCGAGCTCTCTGCCAACGTTTCCCTCCCGTTCCTCAAACCAAATCCGACCAAATCCAGCCAATTTAAGCCAAAAAGTCGGATTTAACCTCACCCCAACGTCAAACCACTCCGGTAGTTGTACATCCCTTCCCTGCCCTCCGTGCTTCACGATTCACGATTCTCCCGCTCCCGCCCCGGCGACTTTTACTTAATGATCTTTGACTATTCTCGCATCCTCAATAATGTTCTCAAATCCTGTTCGCAGGAGTGAAAATCACTAGCCGTTAATTTTTCCCACATGACCACCTCTTCCGGAGCGGCACCGCCCAAGGCAAGGCTACGAGCCCTTGTTGTGGAGCCTGATGCCTCCATCCGGTTGAAGGTGACAGGCCTCCTCCAGCGGGCGGGCTGCGAGGTGTATGCCTGCGGGGATTTTGCGGGAGGCAATTCCACTTACGACCTTCAGGACATCATCGTGGCCCCGGTGAATGGTGATAACGGTGAGCTTACCGGATTTGTCGAACGGGTGCGCTCCACCAGTGGCGATGCTCAACCCTATATTCTTGGCCTGACCGCTGGGAGCAGCGTGGTGCTTTCCGGCAACGCGGAATCCTACGGAATGAATGACGTGCTCCCATGGCCGGTGGACGTCGAGCGTTTATCCACCCGCCTGAGTTCGATCATTCGACAGCGCTCTGAAGAGCAGGCCGCCACCCTGGCTACCGCACCCCATGACGGCTGGACTTCGCCTGTTAGTCAGGTGCTGCTCGAACAACTTCCCGCCGCGGTGGCCGTGCTGGACCGCGATATGGTTTACATCGCCGCCAACCAGCGCTGGCGCAGGGAGTTTCAGATCACCGGCATGCAGGTCGCCGGCCAGTCGCACTATCAGATTTTCCCGGACCTCCATCCTGCATGGCGCGATCTCTATGCGCGCTGCCTGGCTGGCCACCGCGAGCGCAGTGATGACGATCTCCTCGTGCGCCCTGACGGTTCACAGGATTGGGTGCGCTGGGACATCCAGCCATGGCAGAATGCGGCCGGTGAAACCGGCGGTCTTATCCTCGCCTGTACCCTCGTGACGGGTGACAATCGCGACCGCGCGCGCGTCGCCTTTGACCGGAATCTCGCCCACTCGCTGCTCAACACCCCCGCCGCTCCCGTGGTCATCCTTGATCTGCGGGGTCGCATTCTGCGCTCCAACGAAGCCGCCCGCAGCATTGCCGGAGATCTGACCATCGTGGAAGGCCAAACGTTCTTCTGGAACGTCCTCATCCCTGCGGCGCGGCGCGAAGCCGCACGCCAGCGCGTACAGGAACTCATCGCGCTCGCCGGCCATGGCCACGGGCAATCGTGGCCGCTGGCGGGAGGCAATCTTATCGCTTCTCCTCCGCTGCCGGGTTCACCGGTCCCGGTGGCATGGTCCATTTTTCCCCACCGCCGGGCCGACGGCGGCCTGGAGGGACTGATTTTCCTCGGCCTTCAACCCGCCGCCGCTCATACTCTTCCTGTCATGACTGATGAAGCCACCCTCTCCCACGCGGCTCCGGCGCCCGCGTCCCCCGGCGACAGCCGCAACGATGAGTTCCGTCAAATCGCTGAGGCCGCACCCTTTGGAATGATCGTTCTCAGTGAAGAGGCCGAGTTGGTTTATGCCAATCCGCAGCACCGCTCCGTGCTCGGATTCAGCGTCACCGAATGCGGCGGCATGAAGCAATGGCTGGAGCGCGCCTGCGCTGCGGATGAGGAATTCAAACGCCGAGCCCTGGACGAGTGGTGGGAGCGCGTGTGGCGCCGCCGCGCCGCATGGACCTGCTCCATGCGCACCTCCGAGGGCATGCTCAAGGAGGTGGAGTTCCGTCCCTCGCAGCTTCCCAATCACCGGCTTCTCCTAACCATTTTCGATGTCACCGACGCACAACTCGAAGACCAGGCCATTCGCGCCAGCGAAGCGCGCTACCGCGGCCTCTTCCAGAACTGCGCTGCGGGCGTGGCGATCCTGAATTCGTCAGGAAACATTACGGAAACGAATCCCTTCTTCGAGCAACTGACTGGCTGCTCGCGCCTCGAAATCCGCCGGGGCGGTCTCGCTTCATTCCTTCCGGAGAAGGACGCGGCGCTCGTCCGCGCCACGGCCGCTGCGGGAGGCACGCCGCAGGAGGAGATCATCACGGAGATCAAAGCCAAAGATGGAACGGTCAAACGCGCGGGGCTCAGCTTGTCAGTGTTGAAGAATGAAGAGGGCGTGCCGGTTTACACCGCCTGCTATTTGCATCCCCTTCCCGACACCGACGCTCCTCCGCCTGCCGCTGCATGGCGCGGCGCGGACTGGAGCCGCTCGGTGCCGGACTGCGTGCTGCTCATGGATGCACGGGGCCGCATTCTGGAGCATTCGGATGCGCGCGATTTCACCGGCGTGCTGCCGCGCGGGGAGGCTCTCAAGGGACGCACGCTGGAGGAAACCGCGCCGGCCATTGCCGACCTCCTGCCGCTGGATGTCATGGTGGAGCGCCTCAGGGAAAATCCGGGTGCCGAAACCCGCTGCGAATTCAGCGCCGTCCTCACCGCCGGCGGGCGCAATCGCTTCATTGAAGCCCGCATGGTTTCTCTGACACCTTCGGGTGGAGAGGAACGCTATGGTTTGGTTTTGCGGGACTTCACCACCGTCGCCAGCCGCCCGCAGGCTCCCGGTGGCGGCGCGCTCCCATGGTTGCGAAATCTCAGCACGCCCGTGCTGCTTTCCAACGAGCGCGGCCGCATCACCGGCATGAATCCCGCCGCAGAGGCATTGCTCGGCTGGTCCTCGGCGGAATTGGAAGGCAGCGGCCTTTTCCGGATTTTCCGTCCGGAAAATCCAAGGTCGTTCAGTGAAGAAATATCCACTGAACTGACGCGTCAGCGCTCCTGGAAGACACGCACTCCTTTTCATCGCAACGACGGCAGCAATGGCCAGGCGGACGTGGAGTTGGTGCCCGCTCACGATGAGGCTTCCGGCAGCCGCGGGTTCATCACCGTCGTTTATCCGGTTGTCGAGCCCGCTCCGGGCGACACTGCACCGGCAGCGCCCGCCCCCGCCCGCCCTGTCATTACCCTGCACCGCGCCCGCAACGATCTCCAGGTTCTTTCCAGCCTCCTTGCGCTTCAATCGGACCGCGCCACTGCCGCGGAAACGCGCTCCGCTTTGAATATGGTGAAGGACCGTCTCAGCGCTGTGTCGCTTATCTACCGGCTCATCAGCGGCGAGGAGGACACCGTGGACTTCGCCCGCTACGCCTCCGAACTCGGCCGCCTTCTCCTCGACAGCCGCAGGGTCGCACCAGGACGCATCAAGGTGGAGACGGTCTTCGAGTCCGTGCGCCTCCCTCAAAAAACCTCCATCACTCTCGGCATCATCCTGGAGGAATTGCTCGCCACTTCCATCTCAGACTCCTTCCCCGGTGAAACCAGCGGAACCGTTAGGGTCTCCCTGACCACCGGCGGCGGCGAAGGCGTCCTCATCGTGCGCGATAATGGCTCCCTCCTGACCGACAGCCTCCGCGCCGCCCGCATGGAGTCCTTCTCGTGGCAGGTGGTGCAAATGCTCTCCGAGCAGATCGGCGGCGTCCTAACACTTCTCAGCGACCTCGAAAACCAGGTCCGCCTGCGCTTCCGTCTGAACACTCCTCAATGATGCGGACTCCCTCCGCCCCTCTGGCCGATATCATCGAACTCATTCCTGATGATTACTTCCGCCTGCTGCGCCGGGAGGAAATCTTCCCTGACACCTCGCGCCCTCTCGAATTGGATGTCGGCTGCGGTGACGGCACATTCCTCATGGAAATGGCCGCGCACTTTCCGGACCGTGACTTCCTCGGGATCGAACGTCTCGGCGGACGCGTCAACGCCATCCGCCGCAAGGCCGCCCGCCGCGGCCTGACAAATGTTAGACTGCTCTGCCTGGAGAGCAGTTACGCGCTCGGCTGGCTGCTCCCTGACAACTGCGCCTCCCGCCTCCACCTTCTTTTCCCCGACCCGTGGCCGAAAAAGAAACACGCCCGCCGCCGCTTCATTCAGGAGGAAAACCTGACCGCACTGCACCGCGTGCTGGCACCGGGAGGCGAATTGTTATTCAAGACCGACCACGCCGCCTATTTCACCGAAGCCTGCGAAACCATGGACGCCGGCCCGCATTTCCGCCGCGAGTCATGGCCGTTCGGGGAGTTCTATCCCCTAACCGATTTCGAGCAGCTTTGGCTCAGCCAGGGATGCGCCATCCATGCCGCGCGATGGGTGAAGACATCCTGACTGTCAGGGAGGCGGCGGCCCCAGACGCAGCCGGAAAAAGCGCCTGCGAACGGCCGGGACGATAGGCTCTGTGTACTGCGTGCTGCCGCCGGTCGTTGTCAATGCAGTCAGGGTTTCCCATTGCTCGAGGTTGGAACTCGCTTCCAGCGTGCGGCCCAGCCCGCGACCGGCATCCCACGAAACGAAGAGATTGGAATCCGTGGCCGCAATGGCCAACAGAGGGTTGGTGCCGTCGTTGGCGCTGTAATTGTCAAACGTGGCCGAACACCGCGTGTTGCCATTGCTGAAGATCAGAAGGCCGCCCGTCCCCTGCGTGTAGGTGAAATCAATGGCGACCGCTGTGACCAGCGGCGTGCTCAGATCACTCTTATCATAGATGCGCCCCTCCAGATAACTCCCTACGCCAAAGAAGATCATGCGATACGCCGTGCCCTGCTGGAGCGCGACATCGATCGTGCCGCTGATGTTGGTGGGATCCTCGCTGTCGATGCGGTTGATCTCCACATCCTGCGATTCCGTTTGATAGGTAAACACATAGCCGTTTGTCGTGCCGAGCCCCGGACCCGGCTGAACGCGTGCGAGGATTCCCACCGAGGCTTCCTCTTCCGCCGGAGACCCGAAATTCACGATGTCCACCATTGCGCAAAAGGAACCGTAACTGTCTGCCTGCCTCAGCGCCGCACATCGCGCGGGGCCCGCCGCGGTGTTGGTGGAAGGCGTGCATGCCAGGCTGTAAGCACCGCCAGTCACGCTGTAGGTGGCGGTCGCAAATGTTCCCAGGGGCTTGTACTGCGTCCAGCCCGTGTCATTCCCATCCTCAAAGTCGTCCTCCTGAGCTCTTGTGGACGGGGATATCAGAAGAAGGGCAATCGCCCAAAGACAGCGGCATGAAATACAGCGGGCGTTCATAAGATGCGCAGCGTTGGTCACTGCACACGCACCATGCCGGAAAACGACCCGGCTTGTCAATCTTTGCCCTTCCCTGAATCAGCGGCGGGCAGCGTCTTAACAACTCCCTTCAGGATATCCGCAGACTGTTGCATGATGATGGGCAGCAACAGGGCGGCGGTGTAGTGGCCCACCGGCAACTGGATATGGTGGCCGGCATCAAGGCAGGCGGCCTTTGCAAAAGCCACGGAACAGGAGGGCGGCACCACTTCATCATGCAGGCCGCTGAAAAGCCAGGTCCGCGCCGGATCGATCCGATGCGCGAGCCGCAGCGGTTCGATAGGCCGCGAGGCCTCGCGGATTTGCTTTTCGGTAACCCCCGCGGCCTCAAGCTGCTTGCGGATCTTCGCCGCGTCCTTCGTTCCCTGCATGATGACATCGATGAGATTACCGCCCGCGAGAAGAATGAAATTTTTGCTGTAGCCATGGTCCAGCCCCGACATGGTGGCGGTGACGAATCCCCCAAGGCTGATGCCCAGCACACCGATGTTGTCAGTATCGATGAGCGGCAGTGCAGCCACCGCGTCGTGCGCGCGGCGCGCGTCGGCGACGGCCTGCTTCATTGCGGGCAGCATCGCATGAATGTCCGGTTTCACCGCGGGCGTGCGCGCGCCATAGCCGGGCAGATGAACGAGGAACGTGTGAATGCCATAGGCTCGCAGGCCGTTGGCAAACACGCGCGCCGCCACCATACCGCGCCCGGATTCGTGGATGATGACCATCGCCGGTCCGCGCACCGGCTTGTTGTCTTTGTCGGTAACCAGGCGCCATTCCATCGCCACGAGATCATTGATCGCATCGCCAACGGGCAGCGGAGAGGGAAATCGCATCAGCCAGTCGCCCTGTCCGCGTTTGGCGGCCTCGCAGGTCACCTTGAATGGCTGAGCACTCCACGTTAGTCCCTTGAGACAATCGCAGGCATCTGCGTTAGGCTCCTCTCCGCAGATAAGGCTGTCTTTGGCGGAATAAGTGTCGCCGGCCTTTATTGCCGGCGAAATGGCCGTCACCGGCGCGGCTGTGGAATCCGCCGCAGCGGGTGCCGCCCGGAAAACGAGCAGGAGAACAGTGGCGCAGAGGAATTGCGAAAGAAGGCGCATGGAAGGTGTGGTTAACGGCTCTCCCGAAATACGAAAGTCACGGCGGCTCAGGCTCCATCGATTCAGGATCTTCACCCGGCTCAGGGAACAGTCCCGAATCCGTGGACTCTTCAAGTTCGCTTTCGGGTTCACCATCACCTGCGGCTTCACTGGAACCGGCAGGCCTCGTCATTGAGGACTCAATGATGAGCGGAGGCACCGGAGCGGCCTCAGCGTTGTCCGCAGCAACCGCGTCAGATTCCTCCGCAGCCTCCACGGCAGGAACCTCAGGAGGGAGAGGCGTGTGGAAAACCTCACTCTTGAGGACCTCAATTTTCCGGTCCATCTCCGCAATTTCCGCCCGCGTCGATTTGAGCATTGCTTTCACCGAACTGAGCAGCTCCTCACGTTCACCTTCGCTAAGGGAATTGGGAATCTGAATATCCGCGTTGCCCGCTTTGGAGTAATGCTCAATGGCCGTTTCCATATCCACCATGCGAAGTTCGTCATTCCGCATGGCGGCGGCGAACCGGTCTTTGACCGTGACCTGCGAGTCCGGGATTACTCCGGAGGGATCGGATGTCCGCTCAATGCGGCGCTTGAGAAGATCGATGACGATTTGGCGCTCGACGACGAAATAGCCGCGATCAAGAAAATGGAAGAGGGTGCAGAGTTGGGTGGTATCGAGCGATTCGGGATCTAGTTTCAGGAACGATTCAAAATGGTTCTCTGTATGAAACTGCTGGAGACCCGTGAGCCTGTCGCGCAAGGGAGTCAACTCGTCCCGAAGGTTTCTCCATGCATCGATCCAGCGGGAAATTTCGCCTGACGGCACCGGAGCGCGGCGGGCCTCCGGTTTCGGAGCGGAAAAGCGTGGAGGAAGAGGAGGACCGTCCACCGGATCACAGGCGCTGAACAACAGGCACACCGGCACCGCCGCGCACAAAGCACGCATATGGCGGATGAGGGTGTGTCGTCTCATGGGAGAACTATTTGGCGGGCGCGGCAGCGCGGAGATCGTAACAGATAAGGCGGGTCGGCGTTTTGTTCAATCCATCCGTTTCCGTATCCGGCTCATTCTGACTGACGTAAAGCAGGCCGTGGCTGAGGGCAGGCAGCGTCCAGGATTGCTGCGCGATGAAAGCCTGGTATTTCGTGAGGATTTTGCCGCCTTTGGGGGTGAGTTCGAGCCAGCAAAGGGTGCCCCATTCGCCGAGACAGAGGAAGCGATCCCCCACCTTGAGCAGGCTGCCGCGGTAAAGTCCCATGGGAATCTCATTCTTCGCCGCCTGATGCGGCCACCGGAACTGCTCCTTCCATTTGAGCGTACCGCTGGCGGCTTCATAACAAACGAGTTGGCAGTAATTGTCTTTCTCGCCGCTGAAACCATAGAGGTGTCCATCGTAATAGACTGGGGTATTCCAGTGGCAGCCGAAATCAGGCGCTTTCCACACCGGTGTGAATTTTCCCTTCTCATCCACGGTAAGCATCACACCGCCGTTGCATTCGCTGCCGCGGTCCACATACGCCTGGGAAATGAAGATACGGTCCGGCCCGCACAGCAGCGGAGAGGAAGCGTTGACGCTGGGGTAGCGTCGCGCACGCCAGAAGAACGCATCGTCCGCCGCGCCGGTGGCGGGATCGAGGCTGAGCAGGCCACCTGTGGAAGGCTCGCTCTTCCCGCCGGCGAAAACGAGCACCCGCTCCTTGCCGTGCAATTTGGCCGGGATCGGTGAGGCGTAACTTTGTCCCCATTCCTTCTTTGCGGTCCACTGCTCCTTCCCGGTTTTCAGATCGAAGGCCGTGACACAGCGCTGTTCCGCTCCGCCAAGATTCACGATCACCTTGTCGCCCTGAATCAGTGGACTCGCACCTGAGCCGAAGAAGTACTTGGGAACGGAATATTCCGTTTCGCAGTCGTGCTGCCAATCCACTTTTCCTGTCTGAAGATCCAAACACTTCAGCCAACTGGTGACACCAAAAGTAACTACCTTGCCGCCGCTGACCGCCGGACCGCAGCGCGGCCCGTTCCCATAGCCAAAATCGTCGCGGTAATCGACCGGGTATTCGTGAAACCAATACAGGCGGCCATTGAGCGCGTTGAGGCAGTCGATTCGCTCTCTGCCACTGACCCGGTGGAAAAGCAGCAGCCTGTCGCCAACGATTGCCGGGCTCGCATAACCTTCGCCCTTGCGGCATTCCCACACTTTCGCCGGTCCGCCCGGAGGAAATTCCTGGTTAATCCCGGTTTCTCTGGAAACCGGTGCGTTCGACGGGCCTAGAAAACGCGGCCAGTCTTCAGTCACCGCGCCGGCCTGAAGCGGTTTGGGAGCCGCATGAAAAGTGAGTCCATCCCATGGCTTCGCTTCGTCAGCCTCCGCCGGCGGCAAGACAGTGGAAAACACGAGGCACGAAAGCAGGGGGACAAACTTTAACATCGGGAAACAGGAACGTCTCGCGGCGGCGGATTCATCGTCCTTGCCAGCCGCGTTTACGTTTACCGGGTTCAACTCAGCTTCTGATTCTCCACCCACCGCACGGCATACCGCACCAGTTCGTTGCCGCTCTTGAGATGGAGCTTCTCTTTGATGTTAGCGCGATGGGCGTCCACCGTCTTCACGCTCACCTTCAAGTCATCTGCGATGGCCCGCGTGCCTTTGCCCTGGCCGATCATTTGGAAGATTTCAAACTGCCGGTCGCTCAGCGCCTCCACCGGATCCTGCGTGGTGGGACGGCGACCCGAGAAGATTTCCAGAATCTTCCCGGACATCGCGTGGCTCACGTAGATTTCACCGGACAAAACTTTGCGCACAGCCTCGACCACACGGCGCGCGCCTTCCTGCTTCATGATGTACCCCTGGGCCCCTGCACGCAGGACGCGTTCCACGTAGAGACTCTCATCGTGCATGGAATGGATGAGCAGCGCTACGGTTTTCACGTGAGCGCGAATATCCTTGATGAGTTCCAGACCGTTCTTACCCGGGAGGGAAATGTCGATGATGACGAGATCCGGCTTCAGTTCGAGAATTCCCGTTAAACCGGCGGTCGCATCATTCGCCTCTCCCACGACCATGAGATCCGCTTCATGGTTGATCAATTGCGCGAGGCCCTGCCGCATGATGGGGTGATCGTCCACGAGAAAGACCTTTTTCTTGGCGGCGGGAGCGGCAGGCATGAGATGGTAGGGGAATGAATTATTGGTGAAAATAACCTCATCGGGCTCCGGATGCAACCCTCCCGGAGATTTCCCTGGGGGAAAGTCGGGAAAGGTCCAGGGTAGCCGTGACAGTGACTCCGTCTCCGGGGTGCTGGGCGATGTCAAGAGTGCCGCCAATAATCCCTGCGCGGTAATGCATTACGCGCAAACCCATCCCGCCCGTGCCGCCCGGTGGCCCCTCAGGAAATCCCCTGCCGTTGTCTTCGATGGAGAGTTGCAGGTGATTCTCCAGTTCCCGGATGGAAATGAGGATTTCGGTAGCGCGGCCATGCTTGGCGGCATTGGCGACCGCTTCCTGAGCGATCCGGTAAAGATGGATGGCCTTTTCGTTGCCGACCGGGTGAAGGTCCGGAGCGGTTTGGCAGGAACAGCGGACCCCGCGCATGTGCCTCGTGGTGCTGTCCGCCAAATCCTGGAGCGCTACGGCGAGGCCTTTGCTCTGGAGGAGCACGGGTGAAAGACCACGGGCCAAATCCCGGGTATGGCCGATCGCTTCGCGGATCAAGCGGGCGATCTCCTCCATCTCCGAGGCCTCGGGGGCGGAGCGACTGGCTAGCTTCTGCTGGAGGACATGGCTCATGAATTCAATGCCCGTCAGGTGCTGGCCGAGGCCGTCATGCAGGTCGTGCCCGAAGCGGCTTTGCTCCTCCTCCGCCACATTGAGCACGTCGGCTTCGAGGCGTTTGGTTTCGGTGACATCGATGCCGCTCATGATGACGTAAGCGACGCGTCCATCGCCGGACGAGATGGAGGTATTGCTCCATGAAATGACCCGGCGCTCTCCGTCCTTGGTGAAGATATTGCCTTCATGCGCGCTCGACGGGGCACCGGCGGTCAGCCGTCGGAAAATGCGGCGTTCAGCGGCGCGTTCGTCACGGGGCACAAAAAGATCCCACGGCGCATGGCCGATGGTATCCACCGAGGAAAGGCCTGTAACCTCCTCGGCCGCGGGATTGAAACGGATGATGCGACCCTCCGTGTCCAGCACGATGATGACCGCGCCGGAAGCGTTGAAGAGTGCGTTGGTAAACGCGTTCTCTTTTCGCAGTGCATCCTCCGCCTGCCGCCGCTCCATGGCATCTCCAATGATCGCCGCCACAATTTTGAGCAGGGAGATGGCATCATCCGTCCAGTGCATTTCCATGCGGGTGGAATCCAATGCCACGAACCCGACGAGGTCGCCGCTCACCGCCATGGGAACGAAGATCACCGATTTGATGCCCTGCTTGCGAAACGTGATTTGGTCCACTCGCGCCTCCGGCCCGAGAGTGTCCACGCTGTAAACAGCAATGCCGTCCAGCCGCCGCAGGCGTGTCGCGGCCCACGGGATTTGATCGTCGATGCGCACGTTGGCGCTGCCTTCCCAGTTCAGGTGCTCTCCGTTTGCCGACCACTTGTACGTATGATCCATGAGAGTGGAATCTGTATGCACCCGGCAGATATGGCAGTGATCCACCCGGATGAACTCACCCAGTTCCCGCAGCGCTTCATTGATGCCCCAGTCCAGATCCGCACTGCGCAGTCGCACGAACATCCCTGAAATGCGGGAAACCAGCGCTTCGAACTCCACCCGCTGCTGCAGAGCACTCTCCGCGCGCCGGATCTTCCTCGTGACCGGCCCCATTTGCGTGGTATTGTCCTCTTCCACCGCCCGCGCGGGCAGCACGTTGTGCGAGAAGCGCACTTCAATCTCGTCGTGGGAATGACTGGGCATAGGGGGACTGTGCCTGCGGATAGCACAAACATCAAATATCAAGTATTAAAGAAACTGGAAGCGGGGCGTCGTTTGTTTTGATTTTCGGAAGCGCTTTTCCACGAACTTTCCTTGGACCGCGGCCTGGGCTGCACCAAGGTGCAGGCTTCTCATGCCCCGCCCCTCCCGCATCACCGATCCCCGGCAGCTTTCCAATGCCCGCCGCCACCGGCATACGGATTACGCAAAATCCACGAAGACCGGTGATGAGGGCGACCTCAAGGAAATCCTTGCCCGCACGGAGTGCCCGCTTTTGTTGATTCTCGACCAGGTGACCGACCCTCACAATCTCGGTGCCTGTCTGCGCACGGCGGATGCCGCCGGTGTCCACGCGGTCATCGTGCCAAAGGATCACTCGGCCACCCTGACGGATACCGTACGGCACATTGCCTGCGGCGCGGCGGAACACCTGCCCTTCATCCAGGTCACCAATCTGGCGCGCACGATGGAACACCTCAAAGAAAGCGGCGTCTGGCTCACCGGGACAGGCGATGAGGCCTCGAAGTCAATCTATGAGGCGGATTTGACCGGCCCCACGGGCCTCGTGGTGGGTGCGGAAGGGACCGGCATGAGACGCCTCACCTCGGAGAAATGCGACTTTCTGGTGCGCATTCCCATGCAGGGGCACGTTCCATGCTTGAACGTTTCGGTCGCCGCCGGAGTCTGCCTTTTTGAGGCCGTCAGACAGCGCACCGCGGCCCGCTCTTGATTCATTTGCACGGTGACAGAAGGTCACCGGATTTTTCGACCTTTCACCAACTACTGATATGATCTCCACCCTTTCGCGCCTTTTCGCGCTTCCCGCTCTCATCCTGACAATCACCACCGCCCGCGCCGCTGAAGGCTGGACGGAGGATTTTGAAAAAGCCAAAGCCACCGCGGCCAAGGACAACCGTGACCTGCTGATCGAATTCACCGGCTCAGATTGGTGCCCGTACTGTGTTCAGTTGAAGAAGGAGGTATTCAACAAGGATGCTTTCAAGACGGAGGCTCCCAAAAGCTTCGTTCTTGTGGAACTGGACTTCCCGCGAAAAAAGGAGCAGGCGCCGGAGATCAAGGCGCAAAACGAAAAGCTGGAAAAGCAATACGCCGTGGACGGCTATCCCACAGTGATTCTTGCCGATGCTCAGGGGCGACCGTATGCCGTCATTGGTTATGAAGAGGGTGGACCCGCGAAGTACATGGAGCGGCTCACGGAACTCCGCAAGGTTCGCGAGAAGCGCGACGAGAGTTTCAAAAAGGCATCCGCGGCGGAAGGCGTGGAAAAAGCGAAGCACATCATGGCCGCCATCGAGGATATCGACGAAAACCTGGTGCAGAGTTTCTACAAAAAGGAACTCGACGAGGCGGTGGCTGCCGACAAGGACGACGTGACGGGAGTGAAGCTGATGAGCAAGATGGGCGCGCTGAACGAGGAACTCGCCGCGCTGCATGCGGCGGAGAAGTTCGATGAATTCACGAAGCGGATCGACAAGTTCATCAAAGACGAAAGAGTCACGGGTGAGAAGAAACAGGAACTGCTGCTGACCAAACTGGCGGTGAACGGTCCTGACAAAATTGAAGCTTCGCTCAAATTGATCGATGAAGTGATCGCCGTGGACCCGAAGTCCGATATGGCGGAGCAGGCAAAAATGATCAAAGAGAACCTTCAGGAGACCATGAAGGAAATTGAGAAGTCGAAGAAAGACTTGAAAGACGAAGACGACGAGGAAACGAAACCGACAGAGAAAAAGAAGCCGGAGAAGGCAGCCAAAGAGAAAGAGGAGAAGTAAGACTTTATGCACGCCACCCGCGCCGCCATTGCCGACGGAAACGGGAATTTCTCCATCGAGGACATCTCCGTCGCGTCACCGCTGGCGGGCGAGGTGCTCGTGGAGATGCGGGCGGCGGGGATTTGTCACACGGATCACGCCTCCCTGCGCTGGAATCGTCCGCTGGTGATGGGCCACGAGGGTGCGGGGATCGTGCGGGAAACCGGGCCGGATGTCAGTCACGTGCAGCCGGGCGATCGCGTGGTGTTGAACTGGGCGATTCCCTGCGGAGATTGTCCTGCGTGTGCCGCGGGTCACGCGGTGCATTGTTTGAAAAGCAAACCGGCTTATGTCATGGAGCGTTCAGAGGGGCATGCTCATGCCGAAGGCTCGCTGTGGCGCGATGCGCCGGTGGACCGGTCGTTCAATATCGGCACCTTGTCGGGACTGGCTCTTGTGAAGGCCGCGACCGTCACGCGATTGCCGGATGAGGTGCCTTTTGCGAGCGCCTGCATCACCGGCTGCGGCGTGATGACGGGATGGGGCTCGGCGGTGAATGTGGCGCGCGTGCAACCGGGCGAGAGCGTCGTCGTTATCGGATGCGGCGGAGTGGGTCTGAATGTCATTCAGGGCGCACGGCTCGCCGGGGCCTCGCTGATCATTGCGGTGGATGTACGCGCGGCCTCGCTGGAAAACGCAAGGAGGTTTGGAGCAACGCATACGATTCTCACTGAGACCGCGGACCGCGAAATGCGCACAGCGGCGGCTGAAGTGCAGCAACTCACCGCCGGACGCGGTGCCGACTATGCCTTCGAAGCCACCAGCGTGCCGCACCTCGCCTTTGTTCCGCTGCTGATGGTGAGAAACGGCGGGATGGCCCTGCAGGTCAGCGGCATCAACGACCCTGTGACGGTCCCCATGCCGTGGTTCATGTGGGATAAAAAATATGTGACGCCGCTCTACGGCGATTGCCTCCCCTCGCGCGATTTTCCACGCCTTTTCGCACATTATCAGCGCGGAGAACTATTGCTCGACGAACTGGTGACACGCACCTACGTCCTCGATCAACTTCCCGCCGCGATGGATGATATGCTCACCGGCAGGAATGCCAAAGGTGTGATTCTCTTTCCCTGACAGCCCATGCCGTTCCGCACCATCGAAGTTTCCGATCCCGCTTTTGAAACCGGGGGACTCCGGCACGTCACCGTCAAGAGTGCCGCCCTGCGCCGCCGGGCAGACATCACTCTTTGGGTTCCGGACGAGCGCGGGCCTGCGCTGCCTCTCGTGATTTTGATGCACGGCGTTTACGGCAGTCACTGGGCATGGGCATGGAAGGGAGGCGTTCACCGCACGGCTGCCGCCATGATAGCCGCCGGAGAGATGCCGCCCATGATTCTCGCGATGCCTTCAGATGGCCTTTGGGGCGATGGCTCCGGCTACATCCGCCATGGAAGCGGCGAAGATTACGAACAGTGGATCATCGATGAAGTTCCCGCCGCAGCGGCCGAGGTGACGCATGGCCTGACAAATAATGCGCCTCTGTTTCTGTCAGGTCTCAGCATGGGCGGCTACGGTGCGATGAGGCTTGGCGCAAAGCACGGCGCGCGCGTCGCCGCTGTTTCCGCTCATTCCAGCGCCACGGATTTTCATCACCTCGACGCCATCACCGATGAAGATATGAGCCTTTGCGGCGTGGAAACGTCCGAGTGCGCTCTCATCGATCTCATGCGCGCTCACCGGCAGACGCTTCCTCCCATCCGCTTTGACTGCGGTGTCTCAGACGTCCTCCTTCCGCAGAACCGCGCACTCCACGCCGCGCTGGAGGCGGAGAAGATTCCGCATGTGTATGAAGAGTTTCCCGGCGGGCATGATTGGGCATACTGGCAGGAGCACGTGGGGAAGTCGTTCCGGTTTTTTGCGGCCAACGTTACGTAGAAGGAGAGTTCTGTGCGTGCCTTGCCTGCCGCGAAGGCAGTTCAGTGAACCGTCCAGCTTTTTCCGTCTCCCTGCCGGACAGATGCCTTGCCAGCCACCGCGGGGGTTTGTCCCCGTGGCGGCCGGGCCGAATGTAGTCGTTCCACAGATGAGTGGCAGCGAGAGGCACCGGGATGTTTTTCGATTCGGTTAGCCAGTGAAAGGTCAGTTCCACGAGCGTTAGGAGGGCGATGCCGTCCACCTTTCCGGTACGTTCCCAAAGGAAATTGGCGAAACGCCGGAAGGCAACGAACGGAGAGGGTTCCTCCTGCCAGACGAGCGGGAGGGTGGTAACGAAGTTGCCGCTGTTGCCGATGAGGTCCCAGTATTTGGCGAAGCGCCGCATCTCCTGCATTTCGGCGGGCGGGATGAGACGGGTTTGGAGAACTTCGTAAGGCGGACGCCGGGCATAAACCATTTCCCATTCGGCATCGTGCCGGACGATGGGAGTGCCGCGGAGGCGTTTGAGAATGCCGACCTGAATCTCCTGCGGTTCCATGGCGACGAGGCGGTCGAAGCCGCGACCAAAGGATGCCACATCTTCGCCTGGCAGGCCAACGATGAGGTCGGCATGGATGTGCACGCCGGTGTTGCCGCGCAAGTAGCGGAAGTTCTCCTCCGTCCTGACATGATTGTTGCGGCGGGAAATGTTGCGCGAGGTCAGCTCGTCGAAGGTCTGAATACCCACCTCGAACTGCAAAGCGCCGGGCGGAAAGCGTGAGATGATTTCCCGCAGGCCTTCCGGCAACCGGTCGGGAATCATTTCAAAGTGGAGAAACAGTCCAGGCCGCATGCGTTCGAGGAAGAACTCGAGCAGTGCGCGCGAAGTGTTCAGGTTTAGATTGAACGTGCGGTCCACGAACTTGAACTGGCGAAGCCCGCGATCCAGCAGGTCCTGCAGGGCCGGCAGCAACCGTTCCAGAGGCACGGCCCGAACAGGAATGTCGAGGGAGGAGAGGCAAAACTCACAGGTGAACGGGCATCCGCGGCTGGCCTCTACATACACGACACGGTGGGCGATGTCTTCGCCACTGTAGAGGTGATAGGGAAGCGCCAGTTGAGAGAATACCGGCAACGGCGCGGGGATGATTTTCCGCTCCGGTCTGCGTGCGGAGATCAGTTCCCGGCACAGGTCGCGGAATACGAGATCGGCTTCACCGGTGATCACATAGTCTGCAAGTCTAACAATTTCCTGTTCCTCCGTTTCGTAGCTCACCTCCGGGCCGCCGAGGACAATGCACAGATCAGGGCGCATCCGTTTCAGTGAGGATACGACTTCCTGAGTTTGCTCCGCATTCCAAATGTAAACGCCGAGGCCGAGAATGTCAGGCGAGCGTGCAAGGATGTTTGCGACGATGTCCGATATGCGCTGATTGATAGTGAACTCAGTGATCGACGTTTGTTCCGAGAGTTCCGCCATGTTCGCCAGCAGGTAACGCAGGCCGAACGCGGCGTGAGGGAACGAAGCGTTGAGCGTGGCCAGCAGGATGGAACTGCGGTGCGGCATTGAAACGAAAAATATGTTAGGGAAGGCAAGGGGCCTCCGCCGCGGCTACTTCGCAGCAGCTTTCTTGCGGGCCGGAAAGCGACCGCGGGGTTTGACAGGATTTCCCTCGGCGTCCAGTTTCACTTCGCGTTCGGGGAATTCCCATTTGAGGACCATCTTGCCTTCGGTGTCACAGGCGAGATACGCACTGAACGGACGACCGCGTTTGCTGATCCACTTGTCGATGAGATCCGTTTTGCCTTCGGTGAAAAACTTGATGGCCTGCTCACGGGGGATTTCATACTGGCACATGATGCGCCCCAGGCGGCCCTTGGGTTTGCAGGGGTTTTCGTTGCGCACAACGGTCTCGCAAACGTAGGCGTCTTCGGTTTCGTAGATCATCGAATGCCGGCCCATCTTCTTACAGACGGGGCACGGGCAGAGAGCGTTTTCCGCATTTGAGAGCGCTTCGACGGCGCGCTCCTGGACTTCGGTCTTCTGAAACTGGAAGCCGACCTTCATGTCCTTATCGAGGACGAGGATGGCGGCGAATTCCTGACCGAATTTGTTCCGGAATCCCTCCAGCGGGCCGAGTTCCTTTGTCTCCAAAAGCTGTTTCGCCTCGTCATCGTTGAGCAGGCGGCTGGCGACCATTTTTGCGATTTTGAAATCGCAGGAGCGGCACTGGAAGAACTTATCAGTCTGTTTGAGTGGGGAACTACCGCAGACCGGGCACTTGGCGGCGAGATCCGGATACTCGCGCGTCTTGGCGATGTGGGCGTGCTGGCGCGTGCGGTCCACCACGTCGGTGGTGAGCCGCTTGATCTCGTTCATGAACTTGTCACGTGAGAGATGGCCATGCTCCATTTGCTTGAGCTTGTATTCCCACTCGCCCGTCATTTGGGGAGAGGTTAGGGCCTCCACACCGATTTCCGCGAGTTGATCCACAAGAGTGATGCCCTTCGGAGTGGCGACGAGTTCACGGCCATTGCGGGCGAGATACTGGTCCTCCACGAGTCCTTCGATAATGGCGGCGCGGGTGGCAGGCGTGCCGAGACCGCGTTCGCTCATGGCTTCGGCGAGTTCCTCGTCCTCCACGAGTTTGCCCGCGCCTTCCATGGCGGAAAGGAGGGTGGCTTCATTGTAACGCGCGGGCGGGCGAGTAACGTTTTCGACGACTTCAATAGCATCCGTCTTCGCCGTTTCGCCCTCTCTCACCGGGACGAGTGGGCGATCGCCTTCGCCTGCGAGCTGGCGACCATAGACTTCCAGCCAGCCGGGAACGACAAGAATTTTTCCTTCTGTTTTGAAGGCGTCCTTTTCGATTCGCGTGATGCGCGTGGCGATCTCAAATTCCGCCATGGGGAAGAAAATCGCGATGAAGCGCCGCGCCACGATGTCATAGATGCGGTGCTCCTCCGGCTTCAAATTTTTTGGCACCACGCCCGTGGGGATGATGGCAAAGTGGTCGCTGACTTTGCTGTTATCGAAGATGCGCTTCGTGGGGAAGATCCAGTTTTGGCGAAGAGCCGTGGCGGCGTGAGGGGGCAGGTCCGCGGGAAAGGCATCCACATTCGTGTGGTCGAGGCCCGCAAAGGTCTTCATCACGTTCTGCACGGTGCCGACATAGTCCTCCGGCAAAAAGCGGCTGTCTGTTCTGGGATAGGTCAGCGCTTTGTGTCCTTCGTAGAGGGACTGGGCGATTTGCAGCGTGCGTTTGGCGGAGAAGCCGAATTTATTGCTCGCTTCCCGCTGGAGGCTGGTGAGGTCGAACAGGAGCGGGCAGCTTTCCTTCTTCGGCTTGCGGGTCTCCTCAATGATTCCGGGTTTGCCTTCGCAGCGGGCTTTAATGGCATCCGCTTTTTCCTTTTCCCACAGACGTTCGGGACGGGCGTGCTGGTCGTCGTCTTTTTTGAACGCTTCGTCAAACCAGCGGCCGCGATACTGTCCGGCGGAGACGGAAAAGTCTCCGAAGACTTCCCAATAGGCGCGGGGGACGAAGGCGGAGATTTCCTTCTCCCGGTTTACGAGGATGGTCAGAGTGGGGGTCTGCACCCGCCCGACGGGTGTCTTCAGGAAGCCGCCGTTCCGGGAATTGTAGGCGGTGAGCGCGCGGGTGCCGTTGATGCCTACCAGCCAGTCGCTTTCGCTGCGGCAGACCGCGGCGTCGGCGAGCGGGAACATTTCCTTGTCGTCGCGGAGAGATTTGAAGGCATCGTTGATCGCACCGGCGGTCATCGACTGCATCCAGAGGCGGCGGCTCGGCTTTTTGCAGCCGCTGGCCTGCATGATGTAGCGGAAGATCAACTCCCCTTCCCTTCCGGCGTCGCAGGCGTTAATGATCTGGTCGATGTCGGGGCGCTTGAGCAGTTTCTTGAGCAGCGTGAGGCGGTCCGCGCTGCGCTCGATGGGCTTCAACTCAAACTGGTCGGGGATGAGGGGAAGGCTTTCGAAATTCCACTTCGGCTTTTTGCCGTCTTTCTCGGGAAAAGCGAGTTCCAGGAGGTGGCCGACGGCGGAGGAGATGACGTGGGTTTCGTTCTCGAAATAGTCCTTTTCCTTTTCGAACTTGGTCATGCCGGGGGCTTTGGAAAGCACCCGGGCGAGGTCGGCGGCGACGGATGGCTTTTCGGCGATGATAAGAGTTTTACCCATTAAAATATTACGGCTGGGGGTGGGGATTCCGGGAGCGCCCACCGTGGAGGCACTCTGAGAAAATGCAAATCGGCTCTCGCGAATTAGATTAACGCGAGATTAGACAGACGAATGAAGTTAGGCAAGAGCGAGCGCTCCGCCTGAGGAGAGATCCGGATTTCCGAAGGTGTGCAACTCGTGCCCGAAGGCGTTGGCGAGGGAAACCAGGAGGCGGTTATGGGGAATATTATTGTATTCCAGCGCCCGCCCGGTCTTAAAGCCGAGACCGCCGCCACAGAGCATGAAGGGAATATTGTCGTGCGTGTGGGAATTGCCTTTGCCGAGTTCGTTGGTCCACAGAATGGTGGTGTGGTCGAGCATGGAACCGGTGCCGCCGGGTTCGGGGGTATCGGCGAGTTTTTGGGCGAGAGCGGCGAGTTGCTCGCACAGCCAGACATTCATCTTCGCCAGTTTTTCCTGGGATTCGGCCTTGTCGTCCGGATCGTGGGAAAGGGAGTGGTGGCCCTCGTTGATGCCGAGCCACCGGAATTTGGCCTGGCCGACGGAATTGGTGAACTGGAGGGTGGCTACCCGGGCCATGTCATTGGCGAACGCGTTGACGAGGAGGTCCGTCTGCATCCGGAAGAGCTTCGGGATGCTGTCGTTGTCGTTCGGAACGCCGGGCTCAAGCTTGACCTGGGGGGAGACGAGGGCCTGCTCGCGCGGCTCCTTCATGTCGTTCTCCATTTCGCGGACGAAGGTGAGGTGCTTGTCGAGAAGGGCCTTGTCCTCGCTGCTCACGAGTTTGGAAACCTTGCGGATGTCCTCATCCACTTCATCGAGGACACTGGCGAGATTTTCGCGGTCCTTCATGCTGCCGTAGATGCGCTCGAAGAACTGGTACGGATCGTCGGTGGGTGTGACCGGCTGATTGGGCCCGGCATAAGACCAGCGGGTCCACGGATCGGCGCGATTCGGGACGGCAACGCCGAGATCGAGCGAGCCGAAGCGGGTCTTTGTTTCGGGGCGGGATTGGAGGAAATTCTTGAGTTCCTGGTCGATGGAAATGCCTTTGCACCAACCGGCGGGGCTGTCGGAACCGCCCTGAATATTGCCCGGGAAGAGTTCCTTTCCGGTGAGGAGACAGCTCATGCCGCGCATGTGGCCGTCACCATCGCCGCGGACCTTGTTGGAAAGCCCCTTGAGGGTGAGCATCCTGTTTTTGAAGGGCTCCAGCGGAGCAAGGATGCGCTTGAGGGTGATGCCTTCGGCGTTCGTATCCGGCCAGAAGAGCGGCGGAAGCGTGCCGTTGGGGCTGAGGAAAAACACGATGCGCTGCCGCGGCTTCATGGCTTCCGCGGCGCGCAGCGAGGACAGCCCGCCCAGGAAGGGAAGAAGGGCGGAGGACAGTCCGAGATCGCGGAGGAAACGGCGGCGGGTACGGATGTTCATAATGTTTGAGGGTCAGAGGAAAGTAAGCCGGAGGAAGGGGTATTCAATCCCCAAAGAACCTCCGCGGGTGCGTGGACGTGGCTGGCTCCGCGGGGGGCAAATTGAACTGTGCGGCGGTGACGGCGATCTCCACGAGCAGGGAGCGGATGTGGAATCCGGAATTAGTGAAACCCTCATGCAGGCGCGCCAGGGTGTCGGGCCCATAAGCGGCCGGCGGCTGCTTCACGGCGTGCTGGAACATCTGGCGCACAAACCCGCGCTGGGCATCGCGATTGCCGGAGGCGTGGCTGGCGAGATCGCGCGCGCCTTTGAGTTTAATCACTTCGCCGTCCACCGTGGTGTAATCGGCGACGGGATCGATTGGTTTGTCCTGTTCCGTGGTGCGCCAGCGGCCTACGGCATCGTAGTTTTCGAGACTGAAGCCGAGAGGATTGATGGTGCCATGGCAGCCCATGCAGTTGGAATTCCTGGTCAGCTCGGTGACCTTTTGGCGCATGGTCAGGGAGGGATCGAACTTTTCATCCTCAAAGGCGACAGCCTGGGGCGGCGGTTTGAGGAAGCGGCCCATGATATTGCGGGTGAGGAAGACGCCGCGCTTGATAGGAGCGGTGGACTTTTGATGCGCAAAGGCCGCGAGTAAATAAGGATGAGTGAAGACGCCGGCGCGCTGCGCGGGATCGAATTTCACCGGCTCGAATTTTTCCTCTGCGGGAGCGGGCATGCCATAGAATTTGGCCAGGCGCGGATTCAGCAGGATGTGATCGGAGAGAAGCAACTGGCGGTAATCCGAGGCTTCGCTCCATACGACTTCATCCACGAAGGCATCCAAAGACGTGCGAAGATCCGCGACGAGGGCATCATCAAATTCCGGCCATGCCTTGCGATCTTTGTTGATCTCGGCGGCTTCGTCGAAGGACAGCCACTCGTGGAAGAACTCCTTGAGTTTAGCCTTCGCGCGGGGATCGGCCATCATGCGGGTGGCCTGGGCGCGGATTTGGTCCGGGGTGTGGAGTTCGCCTTTCTGCGCGGCCTCCTGCAGCGCGGCGTCCGGCAGAGAATCCCAAAGACTCAGTGCCAGGCGGGTGGCCGCGGTGGTGTCGTCGGCTTTCCCTCCGAACTCCGGATAGAGGAACCGGGGAGACTTAATGATGAGCAGGACCGAGCGTTTAATGGAGACGTCCGGCGGCAGATCGTTGTCGAAATGGCGATCCACGAAGAATGTCTTTTCCTCCGCGGAAAGCGGGCGGCGAAAGGCGCGTTCCGCGAGGGTGGCACCGAAGGCTTTCAGCTTATCAACGAGGTCCGGCGCGTTATCGCGGGTTTTAGCGAGCGCGCGCATGCGGTCCACAACTTCGTTCGCGATCTCGATGGCGGCTTTGGTGGTGGCCTCGTGCCATGTTTTGGAAACGGCGGAACCGCGTTCGTAGCCGATGCTGCTGTCGTCCGGCGGAAGCGGCGCACTGACCACGGTGACGTGCGCGGCGCGGGCCGGCGAGATGTGAGGCGCGCGGAGAACCTGCCAGACCGCATGCGGGGCTTTCCATTCCAGTTTGATGCTGGCGGACTTTTCCTTGAACTTGAAATAGTCGAGCCGGATGGGATAGCGGCGTCCGCCCAGCAGGAAGGCGCGGGCGGTTGCTTCGCGAACGGTGTCGCCGCTGCTGACCCATTCATCGATGAGAGCAGGCTGGCGGCGGGCATCGCTGTCGTCGCGGAAATTGCGGTCGCCATTGAGAAACTCGCGGTTCAAGTAAAGACGGGCTCCGTTGGGCGTGCGGAGGCGGAATTCATAAAAGCCGGTTTCCTCCGCGATCAGCGAGCCCTGCCATGCGATGGAAAACTGTTCGGCGGAACATCCCTCCACGGGAGGGCCGGCCCCGAAATCAAATTCCAGGGCGGCATCGTCGCGCTCTTTTTTGAGCTTCGACTTTTTGTTCATGCCGTTGCTCTCAAAATACTCGGCATGCAGGCCAGTGCGTTCACCCGCGGCGGGCTGCTCGACGAAGCTGCCCAGAAGATCGGCCACGGATTCCTGGAACTGCCGGTTCGTCAGGTGCGTGAGGTCGATACGGGGCGGATTATTGCGCGCGCGGGCTTCGGCGGAATAAAAAGCGTGGTAGATATATTCCGCGACCTTCGCAGAGCCATCCGCGTCGAGGGTGTCCGCCTTGTCCTCAGGCATGTTTTTGTCGATGTACTTCGAGAGGGACGCGAGAGAGCGTTCGCCGTAGAGCGGGTCATCGTATTTGTCCGCGACGCCCTGGCCCTTGTCGCCGTGGCAGGAGGCGCACATGTCGCGGAAAATGGTCTCGCCCGTGCGCGCCTGTTCCTGACCGAAGGCAATCGAAAGGCCGGCGGCGGACAGAAGGGCGACAAGGGAACGGATGGACATGGGAGGTGAGGAGGAGGAGCGGGCCGGTGGGGCGCGGGTCAGGTCGACCAGCCAGAGTAACGCGCCGCAGGTGGTTTACTATTCACGTCTTCCCGGTTTTCGGGAGAATCGAGGATGGTGCGGCCTGTGCCGACGGAGGATGAAAAGTATTTATCTAAAGGTTGAGCTTGTTTTAAGAGGCTTGATTTAGCTTGATTTTGCCGGATGGGAGAAGTGATTTGATACTATTTTGATATTTGAGGCGGGCATTGGGAGTCTCCGGCCAAAAGGACTGGCGGAGGCCGAAGAAGAGCGGATCCCGCCGGTCGGGCGCGGTCTCCCCCTGGACCGAAGCCCCGGCAGGACTCCGGGCCCACCCCGAAGGGCTTGCCATGTTGCAGTCGCCTCCGGCTTCCCCTGTCGGCTACCGGGGGCGGTTGCGGATGAAGAGGTTGGTGGGATGGACAAGGTAGTGGCATGAATAACTTCGGTGATTAAAGCCTCTGCTTGTCAAACGATTTTCCGGTTCGATCTTCGCTGCCACTTACCGCATGAAAGTTAGATGTGATGAGAGTATGCCGATGAGCGCATAACCTGCCTCTATCCGCCGGTGACATTGATGATCCTTCGGTCGCATCACTGTGGGCGACGCCGTTGCGCCTGCAGGTCCTTTTATACAACTCCAAGACCCGCATTGCGCGAAATTGCGGTCGCCACAGACTTTCTGTCGCAGGAGAATTATTGGAATAACATAAATGTATCCAAAAGAATTTTGATTAAAAAGATTTGACGGTGAAGCGCGCATTCTATTTAGTGCCAGCCACGCCGCCGTCCCATCACTCTTTGCGTGAGAAGCACTGAGAGCGGTCAAAACAATATGACCTCTCATTCCCTGGTTCCCTGTGGCTGCCATTTGCTTTTTGCGATCGCGGCATTTGTCCTTTCCTTCCAACCTCTCCGCTCCCAAACAGCCTTTGAGGCCCGCATGGAGCAGGACATAGATGGTGCCACGTGGCTAGTATATCCGACCAAACCCGGTTGGCATTACAAGGTGGAGTCCTCAACGACTACCGGCGCTGCGACTTTTTCCACCGTCCCTTGGTATTTCTCCTATGGCGACGGAAATGAGCATCGATACTTCGTTAGCCCTCCGCCCCCGCCCGGCGGTGGTGGAGCACCTCCTGCCCGCACCAGCCGTATTCTGGAGAATCTTCAGGTTCGAGTGGCGAATGATACGGGGATGCAAAAGGTGGAAATCAAACGGACGACGGGCGTAATTTGGGGCATCGTCCTTGATCGCGCCCTCCCTGTTCGGACGAGTCCCCGACCTGTGTTATTAATGGGCCACACGGCTACGGAAAACTGGACCATTTCGGGCACTGTTTCTTCCACTGCGTCCAGCGGTTTCACCAACACCAGTGTTCTTCAGGCATCCGGCGGTCAGCAAAGTCTTGCCCAGCAGGACTTGGATCTTCTGCTCGCACACTGGAGTGAATTGGTGGGGTATCTCACACCCAGCGAACCGAATTCCACGGAGCCACCGGATCCGCCGGAAGATCCTTTGGGTGACCCGCAATCAGGGATGCACCGCTTTTACCGGGTCATTCAGACCGCCATCGATACCAATGGCAATGGACTTTACGATTGGTGGGAACTCGAAAATCCTCTCGATGCTGAACACCCGCTTAACCCTTTTGTCACTGACGTAAACGATCCGGGATATGGCAATCCATTCGGCGACCCTGATAAGGATGGACTGAATGACGATGAGGAGCAAGGCCGCGGCACTGACCCAAGAAATTATGATACGGACGGTGATCTTTCCCCCGATGGAGAGGAGGTTGATTTGCTCTTTGACCCACTGGATCCTGATTCCACACCGACAGTCGTGGTTTCAGTGCGCCGGGACATGCGGTCCAATATGTTTTACAGTTACGACAATTACCATTGGGCCATTTTTCTCGATAAACAAGTTGCGGACAACACCCTGGGGAGCACGGCATGGGTGCAGGCGTATAAAGACCCAAATACTCAGGACCCTGAATCTCTCTTCCATACCAGTTTTCCGAACTTTGACGCGTGGGGAGCGCTGCTGGAAACGCATGCCGAATTTCCCTCTACGATGCCGCTGTGGGCCCGCCGGTTCAGAGGGGTTGAGCCCAAACTCCCGATGTTTGACACGTTCGGCTATTATCCATCTGAGGTCAGCCTCGCCGGTGTCGCTGTCGTCGAACTGGACGAGGAGGAGTCCAACAGAATATCTCAACACCGTGTGTGGATGCGTGGCCCGGTTGCACCGGCAGGCGGTAGAAGCAAAACGATGCTACTGAGAAAGGAAACAGCGAAGGGAAACCTCATCGAAGGAGAATTCGGGTGGATTGTGGATTTTTCGACCGCCTCGTATACTGTTGAAGCGGTCGCTCTTACTGTTCCCGAGGGTGAACGCGTAAGCTCCAATTTTGTGGATCTTGACCCAGCGTTTTCCCAGGTTGAGTCCGGCCCACCCTCCAGCCTTTATTTCCAATGCATACAAGCAAGCCTCGTTGCCCCCGAAGTTGTGGAATTGGCTCCTTTAGTCGTAGATGAACTCGGAAATGAACAATGGGGATCGGAACTGCCCTCTTCGACCGCGACACTCACGCCCTTTGTGGAGGTGAATCCAGATGCCAACCGAATTGCGCACCGGGAACTAAAGGTCAGAATCGACCCTCTTCTTAAGAACAAGACCGTCACTTGGAGCCTTGGACCGATTCCCGGCGCAATCCCCGCGACTATTCGAGGTGACTGGAACGACAGCCCTGTTGCCGTGCACAAAGACAGATTCGAAACGTCTGCCGCTTTCGGCGCTTATGGTTACCATAGAGTTTCGCAATTGACCGCGGAAACGACCATCGACGCAAATGGCTATACCGCCGTGCGCGTCAATGTCCCTCCGGTTGGATTCAATAAAGTGAGAATTTCCATTCAAATTGAATCTATTGCACTTCCGATTGACCTGATTGATATGGAGGTGCCTGCGGTTGTGGTCATTGATCCGGGGCATGGGGGGACCGCGAACCTACCCCTCTCAAGTTGGAATAACGCCGTAAGTCCCTCTGGAGTCTTAGAAAAGAACATGACCCTTGATTATGGGACAGAACTCCGTGACGCGCTTAGGGCGAAAGCAGCAAAGGATGACTTGAACCTTCGAGTTTTTATGACGCGGGACACAGATATCAATGTGTCCGGTCAAAACCGGGCATTTGTAGCGCGCGACAACGGGGCAGACATAATCTTCATCATTCACTTTAACTCCGACGATGACGCGTCAAATGGACGAATTCCTCACCAATCGCGGGGCACGTTGGAAGTCCGCCGCACGACCAACAATGTAAATTCAGCGGATGATATCACGCTTATCGACGATATCATCGACCGCATAGTGCCCGCTATTCTCCCTTTCGATCAAGCAGCGCGGAAAAGAGACGCTGTCATATACAATACCGCTGTAGCGAGCGATGACAATCTGGGAAATACGGCTGCGTACCACCCGATTCGGGCTGGGTACTGTGAAGTAGAATTCATCGATAATCCCACGGCTGACTTGCTGCTTAATACCGGTCCCCATGCAAACGCCGTGAAAGTTGAGATCGTCAACGCGATGCGAGACGGTATCATCGATAATCTATTGAACCACCAATAATCAGATTGTGAAACGTTTGGTAACCGCAGGAGGCATCGTGGCTCTCGCTCTGGTCGCCCTTTGGTTTTGGTTCGACGAGCAACCGTTACCCTCCGAAGGGAAGGCACCTCGTGGGGGCGCCAAGTATAGGTCGCCGGACGGACGAGAAACTTCGCAAGACGCGGGCGAGTCTATTCCCGGGGGCGCCCAAAAGAGGGGCAAGGCAACGCTGCGATCAGTGGAGTATGCACCGAATCCTGAAGCTCGCGCCAAGGCAGCCGAACTTGTACCTTATAAATTCGTGGGAAGTGGAAAATCAGGTCGCATCGTAGATAAGAGCGGACGCGTTTTGATGGCCTCGGACAGCGAAGTCACATTAATTGGGTTTGCGGCAAGCCCTGACAACTCTCGATTACTCGCGCGTGGCGGAGACGCCGTGAACTATGTGTTTACTCCATCCTCAGGTGTAAAGATTACACTCCCCTTCAAGCCGCCCGGCGATAATTTATTTCCTCTCGCCGACTGGTATTGGGTCGACAATCAATCCCTCCTCGGCATTTCCGGCGTTCAACTCCTCGACCAAAACGGCGAGCCAATCAAAACTGACAACAACATGGCGCAGACGAAACTGTACCTGTTTCGTGTTGGCACTCAGAGCCTGGAAGAAATTCCGCTTCCAAATGAAATACAGCAACCTGTTGTGACGATTCCGGAATCCAGTCCGGACGGACACTTCCATCTCTATTCCTCCGATACCAGTGGAACCGAACAACGAGATCTTGGCTGGTTCAAAATTGATGCACCAAGACACATCCAGAAATAGCACTATTTTATCAAGAAATCCTTTTGCTGTGCGCATGGGGGCGCACGATGTCGTGGTTGATCTTTACAGTGAATAGTTCCTGATCAGGAACCGAAATGCGGGATGCCCATTCTATACCTTCAGAAAGACCTTTCGGGAGTACAGGAACCACGCCAGCAGCAGGGAAAGTCCCACGACGCCCAGGGCGAGCACGACATTTTCCCACGCACCGAATTGGGACGCGAAAGTGCCGCCGAGGAGCGTCTTCGAGATCTCTCCAAACTTGATAAAGTGATGTGCCAAATACAGTGTAATGGCATTCATTCCGATCCAAATGAATGGGGTAAACGCCTTCCTCCAGCGGAACCCGTCCACCATGATGTAGAAAAGTCCCATCAATGCCATGCTGTAGCCGCCTGTCACCAGAACGAATGATGAGGTCCAGAGCTTTTTGATGACCGGGAAATGCTCGTGCCACGCCCACCCCATGAAGGCCAGGGCTGAACCTCCCAGAATCAAAGCGGCCCCCTTTTTCCAAATTTCCGGGGGGCCGTGTTTAAGCCACTCGCCGGTGAAAATTCCCAGCAGCGCCGTGGCGATGGCCGGCAGGGTGCTCAGCAGCCCTTCGGGATCATGCGTGATGTCCCATTTACGGCCCGCCAGATAGTGAGCATCGATCCAGTTTGCCAGATTTTGCCCCTCTGCGAACTTGCCCGCTCCAATGCCCGGCACCGGCACAAACGTCATCAGCGCCCAGTAGCCGATCAGCAGCACGAGCGTTAGGATCACCCGTCCTGTGCGTCCCATATACAGATAGGCCAGCCCGCCCGCGAGACCGCAGATGGCGATCCGCTGCAGCACTCCCAGCCAACGCACGTGATCCACGCCTTCTGAGAAAAACCCGTAGGTGATCAACCCCAGCACATAGAGAATCACGGCCCGCCACACAAGCTTCCGCACTGTTCCGGACCGCCCCTGCACCGCCAGGTTTTTGTCCGCCGAAAACACCAGCGACACGCCGGAGATGAACACGAAGAGCGGAAAGATCAGGTCCAGGCAGTGAAATCCCGCCCATGGCTGGTGATCCAGTTGCGTTGCGACGCCCCTGGCCCATGCGGCATCACTGGCCTTCCCGATCGCCGCTCCCACCTCCTCCATGCCGAGAATCCAAAACATGTCGAACCCGCGCAATACATCGAGAGAAACCAGCCGGTGGCTGACATTGGCAGACGGCGGAGGCGCAGCTTCAGTATTATCCATAATCCGGATAGTGAGCAAACGGACGGCCATCGTCACGCTCAATCGTGCCATTCTGTCAGGAAAGGCGTAAAACCGGAGAGCGTATTTGACTGGCTGTCCCGCCGACCCAACCATGTGTTCTCCAAAGCCATGAATTTCCGCGTTCTGTTCACCTGCCTGGCCGGGATCGCACTCCTCCAGACAGCATCCGGTGCCGACGAGAAAGAAAAACCAGGCATTGCCTCGCGGTATCCCGGAGATGCGGGCATCGCCAAAGACCCCGCGGTCATTTTTACCGAGGACTTTGAAGAGGAATCCATCGATGCCCTCGCCGCGCGCTGGGAAACCGCCGGGGCAAAGGAGTCCATGTCCTTCACCGCCGACATTCCGCAGGGCAGCAAAGGAAAACACTCGCTCCTCATGGACCGCCAAAAAGGCGCAGGCGGCCAGCTTTACCGCCGCCTCAAAAACAAAGACGGCAAATGGGGCTACGATCAGGTCTTCGCCCGCTATTATGTGAAGTTCGCGCCCGATTGCGGCGAAATCCACCACTTCGGCCCCTGTCTCGGCGGCAACAATCCCGCCACCCCGTGGCCCTCTGTCAAAGCCGGCCAGCCCACCGACGGCGCCAAATCCTTCTGGAGCGGCATCGAACCCTTCGGCAGCGCGTGGGTTTGGGATTTCTACACGTACTGGAGCGAAATGCGCGGCAGTCCTCCACGCGGCCAAACATGGGGCAACAGTTTCGTTCGCGATCAGGATCTGAAGGTCGTCAAAGACCGCTGGATCTGCATCGAGCAAATGATCAAGATGAACGACGCGGGCGACACCAACGGCGAACAGGCCTTCTGGATCGACGGCAAAAGGATCTCGCACCTCGGAAAAGGCTTCCCCAAAGGACGCTGGACCTTCGACAAGTTTTACCCTAACAAGGGCGGCGACGGCGTGCGCTGGAACAACGAAAAAGGCGATCGCGAGTCCTTCAAAGTTCCGGAAGGCGGCGCACCGTTCGAGGGCTTCCGCTGGCGCACTGTCCCGGATCTGAACGTCAATTTCGTCTGGCTCTACACCTACACCGCCAAGCCCGACGGTCATCGCATCCGGGTCTGGTTCGACGATGTTGTCGTCGCCACCGAATACATTGGTCCCATCGCGGGGAAATGAAGATATTCCTGTCAGTCGCGCTGGAGAGGAGGAGTAGAGTGACTTTTGAGACGCGATCGGTGGCGAAGCGCAGTCGCTTTCGCTGCGCCGTCGGAGGCGAAAGCGACTGGGCTTCGCCACAAATCGCTCTACTTACGATTGTTTTGCCGCCAATGTTAGGACAGACCGTGCGCGTTCTTTCCGCACTGTGAAAAACGCGGACTGAACGGGGTCAACACGGGCTCTCGTTAACCGGCCAGAGCATGCGTGGCGTGGGTGACCGCGGCTCCTGCGCGGAGCGACGCGGCGACCATGGCGGCCTCCGTCAGTTCGGCGTCGGTGGCGCCAGCCTTGCGGGCATTCCCGGCGTGGATGTCGATGCAATACGGGCACTGCGTGGTGAGCGCCACGGCGACGGCGATCAGTTCCTTGTATTTCACGGGGATGGCGCCGTCGGCCACCGCGGCCTTGTCGAAGGCCCAGAAGGCTTTCATCACTTCCGGGGCGAGGGCTTCCATTCGGTTCAGACGGGCGAGGTTTTCCTTGTTGTACATGTTGTGAGGGTTTGCTGATTATTTTGTTAGAGGTGGTTCGCTTTCGACGCGCACCGCAACTCTCCGGCGCGTGTTTTTGTCAGCGGGGCTGAGTGCATTCCATTGACGCCTTTAAGATTCACAGGCGGGCATTTGGTTCCCTGCAGGGAGTTGCACTATAGACCCACCTGCGGGCGCGGCGTCAGCCTCTCCGGAGGCGGTTAGGATACGCCGGAGTTTTTGAATGCCGCGCGCGATTCTGGATTTCACCGTGCCGACCGGGACTTCAAGAATAGCGGCGATATCCCGGTAAGAGCACTGATCCAGATAAAACAACTCCACCGCGCTGCGATACACCTTGTCCAGCTTCGCCAGCGCTGGCAGCACCATGGAACAATCCACGGGATCAGGGAGCTCCGGCGCGGCCTCCGATTCCCTGGTAAGCTCCTGCCATTCGTTGCCGGCAAAGCGGTTCTGCCTGCGCCGCACCTGCAAATAATTCCGGTGCAGCGTCGTGAACAGCCAGGTTTTGACTTTGGTGACATCGCGGAGCTGGTGCCCTTTCTTTGCCCAAACGAAGAACGTTTGTTGAGTCAGGTCGCGTCCGTCGGACTCCGATCGCGTGAGACTTACCGCGTAACGGAACAGCGATTCATAGTGCTCGGAGACAAGGTTTTCAAAGTGGTCGGCGGCGTTCATGGTGCGCTGTTATCCGCACGGCGGGCGGAGCGCCTTTCCCTGCGGGCCTGAACCGCGATGGGACTAAAGACCCAGCGGCGGAAGTATCGCGGGGCGAAATGGGAAACTCTCAATACAAAGCGGCTGGAGAAAGACTCTCCAGCCGCCGCTGTTGTGGGGTTTTTTGGGGGGACGGAAACTGGACCGGCGCAACTAAGAATCAAACGCCAGCACGACGCGAAAGCCGATGATGAAATCGGTAATGAAGGGACTCGCGCCCTGGAACCAGCGGCTGGCGGAGCGGCAATCAAACTCAGAGGCCTCCCACGCCCCACCGCGAATGACCTTCCAGCCGATGGGACTATCCGCAGGGCCCTGGGGATCGGTGACGGTGCCGCCCGGATAGGGGCCGTACCAGTCCTGGCACCATTCCCAAACATTGCCCGCCATATCATAGAGTCCCCACGCGTTAGGCAGCTTCTGTCCAACGGGATGCGGAGTAAACCCGCTGTTGCCGGCATGCCATGCGTGGCTGGAGAGATTTGTGAGATCGGGATCGTCGCCGTAATAAAACCGGGTGGATGTCCCCGCGCGTGCGGCGCACTCCCACTCGGCTTCGGTCGGCAGCCGGTAATGAGTGCCAGGCGGGATGCGTCCGGCGGTGCGGTCCTGCTTCGTTAGGGCCGTGCAGTAGTCCGACGCGGCAAACCATGAGACGCTTTCGACGGGACGGTTCAAGTCGCCGGGGAAGCCGCTGGGATTCGCACCCGTGACAGTGAGATATTCCGCCTGCGTCACCAGAAACTTCGATATCCAGAATCCTTTCGTGAAGGTCACCGTGGTCAGCGGCCCTTCGTCGGCCTGATGTCCGGTCTCGGCAGCAGGGCTGCCCATGGTGAACGTGTTGGCGGGAATGAACACCATGTTAGGAGGCGCGGTTAGCAACTGCGCGCGATAGAACTTCCGTGCGGAGAGATGCGCAGTGGTGTCGAGGATCACAATGTGTCCCAGGGTATTATTTGAAGTTTCAAGCACACTCCATTCTGTGAGATCGGGGGAACTGAAGACCGTGTAAACTCCCGGCGGGCCGCTCAGATCAAACCGGAAGGCTCCGGCCGGCTGCTGCCGCACAGGAGTAAGCCGCGCCGCCAGCGGATAAGTGGTGACGCGAACGCCCTGCTTCTCCAGTGTGGCGACGGCCCCAGCCATGCCGGAGGCGGCCAGCGGTTCGGACAACACAAAGGAAGTGAACGGGTTGCCCGTGCCGGTAAAGGTGCTGAGTTGTGTTATCTCCGGCGGCAGTGTGAGAGACGTCAGGTGATTCCCGCTGAGGTTGAGATTTGTTAGTTTCCCCAGCGAGCCCGCCACCGGAAAAACCGTCAGCGCATTTCCGCTGAGATCGAGAATCTGCAGATTGCGGGCGGTCTCCAGCCCTTCGACGCTTCCGATTTGCCGGCCGCCGGCGTTCAATTTCGTGAGACTCAGCATGTCCTTTTCCGTTAGGGGGCCGGCGGGTTTTCCCAGCTCCTCACGCACAGCGGCATTCAAGCCGGCATCGGGAATGGAAACCTGCTGGCCCAGGGCAAAGAAGACGAGGCCAAAAAAGGCCAGCAGTCTAACGAGGTGAAGAAGTGTTCCGGAAGTGTTCACACCCTTATGAGGCACGAGAGTGCCGCTTGTTCCCAAAATCAGGCGGGCCTATAACAGCCACCCATGAAACCACCGGCAGCGCACCCTGACTGGGCCGAAAGTCCCAGTGCGCCGGCCTCCCCGCGCGGCCACACTAGCTCCGTGTTTGAGACCTTCTTTGAGCGAAGTATCGATGCGGTACTGCTGCTTGATCCGCAATCCGGTGTGTTTGTGGACTGCAACCAGGCGTCGCTCGCATTGAGCGGCGCGCGCTCGAAACAGGAACTGCTGGGGATGCGGCCAGAGGAACTTTCGCCGCCGTTTCAAATGGACGGCGGGGTTTCCGCGGAAAGGTCGGTGGAAATCATCGACGTCATTCAGGAGAAAAAAGCGCTCCTCTTCGAATGGATGATGCGCCGGCGGGACGGCAGCGATGTGCCGATCGAAGTCTCGGCGACCGCGGTGGTGATGGACGGGAGGCCTATGCAGGTGATCATTTGCCGCGATATTTCGGAGCGCAAAAATGCGGAGCGCGCCCTGGTGGAACTCAACCAGTCCCTGGAGCGCCGCGTGGCGGAACGCACCGCCGCCCTCGCCACCAGCGAGGACCGCTTTCGCGCGCTCGTCGAGCATGCCCCGGATGCGATTGTCGTTTTTGACGGGGACACCGGGCGGTTTCTCTTCGGCAACGAACACGCGTGCCGTCTTTATGGCGTGCCGATGGAGAAATTGACGGAGTTGGTGCCGGCGGATGTAAGCCCGGAATTTCAGCCCTCCGGACGAAGATCCAGCGAACTGGCGCGCGAATTGATGGATGAAGCACTGGCCGGCGGGAAGCCGGTATTCGAGTGGATTCACCATCGGCCTAACGGACAACTCGTTCCCACCGAAGTGCGTCTTCTGCGGCTTCCTGACGGAGGAAGGAATTTGATTCGCGCGAGCATCATCGACAATTCGGAGCGCAAGGAAGCCGAGCGGACGCTGCGTGAATCGGAGGAGAAATTCCGCGCGCTGTTCGAAGGTTCCAGCCACGGCGTGGTGCTCCATGATGAGTCCGAAATTCTGGAAGTGAACTCCGCCTCCGTGCGAATCATGGGCTGTGAAAGTCCGCAGGAATTGCTGGGCAAACACCCGCGTGAGCTGGCACCGCGCTGCCAGCCTAACGGAGAAACTTCGGAGGCCGCGGGCCAAAAATATGTGGAGGAATGCATGACCAAAGGCAGCGCCCGTTTTGAGTGGATGGCGCTGTCGCCGCGCGGCGCGGAGATTCCGCTGGAGGTGGCGCTGACGCGCATTCAGTGGAGCGGGCGCCAAGTGATCCAGGCGTTCATCACAGACATTACACGGCGTCACCGTGCGCAGGCCGCTCTGGCGGAAAGTGAAGCGCGATTCGCGGCCGCTTTCCATGCCAGCCCCGCGTTCATCGGCATTCTCCGGGTCAGCGACGAAAAGTATGTGCTCGCGAATGATGCTTATCTCAATTGGATGGGCTATGCGCTCGATGAAGTCGTCGGGCGTTCGTGCATCGAACTCAACCTCTGGGAAAGTGAAAGCGAACGGGATGCCGTCTTGCGGGCGCTGCGCACGGTGGGCTCCGTGCGCCAGATGGAATGCCGCTGGCGGAATCGCCGCGGGGAACTCACCACCGTGCTGCTTTCCGTCGAGCCCATACGGCTGAACGACACGCCGCATATGCTCTCCATGTCGCTGGACATCACGCAGCGGAAGCGCGCGGAAAACGAACTGCTCAAGACGCTCGCGCGCGAGAAGGAACTCAGTCAGCTCAAAAGCAACTTCGTTTCCATGGTGTCGCATGAGTTCCGGACACCGCTCGGCATTATCCAGTCCTCGGCGGAGCTGCTCCGCGAATTCCATCCCCGCATGGAGCCGGACGAGCGCGAGGAGCAACTGGATTCGATCACCCGGAACATCCAGCGTATGGCCGGCATGATGGAAGGCGTGCTCGTCCTCAGCCGGCTGGATGCGGGCAAACTGGACTATCAGCCCGCCGCGCTGGACTTGAATCTTTTTTGCCGCCGTGTCGTGGATGAGGTGCACTCGGCGACGAATCGCCGGTGTCTCATCGAATTGTCGGTCGATGGCATTCCCGCGGCGGCCCACGCGGACGAGCAGTTGCTGGGACACATCTTCACCAATCTGCTGAGCAATGCGGTGAAGTATTCCGAGCCCGGAGCGGCCGTGCGCTTCACCGTGAAGCAGGACGGGAACGACGCGGTATGCACCGTGGAGGACCGCGGCATTGGCATCTGCGCGGAGGATCAGCAGCAGTTGTTCAAGGCTTTCCACCGTGGCAGCAATGTGGGCACGCGGCCCGGCACCGGCTTGGGCCTGCTCGTGGTAAAGCGCTGCGCCACGCTCCACGGCGGCATGGTGGAGGTGGACAGCAAACCCGGCGAAGGCACCACCATGACGGTGCGTCTTCCTGTCTTTCCATCACCCTGACATGAAAAAGATACTGGTCATCGAAGACGAGCCGGAGATGCGAAGGAACATCACGACCCTCCTGCGCTTTCATCATTATGAACCCATCGCGGCGGAAAACGGACGCGCAGGAGTCGAAGCGGCGCGCCGTGAATTGCCCGACCTCATCCTCTGCGATGTCATGATGCCGGAACTGGATGGCTACGGCGTTTTGCAGGCGCTCCAGGCGGACGCGACGCTCGCGCGCATTCCCTTTATCTATCTCACGGCGAAGGGTGAGAAAGATGATCTCCGCAGCGGCATGAATCTCGGTGCCGACGATTACCTAACCAAACCGGTCGCCAATGCCGACCTCGTGCAGGCGATTGAAGCGCGCCTCCGCCGCTCCGGCCAGCAGGCGCAGCGGGAATTCAAACCGGACTTCTCCTCGTCCGAACCGCTGCAAAAGCTAGGCCTCACCCCGCGCGCCGCCGAGGCGCTGCTCTGGCTCGCGCAGGGCAAGACAAATCCGGACATCGCCGCCATCCTTGGCATCACGGAATCGACCGTGAAGAAACACGTGCAGGAAATGTTCGACAAACTCGGGGTGGAAACCCGCGGCGCCGCCACCATCCGTGCGCTGGAAGTACTCAACGCGCCGTCCCGCCCGTGAAGCCGTTTAATGCCGGCTTTATTCTTCAAGCGGCATATCCCCCTGCGGCAACTTCTTCCCGCTCTTTACATCAATCGACCAATACTCCTCGCGCTCCGGATGCAGAATCGGAATGCCCGCAAAGAACACCTTCTTCCCATCCGGTGAGGCGCACAGGGCCCGGTAGGAGTTGAAGTAAGGCTGGTCTTCGCTCTCCAGCAGTTGCACCGTGTTGAGGGTTGCCGAAAACCGCTTCCAGCGCGCCTTTCGTGTGGAGGCCGGCACGCTGGTGATCATTCCTTCCTTTGCCTTCACTTCAGGCAGCGGCACTCTAACAAGTGCGCCGTCCACATCGCTCGACATGGAGATATAGAGCCATTGTCCCGCCGGCGCGATGCCCGTGATGCTCAGTGAATCGCTGGAGGTTCCGTTGTCCAGGCCCGGGGCATCCAGCGGCGCGACGGGCCACGAAACGAAGGACGTGCTGCCGTCGTCATGCTTCTGCACGCCGCCCGCGCAAAGACACGCATCCACGCCGAAGAACAGTCGCCCTGCGCCATCAAAGACGGGAGCTGCCATGTTCACCGGCATGGATTCGGTGGGCGCCAGGTTCTTTTCTTCCGGCTCACGGGTGGTGAGCGCCGGATGCCGGTCACCCTCGTCGCCGCTGAGGCAGGGCGCGAGCAGATGACCGGTGACGGGGTGCATCGCCAGATCGGTAATGCCATGGCCGTCCGGCGTTGCGCCGGCCTTCACGGGATCGCTGCCGGGCTTCCAGTCATAGAGATCGCCCTTCACCGTTAGGATGTAGTGCTCGTCCTTACCGCGGCTGATCGATGTAATCTTCGCCTTTTCGCCGAGCGCTTTGCCGAGCGGAATCTCCTCCGGCACTTCCGCGGGCTTGTGCGGGACGGACACTTTCACGACGGTACTCGAGCGCGGCTTGAGGCAGAACACGGTATTTCCATCCGCCGAAAACACCGCCTCCCCTCCATGGACACCGGGGATGAAAAGAGCGCAGGCAGCAGTGAGCGAAAGAAACAGGGCATTCGTTTTCATGGTGCAGTAACACCACACAGCTTCGTCAGTTGTTCCCGTGGGTTGCAAACTATTTTCGAGCCGGCGCAGAATCTCCATTTTCCCGATGTGCACCGGGCCTCATTCACTGCGCCGCGTCGCCACCACTCCTGCGCTTGCGGCCCAGGTGTTGATGTCCTCTTTGCGAATCGCCGCCGCCATCAGCGAGGGAAACAAATCCGGCGTGCATGCGAAACTCGGAACTCCCAGCGCGGCCAGCTTCGCAGCGAGCGCCTCGTCATAAGAAGGCCGGCCCTCATCGCTCAGCGCCAGGAGCGTAATGAATTGTACGCCGCCCGCCACCAGTTCCGCCGCCCGCCGCAACAGGTTATTCTCCACGCCGCCTTCGTACAAATCCGAAATCAGCACCAGGATCGTATTCCGCGGCTCGCGGATGATCGACTGACAATATGCCACCGCGCCGTTGATATCCGTGCCGCCGCCCAGTTGAGTTCCAAAAAGAACATCCACCGGGTCATCCAGTTTTTCCGTCAGGTCCACGATGGCGGTGTCGAACACCACGAGCTTCGTCGTCACCGCCGGCAGCGACGCCATCACCGCTCCGAATATACTTGAATACACCACCGATGCCGCCATCGACCCGCTCTGGTCGATGCATAAAATGATATCGCGCTGACTGCGCCGCGCCTTGCGTCCATAACCAATCAGTGTCTCCGGAACGATCGTGCGATGCTCCGGCTGGTAATGCCGCAGGTTCGCCCGGATGGTGCGATTCCAATCGATCTCCGCCAGCCTTGGCCGCCGGTTCCGCACCGCGCGGTTCAGCGCACCGGTAACCGCGGATCGCATGGGCTCCTCCAGTTTACGCAGCAGTTCGTCCACCACTTTGCGCACCACCAACCGTGCCGTTTCCTTTGTGTGCGCCGGAATCACGCTGCTCATGGAAATGAGCGATGCCACCAGTTTCACATCCGGCTGCACTGTTTGCAGCATCTCCGGCTCCAGCAAAAGCTGACGCAGATTGAACTTCTCCAGCGCGTCCTGCTGCATCACCTGCACCACCGATGAGGGAAAATACTTCCGGATATCCCCCAGCCATCGCGCCACGTTAGGGGCCGACGCGCCCAGCCCGCCTTTGCGCGAGCGGGGCTTTCCCTCCTCGCTCTCACTATACAGCGCGGAAAGCGCCGCATCCATCTCGGCATCCTCCTTTCCGAGCGTGCAGTTGATCCCATCCGACGCGCCGCCCCCCAGCACGAGCCGCCACCGGCGCAGACGTTCATCGTTGGAGATTGGCGCGTCGCTCATGATTTCAGAATGAGTTGCAAAACCGGCACAAGCTTGTCCGCGCGTGCCTGATTCCATTCGAATTCTCCGCTCAGCTTCACCGCCGCGCTTCCATCCCGCGAACCTGGTTGTTTCGCCCGTTCGCCAATCTGACGGCGTTCACCGGACGGAAAACCACCGAACGTCCGGCGCAGCAGCGGCAGAATCCGCGTGAAGGCATCCTCCGTCAAACTCGACAGCCATGCATCCAGCGCGGACCAAAGACGATCATCGTGCAGCAGTACAATTCCGCTGCCATGCAGAAATCCCTGCAGCCACGCTGCCGCATCCTGAGGTTCCGAACCCGGCGAAAGCGCGAAGCCCAGCCGCTGCAGCGAGGTGTCCGCAGGCTCCGCCTCATCGTCAAGAAGCCGTCGCGCCGCCGCTCCGGCAATGAGCCCGTGCAGCCCCTGCATGTCCGCGAGATGGAAGAGCGCCCGCTCCCAGGAAGCCGTATGATCATCACTCTCCATCAGCTTCACCGCCTGATGCACCGCCAGCAGCCGGGTATGCATCGCCGCCGCGGCATCATCATCCAGCGATGAGCAGGCGCCTGGCAGTCCAATGCTGATCCGCTCCACCATCCCGTCCAGCAGATGGCGAATCTGCGACGCATCCATTTGTCTTACACTTCCATATCTTGCGATAGACGCGAGCGGCGGCACCGCATCCATGAGTTGCCCCACCGCTCCCGATGTGGCTGCCAGCGCCTCCAGCCGCTGCACCACGCCGGTTACAGCCTGCGGCAGATTAGCCAGAAGAACCGCTTCCGCAATGCCCGCAACGTCTCCCAGCGATTCGGTCTTCTCCGCCCGGTCCACTGCCCGTGCCGATGCCGCGCCTTCCACCGTATTTCCCCATACCGACGCCTCCACCAGCCGCACCGCAAATTCCGGCTGCCACTGAAGATTCCAAATCTCGTGAAACGTTCCCTTTCCCATTCCCTTTCCGCCGATGGCGCCCCACGGAATGGAAAGCAGCGTCAGCCGGTGCAGCAAATGGCTGCGTTCGAGATCGCCTGGTTTCCTGAGATCCAGATCGAGCACCTTGTGCACCGCCTCCGGCTTGAAGCGCAGACGCTTTTGCTCCGCCGCCAAATCCCGCGCCAGCGGCACCGCGGGCGTCCCCTCCGGAATGCTGCCCATCCGTTCACCGACGATCAATTTGTTATGAATGAGCTGCAGCGGCGTTTCGTCCCCCATGCAAATCACCGTGCGCACCGCCTCATTCAATTCCGTTAGGCCCGGTGTCGAACGCTCACGAAATGCGGCCAGCGACTCCGCCAGTCTAACGGATTCAATGACGTGTGCCGACGAGCAGTCGATGTCCTCCTCCCGCAGCAGCCGCGCCACCTTTACCAGCCATGCCGCCGCCGCCGGTCCCACGGTCTCCGACTGCCCGCGCTGCCAGAGGTATTCATAGTACCCCGGCGAAACCACGCCTGCGCCATAGCCACTGCTGTAAGCCAGCCGCCCGTACGTCCATGGCGCCCACGTGGCCTCCACCGCCACCTTCGGCAATTTTGTCAGGAGTTCCCTGTCCTTTGAAGCCGGCGGCCACTCCGCCAGCGCCGGCACATGCCATGCTCCGCAAATCACCGCAATGCGCTGAAAGCCCTCTTTCTGCGCCGCCCGCATCGTCTCGCGCATCCAGGCCTCCCTCCTCGCTTCACGCAACGCATCCCGTTCATCATTGCGTCGCGGAGCCTCACTGCGCAGCACCGTCATCGCCTCGCGAATGGCCGGAAACACATCCGCCGCATCGCTGCGCTCCTCCACCATGCGTTCCCACCATTCCTCCCCGTCGCTCAAATTTGCCGCCCGGGCGAGCCATGTTAGGGGATCGTGATGCAGCAGCTCTTCGTTTTCCGGATTGGAAACATCCACTTCTTTCGGCAACTCACCGGCCCCGGCATTCTCCAATTCGGAAGTTCCTTCTGCGGTCTCCTGCTCCGCCGCCGCAGCCTCATCCGCCGCCTTCTTTTCCTCCTCAATCTCCAGCGCCAATTGATGTCGCTGCGGCAAATCCATAAACCGCACCGGCACGTCCGCTTTCAGTCCGTAACGAATCGCCTGCCATTCCGGTGAAAACTCCGCGAAGGGATAAAATGCAGCTTTCTTCGCGTCCTCCACCGCGTAGATCAGCAGCGCCACGGGCGGCTTCATCTCCGCATCCCCCGCAAACGCGAGCATGGCATCCGCATCCGGCGGCCCCTCGATCAGCACGCAATCCGGCTTCAGCCGCTCCAACTCCGCCGAAAGCATGCGCGCGCAACCCGGCCCATGATGCCGGATGCCGAAAAGGTGAAACGCTGGCGAGAGGTCTGGCATGTCAGGAAATCAATCAACGTCTTTGCTCGCCCGATATAAATCCTTCCAGCCGTCCCTTTCCTTCACCACCGTTTCCAGATACTCCCGCCACACTACCGAATCCTGCACCGGGTCCTTTACCACCGCACCGACGAGGCCCGAAATAATATCCGGCGCGCGCATCGTTCCATCACCGAAGTGCCCGGCCAGCGCCATGCCGTTGCTCAGCACCGAGATCGCCTCTGCCGTGCTCAGCGTGCCGCTGGGCGACTTGATCTTGGTCTTCCCGTCCTCCGTTTTGCCATCGCGCAATTCGCGGAATATCTGCACCACCCGGCGCACCTCGGCCAGCGCGGGAGGCTCCGATGGAAGCTGCAGCGCCCGCCCCATTTCCCCCACCCGTTTGGATACAATCTCTGTTTCTTCATCCGCGCTCGCCGGCAGCGGCAGGATCACGGTATTGAACCGCCGCTTCAGCGCGCTCGACAACTCATTCACTCCCTTGTCGCGATTGTTAGCAGTCGCGATCACATTGAACCCGCGGCTCGCCTGCGTCTCGTCACTCAATTCCGGAATCGGCAGCGTTTTCTCCGACAGCACCGTAATCAGCGTGTCCTGCACATCGCTTGGAACCCGTGTCAGTTCCTCAATGCGCGCCACCTTTCCCATCTCCATTGCCTTCATCAGCGGACTCGGCACCAGCGCCTCGCGCGATGGCCCCTTCGCCAGCAGCGACGCATAGTTCCAGCCATAACGAATCTGCTCTTCACTCGTCCCCGCGGTGCCTTGAATCAGCATCGTCGAGTCCCCGCTCACCGCCGCCGCCAGGTGCTCCGACACCCACGACTTCGCCGTGCCCGGTAATCCATACAGCAGCAGCGCCCGGTCCGTCGCCAGCGTGGACACTGCAATCTCAATCAAGCGCCGGTTCCCGATATACTTCGGCGTCACCTGAAACCCGCTCTTCAGTTTCCCGCCCAGCAGATAGGTCGCCACAGCCCAAGGCGACAGCCTCCAGTTTTCCGGACGCTCGCGGTCGTCCGCTTTGGCGAGTTGATCGAGTTCTTCAGCGAATTGCTGTTCAGCGTGCTGGCGCAGGATGGTGCTCATAAGGACTGGAGTTCTTCGTGAATGGTTTTACGGAGTTGAATGCTCTGTAAAAAGGAATCGAGCGCCGGGCGCAGATAGGGCCTGTCGATGAAATCCTCCCAGTCTTCTGCCGCGGCACTCAACCGCGAGACGGGCAGCCGCAGCGCCACTGCCGGGAGTTGCGTGTAGAATGTGTAGTCCGGCTCTTTCGCCGCCACTCTCCGCGCGTGCGCCATCATGAGATTCGCGAAAGGTTCGCTCCAGGTTTGCAATTGGATGGCATGTCCCAGCGCGTGATTGAACTCACCGTTTTCCGTCATTCCCGTGAGCCATTGTTCCACCGCTTCCACACCCGCCACGCCTGCAATCTCCGAAAAGTCGAGGTTCACTTTTCCCGCCGTTCCATGCGCAATCAACGCCCGCGCCCACGTTGCGTTTTGCTGCGACGCAATTGCCTGCATCACTCCCGTCAGCAGCGGCGCCGCCCAGTCGGATTTCGCCATCAGCGCGATCACCTCCGCAGGTGTTAGGCCGGTATGCCCGCTCCACCATGCCAGCGGAGTAAGCCACGTCATTTGCCGCAACCAACAGGCTTTCGCGCCTTCTCCCTGCACAGGCTTTTCCTCGATTCCGTCTTTCGACCACTCAGCGTCAAATTTTTCCGGCAAGGCGACCTCCAGCGTCGCGGACCTCAGCAGTTTCTTTTCCACCTTCACCATCTCCGCCAGGCGTGTGGTCATTCGCCGGGCGAATTCGCTCTGCGGCAGATTCGACAGCATCGCGGCCGCGATTTGACGGACACCCTTCGACTTATCCGCCAGAACACTCGTTAGGAAAACCGCATCCTCCGGCGACAATCCGGCGGCCAGCACCGGCAGCATTTCGCTCCGCTCTTTCGCCGCCTCTTTCGGCAGGGCCGCCGCCAGCAGTTCCCGGGCCCTCGCGGGTTCGCGCTGCCGGACCTGACGCAGTACTGCGATCCGCTCCGGCAGCGATCCGTCAGTCCACAGCCGTTCATCAAGATATTCCGCAACAGTGATTTCCTCACTTAGTACCGCTTTCCACTCCGGATTGAGCGAAGCCAGCCAGCGGTGCCGTTTTCCCGGCATTTTTCCAATCGCGCTTCGCACCGCCGGTTTGTTAGTTGAACAACCCAACAGCGCCGGCAGAAGGCCGGGGGGAAGCGTCAGTCCTTTCTCTGTCAAAAGCTCCAGCAGTTCGGTGAGCACCTCCGCGGGGCCGGAAGAAATGAGTTGCGCTGCTGCAGCCCGCAGACGGGGAGTGTCCGGCTGCCTTACCTCCTCCGCCGGAGCAACCGGCAGCGCTTCGCTCGCAGTCCGCGGTTCCAGCCCCGCCTCCCCCGCCAGCGCCAGCACACCCGCTGTGCGCAAAAAGCGCACTTCCATTTCGTCACTCTCCATTCCTGTTAGCAGTTCCCCAATGCCACCCGCCGCAAGGGGCCACGCCGGCGGCTTCCGCGTGAGACCCACGAGCGCCGGAGCGGCCAGTTGTGTGAGCGCAGAAGACATGTTAGTCAGTCAAGGAAATCCAGCCGGAGCAGCAGGCGGTCAGCGGATACAGCACTCCGCCGGCCCATTCCCCAAACACATCCACCGGTTCCCCGCCGCTTACAGCAGCAAGCATCCATCCGCCCGCCTCCGGGAGCCTCACGGGAACATCGGCGCCCGCGGAATCCTGCATCCCCCATGCGGTTCCCTCCCGGCGAACTTTAGCCCCGCGCAGGGCCACCGGATGCCGCTGCAGCCATGGATTCGCCGCCATGCGACCGGAGATTCCCTCCAGCGCTTCACCAAAACTTCCCCCGCCTGCAAGACCTGCCGCCGCGGCTGCCGGTCCCTTCATCTCACCCGGCACCGCCCGCAGCGGAGCCGCCGCCGGAAAATACGTTAGCGCGGCCTCCATCTGCGTCCCGTGAACGAATGGCATCTCAAACTTCCGTCCCCCGTGCGAGAAGTCGAGCAGCAGCGCCGCCCGGCCCGTGCGGTTCCCTGACAACCACACGCGCCGCTCGTGCAGCGGACCGTTTTCCTCATACACCACCGCGTTTACCGTCCACAGATCCTCCACCTTCTCACCTGTTAGGGCCGCGTCCTTTTCCTGCGCCCAACCCAGAGCCGTGCGCACGTCCGCCTGCAATCCTGCGGGCAGCGCATCGAACTTCTCCAGGGCATCCAATAACAACTGCGTTCTCCCCATCGCCGCCAGCAGCTTCACCGGCCAATCCGTGCCGGAATACAGCAGCGATTCCATTTCCTCCACCCGCCTCCCCAAGCCCGGCGTCTGCGCATCCACCATGCGCGCCGCCGTCTCGCGCCAGAAAGAAGAAGGCCGCGATGGTAAATCCGCGAGCCCTTCCCTGACAAGATCCCGCATCCACAGGCCCAGCCAGGACGCCCCCGCACGCATCCGGTCCAGGCGCGCCTCCTGCCGTTTTGCCGCCTTCGCCGGGTCCGGCGGCGGAGCCTCCGCCGCGGCCTCCTTTTTCGCCGCCTGTTTTTCCGCGCGCTCTTTCCGTCCGCTCAGCCATTCACTGAACCACACCGGCGGATCACCCGCAAACTTCCCCGTCCCCTCCGCATGCATCAGCATCAGCGCCAGCCCGTGTTTGCATGGAAACTTCCGGCTTGGACACGAACACTTCGTCCCAAATCCGCTCGCATCCACCATCACTTGATAAGGCTTCGCCCCGCTCCCCTGACACTCGCCCCACAATCCGGTTTCCGCCGCTCCCAGCGTCACCCACTTTGCCGGTTTCACCAGCCCCCGCGCCGCCTTCGCCGACGCATCATCCGGCGACAGCGCAAGAACCTGGGGGACAGTAAGAAGGGGCATTCGGAATTTCCTGCGATCCTGTCGAAATTCCTCTAACGTGTCAATCCGACGGAAATGATCCGGCAGAAATGACGAAATCAGAATGACGAATTAGCGCAATTTCCGAATGACGAATCGGCATCGCGTTCCGAGTATCGCCATTCGGTGCAGGTTCAGGACATAGTTTACACTTAGGTTCAGGACATGGTTTACACGTGGTGCGCCGGTGTAAGGCCGGGGGACTATGCCGTGGCAACCCAAAAATCTGATGGAAACAAGAACCGAATTTGCGCTTCGAGC
>DASZQB010000083.1:0-2053 GCA_035550135.1 Verrucomicrobiales bacterium
TGCGGCGGTGGTCATGTGGAGGCATAAGCACCTTTCCCAGGTTTTCCCCGCCACGCCAGGAAAACCTCGTTTCATCACTGGAAAAATCATCCGAAACCTTCCTTATCTTCGCGCCATTCGGCTTCAGCCCACGGTGTTAGGGCCCCCCTACGGCAAGCCGCGTAGCGGCGAAAGAATCCCCGTTGGACTCACCCTGCGCCCGCCCTCCAAACACAAGTTAGTCAGACCGTCCGCCCTGCAAGCAAACGCCGGACGCGCCAACCGCAACAAACGTCATCCCTCAAGGCCGGACGACCGCCCGGCCTTCCGCGGCACGCGAGATATTTCAGGTCTTCGGCCACTTCACGGTGACTTCTTCCCAGCGACGCTTCATCGATCGCAAGGGCGCGGCACCAAAGCCGCTCCGCCTCTGCGCGGCGCTTGTTCGATTCGAGCCTCTTCGCCCGGTTTTTCACGTCATTGACTGTCTCGGGGTGGTCCTTGCCGAATTTCTTTTCACTCTCCGCCAGTGCGCGCCGCGTCTCCGGCTCGCGGTCCGGAATGAATGGATCGGAATCGAGCAGAGTCCCGAGCGATTCAGCCTGGAGGCGGTTTCGGGCGGCACTCCGGTGGAATGCTGTTTCGGGGGGCTGCGGACTTCCTTGTAAAGCGCCTCCGCTTCCGCCTCTTGATTCTGCAGCCAGAGCACCACCGCGGTATTCACCGCAAGGTCGATCCACTGCAGCGGATGTTTTTCTTTGTCAGCCAGCGCAAGTCCCTTCTGATAAGCGGCGAGCGCTTCTTCATGATGGCCTCTCGCCATCGCAAGATCCCCTGCGATGGTGAAGGATTCCGTCGCCCCCTGCGCATTGATTGACTGTTCCCCGCTGCGCGCCTGCCGGTCACAGGACATGCCGGCGCAGACCACCAGCAGCAGCGCGGCGGTAGCAGGGATGCGCGGGACGAATTTCATGTAGTGCAGGATAGCCATTACTTACGGGCGGTCATGCAAAACAGGGGTGCTTGGTTAACTGTTATCGACGCGGACGAAATCGTCGCGAGGCATAGCGGCGCCGACAGTGCCGCACGTAACGCACGGAGTATCGGTCGGCCCTGACGATCAATAAGAGGCACTGAGCTAAGCAGAGTTGCCTTCACCACTTTGTTCGGCAGGGATCGTACCCGGCATTTGTTTTGCGGGTTTGGTCTGTTCGAGCTTGTCGAGGCGCTTACAGATTTCCCTCACTGCGCCGGCCGTGGCCGCACTCAACAAGCCAAGGAAGGTAAACGCGTTGCCCGCAGGCACAGCCATCAGATTGTCTTTGGCTCCAGACAAAGTAATGAAGCTCATGACGAAGCTGAGAAGCGCGATCGCCAGGAGGGAAATCCAGTGGACGTTTTTCATATGAAGGCGGCTTATGACCGCAGAACCATAAAGGCTCGGCACCGCGACCCGCAAGAACATCCGATTGCACCCTGGGCCGGATTTGCCGGGTTCGCCCCAGCACTCTCGCAGGGTGCCTTTCCACTCAAAACCCGTCGCTCGTCAAAACCCCATCGTTACGTTCCGGAACGTAACGATACCCCGGGAAAATCGCATAAAATATCCCGCGAAAATTCCCACCCTAACCATCCAAAAACCGTCCTTCTAACAATTTCCATCAGCCGTTCCGCCGCCTCCTGTCCCCCGCCCCTCCATTTTCCCGGTTCACGGCTCCACATTTCTCCCCTCCAAAAATTCCCCATCGGAATCATTTGACTTTCCTCTTCGTTAATCACCTCCCTAATTGCAGCCGCGGGCTCTGTAAAAAGACTTACCCTCAACGGCTACGCCACCAACCCGGCCCCTAAAAAGCTTACCGGGACCTGGCAGCGTTCAGCACACATATCCACGCCTTCGTCCCGGCCCTAACGACTCGCCGGAACGCAAAGGCATTCGGTGCAGGTTCAGGACATAGTTTACACTTAGGTTCAGGACATGGTTTACACGTGGTGCGCCGGTGTAAGGCCGGGGGACTATGCCGTGGCAACCCAAAAATCTGATGGAAACAAGAACCGAATTTGCGCTTCGAGC
>DASZQB010000084.1:0-72003 GCA_035550135.1 Verrucomicrobiales bacterium
TTTCCAGAGACTCAAAGTTTACCGCAGAGTGGCCTCACGCTTCGAAAAGACCCGCAGGATGTTCCTGGCTTTGGTCCTTTGTTCGGTGGCCGCCACTTACGAGCAGTTCAAGCTTTGGCGGCCATTGTAAACAAGCCCTAATTACATTCTGTTTATTAATTCTTTCATCACGGTCTGCTACTCGGTGCCTGGCCTCGCCATTCAAAAAGACAAATTTGCGGTCCTCTGAAAGAGCGTTGACCTTGACAATTGCTACTTGCCCGCCACAATAGGGACGCACCTCAAAGTGCAAGCACTCTGAAACGTCTAACGGATTACCACGAAAGTCGGTGAAGCATTGCTGGAACTCCGACAAATTTCCGCTTTGGTCCTCGGTGTAACCAGTAAATTGATAATGTCGGTGTGGTTTTTGGCTGTCCTTTATCCCGAGAATAACACGCCCCCCTTTAGTGTTCAGAAAGGCTCCTACACTTTCCCTGATACTTCGCCATTCTTTTCCGGAGGCCGGAACGGGCTTAATTTCGATCCCATGTGTCTCGAGTGAGTCCCACGTCTTTGCTCGGATACAGTGCTCTAGCCGTTCTAGGATATGTTGAAGATCGTCCATGGAGTCAATAGTTATTTGTGCGTAATTTCGATGGAAACCGTCGCGATGCCGTTCAGTGCAAGCCTCGGGACTGTGAGGCTGGAAATTAATAATGACGCGGCTTTCGCAAGGCAAGAGGAAGCATATCGTTAAAGGTAAAAACTTGAGTGCGCTGCGGGTGTAGGTGAGAGTCGGTTCATCTCAGGATGGAGGCGCCGTGCTCGCTGGGATGTGGCAAATATTTCCAGTTACCGGGCCTTCATCGCTGCAGAGGCTTTGCCACAATGCGGGCAATTTTCCAGCCAGGGTGCGGAGCGGCTTCCGATAATCTTTGCCATCCTCAGTCTCTGCAAACTCCAGAGTGAGCGCCTCCATGACGCTGCCGGTGTGGGTGCAAAGCTGCCCGCCGGTGATGAACGTCGCGGCGTGTTCCGTCGTTTGGCTGTGTTCGTGATAGACGTTTCCTGCAACGCCCGCCGCAAGACCGGTGAAGCTCTCGACGAGCCAGTTGCCAAGCTCAGCATTGTCCCCGGCAAACATCTTTACCAGGCCCGATCCGAAAGCGAGCAGGACGGGAGCCGCGGCAGCGGCGAAGGCGGACTTCGATTTCCTGACAGATGGCATGCCGCGGTATAGCCATATTTCCGTGTGCTGGGAACTGCGAATCTGCGGTGGCAACGCACAGCTTGGCGCGGTTTTGCGGTCCCGGCGAACAGAGAGATAGATACATCCGCCCGAAACCATAGGGAATTGGGTGGATGTATCTATCTCCCGGAAGGTGAGGCCGCACGTTCTGTCCACAATGCGCCGGGGAGCGAATCCGTCCTCCGGGTTCATACGCAGTTTACGGGACTCACCGGTAACCGAAGCGCTGCGCCAATTCCTGCTGTCACGCATAGGGCCACCAAATTGCCCTGGCAATCCGTATTCAAACGTTGACCTTATTCGCAAAATGATCGCCGAACGAATTCCCGCCCTCGCAAGCCTTTCCATCACGGAAAAGTGGACGCTGGCCGTGGAATTATTGGATGAGGTGGAACGCCGCGAGGGCGAGATGCCGGTGGATGAGGGGATTCTGGCGCTTGTGGAGGAGCGGTTTGCCCGGTATGAGCAAGGCAAAGATCCGGGGCGGCCCTGGAGTGAAGTAAAAGCGGGACTTCTTTCGGAGAGCAAGTAGGTGGAACCGGTTATTCTGAGCGGCGCCGGGCAGGATATTCAATCCGTCTATGCCGGGCTGCTGGAGCATTCAGAATCCCGCGCGAACCTGTTTCTCGAAACGCTGGACCGCACACTCGCGACTCTCCTCAAACAACCAGGAATGGCGCGCCTTTTTCCCGGCACAAATTTGCGCAGCATCACCCCCAATCCCTTCCCGTATCGCCTTTTCTGCAAAATCGAGGGGATGCGTTTAATGGTGGGTGCAATTCTCGACACCCGTCAGGACCCTGCAGCATTGATCAAACAATTGAGGCAGCGGACATCCGGTGCAGAGTAATCCTGGCCGAAGAGTGGCGCGTCTCTTCGGGCACCTGTCCCGTCACTGCCGGTCCGGCTTCATCAAACCAAATCCAACCAAATCAAATCTTTCAGCCGGGTTCCGTGGAGCCATCCCGTTAAAAAACCGTGAAAATCCATCCCCTTCCGTCCTATCCGGCCTGATCTTTGAACGCGCCCTCATTCGGAAATGTCGTTGGACAGACGCCTCTGACACTGGCACAAATCCCGGCGCTTACGCTTCCCCTTCATGCACTTAACGTACCTTCAGCCGCTGTGGTGGCTTCTTGGCCTTCTGGTTCTCGCCGGTGGTTTCTGGTTCACGTTGGTGGATCGGCCGAAAAAACTGATGCTTGCGTCCTTTGCGATGCGCGCGCTGGCGATCATCTTTCTGGTGCTCGCTCTCTGCCGTCCTGGCTGGATGCGCAAGGTGGAGGATGTCCACGTCGTCTTTCTGGTGGATGTCAGTCAAAGCGTGGACCTCAAGGCTGCCCGCGCGGTCGTGGATGAGGTGAATGCCGCCATTGCTCAGCTCGGCAGTAACGATTCCTACACGGTCTTCGCCTTCGGCAACGGCGTCCGCCTTAAGAAGACCGATGACCTCGCGAAGGAACTCGAGGACTGGCAAAAGGGCATCGCTGATGACGAGTTCCGCTCCGCCACGCGCCTGTCGGATGCGGTTCTCAGCACGCGTCTCGCTTTTCCTGCGGGCAAGAGCCGCCGCCTCGTTCTCCTAACTGATGGCCAGGAAACGCAGGGGAATGTTTCCAATGCGATGGTGACGCTGAAACGCGAAAATGTGGATGTCGTGTGGAAAAAGCTCAGCGGCCTCACCGATCCGGAGGCTTCCATCGTTTCCGTCGAACCGAATTCCCCTAACGCCTACGCGGGCGAAATCGTGCGCCTGCGCGTGAAGATGGCGGCGAATCAGGAAATGGGCGGCGCGGTCCGCATTTTGAGTCAGGGTGTGAAGGTCGCGGAGAAGCCCGTCAAGCTTGGCCCTGACAAAGACAACACGATCGAGTTCGATGTGCCCATGACGGTCGCCGGCTCCAGCCTCTGGACCGCGGAGCTCATTCCTGACAAAGACCACTTCCCGCTGAACAACCAGGCCTCCGCCACGGTGGAGGTCACCGGCAAGAGCCGCGTGCTCGTCATTCACAAAACGCCGAAGGACATGCGCGGTTTCTCCCGCTCTCTCCAGGAGCAGGAGTTCGACATCGACGTGCGCGGCGAGAACGGCATCCCGGACAGCATGGACGGCTTGCTCTCTTTTGATGCTGTCATCCTCGCAGACGTGCCGGCCACTTCCATGAGCACCCGGCAGATGGGCCTGTTGAAGAGCTATGTGCAGGACTTCGGCGGCGGCCTCGCGATGTTCGGCAGCGAGAATACCTTTGGCCTCGGCGGCTATTATAAAACGCCGGTGGAGGACGTGCTGCCTCTTGTTAGCCGCTTTGAGAAAGAAAAGGAAAAACCCTCCCTTGCGATGGTGCTGGTCATCGACCGCTCCGGTTCCATGAGCGGCCTGCCGCTGGAAATGGCGCGCCAGGCGGCCAAGGCCAGCGTGGAACTTCTCGGCCCGCAGGATCAGGTGGCCGTCATCGCGTTCGACACCGAACCCTATCTGATCAGCGACATGCGGCGCGCGTCCGAAAAAGACGGCATCCAGGCTGCCATCGATACCATCGCTGAAGGTGGCGGCACGGATATGTATCCCGCCATGCAGCAGGCGAAGCAGCTTCTGGATAACTGCTCCGCGAAAGTGAAGCACATGATTTGCCTAACGGACGGCCAGACCGAGGATCGCGGTTTCGCGGAACTCACCCAGGCCCTCGCAGACAGTGGCGTTACCGTTTCCACCGTGGCTCTCGGCGATGGCGCCGCCGCCGACCTGCTGCAAAGCATCGCGGAAATCGGCAAGGGCCGCTTCTACGCCGCGCAGGACCCGGCCAGTGTGCCGCAGATTTTCACGCGTGAAACCATGCAGGCCAGCAAGAGCGCCATCAAAGAGGATGTCTATGCGCCGGTGGTCACCGCGGAGCATCCCATGCTTGCCGGCTACGGCGACAAGCTGCCCTCTTCGCTCGGCTACGTCATGACCGAAGCCAAGCCCGTCACGCAGACGGTTCTCTCCGCCGAAACCGGCGATCCTCTTCTCGCCATTGGCCGCTTCGGCCTTGGTCAGGGGCTCTCCTTCACTTCCGACCTGACGGAAAAATGGGGCGGTGAGTGGCTCGCATGGGACGGCTGCGGCAAATTCTGGGCGCAGGTCCTTCGATCCATTCTCCGGCCCAAGAACATCCAGGGCATGGAGGTGCGCAGCATGGTCGCGAATGATGACTGGACGTTCGATATCTGCCGCCGCGAAACCGACGGCACTCCTGTGAACAACATCAAATGGGACGCCAAAGCCGTGGACGAAAACGGCGCGGAACTCCCCGTCACGGTGAACGAAGCCGGCCTTGGCCGCTACACCGCCACCGTCCCGCTGGGCGGCAAACAAAAGCTCACCGTTCGCCTGCGCGACATGGAGAACAGCAAGCTCAAGGTCCTTCATTACAACCGCCCCTCGCCCGGCGAATACCGCCTCGGTCAGGCCATCCCTGCTGCCCTCGCCGCGGCTCCGGAGTTCACGCCTCCCACGGTGAAGAGCAACATTACGGCGGTCGAGACGAGGCAAAGCGTCGAGCCGTGGTGTTACTTCCTCTCTCTCGCCTGCGCCATTGGAAGCGTCTTCCTGCGCCGCGTTTGACCGGCTGGCAGCGATTTGACATCGCCAGGTCCGGCAACCCTGGACACGTAACGCCCGCCCTCTTCCCGCGGTGGTAGCCCCTTCGCACATTCATCCGAATGAATGCACGACTAACCATTTTCCTGCTCGCGCTCTGCTGCCCGCGCCTCTTCGCCGCAGAGCCGCTTCCCAACACGCAGCCTCTAACCGAACAGGGCGACCTCGCCGCCAAAATGGTGCAGGGCATCCACCGTTTCCTCGACCGCGAAACCATCGAAGCCGCCAAAGCGCGTCCTGCTCTCTGGAAGCTTGATCCCGCCTCCCAGGAGTCATGGGAGAAGAGCATCGAACCGAAACGCGCCCGCCTGCGCCAAATGCTTGGCCTCATCGATGAACGCGTTCCCGCGCACCTGCGCAGTCCTGCCGTCGCGCCGGGGGAAACCAACGAAGCCGCCACCACCGGCTCCTCGGCGATCGAGCGCGTTGAGTGGGATGTTGTCAGGAACGTGAAAAGCGAAGGCCTCCTCGCCACCGTCGGCAAAGAGGGCACACTTCGCATCATCGTGCTCCCCGATATCGGTACTACGCCGGAGCAAATGTTTGGGCTGGAACCCGGCATCCCGCCGGAACGCCAGTGGGCGCTTCGCTGCGCCGGCCTTCCCAAGGCATCCCTCGTCGCGTGCCCTGCGCTCCTTGACCGCCGCAAGGGCGCACCCATGCCCGTGCGTCCGTCTGCCCTAACACAGCGCGAAGTGCTCTGGCGCGCCGGGTTCGAACTCGGGCGCACGCTCACCGCTTACGATCTTCAGTCCATTTTCGCCCTCATCGATGGCATCCAGAAAACCGGCGGTGCGGGACCCATTGCCATCATCGGCTCGGGTGAAAGCGGGCGTCTTGCACTGTTGGCCGCAGCCATCGATTCCCGCATTTCCACCGTGATGATCGAAGGGACGCTCGCTCCCATGGAGAATCAGTGGGAGGAGCCGATCGACCGCACCGTGTTCGGTCTGGTTCGCGAATTCGGCACTGCCGAACTCATCGCCATGATCGTTCCACGGCGCGTGATTTCCGGCCCCTCCGGCTGGCCGTCCCTAACCATCACAGACGAAGGCGGCAACGCCCCGGGAAAGCTCAGCGAACCGCCCGCCGCAGTGCAAAAAGCCGAAGCCGATCGCGCCGACGCCATGCTTCCGCCCTTCGCGGACGGACATGACGTCAAGAACCGCCGCGCCCTCCAGCTTTTCGAAAAACCCGACGATCTCTTCACCGGGTTCAGCGCTGTTTTCGGCAAACCGGCCGCTCCCTCTTCGCCCCCGGAAAAGATTCAGGCCATCGATCAAAACGCCCGTCAAACCCGCCTGTTTAAAGGCATCCTCGAAGACACGCAGGTTTTGATGCGCAAAGCACAGGCGACCCGCGGCGCGTATTGGAAAGAGGCGAACTTTTCCTCCGCGGAGAACTTCGAAAAGTCCGCGAAATCCTATCGCGAGCGCTTCTGGACTGACGTCACCGGCAAGCTCCCGCCCGCCACGCTGCCGCCAAATGCGAAAAGCCGCCCCATCTACGAGACTGACAAATTCACGGGCTGGGAAGTGACCCTGGATGTTTATCCTGACGTTTTTTCCTTCGGCATTCTTTTGTTGCCAAAGGACCTGAAACCCGGTGACAAGCGCGCCGTCATCGTCTGTCAGCACGGTCTTGAAGGAAGGCCCTCCGATGTGGCCGATCCAAAGCAGGATAATCCAGCCTATCACGCCTATGCCGCGCGCCTGGCGGAGAAAGGTTACATCGTTTTCGCCCCTCAGAATCCCTACATTGGCAAAACAGAATTCCGTCAGCTTTGCCGCAAGGCGTGGCCATTGGGCCTGTCGCTGTGGAGCTTTATTGTGCGGCAGCATGAAACCATCCTCACATGGTTGAAGACCCTTCCTAACGTCGATCCCGCACGCATCGCCTTTTACGGCCTGAGTTACGGCGGGAAATCCGCGATGCGCCTTCCCGCGCTGCTAACGGATTATTGTCTCAGCATTTGCTCCGCCGATTACAACGAGTGGATCTGGAAGAATGTCGATGCCTCTTCCCCCATGTGTTACCTCTACAATCAGGAGTTCGACATGGTGGAATGGAATCTCGCCAACACCTTCAACTACGCTGAACTGAGCTGGCTCATCTTCCCGCGCCCCTTTATGGTCGAGCGCGGGCACGACGACGGTGTGGGGTCGGACGAATGGGTGAGTTACGAGTTCGCGCGCACTTTCCGGCATTACAGCCGGCAGGGCCTCAGGGATCGTGCGGAGATCGAATTCTTCAACGGACCCCACACGATCAACGGGAAGGGCACGTTCCGCTTTCTCGACAAGTGGCTGGCGAAGTAATCCGCCGGGCTTCCGTTAAGGTTTCGGAGGATTGATGATCGTCGTATTCTTCTCCACCTTCTTCTCTTCCTTGGGCGGGTTGACGATGGTGGTGTTGTTTTCGACCTTCTTCTCTTCCTTCGGGGGAGTTACGATGGTGGTATTAGTCTCCTTCTTTTCGGTGGTCTTCCCCCCCGGAGGATCCGAGTTGTCCACCTTCACATCACACGCTGTGAAAACGAACGGAAGGGCGGCAAGGGCAATGAATGGCAGTGTCTTCATATATGCAGATCGCATTGGGTTTGAGAGCGTTAACCCGCTCTGTCCATGCCAATTGCAGTGAGCGTACCACACCCGGCGGTCACGGCCTGTCGATGTTCCATTTGATACGCTTTCTCTTTGCGGTGGCCGCCCAGACAAAAAGGCCAAAGAGAATGAGTATCGCGGTCCACAATCCGTATCGCCCAAGCAACTCCCTTCGCCGCATTTGCCGCAGCATCTCTTCACCCATGCGGATTCTTGCGTCCATGGAGATGGGCTTGATCGCCGGCAGCGGCCCCGGTTCCGCGTTTTCTGTTAGGTGTCCTGCGATGCGCTCCTGCCGGTCCAGCCACAGGCGCTGACAGCCGCGGCACACTTCCAGTTCCAACTCCCGCTCCTTCATGGGAATGAGCACCGCCGCCATATCGCGCTGACATTCCGGACAAAGCGACCTGAGGCGCGGCGCGCGGGGCTCCAGCATGGCCGTCTCCCAAATCCCGTTGGCGTGCGCCTCAGGAACGATGCGCCTGAACTGGCTGAAGTTGAGCGACTGTCCGCCGCATCCCGTGCAGCGCCATGCGATCCCGGTGCTGTGCTTGTCCGGGTTCAATGGGGTAATGCAGCGCGGGCACGTCATCGCCATGCCTCTTCACATGGCGCAGCGCGGGACTTTGTCCAGCGGGCGCAAGTCGCGACTATCGTCATTGGCAATGGACGGCAGCGGAAAATCAATTTATTCCCCGGCAGGGCGGAGAGCATAACTCGCCGCATGAACCAACCAGCGCCAACTCTGAACACCGCCCTCCGTCCGATTCCATTGTGGCTGAAACTCGCCTGCACCGCCTTCGTCGCGGTGTTCCTTCCGGTTTACTGGCATTACTATGGCCCCACCAACTTCCTCTATTTCTGCGATATCGCCCTGCTCCTGGCACTGACAGGAATGTGGACAGGCAATGCGCTGCTCATCTCCATGTGCTGCGTGGGCATTCTCCTGCCGCAGGCGCTGTGGTGTGTGGATTTCATCGTGGTGCTGTGCGGCGGACACCTGACAGGAATGACCGAATATATGGTGAAGGACACTTCACTCTTTCTGCGCGGCCTGTCGCTCTTCCATGGATGGCTGCCCTTTCTTCTTTTCTATCTGGTCAGGCGCACGGGTTATGACCGGCGCGCGCTGCCGCTGTGGACAGCACTGGCATGGGTGCTCTGCCTCATTTGTTATTTCATGCTTCCCGGACCCGCCAACATTCCCGGCGATCTGACGCCGCGAAATGTGAACTTTGTCTTTGGCATGAGCGAAACTGAGCCCCAAACCTTCATGCCTCCATCCCTTTACTTCATCTTGTGGCTGGCGGTGCTCCCGCTCGCCGTTTACTTACCGACACACTTCCTGCTTCGCCGCTTCATTCCCGCGCCGCGCTGCGCCTGATTTTGCCTCTCCGCCGTTCCCATGAATCCATACGAAACGCCGTCCGCTTCCATTAACACCCCGACTTCATCCACACCGCGCGGTTTCTGGAATCTGATGTTCACGCAGTTTCAGGGAGCGTTCAGTGACAACGCGCTGAAGTGGCTGGTGGTCTATCTCGTTTTCAAGATGGGCTTCAGCGATGAGAAGCAGGATTCTCTGGTGACCCTGGCGGGCGGGGTGTTTGCCGTGCCGTTCCTGCTTTTTTCCATGTGGGGCGGATGGCTTTCCGACCGGTTCAGCAAACGCACGGTGATGATGGGAGTGAAGGCGGCGGAAGCCGGCATCATGCTGTTCGCCGCCGTGGGCCTGTGGATGGAATCACTTCCTCTGCAAATGGCGGCCATCTGCCTGATGGGGGTGCACAGCGCGGTATTCGCTCCTGCGAAATACGGTATCCTGCCGGAGATCCTGCCGGCCTCGCGGCTTTCATGGGGCAACGGCATCCTGGAACTCCTGACCTTCGTGGCCATCATCGCGGGCACCGTGGCGGGAGGTTATCTGGCGGATGCACTCCACGGGCGTCAGGCGTGGTCAGGCATCCTGCTGGCGATCCTTGCCGCGGTGGGCTTCCTCACCAGTGTGGGCAGCCCGAAAGTGCCCGCCGCCGATCCGAAGAAGCCATTCGTCTGGAACTTTCCTGCAGAGATCTGGCGGCAGTTGAAGCGGATGAAACCCGACCGCGACCTGTGGCGCGCCAACCTGGGCAATACCGGCTTTTTCTACATTGCCGCGCTCGTGCAGTTGAACCTCGCGCTCTATGCGAAACAGGACTTCGGTCTTGGTCCCACGGAACAATCCTGGCTTCAGGCCGCGCTCTGCCTGGGGATCGGAGGCGGCAGTGCCTTCACCGGCCACTTCTCGCACGGACGCATCGCTTATGGTTTTATACCCGTGGGAGCCACCCTTATGGCGCTGGCATCGGTGGTCATGGGTATTCACGGGATCAGTCAGACAATGTTCACGGCGGCGCTGGCGGCACTGGGAGTGGGCAGCGGAATGTTCATCGTGCCGGTGGCGGCAGTGCTGCAGCACCGTCCGCCAGCGAACGAGAAAGGCGCCGTGCAGGGCGTGGCCAGTTGGGTCTCATGGATCGGCATTTTGGCTGCCTCGTTAACACTTGAGCTTCTTGGCAAAGTTTTTCGCCTCTCCCACGCTGAAGTTTTCTGGTTTTGCGGCGCCTGCGCGCTGGCAGCGGGTCTGTATGTTGCCAAATCGAGACCCGGCGCGATTAAGGATTTGTTCAGGCCGAAGACAGAAGGGTCCTGATTCGCGTTAAGACATGTCTTGTCTTTATTTCCGGACCTTGTTGAATCGGGTTCCTGATTCATTCATCCCGAGTCCCGATTATGATGATACAAACCCTCCTCCGCGGAGCGGCGGTGCTGCTGCTTCCCGCCCCCGCTGTCTTCGCCGGCACTCCGGCAATGCCTGACAAGTCACCGGCGCCTGTGTCACGCACCGCGGGCTGGCGCTTTTCCGCGGGATTGATGTATCGCTCGCTGGGAGGATTCGACTGGGTTTCAGGCACGCAGTCCACACCGGCACTGGTGACGATCGGGCCGGGTTCGAACACGGTGGGCATCGATGCCATCGGTCCGGCGAATGCATTTGCAGACAGGACATACACTGACGGATTTGTTTTTCAGGACGGAGGCACCGTGACCAACGGCGGTGATACCTGGTACTGGGGTTATAACAATGCCTCACAGGTCAGCGGAGACACGATCAGTTTCCACGGGGGCAACGGAACCGCGGCCCAGACCACCGCCACGGACAACTATGAATCCGGCGCGTTCTCCAGCGACATCGACGGTGCATCTCCGTACGTGCAACTGGAATGGATAAAGCCATACAACGATTCTCTCAGCCTTGGACTTCAGGGAAGCTTCAGTTTTCTGAACACAGGGGCCTCCCAAAGTCTTTCCACGTTCACCGCGAGCAAGTCCCGCTCTGACTTCGCCATTACCTACACCGACACCTACAGCCTCGGCGGCGGCATCCCTCCGCAGGCGCCCTACGCGGGAGCTCTTCAGGGCCCCGGGTTTCTGCTGACTAACATCCCCCTGAACCGCGTGGCCTCGCAGGTGGCTGCCGGCGGGGAAACGGCAAACGCCTTCAACCGCATCAATGCCGACTTCGATCTGAAATTGTATTCGCTCTCCCTTGGTCCGGTCATGGAATACCAGCACGGACCATGGGCCGTGCAGGCCAGCGCCGGACTCACCGTCAATATCGCAGACTGGGATGCGGATCAGACGGAAACCCTTTTTGTCAGTCGCGACGGGGGGCCAGCCACCGCGCAGCAGACGTGGAAAAACGATGGGAGTGGCACCGAACTGAAGCCCGGGTTTTTCATTCAGGCGGGTGTAAGCCGGCAAATCAATGACGAATGGAGCGTCAATGTGTTTGGCCGCTACGATGTGATCGGTGACATCGATGTGGACGCCGGACCATCCACAGGAACCGCGGATCTGAGCGGCTGGTCGGTGGGCGGAGGAGTGGGTTTCCGATTTTGAACCGTTCCTAACCGGACTGCCCCCGTCGATTTATCATCCCTTTTTTTCCGGCCATGCACCGCGCATCCTTTTTTTTATTCGGGCTGTTCACGGCCTCCGCCATTGGCGCACCTGGCGACCTCGATGCAGGGTTTAATCCGAATGCAAACGATGGAGTAAATACGGTGGCCCTTCAGATAGACGGAAAAATAGTCGCCGGTGGCGAGTTCACATCCATTGGCGGGGCCACCCGTGTTGGTTTTGCCAGACTCAACACGAACGGGACGGCGGACGCGGGATTCGCCGGGCCCCTCTTTCTCGACACCACCGAGGAGAGCCTTGCGTGCGCGGTGATGGCCGACGGGAGTATTCTATCCGGCAGAGGTGTCAGGGTGGCAGCCAACACGAGGTTCAACTTTGCGAAGTTTGGGACCAACGGAGTGGTGGATCAGAGCTTTGTCGCCCCAATCCTTGGCAATTGTTTCTCACTCCTCATTCAGGACGATGGCAGGATCATCGTAGGAGGCGACTTCCGAAACGTCTCCGGAACAGGCCGCAACTATCTGCTGAGGCTCAACCCAGGCGGCAGCATCGATACCACTTTCAATCCCGGTGTATCCGGCACGAATGCCTCGGTGTTCTCCATGGCCTGGCAACCGGATGGAAAATTCCTGATCGCGGGCCAAAACCTGTCGTCGGTGGGAGGCGTGTCCCGCACCATGATCGCCCGTCTCAATGCGAACGGAACGCTGGACACGTCCTTCAATACCTCGTTCACCGGCAATAGTCCTCAATTACGCTGCATCGCGGTGCAACCGGACGGAAAGATTATTGTGTGCGGGGCCTTCGAAACCGTGGGAGGACTGCAGCGCCGTAACATGGCGAGGCTCAATCCAAACGGGTCTCCAGACGCGCAGTTCGCCTCTCCTTTTACGACGGGCGGATCCATCGCTTCGTGCGCGGTCCTGACGGATGGCCACATTGCGGCCGGCGGTGCGTTCGAAACCGCCGGCGGTATAGCCCGCAATGACTTCGTCATGCTCAATGCGAACGGGAGCGTGGATACCACCTTCGGCGCCTCCGTGAGCGGATCCATCGCCGGGCTTACGGTGCAAACCGATGGACGAATCATTTTTGCCGGTCCGTTTTCTTTTCAATCCGGCAGCACGGAACGCAACGGAATGGCGCGCATTGCGGGATTTCCGGTCACGCAAACGCTCGAAGCGACCAGTCCTTCGCGCGTTCGCTGGCGCAGAGGAGGCGGATCGCCGGAAGTGCTGCGGGTGAGGTTTGAGTTGTCCACAGACGGCGGCAATCAATGGAGCGATCTCGGCGAGGGAACAAGAATTGCGGGCGGATGGGAAAGAACAGGGCTTACGCTCCCAGCCACGGGCCGTCTTAGAGCGCGTGCATCGATGGGGCACGGGTTGGGCAATGGCTCAGTGGGCCGTCTGGAAAGTGTGGCGGCCTTCACACTCGCGCCGGAGATCGCCATACGCGATGGTGCGTCAGACACCGCACCGGAAATCATCGACGGACAAACCCAGACGCTGGGCTTTGGCACGACGCGATTGGGTACTCCCCTGGCCCGCGGCCTCACACTTTTCAATCCGGGGAACGCCGATCTGAATGTCACCGCCATCGCGACGCCCGCTGGTTTTTCAGTGACTGGATTGCCGGTTCTACCAGTGGCGGTGGCACCCGGACAGTCGCTTCCTTTTCAAGTGATCCTCCCGGCGACCGCTCCCGGCGCCTTCACAGGCGAAGTGACAATCGCATCGGATGATGCCGATGAATCGACCTTCAACTTTACAGTGAGCGGGCTGGTGGTGACTCCGGAGATTCTCGTGCGGGATGGCACGACCGCCGCCGCACCTGAGCTCACGGATGGTCAGGCAGCGCCTGTCGATTTCGGAATTGCAAGACAAGCGAGTCCCGTCATCCGCGGTTTCACCATCGCGAACGCCGGCACTGCCCCTCTGGTGTTGAGCGCGCTCACCGCACCCGCAGGCTTTACGATTCTGAACCCGCCAGCCCTTCCGGCGACGATAGAGACGGGTGAATCCCTGGCTCTGAGCGTGCGCCTTGATGCGGCGGCAACTGGAGTGTTCCCAGGCAGCATTTCCCTAACCAGTGATGATTTCGATGAGGCCGTCTTCGACTTTCCCGTCAGCGGGACAGTGGTGACGCCCGAAATCGCTGTGCATGACGGCGCTTTGGCTGGTCAGCAACTGACAGACGGCCAGACTGTCCCGGTGGATTTTGGAAGGAACGTGCAGGGCAGTCCGGGGACGCGAGGGTTCACGATCGTGAATACCGGAACGGTGGAACTGAAAGTCAACGGGGTAGCGATGCCGCCGGGATACACACCGCTGAACCTGCCGGGATTTCCCCTGATCGTTGGCATCAATCAGCCGATGACATTCCAGGTGAGCCTTGCAACGACGGCGGTGGGCACTTACGCGGGCAACATCATCATCGCGAGCGATGACCTCGATGAATCCGAGTTCGATTTTCCCGTTACCGGCTCGGTCTTTATCCCTGATCCTGGAAGCAGCGCATTGAACGCCGCCACGAAGCTCAACCGGCAGACGGGACTACACGAGCAGACCATTCATCTTGTGAACGACACCACAGCCACGGTGCCGGCTTACAATCTCATTATCCGCGGCCTGCCTGCGGGAGTGGAGGTGAACAACGCGAGTGAAACACGCGCGGATGGCTCCGTAGTGGTGTACATCCGCCAGGGGATGCAGCCGCATTCGACACAGGACATTATGATTGAGTATTACTCCGCGGACCGGTCGGCGGTTGAAATCAATCCGCAGTTTTCGACGGAGGTGGTGCTCAATCCACCCGACCTTACAGCGCCCGCAGAGGAAACCGGCCTGGCGATCGAAAAAGTGACCCGGCTCGGCGGTGGCGAAGTGCTGCTCGAATTCACGTCAGAGCCGGGCAAACGCTATCAATTGCAGTATTCCGCAGACGGCCAGTCCTGGCAGAACAGTCTGCCGGCGATTCGCGCGGCGGGGAATCGCACGCAGTGGATTGACCGCGGTCTGCCGCGCACGGACAGTCCTCCGTCGCAGGCTGCAACCCGGCTCTACCGGGTGCGGGAACTCGCGCCGTGAGACTGCGGATCACGCCGGAGCGAATGACTTGGTCATGCGCACCACAGGAAGCATCAGGCCGTTGGACAGCAGGACTTCGCAGCGCTCCACCACGGCATAACCAAACGAAGCGTAAAGAGGTTCGCCGGTCAGGGTGCCCACGAGTTCCGCATTTTTGAAACCGGCGGACTGAAGAGCGGACTCGCATGCTTCCAAAATGCTCCGGCCGATGCCGCGGCGCGTCCATACGGGGTGAACGAAGAAGGCTCGAATGCGGGCCGCATCCTGGGCGGGATCAAGAAGTTCGTCTCCGCCCGGGCGGTCACGGTCGCCGCCAAAGACCGCCTTACGCTTGCTCCAGCCGCCGCAGCCGGCGATTTCGCCGCCGTGTTCTGCGACAAAATAAGTGCCGTCGCGAATGAGGTGCCGGTCCACTCCGAAGACCGGGCCAAGGGCGGCGTCCAGTTGTTCCGTGGTGTAACAGGACGTCATCAATCCCCGCACGGATAAAGTGATCAATTCCTCCAGTGCTGCAATGTCCGCCTCGCGGGCCGGTCGGAGAGGAAAGTCGTGGTTCACGTGCTCCGGATAGCAGGAACCTCCTTTCGATCAAGCCGATGTGATATGGTGCGCGCGGATAAGGCGTGAAAATGAAGGGAGCCGGCTCGCCATGGTCCTTTACCTGACGTGCCGGCTCCGGTGGATGAGGAAGCGTGTTGGTTTCTGCCATTAGCGCGCGCCAGTGGCTTCCAAAACGTCCGTGCGCAGGAATCGCGGGCGCAGAGATTCTTCATCTCCGCTTTCACCGTTATTCCTTTTGCACTGGCTTTGGAGCATCGTGGCGATGCCGGTCAGTTCGTCGTTTGCCGAGCTTTCCTCTTCCAGCGTTTCCGCCAGAAGCGCAGCGTCTTCTTCCTCACCCAAACTCTCCGCATAGGCCCGGGCCGTTCCGTAGCCTGCGATTTCATAGTGCTCGACGCGCTGGCACGCCGAGATGATCCCAAGATCATAAATAATGCCGTCCGCCTCGCGGTCGATCATCCGTTCGCACGCGGTGAGGACGCCTTCCATCGCCCTGCATCTGTCCACCTCGCGCCGCTCCCCGTGTTTTCGCAGGATGCGATTCAGCCGGTCGATATGGTCACGGGTTTCCTCCAGATGATTCCTTAGCGCCATCTTCAGATCCGGGCTGCAGGCGCATTCGATCATTTCCGGAAGGGCAGTACGGTTCAGGGATTCGGCGCTGTGCAAGTCCTGCAGTTCGCGGATATAGAGATCGTAGAGGGACCGGAATTTCATGGGGGGACGGAGGGAAAATCCGATGTGCAATATCCGGGCCAGAAACGGCGGGACCCCGAAAACCCGGAAAACCCCGGGGCCCCTCCATGCATCGCGCATCGCGCAAATTGCAAAAAGCCAGTCCAGCGCCGGTGAATCAGCAGGCGCTCTCCAGATCCAGTCGCACGAACTTGAGCAGGTCGGAATCGCTCATTTCGGTCAACACGCGGGCGGTACTTTCGTCACCGCCGAGGATGTCGGAAGCCAGCGCTTTCTTTTCGCTGATGAGGGCATCGATGCGCTCCTCGAGGGTGCCCTCGCAGACGAACTTATGGACGAGGACGTTCTTCGTTTGGCCGATGCGGAACGCGCGGTCCGTAGCCTGATCCTCCACCGCGGGGTTCCACCAGCGGTCGAAATGAATGACATGGCTGGCGGCGGTGAGCGTGAGACCGGTGCCGCCGGCTTTGACGGAAATGACGAAGAATGACGGACCGCCGGGCTCCTGGAAGCGGGCGACGAGTTCACTGCGCCGGGCCACGGCAGTGCCGCCGTGAAGTATGAGACCACTTTGACCGAAGACGGTGGCCAGATAGCCGGCCAGTGGCGCCGTCATTTCCTTGAACTGGGTGAATATGAGCACCTTCTCCTGCCGGTCGGCGATGTGCAGCGCAAGTTCACGCAGGCGCTCGAATTTGCCGCTTTCCTCCGGCACATAATTCGCGTCGCCACTGAACTGGCTGGGGTGATTGCAAATCTGCTTGAGCCGCATGAGCGACGCGAGGACGACACCCTGACGCTGGATGCCATCTTCGGCGGAGGCGAGTTCCTTTGCCATGGCGGTGACGGCGCGTTGGTACAGGCTCGCCTGGCGTTTGCTGAGATGGCAGAAGGCGGTGACTTCGGTTTTGTCAGGAAGATCGGGCGCCACGCCGGGGTCGGTCTTCATGCGGCGCAGGATGTAGGGCTGCACCAGTTGCCGGAGAGGGGCGAACCCGCGGGGACTTTTCGCCATGCGCGCGGTGGTTTGCGCAAAGGCCTGCGGGCTGCCTAACAAGCCGGGATTGATGTAGTCGAACAGGCTCCAAAGATCGGCGAGGCGGTTTTCGACCGGGGTGCCCGTGAGCGCGAGACGGAAGGAGGCGCGGAGTTTCTTCACGGCGCGCGCCTGCCCCGTGCCGGCGTTCTTGATGGCCTGGGCTTCATCCAGCGCGGCGAGGTCCCAGTCGATGGCGTTCAGCCCTTCCAGCTTGCCCAGCATGGTGTAAGTGGTGATGACGACGGCATTCCGTTTCAATGCCGCGTGGGTTGCCTTCTGAAACTGATTCATTGCGGCGGCATCCTGCGCCGAGCGGTGGGCGATGACATACTCCATGTCCGGCGCGAACTTCTCAAGCTCACGCCGCCAGTTGCCTAACAAAGAGGCTGGGACGACCAACAGGCTGGGACGCGGCTCTTTGCGGGCAGCGCGGCGGATGAGCAGCAGGGAGATAACCTGAATCGTTTTGCCGAGACCCATGTCATCCGCAAGACACGCGCCAAGGCCCATGCCACTGAGGAAGTGCATCCAGTTTACACCGGTGCGCTGATAGTGACGCAGCGTACCATGAAGACCGGGGACGTTCGCTTTCTCATTCAGGAAGCGGCCGGGATCGCGGAGTTTGGCGAGGAGTTCCTTGAGTTTGTCTCCCGCGGCAAAGGCCGTCCATTCGCCGCTGGCTGTGAGTTCCTCTGCTTCGGCAGCAGCCCCGGGCATGCCGGCCAGCATGCGCAGGCCCACGTGGAACGGGATGCCGTTCATGCTCGCGGCGGCAGCCTGTTTCCATTTGTCCAGAGCTTCCTTGAGTTTGTCGCGGTCGATCTCCACCCACTGACCTTTGAGCGAAATGAGCGGCGCTTCGCTGGCGAGGATGCGGGCCAGCTCCTCCGGCGTTAGAATTTCGCCGCCCATGGCGACATCCACACTGAACTTCAAGAGTGCCTCGACACCGATTCCCTTGCGCTGTTCGCCGCTCTCCACGGTGACGGTGACCGCAGGCCGCGACGCGCTGCGCCCGCTCTTCCACCAGTCGGGCACGCGGACGATGAGGCCCGAATCTTCGAGTTTCGGAATCTCGCGGAGAAATTGCCAGGCCTCCTCCGGTGTCCACGCCAGCGGCTGGAATATGCGGCGGGACTCGATCATCTCGCGCAGCAGCGCGCTGGCGCCGGACGCTTCGTGCAACGGAGCAAGCAGCGTTTGGAGAAGCTCCTTGTTGCCCTCCGCCGCGGAATCCCGCAGCGCCTGAGCGAGTGGCAGGTGCTGCACTTTGCCGTGCGCATCCATGCGGTGACTGTAGGTGGCGAGAAACGCGAATGGAAACTCGGGGCTGCGTTTGTTTTCCGCCAGATGCAGCGTGACACGCCCGACAAGCCGCCAGGATTTGTTGATTTCACCGAGCGCGGCAACGGCATCGCCGCCGTGCGCCGCGATGCGCCCTGACATTTCCGCATTGAGCGCCAGCCACAGCCCGGCCAGCACCTGGCTTGTCAGGAATTCCATCCCCGGCAGCGGAGGCGCGGCAGTGATGAGTGCGTCCAGCGCCGCATCCTCCGGCACCGGCGGTCCGCCCTGCCAACCGTCCTCGCGCAGCCGCGGAATATGACAAAGCCGCGTGAGATATTCCTGCGCAAACCCGCGCCAGTAATGCAATGAATCAGGCAATGCCTCGCGACCGGGGAGAGCCGCGAGATCAAGGAGCCCGGTCGCTGCGGAGGATTCAAATGCCGCCGACAGCGCGCGCAATACGGAAGCCGGCAGTTCTGCGGTCTCCGGCTCGGTGCTCTCAACATGCCACTTCAGCACACCCTCAGGCGAGAGGGCGAGCAGCGGGAGCACGGCAGTTGGCGACATGCTTGCGTCTTCTCTCCGCGTGGCGGCAAACGCAAGGTCACAACGCAGCGGTCATCCGCAGCGCCTGTGCACCCGCGGAACGCTTTCAAGCCTGGTCTGCGGTCTAACTACTTCGTGTCCTTCTGCGGAAAGCCTGTGCAGAAAACGCCCGAGGCGGCTTTGACGCTGATTTTCTGATTCTTCGCGTAAGCGGCGGCGGCGAGTTGGAGGCAGGTTTTGCCATCTTTTCCTGCGAGCCAGCCGTTCACGCTTTCGTGGATCACCTGAGCGGCGGGATACATGAGTTGAGCGGTCATCAGGAGCGGTGTGGCTTTCAGGGTCTGTATGTGACTGGTGAAATAGGCACGGCTGACGCAACAAAGAGCGATGGCCGATTTCGACTTGTTGTCAGGCGCGGCGGCGGGTGTCGGAAGGCTGAACTCCATGAGGCCATCGTGCCCCACGTAGGCGATGAGATCCGACGCACCGCCGGCAGCTACTTTCGCATCTCCTGCGGCAGCCTCCACTTTCAGCGTGCCGGCCATGGCGGCGAGGTAGTTGGTGAGGCACGTTTTGATTTCCTTTCCGCGGTATCCATCCGCCACCAGCCATGCTTTGGCCGTGGCGTTGTGAAACACGAGACGCTCGAGGATGGGGCCTTCGCCATCCGGATCGGCCGCGGAGAGGCGCTTCCAGACTTTGCTGCGGGAGAAGACTGTGCGCACGCCGTCGTCACATCCCCAGTAAAGATTGTTCGCGGGATCGTCGCCGTTTCCGATCTTTGCCGGCACCGGTTGAATTCCCTGACTGGCATTGTCACAGAGGGCCACAAAAATATGCACCACGCGATCAGCGGCGGGGCAGGGGACAGCCAACAATAGCAACAGGAGGAGGACACGCATGGCTGAACCTGATGATGCAGGAATCTGCGGAAATGTCAGGCGGAAACTGCATAGCTGCGCCACGCGGAGCGCAGCCCCTCGATGCCTCCGCGCGTGCCGTCCTCCGCTTTCCGGAAGAGCGCGGCAAAGGCTCCGGCTCCCGCACCGCTTTGCGGCCAGAGTCGATAACAGGGAGCATCTAACAACGCAGAGCGGTGGCCTTCAAGCGCCGGCACAGTCACGGGGGAAAAATCCCGAAACTGTTTCAACAGCCAGCGGACGTTCCCTTCATTCTCTTTCTCCGAATAGGTGCAGGTGATATACGCCAGCCAGCCGCCGGGCGCGACGACGGATGCTGCGTTGGCAAGAATGCGGCGCTGGCGATTGGCGTTCAGATTGATAGTCGATGGATGAAAGCAGCCCGGCACATCCTGTCCCCGCGCCACGAGCGACTGACCGCTGCACGGCGCATCGACAATCACAACATCCACACTGGCCGGACAGACGCGGCTGAGCACTGCAGGGTCGGCATTTGTCACCATGGAGGGATGCACGCCGCAGCGTTTCAGATTGCTGATAAGCGGCGCCGTGCGTTTGACGATCACCTCGTTGGAAATCAACAGGGCCGGACGCAGGCAACGCCACGCGAAGAGGCTTTTGCCTCCCGGCGATGCGCAGACATCCACGATCACCTCCGGATTTTGCGGCACCGCCTGCAACACCGAGGCGGCGAACACTGACGAAACATCCAGGCAGTAATAGGCACCCGATTCATGCAGCGCTTGCTGCCCCGGGCGCTCGCCGGCTGCGGCGATGTCCACAAATTCCGGCAGCCACGCGGGGCGCTCCGCGACGGCAAACGGCAGCGGATCCGGGCGCTCCTGCATCCACATCACCGCCGGTTGATAGGGCCGCGGAACGGTCACTGCCGCAACGAAAGCAGCGCGCTCCGTTTCATCGTCCGGAAACAACTGTCGCGAGAGACGCAGCAGATTGGTGGAGACGGCGGTCATCAGGAGTTGCGCACATAATAGCGCCCCGGCAGTTGCTTCACCAGCCGCTTCAGTTCCATGCGCATCAATTGCGCGGACGCCGTGGCGGCATCCAGCTTGGTGCGGGTAATGATGACATCCAACTGCGTTTCACCCTCCGCGAGTGCATCCCAAATGGTTCTCTCCATCTCTGTGAGGGTGGCGGGCGGCTGACTTGCAGACGCTTCGCTCGCGGGCATCGCGGACGGCGGCAGCAGCGCGTTCATATCGTCGAGAATATCCGCGGCATCGAGCACGAGACGCGCGCCATTTTGGATGAGCTTGTTGCAGCCGGTGGAAGTGGGCCGGTCGATGGGCCCGGGAATGGCATAGACGGCACGGCCCTGGTCCGCGGCATTGTTCGCGGTAATAAGCGCACCGCTCCATGCCGGGGCCTCCGCCACGAGAATGCCCTGACTCCATCCGCTAACAATGCGATTCCGTTGCGGAAACGTTTGTTTGTCAGGCTCTGTGAGGATGGGAAATTCACTCACCACCGCGCCGTGACCGTCTGCGATGCGATCCGCCAGCGCGCGGTTCTCCGGCGGATACAGGCGGCCAAGGCCGGAGCCGATCACCGCAATGGTGCGGCCCTTCGCGGCCACCGCGCCTTCGTGGGCCGCTGTGTCAATGCCCCGCGCCAGTCCGCTGAGCACCGTGACGCCTGCATGAGCGAGCTGGAACGCGAACTTCTTCGCGCACGTCAGGCCATAGGCCGTCGCCTTGCGCGAACCGACGATGCCAATGGCCGAGCGGTCCCGCGGCTCCACCTTCCCCTGCACGTAGAGGAGCAGCGGCGCATCGTGCATTTGCCGGAGTCCCTCGGGCCACGCTTCGTCGGCTTCGGTGAAAAGAGAAATGTTCATCTCCTTCATGCGCTGCAACTCCCCGGCAAGATCGACATGGCTTTCCCACTTCCTAACAATCGCCGCCGTGTCGGCTCCGACTCCGCTCGCCTTGCACAGTGTGGAGGTGGAGGCCTTCAACACCGCCGCCGCGCCGCCGCACATTTCCATGAGCCGGCGCACCCGCACCGGCCCGATTTTGGGCAGCATGTTGAGAGCGATGAGGGCCTCCGTTTCGTTCATGGCATGACTGTTCATCACCCTGCGCGGGTGTTCGTCAACAGAGGCACGGCACAGCGAAAGTCAGGGCGCATACGACCCGCCATATCCTGGCACGTAGAGCCCGAATCCCAGTATCGGCGCCATCGCTTCAAAGTGTTTGTCCCGCGCAAACACCCGGAAGCCGGCGCGCACCGCGAGCGTGGCGATCAGCAAATCATTCCACGGCACGGAATGGCCGCGATCCCGCACCGTCCACGCGTTCTTCACGGCCGCCTGCCAGTCCTTGTCCAGCACATGGAGGAAAGGGATGGATTGAAATCCCAGGTCCAGTTCCGTTCGCTCCTCCTTGCGCGCCCAGCCCAGTACTTCCAGCCGGACAGGGGCGCAGAGAACCGCTTCATACTCCGCGAGCAGGCACTCGAGGGCCACCTTGGTCCCGATGTCCCCGGTGCGCCGTGCCGCTTCAATCCAGACGGGAGAGTCAACGAGAACCATGGCTCAATGGCTACCGGTCAAGGCCCTCAACCTCCTCATTGGTCATCGGATAGTCGAACGCCCCCTCCCGCAACCGCCGGCCAAATTCCTTCGCCCGCGTCCGCTTCACGAAGTCCTCCACGATCTTCGCCACGGCGGGACTCCGTTTCTTTTCTCCGGTGATCTTTTCCACCTCCTCCAAAACGGCTTCCTCTATCTCGATTGTAATTCTCATGCGTCAAAGTATGCATTTGTCATCAAATAACAAGTCGCTTTTCATCTTTTTTCATCAAAATCGGCTTCGTAATGTATTTTCCGGCCTTGGAGCGCTTTGAAAGCCCCGACGGCAGCGATCATTGGATACAGCCGGTCGTGATACCAAAGTTTCGCAAAATAGAGGCCGATGGGCGAAGCCGGAAATCGTGTGCCGTTGGCGGTGAGGGAAAGCAAAGCCTCTGCGCCACGGGCGAGGATGGAGTCTTCACAGCCATGCAGCGCGAGCGCCTCTAGAGCAGCGCCGGTTTCTTCGATGGACGGCGGGAGGTCGCCCGGGCCGCCCGACCATGCGCCATCCGGGCGCTGCACCCTAACAAGCCACGCGGAGGCGCGCTGACGCAGGTCTTCGGTGCCCGGCACGGACGTGAGATGCTTCAAAACGGCTGCAGTGCCAAAGACCGGATTCGCTTCGTTCTCTGTGTGTTCGTTGCCAAACCACAGCGGCTCCCACCAGCCATCTGCGTGCTGCGAAGTGCGCAAGTAGGCGAGCATGCGCTGCATCGCAGGAGCAAGGCGCGGCTCCGGCAGGCTGCGCCATGCGTGGAAGGCGGCGAGCGCATGGGCCGTGATTTCCGGCGTGCTGCGGTCGAACGGGAGCGTGCCCCAGCCGCGGCAAAAAGTAGGAATGCCGCCATCGCTGTTTTGCAGGCCGAGCAGCCAGCGCACGCCATTTAGAGCGGCATCGCGATTCTCCGTTTCTCCGGCCATGTGGAGCGCCTGCAACGCGCCCGAGGTGTCATCCGCGTCCGGCACGCCGCCGGGCAAGTCGGTCCATGCCCATCCGCCGGGGGGAGTGTGTGTATAAGGATGTATTTTCTTATATTGCTGGTTGAGAAGCCATTTCACAGTCTCCGGTGCGGGGACGTCGCCGAGGGCTTTCAGGCTGAGCGTGGTGACCCAGGTGGCGAGGTTGGTATCGATGGGCCATGAGCCATCGTCGCGCGCGCTGCGGAGGAGAAAGCCCACGGCCTCTTTCACCACGGGATGCTCCTGCAATCCCATGTCCGACAGCGCCATGGTCACGAATGAAGTCAGCGGTGTCGCCTCCAGAAATCCGCCGCCCTGCGGTTGAATTTTTTTCAGAAGCCGCAGCGTCTTTCCCTTCACCGCCGAGCGCCACACCGCCGCCACCGGATTTCCCCTAACATGATGAAACCGCACCTGACCGATGGCGATGAGCGCCGGCAGCGCGTAGCTCACCACGGGCATCTTCACCGCGGCGAACAACCCGCGCGGCAGCGCCGCGAGTTCGAACGGCAATTGCGGCACCAGCTTCCAGCAATCCGGTGCAGGGCCAAGTCCGCCGCCCAGCGCACACGCCATGAGGATGGGCACGGAGAAGGTCTTGTCCCTGCCGTAACGCTCCTCCAGCGCCTTTGCCAGAAGCGTGGGCATGGTGCCGCCGGCTTTGGTGGTCACCCATCGTTCGCAACGCTCCCGGCACTGACGCCAGCCATCCTCCTTCGCCATGCCAAACGCCGCACGGCAGAGCAGCGTGGTGGAAAGGTTTGGCTTGCTGAGAATGGTATCACCCCAGCCGCCATCCGGGCACTGCGTGTCCGCCAGCCATTGCAGGCCTTTCCTTGCGAGGTCGCGATGCTTTTCCCGATCCGTCCGCAACAAGGCGAGGACCGCCGTGGCCGTGGAAAGCGCGCTGCTGCTCAAGTGGCCTTCCCACCAGCCAGAGGAGCCTTTCTCCATCAGCAGAGAGGAGCGTGCTGCCTCGTATGCCTGGGAAATCCGCGAGTCCATCAGCATCAGAATGACGAAATCAGAAATCCGAAATCCGAAGGAATTCCGAATGACAAATGCCCGAAATCTCCCGTGGCGCGCGACGTGAAACTTCGGGTTTCGTCATTCCTTCGGATTTCTGATTTCTGGCTTCGTCATTCATTTCACCCTCACACCTTCGACACTTCCTCTACACGTTCCTGCTCGGCAAACGGCGCAAACTGCGACTCAAACCGCTTTGGCAATATCGTCTCCAGCAGCACATCATTCCCCTCGTACTCCTGGCTCAGCAGTTTCCCCTGTTTGTGGATCACACTCATGAGTCCGAACTCCGACTGCGGCAGGCGCAGTTTCAGGCGCACGGTGCGGTCCAGCATCATTTCGCTGAGGCGCAGCAGGAGTTCGTCCACGCCTTCGCCGGTGTGCAGCGAGACGCACACGGGTTTGTCAAAATGCGCGGCGATGGCCTGTCGGCGTTCCGGCGGCACGAGATCGATCTTATTCAGCACGATGAGCATGCGCTTTTCATGCGCGTGCAGTTCCTTGAGCACCTCCATGGTGGTTTGATAGAACTGGAACACGCGCTCCTGACTGGCATCGAGCACATGGATAAGAAAGTCCGCCACCACGGCCTCCTCCAGCGTGGCCTTGAACGATTCCACGAGGCGGTGCGGCAACGCGCGAATGAAGCCCACCGTATCCGTCAGGAGCAATTGCTGCCCGTCCGGCAGTTGAACCTTGCGCGTGGTGGGGTCCAGCGTGGCGAAGAGCTTGTCCTCCGCCAGCACATCCGCGCCGGTGAGGGAATTCAGCAGCGTGCTTTTGCCTGCATTCGTATAACCGACAATGGCCGCCTGCGGCACGGGCACGCGCTGACGTTCTTTGCGCTGCGTGAGTCGGATTTGTTTGATGTCCTCGATCTGGCGCTTGAGCGTGTCGATGCGTTTGCGCGCCAAACGGCGGTCCACTTCCAACTGGCTTTCACCCTCGCCCCGCGCGGCCCCGGCACTGCCTGAGCCGCCGCCGCCGCCCTGCCGGTCGAGGTGACCCCACATGCGGGCGAGACGCGGCAGCGCGTATTGCTGACGCGCCAGATCCACCTGCAGTCGCGCCTCCGCCGTGCGCGCGCGCATGGCAAAGATATCCAGAATGACCTCCTCCCGGTCGATCACGGTTACGCCGCCGAGCGTTTCCCATGCGCGCTGCTGCATGGGCGCGAGCTGGTTGTCGAAAATGATCACATCGCATCCCGTGGCCTTTGCGTAGTCGGTCAATTCCTTCGCCTTGCCGCTGCCGGTAAGGAATTTGCGGTTCGAGTCCTTCACATGCACCAAAATGCTCTCCGATACCGGAATGCCCAGCGTGTCCACGAGTTCACGCAGTTCCTCCAGCAGGCTGGCGGCTTCCTCCTGCTCCCGCTTGTCAAAGTAAGCGCCAATGAGCAGCGCCTTCTCCACCATTTTGGGTTTTTCCCGGATCTCAAACATAGCCGCAGTATGGCACCGGCGGGGGCGCGCGCAAGGTGAAGGAACGCCGGCGGCCCGCCGGGAATGACGAAATCGGAAGCCAGGACCAGGGCGTGGAATGCCGCAGGAAGGAGGGCGGATTTTCGATCACCCGATGGTGAATCCCGGCTTCAACAAAGCCCGCTGCTCGTTGTGAAGAATGATCTGCTGGACGTGGTTTTGTTCGATCGGCGCGGAGACCGTAAGCTTTGCGATAACGCTTCAGGACAAGGGTTTGAAGGCAGGATCACTTCCGTTTCTGCTCAAAAAGCCAGGTATGGACGGCGGGGTCGTTGACGACTTTGCCGATGATGCCGTGGCCTTCGCCGGGGAATTCGGTGTATTTGACGGGGGCTTTCAAGCGTTCGAGGGCTTTGGCGATGGCGCGGCTTTGGTCGGGTTTGACGACTTCGTCTTTTTCGCCGTGGAAGATCCAGATGGGGATGCGGCGGAGGTTGCGGGCGGCGCCCTCGCTGATGCCGCCGGCGACGGGGATGGCGGCGGCGAACATTTTGGGCTGTTCGTTGAGCATAGCGAAGGTGCCAAAGGCCCCCATCGAGTAGCCGATGAGGTAGATGCGGTTGTCGTCGATGGGGAGGTTTTTGAGGACGTCCTTGAGGAGCTTTTGGAAGTTGGCGCCGGTATTGCCCTGCCAGCCGTTTTCGTCGGGGCACTGAGGGACGAGAAGGAAGCAGGGATTCTTTCCGTAGTTTTCCGGTTTGGAACAGGCGTAGGCAAAGCCCTGGGCGCCCTTGGGAAGGACGTTGTTTCCTTTACCGTGGAGGTAGATGACGAGAGGATACTTTTTGGAGGCATCGAGGTTTTTGCCGGCGAAGAACATGTATTTGAGGCCGGTTTTTGCTTCGACTTCCTTCCAGTCTCCAGTGATGTGCTCGGCGTAGGGGCCGGAGATGGTTGCGGGGTTTTTACCGGGAGCGGGTTTGGCGGCGGGGGCGGCAGGCGGAGCCGGGGGATTCTTAGCCTGTTCGGCGACGAAATCGCGATCGGCCTGGGAGAGTTTGGCGAGCTCGATGAGGACGGTTTTGCCGTTGGGGAGTTTGACCGTGACGGCGGTGGCGGTGGCGCTGACGAATTCACCTTCGACGGTGCGTCCACCGGTGTCGGTCCATGTGCGGGCGTGGACGGCGGGGGCGATCATGAGGGCGAGGGCGCAGAACAGGCGCGCCAGTTTGCGGGGAACAGGGATAGGCATAGTCGGGAAGGCCGGTTGCGGGCCGGAGGAAGCTGGAATGCACCCGTGGACAGGCAAGAAGCGTTTCTCACGGAAACGAGGAGTCGCGCCGGCGGCCCTGGGCTCGTCGCCTCCCCGGGAAAGAACCGTTCCGCGCACCCGTAATTTTCAATGCGGTCCTTGCCCTGTCGAAAGGAGTGCATTACCATCTGTGCCCATTCCCGCCCCTCTCCCCTCTTACGCCATGACTTTTTTGAGACTGTCTCTAGCGCTGTTCGCCGCGTTCTCTCTCGCTGCGCCTTCGTTGCGTGCGGAAACCATCGATGAGTTGAAGGCGCGGGAGCACAAGGTTCAAGAGGTGGCGAAGAAGGTGATGCCGAGTGTGGTGGCCATCATGTCGAAAGATCCGAAGAAGCCAGGATCGGGCAGCGGAGTGATCGTGCAGAAGGATGGATTGATTTTGACGGCGGCGCACGTGACGGCGGCGACGGGAGATGATCTTGTGATCGTATTCCCAGACGGGAAGCGGGCATCGGGCAAGGCGCTGGGGGCGAACCGGGGCACGGACGCGGGCTTGGCGAAAATTACGGACGAAGGTGACTGGCCGGCGGTGGAGATGGGCAGTTCCGACCGTATGCGCCTGGGAGACTGGTGCATCGCCATGGGTCACCCGGGAGGTTTCAATTATGAGCGCCGGCCTCCGGTTCGCGCGGGGCGCATCTGGCGGAGGGACTCGGACGGGGCGATTTTCAGCAGTTGCCCGCTGATCGGCGGGGACAGCGGCGGTCCGTTGTTCGATCTCGAGGGGCGCGTCATCGGCATCAACAGTTCGATTCACGGGAACGTGCGCATGAACCGGCACGTGGCGATCGATACGCTGCGCGATGACTGGGATAAGATGATGAAGGAAAAGGCGTGGGGGATTCAGGTGTTTTCTCCGGATTCGGGACGTCCGCGCCTCGGGGCGGAGTTTGACCGGGACAGCCAGGAGGGCGTGAAGGTACTGGAGGTGTTTGACGCGCTGCCGGCATCCAAAGCGGGGATCAAGGCGGGGGATGTGATTTATAAGTTCGATGGCGCGGATGTGGCGACCTACCACCACATGCAGCGGCTGATCGGGAAGAAGAAGCCGGGGGACAAGATCAAGGTTTCATTGCACCGCGGGAAGGAGAACGTGGATTGCGAGCTGGAACTCGCGAAGCCTTCAAAGCGCCGCGAATCGAAGCCGGATGAAGAGGAAAACGAAAAGGAGGCCGAGAAGGACAAGGGGCCGCCTGAGCCGAAGATTCCGGACGAGAAGGGGCCGTTCCCGTATTTTGGAGCGGAACTTGAAGACACCGGCGGCAAGGGAGCGCGGGTCGCCGCGGTAAAGGAGAACAGCCCGGCGGCGAAAGCAGGCCTGGTGGCGGGAGACATTATCCTTCGTCTCAACGATAAGGACGTGGATGGTCCGACTCCTGCTTCGGAACTCATTCGCTCCCTGAAACCGGGCGACAAAATCACCATCAAGACAAAACGGGGCGAGACAGAACATTCCGCGGATGCTACCCTCGAAAAGAAATCCTGAGTTTACGTTTTCCCTGCAAGGCACACACTATGAAGACCAGAACACCGATTCTCGCCGCTCTTTTCCTGGCGGTTCCGTTGACTCCTGCACTGTTGCGCGCTGACGGGGAGAAGCCCGCCGATGCTCCGAAGAAGGAGGAGGCGAAGCCGGAGGACAAGCCGAAGCCGCCGAAGTACGAGGAGCAAAAGTCCGAAAAGCCGAAAGCGGCGGAACAGGAGAAAAAGGAAGAGCCGAAGAAGGAGGAAAAGAAAGCGGCACCCGGAGAAAAGCCGAAGAAATTCGAAGAGCAGAAGAGCGACAAACCCGCCGCCGCGAAGGAGGAGAAGAAGGAGGAGTCGAAAGGCCCTTCCGCCGAGGAGAAGTACGGTCGCGAGACCGCGGAAATTTTGAAGTCCTGGGAGCCTGCGATGGATGAAGTGCGCCGCGCCACGGTGCAGCTCATCCGCGACAAGAAGGACATCGCGTTTGGCTGCGCGGTGCATGAGAATGGCTATATCCTGACCAAGGCCAGCGAGGTGGAGGACAAAAAAGGCGTGCTGCTTACCGGCATCGAGGCGCGTTTTCCGGATGGCATGCGTTTGCCGGTAAAGCGCGTGGATGTCCATCGCCAGTACGACCTCGCGCTGCTCAGGGTGGAAGCGCGCGGACTGAAGACAATGCCGTGGGACGAGAAGACCGTGCCGGTGCCGGGGAGTTTCATCGCCGCCGCCACGCCGCTGCGTTTGCCGGTGGCGGTGGGCGTCGTCAGTGTCGCCCCGCGCAATCTGGATGATTCGCAAAAAGGTTACCTTGGCGTGCGCTTCGATGAAGCCTGGAAAGAGGGCGTGAAGATCGCAGAGGTGACCGCCGGCAGCCCGGCGTCGAAGGCGGGATTCGTCTCGGACGACATCATCAAGATGGTCGATGGCAAGCCGGTGGCGACGATTGAGGATTTCAAAAGCGTGATTGCAACGATGCGGCCCTATCAAAGTGTCAAGATCGTGGTGAAGCGCGAGAAGGGTGATCGGGAGCTGAATCCGACTCTGGCCTCCCGCCCTAACGCGGGGGCCTTTGGCGAAGACCCGCGCAATACCATGAGCGGTCCCTTGAGCAACAACCGGCGCGGTTATCCGGATGCGCTGCAGCATGACATGTCGCTGGAGCCTAACGAAGTGGGCGGACCGATCGTGGACCTTGACGGGCACGTGCTGGGCATCAACATCGCGCGCTCGGGACGCATCGAGTGCTTTGCGATCCCGTCGAAGACGGTGAAGGGCCTGTTGTCCAAGGTCGGAGAAGGAAAGTTCAACCATCCGGAGCTTGAGGCGCTGCGCGAACAGCGCAAGAACGCAGAGGCGACGCTGGAGCGCGTGAAGAAGGACCTCGATGCGCTGGTCAAACGCATCAACGAAGCGGAGGCGCCCATCCCCGCGGCTGAGTCGGACGGCGACGAGAAGGACGACAAGAAGTAACCCGGCCTCCGCATGGACGGTGCGCCGGTGGATGCCATCATTCTCGGCCATGGGCTGGCCGGGGCCACACTGGCGTGGCATCTCCGCTGGCGCGGCTGGCGTGTGCTTGTGGTGGACCGCGATGAGCCGGTGACGTCGTCGAAGGTGGCGGCAGGCATCGTGGCACCCATCAGCGGCCGACGGGTAGCGCGAAGCTGGCGGGCGGACGAATTCCTGCCGGTGGCCCGGGCTTTTTATGATCGCACTGCGGAGGAACTGGGTGCGGGGTTTTACCATCCCGTGCCGTACGTGCGCCTGTTGCGAACGGCGGATGAGCAGCGCCGCTGGCGGGAGAAACGGGATGACCCGGCGTTTCAGCGACTGCTCACCAGTCCCCAGCCGGAGCCACTCGTGGACGCTGCTCAGTTTCAGGCTGAAGGTGAGGGAATCGAAATGCAGGGAGCGTGGTTGGACGTCAGGGGATGGCTGAGGGCCTCGCAGCGGTCTCTGGAAAGGGATGGAGCGTGGCTCACTGGGGACATACCACCGCAGGCGGTGGCAGCGGAGGAATCCGGGGTGACGGTCGCGGAGCCGTTTTGTCTGCGGGCGCGGTATCTGATTTTTTGTCAGGGATGGGAGGCGGCGTCGAGTCCGTTTTTTCCATGGTTGCGCTGGAAGAGCGCCAAGGGGGAAATACTAACGGTTAGCGCTCCTTCGCTGAAGGAGCGTCGCATTGTGAATGGCGGCTGCTGGCTGCTGCCGGGAAAGGAGGGCGTGTTTCGTGCGGGATCCACTTATGCGTGGAACGATTTCACGACCACACCGACTGCCGCCGCGCGGGCGACAATCGAGAGCCGTCTCCGGAGTTTGCTGCGGGTTCCGTTTTCCGTGATCGAGCATCAGGCCGGCATCCGTCCGGTGATCAACGAAAGCAAAGCCGTGATTGGACTTCATCCCGTGCACCGGCGGCTGGGGTTCTTCAACGGTCTCGGTTCCAAGGGAGTGCTTCACGCGCCGTTCTTTGCGGCGCAGCTTGCAGCTCTGCTGGTGGATGGAGCACCGGTGGAGTATGAGATGGATCTTTGCCGCAACTAACAGATGCTCCGGGCCGTCGCATACTCGCATCAATTGCTCCAGGAGCGTCTAGCGCCCGGCGATATGGCGATCGATGCCACCGCGGGGAACGGTCAGGATACGCTGTTCCTGACCAGGCTCACCCGTCCGGGAGGGGTGGTCTTTGCATTCGATGTGCAGGAGACGGCCATCGATGCCACGCGCAGACTGCTGGAAAGGGAGGGAGTTTCACCGGACGGATTTCAGCTTTTCCATGCCGGCCATGAGACCTTGCGGGAAATGATTCCCGCCCGCTGGCATGGACTCATCGGGGCGGTGATTTTCAACCTGGGTTATCTGCCGGGAAGTGACAAAACCGTGACGACGTCCGCCGCCAATACGGTGGCTGCCATGAAAGCATCTCTCACCATGCTGAGGCCGGGAGGAGTTCTCGTCATGGTGGTATATACAGGCCATCCTGGAGGAACGGAGGAAGCGGAGGCGGTGCTGGAATTCGCCAAAGACCTGACAGGCGACGGATTTCACGCTGTGGAATACCGGACGCTCAATGCCCGGAGCAGCCCGCCGTTCGTGATCGCGATGGAAAAACAACGTTAGGGAGCAGGAAAGCCGGATCGCCGGTGACCTACGCGATCAAAGGATGAATGACGTGGCCGTGGACATCGGTTAGGCGGCGGTCCACGCCGTTGTGGCGGAAGGTAAGCCGCTCGTGATTGATGCCGAGGAGGTGGAGGATGGTGGCGTGGATGTCATAGACCTCGGTGGCATCGGAGCGGACCAGAGGTTTGTAGCCCCATTCATCGCTGGGACCATAGGTTAGGCCGCCGCGGATGCCGCCGCCGCAGAGCCAGTTGGAAAAGACGAAGGGATTGTGATCGCGGCCCTTGCCGCCCTGGGCGCAGGGCATGCGGCCGAACTCGGTGGTCCAGAGAATGATGGTGTCCTCCAGCATGCCGCGCTGTTTGAGGTCCTTGATAAACGCGGCGATGGCATGAGCCATGCCGGCGGCAAGCGGACCGTGGTCGCGCGCGATATCTTCGTGGCTGTCCCAGTTGCGGCGCGGGAAACTGTTATCGTTGCCGGACCAAACCTGGATGAAGCGCACACCTCGCTCCAGCAGGCGGCGGGCGGTGAGGCACTTGCGGCCCATGAGATCAATTTCCTCGGGAATGTTGATGTCCTTTGGCCAGGTCTTCACATCATCGCGCAAGCCGTACATATCGCGAATGTATTTGGGCTCTTTGGAAATATCGAGCGCCTCGGGAGCGGTGAGTTGCATGCGCGCGGCAAGTTCGTAGCTGCGAATGCGCGCTTCCAGACGGGGGTCTTCGGTGCGCGCGGCGGCGTGCTGACGGTTGAGGCGCTCCATCACGGCCAGCGAGGCGGTTTCGCTTTCGGTGGAAATAAAACTGTTCTTCGGCGGGAAGAGGTCTTCGATGGGATTTGGCGCGCCCACACGAACGAGTGTTCCCTGATGCTGCCCTGGCAGGAAAGCGGCATCCCAGTTCTTTGCGCCATTGGAGGGAAAACCACGGAGGTCCGGCATGACGACGAAGGCCGGCAGGTTTTCACTTTCGCTGCCGAGGGCATAACTGACCCAGCAGCCCATGCCGGGAAATCCAGGTGTATTAAATCCTGTGGCCTGCAGCAATGTGCCCTGGCTGTGCACGCCGGTCTTGCCGATGACATTATGGACAAAGGCCATGTCGTCCACCACGTCTCCGAATGGCGCCACGATTTCGCTGAGCATCTTCCCGCACTGTCCGTAGGGCTTGAACTTCCACGGTGAAGCAAACGTGGAGCCGAGCCCGTCCTGGAAGAGTTCCACCTTTTCGCCCGGGTCCCATTTTTGTCCGTGCCGCTTTTCCAGCTCCGGTTTGTAATCAAACATGTCCACGTGACTCGCGGCGCCAGCCATAAAGAACTGCACGACGCGTTTTGCCCGCGGAGCGACGACACGGGACGGATGCGGAGCGGACGCGGCGAGCAGACCGTCATTTTTCAGCAGCGAAGCCAGCGCGATGCCGCTGAACCCGTGGCCAATGCGGGAAAGGAAGTGACGGCGGGAAAGGGCAGGGGACATGGTTAGTCAGCGAAAACGAATTCGTTCAAATTGAGAATCACACGGCAGGCGGCAGCGGTGCCGTATTTTTGCATGTGCGCGGTGAGGGCCGCTGATTCATCAGCCGTGGGGTCGCGCTGGATGGCGAGACGGAAGGCGGTGCGCACGCGGCCCGGTGCATCCGTTGCCGCCTTTTCCACGCGTTCGGCAAAGTGCTTCGACATGGCGACCGCGAGCTTGTTATTCATCAGGGCAAGAGCCTGGAGCGGATTAAGGGTTTCGTTCCGCTTGTCCACGGACATGGACGGATCGGCGCAGTCGAGAACGGCCATGAAAGGCTGGGGCTGGCTACGGACGAGGAACCGATAAACGGAGCGGCGGTGAGTGGATGCATCCTCCGGATTTGCGAGATGGTATTCGTAGTGAGGGGAATGCTCCGGACGCTCCACCACAAAATCCTTGAACGAGGGGCCGCCCATTTTGAGGTTCAGTTTTCCGGACACGCTGAGGATGGAATCGCGCACCGCTTCGGCTTCCAGTTTGCGGCGGTTCATGTGCCAGAGCAGACGGTTGTCGGCGTCCACCGCATGAGCGGCGGGGGAGGAGGCGATGGAAGCCTGACGGTAAACCGCGCTCGTCACAATGAGCCGGTGCAGCGTTTTAAAGGACTGGCCTCCATCGCGGAATTCCACGGCGAGCCAGTCGAGCAGTTCCGGATGAGAGGGCAGGCCACCCATGCGTCCAAAATCGTTAGGAGTGTCGCTGAGACCGCGTCCGAAATGATAGTGCCACACGCGATTCACGATGCTGCGCCATGTCAGAGGATGCTGCGGATCGGTGATCCATTTGGCGAGAGCGGCGCGGCGAGCGCCTTCCGGTGCGTCGGCAGGAATGTTGAATGTTCCCGTTTCCCCGGGCAGCATCGGCACCGTACCCGCGCCGACTTCCTCTTCGTGTTTGTTCACGTCGCCGCGGCTGAGCACCCAGATTTTCCGGGGTTTGCCGCCGTCCGGTCCCGTGCCGCGAAATGATCCACCGCCCGTGTGGATGCCGCCGGCATAGACCATGCGCGGGGCCGGCAGCTTCGCCAGCTCAGCTTGCGCGGCGGCCAGTTCCGGTGGCGGCGAAGGATAGCTATAGCCATCCACAAGGTTTTTCCGGGCCCATCGCACCGGGGCTTCAATACTGTCCAGGGAAGTTACAGTGGCGCTGGCGGCGACGTTGTTTCCGTTAGCGGTCATGACCGCCATCTCGGCGAGCGCGAAATTAAAATCGCCCTGACGCGGCGCGAGTTTGGTAGCAGTCATGCGGACGTAGCGAGCACCGATTCCTTTAGCGTCCACCTGACGCGGCACTACGCCGGGATTGGCAACGTCCTCCTTTGTCCGGTCTTCGATCAGCGTGACGCCCTTTGCGAAGTCAGGATCATTCGAGACTTCCAGACGAAAGCGCCTGGGAAATCCGAAGCCGGCCCCTATGGCGTTGAAGTCATCCCAGCATCCGGTGTAGGTGATGCTGGAAATGGGGAACTCGCGTCCAAGGTCAAGCTGCACCCATTTCACAACGTCCTGCTTCGCTTCGATGGCGCTGTGATAACCATATTCCGGACGCACCTTCCCGGTCTTCTTTTGCAGCGTCTGCACGGTGGCGTTCAACTCGCTGCGCCGTTTTGCCAGTGCGGGATCGAGATCGACGGGCCGGTCCGTGCGATCCAGCGCGGCGAACACCGCCTGCAAACGGTAGTAGTCCTTTTGCCACACAGGGTCGAACTTGTGATCATGGCAGCGCGCGCACTGCACGGTGATGCTGCAAAAGCTGTTCATCGTGTTCGACACCATGTCATCGCGGTCGAGATTCCGCGCGATGCGGCCGTCCGTCTTTGTTTCCGGAACTTCCACATGGCCAATGAAGTCCCACGGTCCTGCGGCGATGAAACCCAGCGCCTCGATGCCGTCCGCGGTGCCGGGAAACATCACGTCCCCTGCGACCTGTTCCTGGACGAACTGTCCGTACGGTTTGTCCTCATTGAACGCGCGGATCACATAATCGCGATAAGGCCACGCGTTAGGGCGGGGCTGGTCCTTGTCGTAGCCGTGGGTCTCGCCATAACGAACTACATCGAGCCAATGGCGGGCCCAGCGTTCGCCGTAGCGTGGTGAATCCAGAAGCCGGTCCACCAGTTTCCCGTAAGCTTGCGGGTCGTTGTCCGCCACAAACGCATCCACCTCTTCCGGTGAAGGCGGAAGACCAGTCAGGTCAAAGGTGACACGCCGAATGAGCGTGCGGCGGTCCGCTTCCGGTGCCAAGGTTAGGTTTTTCTCCGCAAGTTTGACAATGACGAACGCATCCACCGGCGTGCGCGCTCCAGCGACGACCGGAACAGCGGGCCTTGTCAGCGGCTTCAGAGACCACCAGTCGTGCGACGTGTTTTTGGGCGCAGCGATGGCGGTGCTGCTCAAAAGCAGGCCGGCAAGAATGCGAAAGGGGAAGGGCATACGACAGGATATATTTCGGCGGGGAATTCTCAATTCACACGATGGTGCGAGCGGTGATCCGAAGGGCCGGAAACGGCCGCTTTCTATCGCAGGGTGATGTAATCGTTATGGTTGAATAGCGCCTGAAGGAAGAGGGCGCGGGCACGGAGGGGATCGGGCGTTTCCCGGGTGGAGCGGAAAGTGGTTAGTGATCCGAGCGAGGCCGCGTACTCTTCGGCGGACGCCGGACGGCCGAGAATGGTGTTGAACGCAGCGGTGATAAAGAGGCGATCATCGATAACGGCCTTGAAGCGTATGGCGAGGGCGTCGGCGGCCTCGCGGGGGATCCTGCTGTTGGCAAGAGCGAGGGCCTGCTGCGGGGTGACGCTCTCACGGCGGCGGTAGCAATCGAAGACGCTGGCATTGTCGAAGGTGCCAAGGAAGCGGTCTTCGAGCTCGCCGTGCTGCTGAAAATAAAGGGCGCGGCGGCGGCTGTTCTCTTCGTTAGGGACGGGGACAGAAGGGCCGCCGATTTTGAGATCAAGCAAGCCTGCCATGGAAAGCAAACCGTCACGAACCGCCTGGGACTGCAGGCGCCTGGGATTCATGCGCCACAAATATTTGTTGTCAGGGTCCGCGGCGAGAGTGCCGGGATCGGCACCCGTTGCGGAGGAGGTGGTGCGATAAAGGTGCGAAGTGAGCATGGTACGAAGGACGGGCTTCAACTTCCAGCCGCCGGAAACGAGTTCGACGGCGAGCGTGTCGAGGACATCCTGATGCAGGGGCGGCGGAGAGCGGCGTCCGAAGTCGGAAACGTCCGGAACGAGAGACTCACCGAACACACGAGTCCAAAGATGATTGATTGCGACACGCGCGGGCAAAGGATTCGTTGCACTGGTTAGCCACCTGGCCAGAGCGAGCCGGCGTCCGGTACTGGTGGCGGGATATGTGGACGGATTTTTGTCGAAGGAGTCCAGCGGGCTCTCAAGGGCTTTGAGTGCGCCAATGATGAAGGTGTATGATTCGCCAGGTTTGCCCGCGGCTTCGCGCGCTTTGGTGAGGGCGTCAGCGGCGGACTTATGTTTTTTTTCCGCCTCTCCTTTTTTGTCAGGGGCGGCTTTCGTTACTTCGAAAGCGGCGGCCTCCACCGCAGCTTCGGCGGAGGCAAGTTTCCATTGGACTTCGGCGGCGGCGGCGACGCGGCTAAGAGCGGTGCGCTCAGCACTTGAGGATATCTTTGCAGTATCAGCCGCGTGAGCGGCCCGCAGCATGACTGGCCGCAGGAGCGCAGCGGCGAGTTGTTTTTGCGTCAGGGGTTCGTTGTCTTTGCCGCGGGCTTTTTCGAGGCTCTCACGGGCTTTCACAATTTCCTTCTCCGCGACGCCTAACTGATCATTCAAAACGTATTCGCGCAGGCCCGGCGCGTAGGCCGTCACAGGCAGCGGCACGGGCTTTACGTTCATCTCACCGAACAGAACCGGAATGCCGGGCGCGATGGCGCGGCTGGTGTCCGGCTGTTTATCGTCGCCGCGGCGATGAATGTAGGTCGGAGTTTCCGCGTGCATGTCGAATACGCGGGGGAGACCGTTCTTTTCGAAATCCGTTTCACCGGGCCATGCGTCGAGACGGACTTGATAGGGTTCGAAGATCGCGCGCATGCGGTAATAGTCCTCGTGCGAGAGAGGATCGTATTTGTGATCGTGGCACTTCACGCACTGCATGGTAAGCCCGAGAAAGGCGCGGCTGGTGTGCTCCACCACTTCATCGAGCCATGTCGTGCGATTGAAGAGGTAATAGCTGCGGCAGAGGAAGCCGGTGGCGCGCAGGGCATCGCGGTCATCCGGCGCAAGCTCATCCCCGGCAAGCATTTCCTCCATCATGCGGTCATAGCCTTTGTCTGCGTTCAGAGACTCGATGATCCAATCGCGCCAGTGCCAGATGTGTTTTTGACTGTAGCGGAGTTGAGCGTCGAGGCCCCACCAGTCGCTGTAGCGCCAGATGTCCATGAAGTGGCGTGCCCAGTGCTCGCCAAATTGCGGCATGGCGAGAAGACCGTCCACGACCTTTGCGGCGGCGTCAGGAGAGGTGTCGGCGAGGAACTTTGTTAGGTCCTCCGCAGAGGGAGGCAGGCCGATGGTGTCGAAATAGACGCGTCGAAACCAAAGACTCCGCTGTGCCTCTGGCTGCGCTTTCAGCCCTTTAGTGGCGCGGCGGGCGGAGATTAGTTTGTCGATGAGATTGCTGTTCCACCCTGCGGCGAAATTCGGCAGGCCGACGCGCTGCGGCGGCTGAAAGGCCCAGTGGGCGCGGGGATCGGGTTCCGGCTGATCATCGGCGGAAGCGGGCGCGCCGGCGGCTATCCATTCACGGAAGGCAGCAATTTGTTCCGGCGTCAAAGGCGCGCCTTCGGGCGGCATGCGTTCGTCCTCTTTCGTGGCGCTGATGTGAGAAAGCAGCAGGGAACCGTCCGGCTTGATGACGTTCCCGCTGTCGCCGCCCTTGAGCATGGCGGCCACGGTATCGAGGCGAAGACCGGACTTTTGTTTGAGCGCTCCATGGCAGGCATAACAGCGTGCCTTGAGGACGGGACGGATGTCTTTGGCATAATCCACCGCGGCAGCCGCGCGCGAGCCGGCGGCGAAGCAGGCCGCCAGCATCAAGGCACAGAACTGAATGCGGAGGAATTTCACGATTTGAGGATACGGACTGCGGCGCGGAGCGCTTTCTTATCTGCTTTAACGGGGAGGAGCAAAGGCTGGTTTATTTTGCCTGCGGAACAGGGAATTCTGTGCGCACGTCAATCACCCGGCCCAATTTGCGAACCTGCCACATCAAGGAACGCGGAAGCTGGCAAATCCCGGGCACGATGGTGCAGCCGGCAGCGCGAAGGGCATCGGCGACCCAGTTGTTGCAGGTGTGGAGTGCGCAGTAGAGGCCGCGTCCGCGATACCAGTTTTCCGCGAGCCGTATGGAACGTCCCATGGAATCGCGGGCATGGGTTTTTGCCATGAAGGCGCAGAGACGTGCCATGCCTTCGGGCGTCACGCGAATTTCGACAATAGTGGCCTCCGGATCAAACAGATCGCCGCCGGGCGCATAAATGGACGCATCGTAGCGGAGCGCGGTATTGCAGGAGAACAGCAAAGCTTTCGTGATCTTGCCGGAGGTTAGCTCTTCACGGAAACACTTTTCATCACCCCAGCCGGCTTCGATAAAGCGGGCGCGGGGAAAATCGTCGCTGGCGGGTAATGATCCCGGAGGGATATCGGCTTTGCGAACCGCGATGCTGCTGTGGATGAAGCCGCTGTAAATGACGTAAACGGGAAGGGCGGGGGAAGAGCGGTGAGGAGCGGTGCAACTGACGCAGAAGAACAGCGCGAAGGCGGGAAAGAGGCAGCGGTGCACGGCGATAGCATGAAATGAATAAAGAGATTATCCAGAGGCTATCCGTTTGGAAGGCAAGAGTATGAGTGTGGGAGAGCGTACGAGTAAAAAAAGGCAGCAGGACATTTATCCCGTTTGCGCACGGATGCCGGAGACGGCGGAGAAGATGGAGGAGACGATGCAATAGGCGATAACGGTGACGACGGCCGCGAGGAAAATGATGATGGCGGGGGAGATGAGGGCCGTGAGGCGTTTGATGCGGACGTCGAGTTCCTTGTCGTAGCGGGTGGCGGCTTTTTGGAGGGATTTCGCGAGCTGGCCGGTTTGTTCGCCGACGGCGATGATATCCGTCATGAGGGGCTGGAAATGACCGGCGCGGCGGAGCGACGTGGAGAGGGGATCGCCGGCGGAGACGGCATCGATGACGTGGGAGAGACGCTGGCGGAAGAAACGATTGGGCGTGCCGCGGACGAGGAGTGTTAGAGACGAGAGAAGCGGAACGGCGTTGGTGACGAGGTTGCCGAGCGATTGAGTAAAGCCGGCATAGAAGCGGGTCTCGATGATGGGGCCGATAAGTGGGATGCGCATTTTGGCGCGGTCCCACCAGAGGCGTCCACCTTTGGTCGCAATGAGGAGCCGGAAGAGGAGGATGAAGGACGCGCCGCCGATGAGCATGGTCCAGAAGTTGGCGGTGCAGAAGTGGCTGAAGTCGAGAAGCAGCTTCGTAACCGCGGGAAGATCCTGGCCGGTCTTGGCGAGCAGGCCGGTGAGCTGCGGCACAAGGACAAGCGTGAAGACTGCCATCAGCAGAGCGCAGGCACCGATCATGAAGGCGGGATAGATCATGGCTCCAACAAAGCGGCGCTGGAGTTCATGAATCTGCGTCATGCTGTGCGCCATGCGATGGAGCACGCCTGCAAGCGTGCCGGAGGCCTCTCCTGCAGCGATGAGGGAGACGTAGAGATCGTCGAAGCTGGAGGAGGTTTGACGGAAACAGGCGGAAAGTGTCTGGCCATCGCGCAGGTAGTAACGGAGGCGCGCGCCGGTTTCGCGAATGATCGGATCCTGCTGCTTTTCAGCCATCACGTTGAGAGCCTGCTGGACGGGGAGGCCGGCATCGATGAGGTCGGCGAGTTCGGTGGTGAAGAAGATGAGACGGGTGCGCTTGAGGCGGATAACGGGGCCGCCGTCGGCCGCGGCGCGCGTGGTTTTGGCGGCGCTGTCTTTCTCAGTGACTTCGATGGGGGAGAGCGCGCGGGATTCGATCTGACGATAGGCATCGCGGCGCGTGGGCGCTTCGAGAGTGCCGGTGATCTGTTCACCGGTGGCGGCAAGGGCATGGAAACTGAAGTGCGGCATTATTGCTGGGCGGTGGCTTCACCGGCGGTGACGGCGATGACTTCCTCGATGGTGGTGTCGCCGGTAATGACGCGGTTCCAGCCGTAGTCGCGCATGGGAACCATGCCCTGCTCGACAGCTTTAACGCGAAGGACGGTGGCGGTGGAACGATCAGCGATGAGTTCCTGAATCTCCGGCGTGATGGCACAGACTTCAATGATGGCCATGCGACCGCGGTAGCCGGCTCCCCGGCATTCGCGGCAACCGGCGGGAACGAGAATGCTGGCGGTGTATTCAACGGGGAAGCCGATGGACTGAAGGTAATGCGGCGGATACTGGCCGTGGGCGGCGGGCCTGCGGCAATGCGGGCACAGGCGGCGCACGAGGCGCTGCGCGAGGAAGGCGCGAACGGAGGACGCGATGAGAAAAGGTTCGATGCCCATGTCGAGCAGGCGGGAGATGCCGCCAACCGCGTCATTCGTGTGGAGCGTGCTGAAGACGAGGTGCCCGGTGAGCGCGCCGCGAATGGCGATTTCCGTGGTTTCGAGGTCGCGCATTTCACCGACCATGATGACGTTAGGATCTCCGCGCAGGATGCTGCGGAGGCCGGCGGCGAAGGTAAGATTGATCTCCGGTTTGACAGCGATCTGCACGACGCCGTCCAGTTTGTTTTCGACGGGGTCCTCAATGGTGACGATGCGGCGGTCCCGCGTATTGAGTTCGCGGAGGAAAGTATAGAGCGTGCTGGACTTGCCGCAGCCGGTGGGGCCGGTGACAAGAATAATGCCGTTAGGCATGGCAAGGAGTGTGCGCACTTTGGACTCCAGCGCGGCATCCATGCCGAGGCCGCCGAGGTCGAGCCGTTCACGGCCAAGGAGACGGAGACTAACGCTTTCGCCGTTGACCGAGGGAATGGTGGCAATGCGGACGTCGTATCGCTGGCCTTCGAGTTCGAGATTGAGGCGTCCGTCCTGGGGCAGGCGGCGCTCGGCGATGTCGAGATGCGCCATGATTTTGAGACGCGAGACGAGAGAGTTTTGGAGGAGACGGACGTTAGGGGGAACCGTGACCTCATTGAGAGCACCATCGACGCGGTAGCGGATGCGAAGGTCGTTTTCGAGGGGTTCGATGTGGATATCGGTGGCGCGCTCGCGAATGGCTTCGCTGAAAATTTGATTCACGAAGCTCATGATGGTGGCCTCCTCGTTGTCTTCGAGGACGGTGACTTCCTGGCGAAGGGCGTCGGTTTCGGCCTGGGGCTGCCGCTCGTCGATGAGTTCATCAAAGCGGGCTGCGCCGACACCATAACCTGCGCGCAGAGCTTCCATGAGAGCGGTGCGGGTGGTAACACTCCAGCTAACATTCTGGTCGAGATGCTGACCGGCCATCTGCCGGGCTTCGAGATCGAATGGATCGCAGGTGAGAAGCTGAAGGGTGGAATTGTTAGGCTGTCCTGGAAGCACGCGGTGACGGAGGGCGAGGCGTGCGGGCAGGCGGTTGTGCGGAGGGTGTTGAGGATCGAGTTCGGGAACCGGGATGAAAGGGAGCTTCAGGCTATGGCTGAGGGTGGAGAAGAAAGAGGTTTCATCCGTTAGAGAGCCCGCATCGAGAACAGCATCGATGAGGTGCCCTCCGTTGTTGGAGGCGGCCTGCATGGCCTGCAGAAGCGGGCCTTCGTCGGTGCAGCCGGCGGCGCGGGCGGCGGAGAGAATGAGATTCTCAACGGGGCGCACGGCGGCGGATTCTGTGGGGAAAGCACTCACTGACGCTTTGTTTTCGTCGTTGCCTTGCCGGTGGGCCTTGCGGGTGTTTTGACCACTGGGAGGGGAGAGCGTGTCGTTACAGTGACGGGCTTTGGCGGAGGTGCCACGGGCTGCTCAAAAGAGGGAAGAGGGACCTCCGGAAAGACTTCGGCGGCGTCGGCGCCGATGGTGGTGCGCGCATCTTCGCTTTGGCTGGCAGCAAGCCCGCCATCGTTTTCATCAACAACGACGGGCTGGATGAAGATGAGCAGTTCTTTGCGGGCTTTCTTGCTCTTCGTGGACTTGAAGGCATGGCCCAGAACGGGGATGCGGCTGAGCACGGGAATGCCGGAAGTGGACTTCTCTTCGTTTTCAGAGATAAGCCCGCCGAGCACGATGGTGGAGCGGTTGGCGACCGTGACTGAGGTGAGAAGGCGCTCCGTGGCAATGATAGGGACCGAATTTTCGGCAACCGTCTGCTGGCCAATAACGGTGTCATTCACTTGCGCGATGGTGAGGCTCACCTCCCGGTTGCTGTTGATCAGGGGGATGACTTCGAGCTTCAGAACAACATCCTGATAAGCAATATTCGTGCGGACGCTGGAGGTGTTGACGAGATCAGTGATACTGCTGGTGGGAACGGGAATGCGGCTTCCCGAGGTGATCACGGCCTTCTTGTTATTCGCGGCGTAGATGGAGGGCCGGCTGAGAACTTTGAATCGCTGAGTGCCTTCGAGCGCCGTAATGTAGGCATTCACGCCGTTCGCAATTTTTCCATAGATGTTAAGACCTGGCAGCGGACTGATGGCGGTGGTCACCGGATCACGGACATCCGGAACGGCGCGGAGAACATTCAGGTCGGTTAGGAAGGCGCCGGAGTATTCGCCGTTTCCGCCGGCCTTGAACTGACGGAGATAGTCTACGCCGAAGTTGATGTCATTGCCGAGGGTGAGCTGGCCGATGATGGTGGCGAGATAGACCTGAGGCGGGCGGTGATCGAGCCGGTCGAGCAGGCTGGTGATCTTGGCAATATCCTCGCGCGGGCCATAAGCGATGATCTTGTTAGCCTGCACGTCGGCAACGATGCGGGTCTTGCCGACGAGGATGGAGAGCGGCGGCGCGGTTTCCTCCGGCGGAACAAGTTGGTCTTCGTAACCGACGGGAGCGGTGGAGCCGCCTTCGCGCTGGGCGTTGGGGCGTCGCGGGCGGCCGGCGAGTGTGGCGGGATCGGAGGAGGCGACGGGAAGGCGGCGGGTGCGGACGACTTCCCCTGCGGCAAGCGTGCTGCTGCCGGTGCCGGTGTCCTGGATAACGTCCGCAATGACAGGAAGGATTTGATCCACGAAGACATATTGGAGGCGGCGTTCGAGAGGAGCGACCTCTTTGATAGGCTGATCGAATTCCTTGATCAGCCTTGCAGCGTAAAGCTGATCGGCCTCGAGGGCGACGACCATGATTCGGTTGAGACGGTCATCGGCGACGACGCGCGGCGGCACGGCGGTGACGAGCCGCGCGGGCGTGCGTGTTTCGCCGTCGCCCATCGTGTCGGTGGTGAGCGGAGGAATGGCCTGGCGCGCAGTGAACGTGGATGTCAGGACCTGGCCGATGACGACGGCATCCGCAAATTGGAGCGGATAGAACTCCGTCCGCATGTGGGATTTGTCCTGCGGCACATCCAGCACGGCGGCCACGCGGAGGATTTGTCGGATGTTGTCAGCGTTTTCGGTGATGAGAATGCCCGGAGGGCTGGCGACAGGCGTAAGACGGCCAAACGTGTTCAATCCAAGATGACTCCAAAGTGTGGTGGAGCCCTCCGAGGGATCGAGGTGCTTGAGTTTGAGGAAATAGGAGGCCATGGCGTGGCCTTTGGGGAGATCCTCCGGAGTTTGAGAAACGGTTAGTCCGCGGCTGATATTTGCCTGATTCGCAGTGGCCAGACTGATGCGGACGCTCTTTCCGTCCGGGGACTCCGCGAGCACATAACCATTGAGCTGAAGACACGATTCGATGAGTTCGATGGCTTCCAGTTGGGTGACCGGCTTGGCCGTCACGAGGCTGATCGGTTTGCCGTCGAAGATGCCGGATTCCTTGACGACTGGCTTGCCAGTGAGGAGTTCGTAGATACCAAGGATATCGCCAATGCCGTTGTTGGGAAACTGAAGCTGAATGGTCGCATCCGGCTCTTTGCCTGCGGGCTGCTGGGCAGAGAGAGGCATCCCGCCGAGAAGTCCGGCGGCGAGGAGAGTGATGCATCGGAGAGTTATTTTCATGGGATGCCTGGTCGGGTTATTTGGGGGCGGGAGGGGCCGGAGCCGGCGCGGGTTCCTTTGTTTCCGGTTTTTCTTCGCCTTTCATTTCTTCAAGGGTACGCTGCACGAAGGCGAGACGTTTGGAATCGCTGGCAGTCGGATAGACGGAAAGAAAATCGGTGAACGACTTGCGAAAGGCTTCCTGTCCGGAGGCGGGCAGGGACTCGAAGTCTTTGGCGGAGGCGGGATGGAGCGAGCGCAGAAGGGCCTCCACGATGACCGCGCCTTCGCTTCGCGGAGCGGGCTTGGAGGTGTTGTCGAGCTTCGGAGGTGTCAGGCGTTCGGGATCGAAACGAACGGTCAGTTTTTCATCGCCGGCGGAGATGGTCGCAGTGACGCTGCGAAGATCGGTGCTTTCCGTTAGCTCGATCAGCTTCCAGCCCTGGGGATTCGGTGCTTTGGTGACCACGAAAGATCTTCCCGTCGTGCGGTCCCAGACAGTCACCACCTTGCCTTCCGGCAATGAAGCGACACCGGAAAGGACGAGTGATTGCGAAAGGCTGAGGACGGTGCGGAACGGAGCCCGTTCAAGAATGTTAGGATAACTGGCGGCGGTAACCCGCGAGGGGATGGCCGGCTCGTCCGCGTGCAGGAGAACCGGCGCGGTGATGAAAGCGATGAGGAACAGCGCCGGTTTCATGGTTTATAAAGACGGGCCACGGTGACCGTGCCTGTCATGCGCGGCGGCGAGGCCTGCGCGGGAGTGAGGAGAAGGTATTTGATGAGCTGGAATTTCTCCGGCGACTGGAGTTCCGAGAGCCAGCGAAAGACGGCATTGTCAGGGCCGGTGATCTGGAGATTCACCGACAGATCGCGATGGTGCGAGCCGCCTTCGGGTTTGAGAAGAACGGGAGACGTTAGGGTAAGCCCGCGCTCGCGGGCGGTATCTTGCAGATGCTCCAGGAAACTGCTGTGCGCCTGGCCGGAGTCGCCCATGGCGGGCATGGTGGCATCGAGCCACGTTTGGCGCTCTTTCCAGAAGGGCGCATCGCCGGCGGCGGCGAGAGCGGCCGAGAATTTTGGAGAGAGGGTCTCGATCTTCTCCTGCGCAGTGGCCATGCGCGTGTTGTAGTCGTCCCAAAGGAAATAAAGGCCGATGCAGGCGACCAGACCGCCGCAGAATGCGAAGAGGACTTTCTCGGATTTTTTGAAGGACCGTTTCATCGCATCTTGCCTTTCATTTCAAAGGAGGCGGAGCCGTCGGCGCCGATGGATGGCTGAACCATGCTCCATGCGTACACGCCCAGAGGACCGTCCTTGCTGACGGCATTGAAGTAATTGTAGGCGTCCATGGCGGAACGGGCCGTACCGGAGACCGACACGTCAGAGACCTTGGATTCAAAACGTGTTAGGACGACTTCAGCGGCAGAAAGACAGCGGGTGAGGCCGTCGAGATGGGCCATGGGATAACGGCGCGATTCGAGCGCTGTGCGGAGCGAGGCCCAGCGGGTCTGTGCGGCTTTGACGAGATCATGTTCGGCGCGAATGCGGTCCTGATCCGCCTGATCGACGGCTGAAGCGGTGGGGATATTCAAAGCGGCCTCGATGCGCGCAGCCTCAGCTTCGACATCTGTTAGTTTCTTTTTCTGGTCGTAGAGCCACCACGCGACGGGCACCAGCAACGCGGCGAGGGCGGCCCATTTGAGAAAGCCGAGCCGGCGGCGCTGCATGGCTTGGCGCGCGGAGGCGGGAAGCAGGCGGGTACTGCCCTCCCGGCGAAGCGAGGCGTTGTCGGGAGCGGGCCGCGCTTTGGCTTGAACGGGAAGGCTGAGTTGCTCGCTGAGATCGTGCGCTTCAGCGGCGGAGAAGTCGCCCCAGAGTTCGACGCCGGTGACGCCATTGATCATACCCTGCTGCTGAAGAGCGAGGCTCGCGATTCGGATTTCCGGACCGGCGTGCCCGTTGAGATCTCGGGTGGCGGAAACGATTTGGCTGTGGAGCAGGCGTCCCCCGCGTCCCGCACACAGCACGAGCCGGCCCTGTTCCTCCATGACGACGAGTTTGTCAGGAGGCAGTGAAAACAGGCGCGCGCTGGGGAGCACCCCGGAGGCTTTTGCAGTGCGCAGGCCGGCGGCTGCTTCCGGAGTAACCACATCCACACTAACAAGAGATTTGCCTCCGCTTTGTTCGATGACGTGGCAGTCAAAGGGCGTCTGCTCAGTGTGCCCCGCGGTGAGGCCGCGTTTTTCCAACTGAGCATTGGCGAGCTTGCGCACCAGTTCACGGTCTTCGGTAGGCGCGGAAAACGAAAACGTGCGGCAAGACTTTGCAGGCAGGGCCATCACCACTTTGCCGCCATCACGCGAGGCCTGCGCGGGATCATCCGCGGTGCCCTGCCATGTGCAGCCGCGACCACAGCGCCACACTTCCCAGCGGGCATCGGGGGCAGGCAGAATGACGGTGGTGCTCTGAAACATGCGGCTATTCTTCCTTGATCAAATTGATGCCCGGTCCGCTAAGAATGGTTAGGCGGCGTTCCAGAGAACCGGCGCGGGCGAGGCAATCCGTGCGCTTGATAGGGTGGCTGAGCGTCAGCAGATCCGCGACGGCTTTGTAGTTCGCCTGCGGCACATCGAGCAGCGTGCGCACCTGTTCCATCGTGGTGAAACGCGGATCATCGATCGTGTCCGCGACTCCGTCATGACCGAGCCGTGCGCTGGTAAATCGACTCACTTCCGCCGGAGTCACATCAAACAAAACGGCGAGCATCGCAGGGGACGCCATATGCACATCGATTGTCCCGTCACCAAAAAGAGTGAAGGCGTTGCGCCAGTCCGGATGCAAATGATCCGCTTCGTTGAAACCGCGGACGAGCAGGAGATCATCGAGATTATCGAAGGGCCGGTTGTAAGGAAAGTCCGGTCGGCCCAGCGTCATGTAATATTCGCGTTCCGCACCCTGCGTGCGCGGCTTGTCGTTAGGGTCAATCCAGTCGGCGATGGAATCGGCGAGCGTGCGCGCCTGCTTGGAATCCATGCCCCAGCTTTCAAAAAGCCGTTCGGCAAAGCGCCGCTGCCTGAGATTGGAGCCGAGCAGATTGATGGCGAGGTGCGTTCCCTCCGTTGTTAGGTTCACTTCATACGAAGTGTTGGAGGAAACAGGCTGCCGCAGCAGCGGATCACCGCGCTCAATAGCAGGATGCGTGGAGAGCACCCTTGCAGACTGCAGGAGAAGCCGCGCACGGAATTCCTTTTCGGCGTAAATCGATTCGTCCAGCCCGCGTGAAAGTTTGGTGACCAGTCCGATCACCGAAAACGCCATGAGCATGATGGCCCACAGCACCAGCAGCAGGCTGGAGCCGCGGCGGCTCATGCAGTTGGCGCGAACGGTTTTCATTTCAGGCGGTTTCAAAGACGACGCGCACCGGATGTTTGTGGCCCGGCAGAGTGAGACGAAGTTCAACGAGCGGCGGGCGACTGGCCCCCTGCTGTTCCACCCAGATTTTCTTGGCCGGGTCATAGAAACGCCATTCCACGCGCTCCACTTCGGGCAGCAATTCGAGCCAGAAGCGTCCCTGCAGATCCGGTTGCACTAACTGATGTCCCTGACGCGAACGCAGCGGGCTTTCCACCGCTGGCTCGCCGTCCGGCGTTTCGCGATAGAAATCCGGCACTGTCATCGCGAGGAGGAATCGCTCCTTGAAACTCGAGCCTTTTCCACGCTGATCGAGCGGCAGCCGGTCCTCCGGCCAGCGTTGAGGTGCCAGCGTCACCGCAGGTTTGTCCCATCCTCCATGCTCGCCCCAGACATACGCTTCATTCACACCCCGCAGCGTGAATTCCTGCCGCAGCGGCTCAGCCTCCAGAATCTTCAATTCCAGTGTGGCTCCAGCCGGCAGATGCGCCAGCGCAATGCGCGTGCGGTTCAGAAAAGTCTCCACCCGCCGGTCCTCCGACTGCACGATCGCCAGTGTCGTGGTCGCCTCCACGGAACCCATGACAATCCCATAAATCGCCCCGGACATCAGCGAAAGAATCGCAAGGCCAACAACCACCTCCAGCAGAGTGAGTCCCTGCCGCCACGCGCTCGTTCTCCCATGATGACTACGGACGATAAACATAAACCTCCGCGGTATCGTTGAGTGGTTTCGCCGCGCGCAGGTCTTTGGCGATCGCGCGCAGAATGTAGAGGCCCTTCACCGGAATTCCCCGGCGGTTCACCCATTTTAATTCCTCAAGCTCTGAAGTGTATTCGATTCCAAGTCCTTCATCCTTGTAGTTGATAACCATCTCCTCCCGCTTTGGTTTCGCTTTGGCCTCATTGAGCGTGGACTCGAGTCCGCGGCGCACCGCCGCCTGACGCCGCAGCAGATTCGCCGAATCAAGGGAGGAATGAAGCACCGATGCAAGGCCCGCCACGGACACGGCAAAAACAGTTAGGGCAATGATGATTTCCAGGAGCACGTACCCGCAGCGCAGGTGCGAAGGCGCGTAGAGCGGCACCCGCTGCAGCCGTGGATTTGCCGGCTGGCGGTTGCTGCATGGATGGAACCGCTTCATGGCTGTCGTGTGACCAGACGCGAGCGTTCGCTGGTGACCTCACCTGTCAGGACATCGAATCCGGCCTCGAGTTCGGGACCGCCGTCGTTGTTGCGCAGGCGAATGCGCGCCGGGTTGGCCATGCCAGCCGGCTGAAATACCCAGCGCCGCATTTTTCCTCCGTCCAGTATGTCCCACTCGCCATCGCCCCACATGAGCACACCGCACTCTGTCCCCGTCGCGAGAGGAATCGTTACCGTCCACGGAAGATCCGGCTTTTTAGGTTTGTCTTTTTCCTCATCGTCAGCCCGCTGCACCGCCACGGTCTCCATCGGCTCCGGCTCCGGCGGATGACGCAGTTCCTCCAGATGCTTCAGAAACTCCTCCTTCGTTCCGTAGGGATACATGGCCGGACTGGCATGAATGCCCCCGGGCTCAAAAACGATCTGGTAACTGCGCCGTTCGCGCATCGCCCGGTGCCGCGCTTCCTGCACCACTTCCGCGAGGCTCGCCATCGGCTCCCGCGCCTTCTCGTCCCTGTGCAGTCCCTTCATCGTGGGCACGGCCACCGCGGCGATCACCGCGATGATCGTCAGCGACACGACGATTTCGACAAGCGTGAACGCTCTCCCAATCGGGCCTTTGGGCGGCCCGCTGTTGCGTGTCTGGGTCATGGCGTAAAGGACTTTCCGGTTCAGTCTTTTTTGGCGACTTTCCAATTTCCGATGTCATCCGCGCTTTCCACTCCATCCTTCCCAAGCGAAAAAACGTCATAGTCCCCGGTGCTGCGTTTGGCCGGGTAAGTGTACTGCAGCGGATGATTCCACGGGTCTTTGGGAATCTCCTCCAGGAGCTGGGTCCACTTCGTCGGGAGCGGTTCCACCGTCGGCATTTCCACCAGTGCTTTCAGGCCCTGTTCCGTGCTCGGTGCCTGGAGATTCCGCGCCTCGTAGGTCTTTAGCTGGGTCACCACATTCTTGATGTCCGACTCCACCCGTGTCTCCTTCGCGACATCCACGGTGCCCTTGATCTTATAAATCGCCGCCGCGCCCAGCACAGCAATGATCGTGATGACCAGGACGATTTCGACAAGAGTGAAGGCCGCCGTGCGTATTACGCGACCGACACGATTGGGGTTGGTTCGGGTGATCATGGAATCCTCTACGCCCGGCTTTCGGTTTACATTTCAATTAAGAGGATTTTCAAGCTATCCGTGATTGCGTATAGCGGTTAAAAAGAGCGTAATTTCCCGGAAGAATCGGAGGGGATTGCATGTTGGTTTCGCCCTGCTATTTACCCGGCATGTCCGCGGAAGACCCCGAAACCCCCTCTGTCCCCCTGTTGCGGGCCAACGACGGGGCATCGTGGGAAAAGGCCTACTCGCTCCTCTGGGATGCCGGCATCAAAGTCGCTTGCATCAACCTCGGCGGCGCCCAATACGCCCAAAACCGCGAGGACCTCGTCGCCGAAGCCCTCAGCCAATTGCAGCAGGGCCTCGTGCGTGGCGACGAAAAAGAGGGGAATTTATTCAATCAAATGTCCGCCTGGCGCGATGTCATCAGCATGATGTGCCTGATTACCGAGCGCCGGATCGCCGATTTCCTGCGGAAAAAATACCGCCGGGGAGAGGAAATCCACGCCGATCCCACCCTCGCGGAAGCTGCGGTGCATCCCGTCGCCGCCGCCGAACCCGACTGGGACAGCGAACTGCTCTGGGCCCTCATTGGCCGTCTGCCCCCTCCAAAACCGGAACTTCTCACGGACCGGTTCGTCCTCGGCATGAGCGCCTCCGAAGTGTCCGAAAAACGAAACCTCCCGCGCAACACCGTCCTCAGCCACTGGAGCAGCGCCCTGCAAACTCTCCGTTCGTGGCTCAGCAATCCCGCCGCGCAGACATGAACCCCTCCGTACCAGATTCCGCCCCCCCCGGAAACGAAGACACGGCCCTCGCCGCCGCCCTGTCAAAGCGCGTCCCCATCCCCCCCGCCGTGCTCGAACGCCTCCGCGCCGAGCGTCTCGCCATGACTTCCGGCCCGACAGAGTCCGATAACAAGATCGTCGCCTTCCCCTCTGGATCATCCACCGCCCCGCGCGTCCGCAGCAAAGCCCGCCTCTGGCAATGGATCACCGCCGCCGCCGCCGTTATTGTCATCGGAATAACAGCATATCAAATGCGGCCCCCTGAGCCTGGCAAACCCGCATCCATCGTCACCCGCTCCCCCTTGGGCACCATTTCCACTACCCGGCCGGAAATCGCCTGGGAAAACACCCCCGGAAAAAATTATAATGTATGGATTCTCCCAAAAGAGGGAGACTACACCACCGCTCCCGCCCTTTTCGTCGCCAAAAACGTCCGCTCCCCTATTCCCTTTTCCGCCCTAAAACCCGGCAAAGACACTCCCCCGGAAAAAAAGGAACTCGACCCCAACCAGGAATACCGCGTCCTCATCTGCTACAACGACACCGGCCTCACCGGCCCCGGCGAACGCATCGCCGGCACCCCCGTGCCGTTCCGGACCACTCCCGCCGCAGAGAAGACTGCAGCGTCTCCCGGCAAATGACGATTCTTGGACCAGCGCATCCGTGGAAAAAAACCGCCAAATAGTTCTTGTCATGTGCTAGTCAGGACTGATATCCCCGGCCCGCCAATCCTAAATAGCACATCACATGCGCCTTATTTGTGTTCGATTATCGTCGTTCGCCTTCCTTTGCAATGCTCTTGCACAGGATCAACCGGCCGGCAATTCTGCGGTCCCGGCAACATCGGGAACCGACCTCCCCCGAATTCTAAACACGAAGGTTATACCCGATGGCGAAAGGCGAATCGTCATGCAGCAGGCCTCTCCACCGGTGACGAAGAAGCCAGCGACAGCCGCGCCAACATTAACACCGGAGGAACGCGAGGCGCTGCGCGCGGGTCATGTACCTCTTCGCCTGACCTGGCTGCATGTTACCGTTCATTCGAATGGCCTGTCATATATCGAATGGACGCCCACTGATGGAAGTACGGAACGTTTTGCCGCATGGAGCAATGCGAACTTCCACGCGCTTTCCGTGCTCGGTCAGTTCGATTTGGAGAACGATCGCACCCGAAATCTGGTGATTCCATTGATCAAACGGGCTCGTGTTTCGGCCGGCAGTTCGACAAACACGTCAGCGCCTTTCATTCCCCCGGACGGTCCAGGATTTGTGCTGGTGAAAGGAGATGCCGCCAATACGAGGGCCGTTAATCCCGTCGCCGCTTTCCACCAGATTTACAAAACAGATGCGGTGAATCTGGCTCTCAAATTAGAGGAAAGGGAGCGCCGGCGGGCTGTGGAGGCGGCTGCAGAGTCGCCGGCGACGACACCCGGCGATATTGTGATTCAGTTCTGGCCAAAAAAAAGCCGTCGGCAATCGACGGTACCCTCAACCCCTTAGACTAATGAATACGCTTCCGTCCGCCATACTCGCCTATAGCCTTTTCTTCGGCGCTTTCGTCCGCGGCCAAATGCCGCCTCAGCCCGATGACCCCTATTTGGAGGCTCAATCTTCAAGCATTATCGATTTGAACTGGCACAGTGTCGATCGCCGTACGTACTTTATCCAGCTTTCAACCAATCTTTCCATCTGGAATTATTTTCCGGTCACTGAATTGGGGGACGGTCTGCCTACTGCCTGGTCAATTGCCACCGTGGGCAGCAACGGACACTTTCTCTATCGTTTGCGATATACGGACGTGGCAACTACGGAACCGGACCTTTCTGATTTCGATCTCGATGGGATTGGCAATCTCGCCGAATTGAGGCTCCCGGGCGAAGATCCATTTCAACCCCATCCAGGAAGCATCGATTCTGATTCAGATGGCATACCGGACGTTTTAGAGATGAATTACTTCGGGAGCCTCACCAAATCGTACACGGATGATGAAGATCACGACGGGATTATCGATGCTTTGGAATTGCAAGCAGGCCAGAGTCCAATCGACGACCAAGCCGATGACGCCGGCACCCGCACGAATTTCTCCTACGATGTCATGGGCCGCTTTGAGGCTTCTGAAGGAGACGAATCGTTCAATCCGCAGTTTGATGCGGAGGGCAATCTACTGAGCCGCGAATAACATGAACCGGTATATTTCTTGCTTTTTCGCGTTCTTTGCGGTCCTTTTTCGTTCTCAGGCGCAGCAGGATCCTTTAACTGGTTGGAACTATTGGCCGACGCCAACTGGTGTAACGCTGCAATCCGGCGTTACCATTGCCGTTCCTGCGTTGCCATCCGGCAGTGGGGGCACCTCCATCACTCCGGCCGTTGGCGGTCCTTCCGATCAGGATATTATAGCACTCTCTAGCGGACTGGGAAACGATCCATTGCGAATATTCAATTTTGTGCGGAACCGCATTGATTATGTCCAGTATTACGGGTGTCGAAAGGGCCCCCTCATGACGCTGCTTGAGGGAAGTGGCAACGATTTGGATCAATGCTCCCTGCTTGCCGCACTGCTGCAGGCCTCCGGTAGTGTTAGCGAAATCAAGTTCTGCAGTGGCTTTATGGACGTGCCGTGCACTGGGAACAGTGGAAAAAATCTGACGGAATGGTTGGGGCTGTCGGACGATCCATTTCCTGGTCTCACATATGCTGCGGCGTATCCTGGAAGCCCATCGTTGCCCGGGATAAGCGACGACAAATTGAAACGCCTGCAGCACGCCGCCGCGTTCTTTCGGCTTCGTGGAACTCCTTCAGGCGCCGCCGATGGCAATTTTTTTTGTACGACATCGGATGGCAGCGCCTTGTGCGTGGAGCGGTGGTGGCTTCGGATTGTGCGGAACGGACAGACGTTTCATCTTGATCCTTCGTTTAAACGCTATGAGCCGATCGCCGGCTTAAACCTCCCTAGCGCTCTTGGTTACGATCGGACCGGTTTTCTGAATGCAGCCGGCGGAACGACTGGACCGGCATGGGTGCAGTCTCTCAGTGAAAGCGCGATCGGAACGTACCTCACTGCCCGCACAAACGCCCTGCGGTCATGGATTACGGCAAACTCGGCCGCTGCAAGACTTGCAGATCTGGTGAGCGGGCGAAAAGTCAAGGTGGAGGAAGCCGCCAGCCTGAGTACAGCGTTTCCCTTGGCTCTGCCATTGCAGTACGCCCCTTATAACTCGATTCCGGGCTCGATGAACTCCACGCTGCGCATTCAGGCGGGAACGTTGGACCGGACGATAAACTTTGCGGATCTCGGCGGGCGCCGGCTGGCGCTTTCTTTTGCCGGCACTGCAGCAACCTTTCACGTGGACGACGACGTCCTGGAGACTACGACGGCAGGACAATCCGATTTTCCCGTCACCCTGACGGTGAAGCACCCCAATATCACTGCAGCAGCAACGCCGCCTCCAGTAACGTATAAGCGGAACGATAACTACGCCTATGCGATCGGCTATTCGTTTTCGCCGAGCGGACGATTGTTCCAGCGCCGTTATGACAAACTCGAGAATTATCTTGCCCTTGGGAAGTCGGACTCATCGCGGGAAGTCCGCTGTGAGATGCTCAACATCATGGCGCAATCGTTCATGTTTCAACGTGAACTAGTCAGCCGCGCCTGTGCTGCGTACGCCGGTGTCATCCCTTGCACACAGCAATGCATCGGGCGGGTTGGCCAGGAAGGAGGGTATTATATGGATTGGTACCTTCTCGACACTCGGCCTTATGCATCAAGCGGATCCCAGGTTCCCGCTTCCAGAGCTTTCATGGCGGAAATGATGTTCGGGAGCGCACTGGAGCACGGCGTTGTCGAGCAGTTCCAGCCTGGTAAAAGCGGGGTGTCGACGGTCGGCATTCTCCAGCGCACCAATGCTGCTGGAGACAAATTGTACTATGCCGACTCCCTCAGCGTATGGAATTCTTTAGTTAAGAATAATCTGTCCGACTATACGACTGCTCGGCTAACGGGCTTGGAAAGTGATTTCAATACCCCTGGCACCAGGCTGTTTCTTCCGGCCGACGGCAGTAAAACCTACAGCCATTGGGTCGGGGCCGGGTATATGCGCGCTAGGCCTGACAATATTCTGATGGCCATTTCAGGGGGGTACCAGGGCGGTTATGCCACTGATCTTTGGACGCTCGTTTCGGCACCTATCATGAACTTGTTCAGCAGCAGTCCTGCCTCGATATACAGAGCGCCGGCAATGCCGTCGGCACCCGTTTTTAGCATGTCTTCCCTGTCTTCGCCGTCTCTTTTTGGAAGTGACCCGGTGGACATGGCTACTGGAGCCTTTACGCTGATCTCCGTTGATCTCGGAATCGGCACAGAGGAGGCCCCTCGGGGCCTTCGATTCGCGTGTAACTATACAAGTAATCTGTGCCGAAGAAATCTGCAGCATATGGGCTTTGGCTGGACCAACAGTTTGGACATTCGCGCGGAAGTCCGCACCGCGCCCGAAGAAGGTCTGGGCCTCGGAACTCCTGCCCAGTGTGCAGCTTTCCTTTCCGCGCTGGCGGCAGTTTATGATCTTTTTCGCGATGACTCCGGGGTCAAGGAAATCGCAACGGCGGCACTGACTGCGGACTGGCTGGTGGACCGCTTGTTGAACAATGCCGTATCGGTCAGCATGGGCAGCACAAAAACTCAGTTCATCAAACAGCCTGATGGAACTTTCGAACCGCCCGGCGGCTCGACCTTGGAACTCACAATTCGAGATGGAAAATATATTTTGAAACAGCGCCTCGGTAATAAAATTCACTTTAATAGTGCACTGAGCGCTGAGAAGATTGAAGATGTTGACGGCAAAACGCTTACATTTAGCTATTCGTATGTTGATCATGGGCCAATAAATTATGTAAAGGACGAATATGGAAGGAAACTTTACTTTTATTACAATTTGGTCGGAGACCCTCCCTTTCGCATTCTGAAAGAAGTCAGGAGCTTCCCAAGCCCGGGCGAAGCGGGGGAGAGGTCCATCTTTTTCGAGCATGACACCAACTTTAATCTCATCAAAGTAACCGATACCGAGGGCAAGAGTGAGTATTACGACTACGTGGATCCTGCCGTGCCGCTCGTGCCGACAGATCCGCATACAACCGACCCGGCACTGCACCGCATCGTGCGCCACCGCGATCACGATGGCAGAGTCATTACGTATAACATCTATGACAACCTGGGAAGGATACAACGGCAGTACCTCCACGGCGACGCCACGAAGGCATACCAACTCAGCTACACCGGTTACGAAAGCACCGAGACGGACCCGGCCGGTGGCGTGACGAGCTATTATTACGATGAGCGGGGCCGGTCCAACGGCGTTCGCGACCAGCGGGGATTTTTGACCTCGTGGTCTTATGATGGCCAGGACCGAATCGTATCCCGCACCACACCGAGCGGCGAGACGACGCTGTTTCAATACGACAACCGCCACAATCAAACACGGATTGATCACCCGCGCGGGGGCGGCTCAACGCTGGTCCAATATGATGCCTTCAATCGTGTGGACCTCGTTACGGATCCCGATGGCCACACCACAGATTATGTTTACTTTCCTGATAATGATCCGGACAACGGCCAGCAGGATCGCCCCAAAACGGTTATTGATGCCTGCGGGACCACGACCTACGAATATTTCCCCTCGGGTGCGGCAGAAGGACGCGTTTCAAAAGTTACTGATGCAGATGGCATCGTAACCACGTTTACGTATGATGCGAGGGGAACCATTTACACGGTCACGACTGGAGGATTTACCACGACCTACGATTATTCGAAGCGCGGTGACCTCAAGGACATCACGGACCCAAACGGGATCGTGACGGAGCACCTCTACAATGCCCGGCGCCAAGTCACAAAAATCACGAAAGGCCAGGGCGGTACTGCTCAGGCGGTGACGGATTTCGAGTATGATAACGCCGGCAACCTCAAATCCGAAATAAATCCCGAGGATAACGGGGCCCAGCGGTTCAAAACCCGGCGGGAATGGTCGTCCACCAAAAAGCTCACCAAGGCGCTGACCACTGATGAGGACGGTGAAGGCGCTAACGACCCGGCGTCGATCATAAACTATGACCCTCGGGACTGGCAATCAAATACGCTTGATCCGTTGGGACGAACCACGAATTTTGTCTCCTGGCCAAATGGACGGGTGCAAACGACCACCCTTCCGTTGAGTCGGGCGAATTCGCAAAATCCTGATGGTGATGACCGTCCGGTTTCCAGAAGCGCTCCGGGAGCAGGTCCCGGACTTACACGCACGACGACATTCAGCTATGACGTCACCGCTCCGACGGGAGGCTATCCGAAGACGACCACCATGACTCCCGACGGGCTCAGCGTGACAGAGCAGTACAGTCATTCAGGCCAGCTTCGGTTCTACACCAACCGTCTGGGTCGTACGTGGGAGTTTCGTTACGATGCTCTGGGTCGAACCACCCACGTTATCACACCACGTGATGCCGCCGCATCGCGGGCCCGGGTCATGGAGTACACACCGGGAGGTGCACCCAAAAAAGTCACCGAGCCTTCGGGTGAGACCGTTGACTTCTCCTATCATCCCACAAACGGCAGGCTTAGTGCGACGACGTATAAGGCAGGCGGTATTACACAAGCCACCGTGACTAATGCACTTTACGACAATAACGGCAATTTGCTCACTCTCACTGAGAGCCGCGTCGGAGTCGCGGGAACGAAAACGACATCGCGCACGTTCGATCCCTTGAATCGCGCGCTGACGCGCACGGACGAGAACGGCCAGCAAGTCGGCTATCGATATTACCCGAGCGGTAAGCTGAAGACCCTCATCTACCCTGGAGGAACGGATACAGGAACGGGACGGGTGGACTACACCTATTACAAAAGTGGCCAGCTTTACCAGGTGAAGGACTATCTGGACAGCAGTTCCTCGCCCCGGATTACGACTTATACGTGGAACAAAGACGGACGCCTCGCCAGCATTACCCGCCCCAACGGCAGTGTGCGCGAGATCAAATACGATGGCGCGGGCCGGCCGGAGATCATTCAGGAACTCACCGCGCCGCTGCCGCAGGGAAAACTGATCTTCGTTCACAAGCATGGCTATTACCCCAGCGACGAACTGGCGTGGCGGTATGAAATGCCCGCCAGACGCACCAGCGGACTCGATCCGCCCGCCATGGGCGCAATGACCTGCAACGAGGACAACCAACTCGCCACATTCCAAATTCCGGGCCAGGGAGTGCTGACGGTCACGCACGATGCCGATGGCAATATGACCAGCGGCCCTCATCCTTCCGCTACAGGATTTGCCACTTACACCTACGACAGCCGCAACCGCCTTACCGGTGCGCTCGGTTTCACTTTCACTTACGATGCCGAAGACAACCGCATCGGACTTTCCGGCGCCGGCGAGACGACTTCCTTCGTCGTGGATGCCGGAGCCGAACTTTCCAAGGTTCTCGTCAGGACGAAAAATGGTGTGCGCACGCGCTATGTATGGGGCCTCGGCCTTCAATATGAGGTCAATGACGCCGCGCAGACCACTACCTATCATTACGACGCCGGCGGCAGCACCATCGCGCTCACGAATCACAGCGGCGTCGTCATCGAGCGCCTCGGATACACCCCTTGGGGCAGCATTAACCGCCGTACCACGCTCAGCGGCACACCGGTTGATACGCCGTTTCTTTACACCGGATTCTTCGGATGCCAAACGGACTCCACCGGCCTGCACTACCTCCGCGCCCGCTACTACCACCCCCGCATCGCCCGGTTCTTAAACGCCGACCCCGCTCGCGATGGATGGAACTGGTACGCCTTCGCCAATGGCAACCCCATCAATATGGGCGACCCCAGCGGACTCGGTGCCGCCGCCTTTGCGGATGCCGTGCAGAGTGTTTTTTCCTTCCTGGGAATGGTCCCGGTGGTCGGGGCCTTCTTCGACGTGGCCAACGCCGCCATCAGCGCCGCCCGGGGGAATTATGTCCTCGCGGGTGCCAGTCTCGCGGCGGCAATCCCCGGCATTGGCGACATTATGGGCGGCGCGCGGCTGGGCATGGGGGCCGCTCGAAGTCTAGGAGGATCCAGCCTCGCCGCATCGCCGTCTTACTTCCCGGCATTCATCGGGGGTACTCCGGTGTGGAGTATGCCCGGTATCGCAAATGGCGTGGGGCGTAGCAATGCTCAGCTTGTTCAGCAAGTCGCGATTAGAACTGAGGCATGGGGAGCACGGCAAGGAATTCCCGCAGCGGGCAGTGGACCAGTTCAGGGGACGTTAAAGCACGGATACGCCCAGCGTTTGCTTGATCGTTACCAATCGATGTACGGCAGTCGAGGCCTCCAGACCGAAGTGTCATACCTAAACGGAAAAGCAGTTCCTTACGGTACGCGGGGCAGTGTGCGACTTGACGTCTACGAACCATCAACAGGGCGCGTTTGGGACTACAAGTTCACCACCAATCCGTCACTCTCCGGATCAAGGGTGCAGCGGATTATTAATAATGGCCCAGCGGGGATTAATACAGTGGATGCAATTGGCCCATAATGAAGCTTACTCTGGCCGCAAAGAAATCGATCACGAAAGACTGGAAGTCCCTTGTGCCTCAGTTCACAGACTTTCAGCCTATGAGGCTGGCCCGGCGAATCGGTCCGTTGGTTCAAGGCATCTGCCTTGATAGGGATTCGACGAACGCTGCTTATCTCCCAACGCTCCACGTTCACTGCCTTTGTCGCCCTTTTCCCGTGGTCAGCCTGAGCCTCGGGCAACCCTTGCTTTCGACACGCTCAGGGACGGTGGAAAGACTTTCGGTGCAATTCCATGAAAATAAGTACAAAGAGGCTTGTAAGCGGCTTCTCGCCACGAGTCTTATGCCCATAGAAGGGGACTGGCATCTTGCGCAAGTGCTTGCCGCGTATGAAAACTACCGACGCCTTGATCGTCCGGACTCACGCTACCCCGTCTCACTCATAGAAGATGTGATAAGCGTCTGTGCCTGGCTTGGTGAACCCGCCCCTGCGTCTGAGTTGGTTAAGCGCTGCATCGCGGAAGCCAGGGGCTGGCCTGAACCTGTTTTGGCGAGGAGCGGAGGGCTTGCGGGCTGGCACGGGACGCTGGAAACATTAGTTCATTCCGGCGATGAGTTAAGACAAACGGTTTCCGACCAGATCGAAGCTCTGAAACTTCGACAACTTCCTGTTGCGCAACTCCTCCCATAGGGTGCGGCATCATCTGAATTTCAAGAATAGTGCAAGCAACGGCATGCAACGGTGTACACACCCTTACGCTCAGCAATGCTAAAGCGGGACCCTGCAACCGTATGAATTCGCCTCGGTAAAAACCCATCGTTACTAATGGATGGTAACGATACCTCGGGAAATTCGCAGGATTCGCATCGCGAAAATCCCCTCCATGAGCCGGCCCAGACCTCGTTTCCTGACAAATTTGGACAGGCGCACAAGCTTCTCTGCTCACCCGCTTCTCCGTTCCTCCGGTTCGTGGAGTCCATTTCGGCCGATCCCGAATTTTCCTTTCGGAATCATTTGACTTTTTTCGCTGTAATCACCTCTCTAATTGGTAGCCGCGGGCTCTGTAACAGGACTTACCCACACAGCGGCTGCGCTTCGAATCCGGCCCGGAAGGCTTACCGGCATTCGATAGCGGTCCACCATATATCCACGCCTCTGACCCGGCCCCTAAAAAAGCTTACCGGACTCGGCGGCGTTCCACCACGTCCACACCTTCACCACCAGACCGAGCCGCATCTTACCTCTTAAATCCTGCCTCTTACATATAGAGCCCGCCCTTTCACACGCGGAAGGGCCACCGCGCGTCGCGCGCCCATGAAACGAAAACACGCGCAACTCTTCCCACTCCCGGAACTCCGACCAAATCAAACCAGACCAAACCGTGGCCTCTCCCTTCGAGCCTCTGCTTCCTCTGCGCTCTCCTGTTCAAAACCTTCTCCTTGGTCCTCTACGGCCCTTCCCATCCCGAATCCAACCAAATCAAGGTAAATCAAGCCATGAATTCGAATTTCCGATCCTGCAAATTGGAAAAACCCAGCTACGGGCCACTCCTGGAAATCCGACCTGATCAAACCAATTTAAGCCAAATGAGCATTTTTAATCAGAATCCCCCCTCGCACTTCTGTGCTTCCATCCTCCCGGAAAAGTCATATAGCCCCCGACTTTCGCGCACCCCCCGGAAAATACGCGCGCATCGTCGAACCCGCCTGACTTCCTTCGTTTTCGGCAGCATCAACCCGGCGTCGGCGTAATCCCATAGCATTATTTCGCCGGCCTCCGGCTGGTGTTTCTTCGCGGCACACACGGAACGCACGACGCGTCCGGGAAAGAACCAAACAGCGAAAACACCATCCATGAAAACTGCGAGCGTCACGCAACGAATCGATCTGCATCATCACGTCTTCCCGCCGGAGTATGTCACTGACCTCGCGCAAAAGGGAATCGACTGGACCGGCGGGGCCGGAGTGCCCCGCTGGAGCCTGGACCATGCACTGGAAACCATGGAGCATCACAGCATCGCCGCCGCCGTCGCCTCCGCGCAGCCTCTGGTTTTCTGGGGCGACGCAAAGGCCGCCGTGCGCTGGGCGCGCCACAGCAATGAATTCCTCGCCGATATCGTCCGGAATGACTCCGCGCATTTTGGCGGCTTTGCCTCGGTGCCGCTCCCGGATGTGGAGGCCGCCTGCCGTGAAGTGGCCCATGCCTTCGACGTTCTCAAGCTCGACGGCGTCCTGCTCGCCACGAGTTGCGGTCCCCGCTATCTCGGTCATCCGGCGTATGAGGAACTCTATCAGGAACTTAACCGCCGGTCCGCCGTGGCATTTGTCCACCCTAACACCGCGCCGCCGGGAAGCGATGTGCCTGATTATAACATTCCCAACGCCCTGGTGGAGTTTACGTTCGATACCACCCGCTGCATCGCGAACCTCATCTACAGCGGCACGCTCGAAACCTATCCAAACATTCGTTTTATCATGCCGCACGCCGGCGGCACCGCTCCCTTCCTCTCATGGCGCATGGGTCTCGGTGACCATATGCCCGCGCTCAAAGGAAAGGCGCCAAAAGGCGCCCTCCACTACCTGCAGCGGCTTTACTACGATACCGCGCTCTCGGCTTCTCCGGCGGCCCTCGCCTCCCTAACAGAAGCCATTCCCTCCAGCCAGATCGTCTTCGGCAGCGACTTCCCGTTCGTCGCTGCTCATGAAATTCCAGTGGAAACGACCGGTCTTGAGACAAGCCGGTTCCTTGACGCGAACACCCGGCGGATGATCGACCGGGACAACGCGCTCCAACTCTTCCCGCGCTTCGCCTCCGCTGTATGAACGCTCTCCGATACGTTAGGACAGCGGCGGTCCTTTTCCTCACACTGCTCGTGCTCACGTTGGATTCGGGCGCTGCGGACAATCCCGTGCCGTTGCCGCCCTCTCCTCCACGACCGGACGCGGAAGCCGGTCCTACCAAAATCTCCGTCGCCCTCTGGATCACGGATGTTTCGAAGATCGACAGCGTCGCGCAGAATTTCACCGCCAGCATCGTTCTCTTCCTGCGCTGGCACGATTCCCGTCTGGCGCGCAGCGAACCCGGCATAAAACAATATTCCACCGACGAAGTCTGGCATCCGCAGTGGCTCATCGTCAATGAATGCGGGAAGGCGGAACATTCCCTGCCCGAAAAAATCACGGTCACCCCGGATGGAAACGCCATCTATCACCAGCGGCTCGTCGGAACGTTTTCTCAGGCGCTCGACCTCAGCCGCTTTCCCTTCGATCAAGGAACGTTTCGCATCCACTTGATCGTCACCGGTCACCGGCCGGCCGATATCCAATTCGTCCCTGAGGAAACCGCCATCGCCGCGGGCATTCCCGAAGGTATGGGCATCGCTCCGCAGCTCTCGTTGCCGGACTGGCATGTGCTTTCAACCGCGGCGCATCCGCTGCCCTATTGCACGACTCCTAACCTCGAAGTCGCGGGCTATGCATTTGAATTCACCGCCGCGCGAAATTCGCAGCACTTCATTATTAAAGTCATTCTTCCGCTCCTATTCATCGTCATGATGTCGTGGGCGGTTTTCTGGATCGAGCCCTCCGATGCCGGACCGCAAATCAGCGTCGCCGTCACCACTATGTTGACATTGATCGCCTACCGCTTCGCGCTCGATTCCGAGGTGCCGAAACTCCTCTATGTCACACGCATGGATGCCTTCGTGCTCACCAGCACCCTGCTCGTCTTCCTCTCGCTCTTCGAGGTGTTGATCACCACCAAACTGGCCGCCGCCGGACGGCTCCCCCTCGCGCGCCGGGTGGACTTCCACGCCCGCTGGGTTTTCCCGGCCATCTTCACCGTCCTCAGCCTCGTGATCTTCCTTCGTCCGTGAGAACAACACCCCCGGCTCAACTTCAATCCTAACAGTTATATAATTCAATGAAACTCGCAGCTTTTGTATTCGGATTCGTCCTCGGCATCCTCCTGTTAAATGCCGCGCCGGCACTGCCATTCCCGGCAAGTCATCCGCGCCTTCACTGCCGCCTCTGGAAAAGAAAAGCGACTGGTGGTACAACGCCACCACCTACGCCTGGCTCACCGGGGTCGATGGCGACGTCTCGTTCAAGGGAATGAACGTCCCTATCGATCTCGGCATGGAGGATGTGCTCGGCCATCTCGACTTCACTTATATGCTTTATCTCGAAGCCGGCCGTGGCCGCTGGAGCGCCGGTCTCGATGCCATCTATGCGCGCCTCTCCGACAACAGCACGTTCGCCCAGGGCCCTGTGTCCGGCTCCGCGGATCTCGAGGAAAACCAGGCCTTCGTCACCGCCCGCATCAATTATCGCGCAATAGATCGGCCTAAGGTAAAACTGGACCTCTTTGCCGGCGTGCGGTGGACATACTTCGATTTGAATGTGGACGTAAATGCCAATATCGGTCCGCGGAGTTTCAGTGAGAGCGTGGACTTCTTCGACCCGGTTGTCGGCGCCCGCACCATCGTCTCCCTCAGCGACAAATGGTTCATCCAGGCCGGCGGCGAAATCGGCGGCTTCGGCGTCGGCTCCGACCTCACATGGCAGGCCGTCGGCGGCATCGGCTATCACCTCAACTCCAACTGGTCCATCCTCGCCGGATACCGCGTCATGGGCGTGGACTATGACAAAGACGGCTCCCGAATCGATACCACCTTCAAAGGCCCCGCCCTCGGCGTCACCGTCCGATTCTAACCGCCTTTGCCGGTCTCGAATTGAAATGTATCAGGTTTGTCGGGGGGCGAGCGGCCGAGTTCCCGTGTTCCTTTCTCCTAGTGCAAGACTTGGGCAACAAGCGCCTAGTATATTCTTCGATTATGAGATGCGAACGCTTCTGGAAAACAAGGCTGTTGATTCTCTCGAATGGATACGCTTACCCTCCCCTCCTCCTTAGCAATGACATAACCTTATGAATGAGCATAGTGACGCCACTTTCGAAACACTGCCAAATTGCCGGATACGTTACAAACGTGGGGATGAAGTTTTCGAGTTTTTCTTTGACGTCGGAGATGAACGGGGAATCACTCTTTATACAGAACCATTATATCCGAAGCCACTCCCATCGGCGGACCGAGTTGCTGAGGCATTGAAAAGAACGGTCGAGCACCTTCGCCGCATAGGATATGAAGTTTATCTTATGTAAGCCACAGTTTTTGACGCAATGAGCATACCATGGACTACTGCTTTCCGGCAGGCATCCTTAGAGTTGACCCCGGGGAGGGCGGGACTTACAATCTCGCCGTCTTTTGAGGTGTTCGATGATGGCGATTTCGAAATACTGGATGTTTGCGGATTTGAGCCGGTTGACCCTGACTTGCCGGGCGGTTCCATCTCAGTATTTGGCACCCCTGGATGAACGAGATACAAACCAAATTACATTCTCTCGAAATTGGCTATTTTGCTGGATGCGCTACCTCCTGACGCTGCTGATTCTCCTCCTCGCCCTCACGGGTGGGAGAGCCTCTGCGCTTTCAGATAACGCCAACAGCGGCACCGAATCCTTCACCTGGACCGCCGGAGGCCGCGCCCTCACCAAATCCAACGCCCGCGGCACCACCATCGGTTATTTCTACCGCAGCAGCACTTCAGGAGTCGTTGCGGGCTCCGGCGATCTCACGGATGTCACCTACACCGACAGTACGCCGGACATCACCTACACCTTCGACCGCCTGGGCCGCATGGTCACCGCCGCCAGCAATGGCGTCACCCGCACCATCGACCTCACCCTCCACGGCCAGCAGGAATCCGAAGCATGGACCGGCGGCCCGCTCGATGGCCTCACCGCGGACCCCGGCTTCGATTCCCTCCGCCGGCCCAATGCCCTCGCCGTCACCGGTTCCGGCGGCACCGTCCCTTCGCAATCCTACAGCTATGACAGCCTCACCGGCGAACTGAGCACCATCGGTTCCGGTACCGCCACTGCCACTTACGCCTACCGCACCGGCACCCGGCAAATCGCCAGCGTCACCTTTGCCGAAAGCGCCACCACCCGCCTCACGCAAACCCGCGCCTACGACGATCTCCACCGCCTCACCGGTGTCACCTCCCAAACCCCCGGCCCCGTCGATCTCGCCGCATCCTCCTACACTCTCGACGACGCAGGCCGCCGCTCCTCCACGCTCCTCGCCGACGGCACATGGTGGAAATACACCTACGACGACCACGGCCAGGTCCTCAGCGCCGAACGCCGCCGCATGACCGGCAGTTCGCCGAATGTTAGCGATCCCGCCGTCCCCGGCCAGCAGTTCGCCTACGGTTACGACGGTATCGGCAACCGCGTCGCCGCCATCCAGGGCGGCGGCGTGACCGACGACGTCGAATTCGACTACACCCCCACCACGGCGAATCAGTACAGCGCCATCACCCACACCCGCACCGGCATCGTCACCGGCCTCGTCGATCCCTCCGCCACCGTCACGGTGAACAGCAACGCCGCCGCCCGCAGCGGCCCGTGGTGGGCTCAAAGCGAAAGCACCTCCACCGGCAGCAGCGCCGCATGGCTGGACTTTTCCATCGACGCCACCCTCGGCAGCAGCACCGACCACGCCGACACCCAACTGTTAGTCCCGCCCTCCAGCGTTTCTCCCTCCTACGACGCCGACGGCAACCTCACCGATGACGGCCTGCGCACCTTCACCTGGGACGCCGAAAACCGCCTCCTCCAGGTTACCACCAAAGACACCCTTCTCCCCGTGGGTGCCGCCATGTATCGCGTCACGTACACTTACGACGACCGTGGCCGCCGCATTGCCCAAACCGTCGAAACCCGCACCAGCAGCAGCGGGGCTTACGTCCTCGCCTCGCGCCGCTGCTTCCTCTTCGCCGGTTGGAGTTGCCTCGCCGAATACGACTACGCCCCCTCCGGCGGAGGAGCTACCCGCACCCTCTTCCGCAGCCAGGTGTGGGGTGCAGATTTCGGCGGTGGCGGAGCCGGCGGCCTCCTCCTCATCCGCCGCCACACGGGTTCCCTCACCGGCACCCACTTCGCCACCCACGACGGCAACGGCAACATCACCGCCCTCGTGAACGCCGCCACCGGCCTCGAAAGCGCCCGCTACGACTACGACCCCTTCGGCAACCTCCTCCGCGCCACCGGCCCCTTCGCCGCCGAGAATCCTTACCGGTTCTCCACTCAGTTTACGGACGAAGTCACAGGCTTGCTCTACTATGGCTATCGGCACTACGACTCTCTGAACGGACGATGGCTGAGCCGGGATCCGATTGGTGAAGCGGGAAGTATCAATTTGTACGGCTTTGTTGGGAACCGCGGGATAAATGGAATCGATATTCTGGGGCTGGAGGGGGATTACACGCAGGCCGTCGTGGATGAAATCGAGAGGCAGACGCACCCCGATGTCGTTAAGGCTGCGATACACTTCTCCGATGCCGAGCACGAATACAACGCTGCCCTCAATTCCGAACGCGCAAGAACCGACTGGTGGAGTAAGCACGCGTTGGAAACGACACAGGCGTTAGAGTCGGAACGTTCCAAAGCTCGCGCTGCACTCATTTGGGCAATGGACCAAGCGGGACTTTTGCCAAAACAGAACTGCCCGTGTCCTCCTACCGGAATTAATATGTGGACGGGGCGTGTCGAACTCGACCCCTCGTTGCTCTGGTCGCCTTCTCAATCGCCCGACTACACCACAACGGAGATTCCTGACTCAATCATGAAACTGGGAGCCGATTTCGCCTCCAAACTGAGAGTCGCTTGGCAAAAGGATTTCAAGAGCGATGCCCCCATACTTTTTGCCGCTTGGCACATTATTCAGGACCAAAAAATCCAGTTTCTGTTGGCGCTAACGCCAATGGGCCGCGGATGTCGAGTGGGAGGAATGCCGGCACAAAGCGTAGGCCCCAGATCTTCCCAAATTCCGGTAAGCGGCTCCCAGTGGTATGAATACTTCGCGGGCAAATATGGAGCATCGAATGTGCAATGGGCCCGCCTGCCCGCTCGTGCCGGAAGTAAGACATCGGGTATTCTCTCAACTTCTGTTGGGGAGATCGATTTAATGAGTGGCTACGCAGGACCATCCGCATCTATGTTGCCGGGAGCCGTTCCGGGAATGAACAACATTCTCAAGGCGCATGTTGAAGCTCATGCTGCAAGCGCCATGCGGCAACTTGACTTGAATGAGGCTACGCTGTATTTGAATAATCTCCCCTGTTCTTGGGGAAGTGCCAATGGTTGCGCAAATATGTTGCCTAGGATGTTGGGAGAGGGGCGATCCCTGCGTGTCGTCGTGCCGGGACAGATGGATCGAATTTTTACAGGAGTAGCGCGATGAACCCAGTTCTTAACGTTGACGGAGTTGAGGTTCCGGTTGATTCAAGCGCTACTTTGGACGCGGTCATCCTAAAGTTGCATAACGACAACCAAAACGGACCAAAGCTCATTCAGTTGGTCGCTCAATCGGGAGCAACAATGAGTCTTGGTGTTGGAGCTCCTGTAAGCATTCTACATTACATCAGTCCGGAGGGCTGGCCGGCCTACACCGCGTGCGGCACTGATCCGGAAGCTCTTGGCACCCTTTCATTCACACTTTGCGGCGAGCTTACTGAACTGCCGGCCGCCTTTGGTGTGCCTTTTGAAACTGCGAAAGCAGGATTTTTGGATTTTTTTAATCGCTCGGAAAGACCTGACTGTTTTGAGTGGTCGGAGGATTGAGCCTTGTAAGGCTTGCGATTGGTCCCAATTCAACAGGGACCCCGGTCAAGTATTTTGCAGCTTGAACGTAGCCTCACTGAACGCTATCCTGGTCCAATGAATTTCGAACGGTGGGCCGGCAGCAACAACCCTTTCTGGCAAACAGTAGGAAGATGATTTCGATCGGAGCAATTATCGGCGGTCCGGAGAGCGCATTCTTCGATACCGTACTGTGCGAGTTCATGAGGCACTGTGAATCGGAAGGACATCTCAGTGGCGAACCGGTGAAGGTCAATATTGTCTACCACCTCCCGGGTTCGATATTGCCTCCGGACTTCATTGGGGTTCGACCAGCGAAATTCTCAAGAAAAGAGAAGAAGTTAATGATTCAAGCGGCCGTTGAGAAGGAGATGGCAGGCGTCAGAAATCGTGACGAAATCCTTGACTACATCATTGATGTAGCAGATGAGGCAATCGGCGTCGCGAAAACGAAATTCGATGGTGCCAAGATCGAATACGACATCAGCAAAAAAGATCGTGATTTCTTAATCAAGTTTAGAGATTTGGTGCTTGGGTGAAATAGAGGGAACCGAGTACCGTGGGGGGGCTTCAAATCTGTCGGACGCGAAATTGGCGGGCGACACTACCGCCGCCAGCAATGGTGTCACCCGCACCCTCGCCCTTCACGGCCAGCAGGAGTCGTCGATTCCACGCGAAAGGGCCTGTCGATTCCTCCCAACATTCAACATTCTCGGACCGTTGCTGCTTGGAGTGAAAGCTCCAGTATTGCGCATGCTGCTGGCCTCAAAGACCGGCACGCGGAAAATGATAGCCGTAGCCGGAGAAGCACTCTCCCGGGTCTCAGGATCGATCCACGGTTCGCCAGCCGCACATTCCACCCGGATTCTAACCTCTTTGCTCTCCCCGTCGATCACTACTCCGGCTACTCTCCACGGCTCTTCGAGTCCCAGTGATTGGGCGTAAAAATGCTCAAGGGTCAGTTCTTCCATTCCTCACCTCTGCCCTGTTTCACTATCTGGCTGACAGGGTTGCATCAGTAATGGTCCACTGTCCATTGGCGACATTTGTTTCTTCAAGACAAAATGTTCCTTCGGGCTCTGAACTGGCTGTGTCTGATTAGGTTGGTCTTTGCGGTTACCGCCGCGGGCCTCACCACCCACACGGAGCGCACCCTTGGGTCGGCGGGCGCATGGACGGAAACACCACCGCTCCTGACAACACGCAGTCTATCCGCACCTTCGCAGGAGGCCGCCTGGCTTCCACTGAACAGAAGGACACCGCCGGCACCGTCATCAGCAGTTCCTCGGTGCTCTATGATGCCCATGGGCGCGTTTACAGCACCACCGATCCCCGCAGCGGTGTCACGCTCTATACGTATTACGACGACGACGCGGTGGAAACCGTCACCACCCCCGACCCGGACGGCGCGGGGCCGCTCTCGCCGCAGGTCACCACCACCACTTATACCAACCGCGGGCAAACAGACGTGGTCACCCTGCCGGACGGCACCACCCAGGACCGCGATTATTACCCCACCGGCGAAGTCGAGGAAGTAACCGGCACCGCCGCCCCTGCCGTGGCTTACACGTACGATTACGTTGGCCGCATCCTCACGCTCACCACTCAGCCCGGCACCGGCGCGGCGGCCGCCACCACATGGACTTACCATTCCACCAGCGGCCTCCTCGCCAGTAAAATCGACGCCGCCAACAGCGGCACCGAATCCTTCACCTGGACCGCCGGAGGCCGCGCCCTGACCAAAACCAACGCCCGCGGCACCACCGTCGGTTATTTTTACGGCAGCGGCACCTCCGGCGTCGTTGCGGGCTCGGGCGATCTCACCGATGTCACCTACACCGACAGCACCCCCGCCATCACTTATACCTTCGACCGGCTGGGCCGCATGGCCACCGCTGTCAGTGGCGGCGTCACCCGCAGCTTGAGCCTCGCGTTGCATGGGCAACGGGAATCGGAAGCATGGACTGGCGGCCCGCTTGATGGCCTCACTGTGGACCCAGGCTTCGATTCCCTCCGCCGGCGAAACTCCCTCGCCGTCACCGGTTCCGGCGGCACCGTGCCTTCGCAGTCCTACAGCTACGATACCCTCACCGGCGAACTGAGCACCATCAGCACTACCGGCCCCGGCCTTTCCGGCACCGCCACCGCCGCCTACGCCTACCGCACCGGCACCCGGCAAATCGCCAGCGTCACCTTCGCCGAAAGCGCCACCACTCGCCTCACCCAGACCCGCGCCTACGACGACCTCCACCGCCTCACCGGCGTCACCTCGCAAACCCCCGGCCCCGTCGATCTCGCCGCTTCCTCCTACACGCTCGACGACGCAGGCCGCCGCTCCTCCACCCTCCTCGCCGATGGCACATGGTGGAAATACACCTACGACGACCACGGCCAGGTCCTCAGCGCCGAACGCCGCCGCATGACCGGCACCACGCCTAACGTCAGCGATCCCGCCGTACCCGGCCAGCAGTTCACCTACTCTTACGACGGCCTCGGCAATCGCGTCGCCGCCATCCAGGGCGGCGCCGTGACCGACGACGTCGAACTCGACTACACCGCCACCACCGCCAATCAGTACAGCGCCATCACCCACACCCGCACCGGCATCGTCACCGGCATCGCCGATGCCTCCGCCACCGTCACGGTGAACAGCAACGCCGCCGCCCGCAGCGGTCCCTGGTGGGCTCAAAGCGAAAGCACCTCTACCGGCAGCAGTGCTGCGTGGCTGGACTTTTCCATCGACGCCACCCTCGGCGGCAGCACCGACCACGCCGACACCCAACTCCTCGTTCCGCCCGCCTCCGTCTCACCCGCTTACGACGCCGACGGCAACCTGACCGATGACGGCCTGCGCACCTTCACCTGGGACGCCGAAAACCGGCTCCTCCAAATTACCACCAAAGACACCCTCCTCCCCGCCGGAGCCGCGATGTATCGCGTCTCCTACGCCTACGACGACACAGGCCGCCGCATCGCCCAAACCGTCGAAACCCGCACCAGCAGCAGCGGCGCCTACGTCCTCGCCTCGCGTCGCTGCTTCCTCTTTAGCGGCTGGAGTTGTCTCGCCGAATACGACTACGCCCCCTCCGGCGGCGGAGCCACCCGCGCCCTCTTCCGCAGCCAGGTTTGGGGTGCAGACTTCGGCGGTGGCGGAGCCGGCGGCCTCATCCTCATCCGCCGTCACACCGGTTCCCTCGCCGGCACCCACTTCGCCACGCACGACGGCAACGGCAACATCACCGCCCTCGTCAACGCCGCCACCGGCCTCGAAAGCGCTCGCTACGACTACGACCCCTTCGGCAACCTCCTCCGCGCCACCGGCCCCTTCGCCGCCGAGAATCCCTACCGTTTCTCCACCCAGTTCACCGACGAAGTCACCGGCCTGCTCTACTACGGCTACCGCCATTATGATCCGGTCCACGGACGATGGCTGTCACGCGATCCTATCGGCGAGGCGGGAGGCATTAATCTTTATGGTTTTGTTGGGAACGAGACTATCAACAGCGTAGACATCCTAGGACTTGATAGCACATGGTCCCGTTTACGCGGTGTCCCCTACAATGAAATCGAACAGTCGTTGGTCCCGGCGGGCTCTGCTCTTCTCAACTTACAGTCCGCTGTTGAGATTCTTAATCGAAATGGAAATGAGTGCCCCTGCGATCCTGAAACTCGAAAAAGACTCCTTACTCATTACCAGATATTTATTGCAGCTTTAACGGTTGCTCAAAATAAAATCATCAGTGACCTTTCAACCTCTCGCTGGTCTGCCGCTTACGACCTCTTAGATACATACTATAGTTTAAAATCATCCTACAGAACGCTTAGGGCCGCAGGCTTCGGCGGATTCCCGCGGGAAGAGGTTGCATTAGAGATCAATGATCAAGAAATAACGCGCCTTCATGATCTGAATGTACAACTTTTGGGATGGGGCGTGAGAACTGCAGAAGTAAGCCAAACAGTAACCTCCATTGCCAGTCTTGGTGTAGGCGCTGTGCAACTTGGGCGTTTGCTTCTCCAAAAGGGTATTCCACGACTTCTAGGGCTTGTTTACAATGGCCGCCAAAGCTTGAACTGCTCGTAAGTGGCGGCCACCGAACAAAGGACCAAAGCCAGGAACATCCTGCGGGTCTTTTCGAAGCGTGAGGCCACTCTGCGGTAAACTTTGAGTCTCTGGAAA
>DASZQB010000085.1:0-21220 GCA_035550135.1 Verrucomicrobiales bacterium
CCAGGGAGGGGAGGAGGAGGGAGGGGAGGGGTCCATGAGGGGGGGAGTTAGGGGAAGGGAGAAGGGGGGAAGGGGGAAAATTCAAACTTCAAACATCAAACTTCAAAGAAGTTCCAAGCACCAAGCTCCAAGCGCCAAAGAAACATCAAAGCACCAAGCTCCAAAGCGGGTGGGGAGGGGACGGACGGACGGTGTCATGTGGAAATGAAGAGGTTTTGGGTGGTTTGATTTGGTGCGATAAGGTGCGATATGGTTTGATTTTCCCAGGGAAGGGGGAAGGTCTGATTTCTACTCTTACTCTCACTCTTACTCCTACTCGCTTGGGAGTAGGAGTAGGAGTAGGAAGGAGAGAGGCTATTCGGTGTCGAGTTTCAGGATGGAGTTTACGGAGGAGCCGTAGCGCCAGAGGAAGGCGGTGATTTCGCGGCGGCCGGCGGAGTGGGCGGCGGCGCGGGGATCGGGGAGGAAGGTGTGATCGACGGGGTTGGCGATGGTATAGAGCATGGCCATGAGTTTCGCGCCTTCGGGGGTGCCGGTGACGGAGCTGACAAGGGATTTGAGATCCGCCACGGTCATTTTGAGGGAGGCGGCGAATTGCAGCATTTCGGTTTCGAAACTGGTCATGCGGGGCGGTGTTTTATGTGGGGAATTGTGGAGGACGGGAGGGCGTCGGGAGAGAATTGCGGGTGGAGGGAAGGGTGAGCGGGGGGTGGGATTCTGTCGCCGCTGCGCGGCTGTGGATGAGGTGTGCCTAACACCGTGGGCTAAAGCCCCACGGCTATTGTCTGTCGCCGCTGCGCGGCTGAAGAAGGGTGCGGGTTGCGGAGGGTTTTATGATCATATAGCGCCCTCTTTCATTTGGCGGAGGCCGAGCACCACGGTATTCCACCATAGTGTTGCGGCCAAAGTGCAGAGCGGACGCCGTTGTGACAGGGCCACCACGCTGTGGTGGAGTTTTGTTTCGGCTTTTACCCGGGGTTCACTGCGTTCACCCCGGGCTATTAACAGGGAACCGCGCTGCGGTTCGATGCAAGAAGCTGCGTTCATACCGCGCTTTCTTTCATTTGGCGGAGGCCGAGCACCACGGTATTCCACCATAGTGTTGCGGCCAAAGTGCAGAGCGAACGTCGTTTTGACAGGGCCACCACGCTGTGGTGGAGTTTTCTTCCTGCGTTTACCCGGGGCTCACTGTGTTCGCCCCGGGCTATTAACAGGGAACCGCGCTGCGGTTCGGCGTAAAAATCCACGTTCATACAGCACTATGCAGTTCGGTGCAAAAGTCCGGGTTTATACAGTGCCCTGCAGCACGGGGTAAAATCCGGGTTCATACAGCACCCTCTTTCATTTGGCGGACGCCTTCCTGGACGAGGGGGGCGGATTTCATGGCTTGTTGCATCATTTCGGCCTGCTGGAGGGCTTGCCGGGCTTCGGCGCGTTTTTGGCGGAGGGCGTCGCGGGCGTCGGTGTCGCGGATGTAGGAGGTGGGGAGGCCGTCGCCGCGGGTGAGGTCGCGGAAGGCTTCGTCTTCGTCGAGATTATCGAACACCTGACTGCCGGCGGCGGCCATGGGCTGGAACATCATCATCATATTGCTGAAGGCGGTGCGCTTCAGGTTTTGCATGGCGAGCGCCATGCGCGAGGTTTGCACGGTTTGCGGAAACGCGAGGCGGAGGTTGCCGGCGGCATCGCGGTATAAGGCTTCGGCGGGAGGAGGCGGGAATTTATCCTGACGGAATAGCAGCATAAAGACGCGTTCCATGCACGGGTTGATAAGCTCCGTGGTGAGCTGGTGGAAGGCGGGGGAAAAACGGGCGACTTTCTCGGCTTCGCGCGCGTGGACTTCGGCGGCGGTGATCTGGCGCTCGATCTGGGCGAACTGGTCGAAGAGCGGGCGGTGGAAGATGTTATTGATGGCGCGCTCTTTGCGCTCGAGGAGGTTTAGGCCAATATCGAAGCGCGCGCCGGTGGCCCATTCCTGCGGGAAGGTATCGCGCGTGAGGCCGCCGACAGTGATGCCGCCGGCGCGGAGGTCCGGCACGCCGCTGAAGTTTTGCGGCAGGATGATGCGCGGGGTGACGGTGACCTCGGCGAGCGTGGCGAGGAGCATTTCGAAGTAGTTCACGCCGCGGATTTCGGCGAGGGCCTGCATGGCGGGCGAGGAGCCCCACGGGCTGAATTCCGACCATCGCAGATAACGGTTAATAAACACGGGCATTTCCTCGAAGCCGCTGCTATACACCGTTTTCTTTTCGTCCACGCTGATCCAGATGGAGGCAAAGGGCATGCCCTGCGGGCCGGCTTCGCGATCCTGCTCGGCGAGGGGACGCGGGAGGATGGCGTGGAGGAAGCGGTGCAGCGCGGTGGGCTTGTATTCAAGGTCCTGCGCCACTTTGGAGGGGAGGTTTTCGCGCCCGAATTTTTCTTCGGCCTGTTTGGCGGAGCAGTGGTATTCGCGGATGATGAGGTCGGCGTTGCCCTCTTCGTCATCGGCCACGACGTAGCTCCCGGCATCGAAGACGCGGAAGTTCAGCGCGCTGCGGCGGCCCTGCTCGGCCATGAGGGCGCCGGTGCCGAAGGTATTGCGATCGAGGTAGAGTTCGTGGACCTTTGTATAGAAATTGCTGGCCGCGAGATACATGCGCGCAATGGACGTGCACTCGGCGAGCCACGCGCGGACGGCGTCTTTTTTGAAGCCTTCCACGGGTTCCCATGTGAACCATTGCTGATCGGCGGGGGTGATCCACGCAGCGCAGCCGGCGGCGAGCGAGGCGTTGGCTTCCACAGCGGTGGAGTTGAGGATGCCGGAATCGTACGGCGTGAAGGAATCGGAGACGCTGGCGGTGCGGTTGATGGCGGATGTTAGGGAATTGACGCGCCGCGTGAGGCACATGCGCCCGCATTCATCCCACAGGGCAACCATGCCGGAGGCGTCGGTGCGCATGCGGGAGTGGAGAGAGAGGAGGGAGGGGGCGTCGGTTTGCATTTGGAGGGGAGGGGATAATGGAGAATAGAGAATGGATAATGGGGGCTCGTGGGGAGGGCTTGTTTCCTACTCTTACTCTTACTCATACTCATACTCATACTCTCTGTATGAATGGGAGTAAGAGTAGGAGTAGGAGTAGGAGTAGGAGTAGGACTATGAAGCGAGGGTGACCGCTCCGCCGATGAGGGGTCTTGAATTGCGGGCGGTGAGGTTGGTGGCGGCGGAGCCGAAGCGGCGTTTGGCGGCGCGCTGGGCTTCGAGGCCGGCGTGGAAAGCGTCCGGTGATGCGCTCGCCATGGGGGCGGCGGGCGCATACACCGGCGGTTTGATCTTCCGCGCCTCTTCATACTGCAGCCGCATCAAGGCCATCTGTTCCTTGAATTGCGCCGCCGACTGTTCCCGCGCCAGCCGCTGTTCTTTTACAGCCGCGCCTGAATCCGCCCCTTTATAGCATCTCGCCAGGGCCATGCGATCATACCGCGGCCCGCGGCCGGGGGGAGTGTCGAAACCATCACAGAAGATCATAACGACAGATAGAACGGGGATTAAAGGGGGTGGAGCGCAAGTGGTTTTTTGGATTATTTTTTGGGAGGGCTAATGCGGCGGTTTTTTTACTCTTACCCGCATTCCTGCTCATACCCGGTTCGGAAAAGCACCAAGCTCCAAGCGCCAGGCACCAAAGAAAATCCAAACATCAAAGCACCAAAAGAGCGCGTGGTGCAGGGCGGTGCGTGTATAGATCACATGATGCGGGAATATGCAGTGGATAAAGTGGTGCAGGTTTGGCCCCCGGCTAACCTGCATGGGAGGTGGCGGGGCGGGAGGCGGGGCGAAGGATGTTGGGGGAGAGAGGCGTGGAGGGCGGCGTGGAGGTGCGTATTGAGCGGGAAATGACAGGGAACGCGGAGCGGGTATGCAGGTTAGCCGGAGGCAAAACCTGCACCACGTTTTTCACACCGTTCGGAAAACCGGGTATTTTCCCGGTGTATCGTTACGTGCGGGAAGGTAACGATGGGGTAAAGTTGTTAGCAGGCCGGGATGAACGCGTTAGGGTTGAGCGGGAAAAGAAGGAACGCGGTGTTGTCAGGGCCACGGCGCTGTGGTGGAGGATTGGGGCGGTGCCAAGGCTGTCACATTCGGCGCTTTCAGCGCTGCGCGTTGCGTTCTTTCGGCGACGCGGTGGAGTGTTGGTGCGAGGCGCGGCGTGCGCTGCTGTGTGGGCGTCCGGGCGGTTGCACACCAGGGTGGCGGGCTTTTGGCTGACTTGTGTTTGAAGCGCTGAGGGACGGGTGAGTTGAACGGGGATCTTTCGCCGCTGCGCGGCTGTGGGTGCGGGGGCTTAATACGGTGGACTGAAGTCCACGGCTATTGTCTGCCGCCGCTGCGCGGCTGAAGAAGGGCGCGTTCCTTTCCGTGTCGCGCTCCTTCGGCGTTTGGGGTTTGCTGTGGGCGCAGGGAGTCGCTGATGGAAGTGGTTTTTTTAAAGGATTCGATTGTTAGAGGAATACCGGTGGAGTGAAGTGGCGGAGGCGGCTCGCTTTGGATGCATTCGCGGGAGACGAAAGCGACTGGGCTTCGCCACAGATCGCTCTACGGGCGTTTGTTGGGCGGTGAAATGTTAGGGAGAGGTCGCGGGAGGGCTTCCCAGGGGGTGAGGAATGCAGGATGGTGAACAAAAATGGGTACGGCAATCAATTCATGTATTGGCAGGAGAAAACCGTAGCAAGGCCGTCCCGGCCTTGAGGGGTGACGTTTGTTGCGGTTTGCGCGTCCGGCGTTTGCTGACAAGGCCGGGACGGCCTTGCTACGGGCGCTGGGAGTCGCCCGGCGGAAGGGGCTATTTCGGAGCTTATGCATGATTTGGCCGGCGCACCCCGCAAAAAAACAATCCCGGCCAGGGGAGTTGCCTCCGCCCGGCCGGGATCGCTATGCACCGAATGTTGTTTGTTTGTGGTGTTGTTATTCGATGGGACCGACGAAGTAGGTTTTCATGTTGTTGGGGAAGGTATTCATCGGGTTTCCGCGGATGAAGTTGCTGACGTAAACGGCGTCTGAGGGAGGGCCGGCGGAGGGGGTGTAGCCGTTCGCGCGCACATAGGAGGTGATGGCGCTGTAGGGTGTCGCAAAATACGGGCCGTGGCCGAAGCTGTTGTGATGGATGCCGTAGAGGGGATCGCGCACGATATAGGCGGTGCGTCCATAGGGCGTGACGGCGATATTCGTAATGCTGGCGCGGTCCGGGTAGTTGTCACCGCCCATATACCATTCCGGTCCTTTGCCGGAGATGAGCACGAGGGTGCCGTATTCCCAGAAGTGGGGCTCCAGCGAGTTGAAGTTGCCGGGCCGTGCCGCGACCTGGCGGCGGAGGCTGGGCGGGGCGGCGGGTTTGGTGCGGGTGATGTCGCTCCATGTGTACCAGGCATCGGTGAGGCCGCTGGTGTTGATGTTATTGATGGTCGTGGCGCAGGTGTAGTCCGAAGACGGGAACCACACACCGATGGTGGTGGACTCGAAGTGGATATTGCGCAGGTCGCAGTGGGCGCCGCCGGCGTGGATGCCGACCTGAACGATTTCGCGGACGTAATCCGGAGCGCTGGAGCCGTCTTCGCCCGCGAGTGTTTCGGTAATGGCCATGGCGGAGCCGGATGGCGTGGTGGTGAAGGCGCCGGTAGTGCCGCCGACCTTCGCGGTGAGCGTGAGCACCGTCCACGGCAGGCCGCCTTCGGTAAACGCGCCGCCGGAAATGATGCCATTCCACTGCACCGCGTTGGATGACGAGATGATGACATCGTTGCTCTCGAGTCCTTTTTTGTGGACCGGGTCCGCAGTGACGGTAAACGAATCATTCTGCACCGTGCCGGCTGTCACCGGAGCGGAGGAATCCGAATGAGTGTTGATGTGGCTCGCGAGGTTTGTCAGGCTTCCATTAGCGGCGCCCTCGAAGGCGGCGATGAAATTGTTCCGCGTGGCAGTGGCGCTGCCTCCGATGACGATTTCACCGTCGGCCGCCTGGTTCACTGACGTTTTGAACGTGTAGATTTTCGAACCCACCTGCAGAGTGGAGCCGTTGGCAGGGTTTGCGTTGAAGGTGAGTTTGGCCGTGGCGGCGACAGCCGCGGCGCCGGTGAGAGTCTTGACGCCGCCGGGGAGGGTGCCGTTGTTGCTCACCGTGATGTTGGAGGCCGGCGACGTGGACGGCACCACGGCGACGTGGCTGTTGAAACCGGCAACCCTCGCTGTGAGAAGGACATCGAAGCCGCTGCCGCCATCGGCGGCCGCGCTCACCCGCGGATGTGCGGCTGTTTTGTTGCTGAACTCACTGCTGTGATCCACGAGCTGCACCTCCGTCGTTCCGATGGGACTGAGCTTCATGGTATAGGTTTTACTTCCAATGGTAACGGAATCATTCTCCGCCAGCGCGCCATGGCTGCCAAAGACCTGCGTGCCCAGCGAAAGAGAGGCAGAGGCGGAGGCATTGGCTGTCGCGGTGGTGTAGAGGGTGCCCTCACCGCCACTGTCATTGACGGCGGAGAGGAGATTGAAGAGGCTGGTTTCCGGAGCGCCGTGCATTGCGGCGACGAGATTGGCCGCGGTGTTAGTGGTGCTGGAGTCGATGAGCACATCGCCCTCCACGGCGCCGGCGAGACTGCTAACAAACCGGTAGGTCTTCTTCGTTTGCGGTTCCGTGGTGATGGTGCCGGACGCGTCTTTGTACGTATGCGTACCGATGGTGAGGGTGGACCCGTTGGCCGGCTGGCTGTTGAACGTGAGGATCATGCCGGACTTCAGCGAGGCGGTGCCCCCGCTCATCGTGGCGGACGTGCCGCCGCCGGTAAACGTGATGTTCGCATTCGGACTGGTGGAGGCGCTGACATCGTAGTTGCCGGCGGTGTCCACGAGCGAAGATTGCAGTTGGACGACGTTCGACACGGCCGTGCCGAAGACCGAGGTGATCGGCTTCATGCCCGCGAAGAATTTGGTGCCAGGCTTCTGATCGCGCAGGACCCAGACGGTGTTCCCAGGGGGCGAGCCGGCGATACTGTCCTTGAAGACATAAGTGGTGGCTCCAATGACGATCTGGTCGTTGTTTGCCGGATTGGCGGAAAACGTCAGGGTTTTCACCGTGGGCAGCAAAGTGGCATAATCCTGACTGACCGACCGGGGAAAACTCAGGTCGATGGTGCCGGCATCCACCGAGCATACCGATGTGTTTTGCGCGAAATAGATGCCATAGGCATCGCGGGCCATGCCGCCGGTGATCCAGAAATTCCGGATGGTGAGGCCATTGATGACGGCGGCTTCCCCGCTGGTGGCGGCAAAGCCAATGCCGAATCCATTGAAGTAACCAACGCCGACATTTTCAATGATCGAATTTTCCTCTACAAAGCTCTGGGAGGAAATGCCCGAAATGCGGATGCCGGGAGCGGCTTTCGCTGCATTGTAGCCATTAATAGTGACGCCGCGCACGCCCGTCCAGAAGCTCTGATTGGTCCCGGTATGGGCCGCGCTGCCGATCCAAATCATGGCGGAGTGATTGTTGCCAGGCCCCCACATGGGATTCGGAAAGGGTGAGGGATCCGACCAACTGGTGCTCGCCACGATCTGCGTGCGCACGTCGCCGCGGCCTTCCAGAAAACAACGGCTGGCGGAAAGATCGAGCGGCGCGCGGATGGTGTAGGTGCCGGAGCCAAGGGATACCGTATTTCCAAACGTGGTGGCCTTGATGGCGGCGTTGATGGCGAGATCGTGATTGTCTGCGACGAGGCCCCACCATTCCGGATAAACATAACCGGTGTTGAACGTGCCGGTTATGTCGCCGTTCTCCCAGCCGGAGAAGACCTGCTGGCGGCCGGCTTCGATCTCGCCGTTGAACTGGATGGTGGACGGGCTGGCGCCTTCGATCAGCTGATATTTGCCGAAGACGACGACCTTGCCTTTCTTCACCTCTACCGTTTGACCGGAAAGGGTGACATCTGTGGCGAGGACGATTCGTTCTTCGCCCGCGGATTCCACAGCAGTCTCGAATGCGGTCTGCGGATTCGGCAAACTGCCGGCGCTAATGGTGGTTTCCGTGATGGCGGCACGGGCGGCAAGCGAACCCATGCCGAGGAACGCCGGAATGAGCCAGCGCAGCGGTGTGCGCGGGAAAAAACCGGTGAATACAGTGGATACGGAGCGGGTGCGGGACCCGTCCGGCGAAAGGGCCGTCGAAGCGGCGCGGGGTGGAATGAATGAGGTATTCATAGGCCAACTACCGCGGTGATTACAGGCCCTGCGGCGCAAGTGTTATGTTCAAAAAAGTGATTTTATACCGGAAAAAAAGTGAAATGGATTGGCGGGACAAGGGATGATCCTAACGGGAAAACGGGATCGTTACGTTCCGGAACGTAACGATACACCGGGAAAATCGGGGTTGTTTTGAAGCGTTAGGAACGGGCAAATTTTTGCGGGCGAGGAGTTTGGTTAGGGTTGTCTCAATTAGAGGGTGCGCACAGCGGGGAGGATGGTGGAATTGCGGTGTTTTCCCGTGCAGGGTGGCGTTTAGTGCTGCGGGTTATGGTCATATGATGCATGTTGATGAATGCGGGCGAAATTGAGGCGGGGAAGTGGGCCGCGAGCGTGAAGGCGAAGCCTGTGGACTGCGGCAGCCTGCTGCCGCTGTGAAGGCCGCAGCCTGCTGCGGCGGGTTGGACGCGGACAGGAAGAAGGACGATGGGCGGACGCCGGACGTGCGACAGCGAACCACTGCGCCACCCCGGCAGCAGGCTGCGGCACACCACAGCGGCAGCAGGGCTGCGCGCAGTCCACAGCGCTGCGCGCGGCGGGTTGGGGCTTTCCTGGGGCGGCGCTCGTTTCTCGCTTTGCCCCAGGTTGGTATGTTACGCGCTTTCAGCGCTGTGCGTGGTGTTCTTTCTGTGACGTTGCAGAGTGGTGGCTCGAGGGGCGGTAAGGGGAAGGGGCGTTTGTTTCCCGACTGGCCCTCAGCGGCGGACGCACATTTCTGTTAGTCGTACGGAAACCTGGGGGATTCCATCCCTAACACCTGTATGCGCCGGCCTGCGCTCGCCCCGGGCGGTCACATTCTGCCTTTCATCGCTGCGTGTGGTGTTCGCCGGGCCTGGGCTTTCTGGCGGGCTTTCAGAGTGCTGGCGCGGGGCCAAAATGCAGGCCTGCCGATGTGCCGATGCGGCCCAGAATGAAGACGCCAGTGGCGATTCTCCTCTACGGCATTCTGGCACAGAAGAGCTGAAGATTAAAATTTTTCCTATGGCCGCCAGGTAACTTAATGACGACTTAACCACTGCTGGAGAGGGGACATTTTTGGCAGGGAAAAGGCTTTCCGGTTCAGCGAACCGGAGGCTGTAGGGGACGTAGAGATGAAAGAGTTAGGGTACCGACTTTCGCGTAAAGAAAAAAAGGAAAACGTGTACAAAAAAAGTCCTGAGCGGACCTCTCCAATCTCTACATCTCTACAAAGGGGTGCCGGGCCGGTTCCGGAAGAGGGCTGGGCGGTAGAGCCGGCTGAGGCGGTGAAAGGGGTAAAAACGGGGCACGTTTTTGCGCTCGAATCCGATCCATGGCTTTGGCGGATGGAGGGACCAGAGGCGGGAGGGATTCCCGGCGAGGAGCCAGATCCACCATGCGTCGCCGGCGGGGTCGGTGCGTGCGGGATCGTGCAGCCATGCGAGGGGCCAGTCGCGGCGGACAGGGCGAAGCATCACAAAGCCGTCCGTCGTGCTCCACACGGTGCCGTGCAGGAAATGGAGGAATAGATCGTGTTCGAAAGTGCGCGCGCAGGGTTCCTGTTCATACACCGCGGCGGCCTGAAGATAAGGGGACATGGCGCTATGACGGTGATTTGAGAGGCGGGAAGTCAAGCGGTGGATTGATGAATGCGGCGCCCCGGCGGGCAGAGCGGCGGGAAATGGATGTTAGGCAAAGGGAAAAAACCGCAGCCAGGCCGTCCGGCCTTGTAAGCAAACGCCGGATGTGCTGATGGCAAGGAACGCCAGCCCTCAAGGCCGGGACGGCCTTGCTACGGGCTTTTTTTTTGCCGGCGGAGGAAAGGAGTTGCACAGTGCCGCCGTTTTGCGGAGCACGCCGCACTTGCCAGGGCGTGCGTTGTACGCCAGCGTGCGGGCTGCCCTGTTTGTAATGATCCCCCCTGAAGACGCCTCAGCTCCTGCTTCTGCCGTGCCGGCGCGGCGTTTTCGCGTGGCGCTGTCGTTTCCGGGGGCGAAGCGGGAATTTGTCAGGAAGGTGGCGGAGGAACTGGCGGAAAATCTGGGCAGAGAGCGTGTGTTTTATGACAATTGGCACCGCGCGGAACTGGCGCAGCCGGACCTGGATGTGCTGCTGAGCGATCTTTACTACCGCGATGCTGAATTGATCGTGCCGTTCTTTTGCCATGATTATGCGGAGCGCGACTGGTGTGAACTGGAGCTGCGGCAGATGCGCGCGCTGCAGCTCGACCGGGAGGGGTGGCGGATCATGCCGTTCCGGTTCGATGGCGGGGAAATCAAAGGCGTGCGCCGCACGGACGGTTTTATCACCATAGCGGAGGACACGGCGGCGAATCGCGCCGATACGGAAAAGATTATTACGTCGGGGCAGGTGGCGGCGCTGATTATGGAGCGTTTGGCACTGCCGCCGCGACACGAATACGATGATGATGATGATGAGGAAGAAGATCATGAGCCGGCCGGAGACGGACACGGAGGAGAACGCACAAGGCCGCTCATCGATCCGCTGCATTCGCTGCCGCGGGCGCCGAAGCGCTTTACGGGACGCGCGGCGGAACTGGAATTGCTGCGCGCGGCCGATCCCGCCGACCCGCCGGTGATCCGTGTGTTGCGCGGCATGGGCGGCGTGGGCAAGACGGCGCTGGCTCTGGCGCTCGCCAACGAATGGAAAGCGCAATATCCCGATGCACAGATTATGCTGGACGGCGTGGGCCTGAGCGATGCCGCGCCCGCCGCGGAGGTGCTCATGGAAAAGGTGATTCATGCCTTTCGTCCCGGCCAGATGCTCCCGGCCGGGCGGGACGCGGTGCAATCGATCTATACCTCTATCCTTGAAGGCAAACGCGCGCTTTTATTGCTCGATAACGCCAGGGGCATGGTGCAGGCGGAGCCGCTCGTTCCGCCGGCGGGCTGCGCGTTCATCGTTACCAGCCGGCAGGGATTTCCGGTGAACGGGAAAACACCGCACCCCGTGGGGAGACTGGAGGAGGCGGAGGCGCGCGAACTGCTGCGCAAACATTACACGCCGGGCATCACCGATGCGGAGGCGCAGGAACTGTGGACTCTGTGCGCCGGCCTGCCCGCCGCGCTCAGGCTCGCGGGCGCTTATCTGCTCATGGAGGCGTCCAACCAAACCGAACCGGCGGATGTGGCGGGCTATTTGGAGAGGCTGCGCAAAAACCGGCTGGAGGCGCTGGATCGCGGCGCGGCGGACGGAGACGGCGAGGTGCCGACCATCACCGAAACCCTGCGCCTCAGCGAATTGTCCCTAACACCTTCGCAGCAGTCGGCATGGCATGCGCTGGGCATCTTCCCCGCGCCGTTCGACGATCGCGCCGCGCTCGCAGTGAGCGGCATGGATGCGGACACGCTGACCGCGCTGGTGCGCCGCAGTCTGGTGGAGCGGGAAAAAGGCCGGCTGAAATTGCACGACCTCGCGGCGGAATATGCGTGCAGCCGCCTTGACCCCGCAACGCTGGAGGAGCGGTGGACGGCGTATGTGGTGCATTATACCACCATAGCCATAGAGGCAAACCAGGCCTATGCCTCCGGCGGCGATGGCGAACTGCAGGGCCTGCGCATCTTCGACGCGGCGCGCCTGCATATCGAGGCGGCGTTCGCGTGGCTGAAGGGCCGCGGTGACCGGGAGTCCGCGATGGTGCTGATGGCTCTCGTGAATGTCCTGACGTTTACCACCGGGCTGCGGTTTCAGCCGTCGCAGCGCATCTCGTGGCTGGAGGCGCAACTGGCCGGCGCACGGCAGCACGGCATCCGCCAGGCGGAGGGCATGGCGCTTTACAACCTCGGGATGGCCCATCGCGATTACGGCGATCCGCAGGCGGCCATTCGTTTCTTCAGCGAGAGTTTGCCGACGCTGCGGGAAGCGGGCGAGCGTGCGGGCGAAGGCAATGTATTGAACGGTCTCGGCATGGCCTATGCCGATATGGGAGACTCCGGGACGGCAGTGGAATATTACCTTCAGGCGCTCCCCATCATGCGCGAAACAGGCAATACGCAGTGGCTCGCAAATACGTTGAACAACCTCGGCATGATCTACACGGAGATGGGAAAGCCGCGGGAGGCCGTGCCTCTGCTGGAGGAGGCTCTCGGCCTCGCGCGCGACAGGCGTGCGGTGTCGCTCGAGGGCACGGTGCTCAACAATCTCGGGCTTGCCTGTATCGGGCTGAGGGAACTGCCCGCGGCGCTGGACTATTGCAGGAAAAATCTGGATATAGCGCACCGCACCGGCGACCGCCGCGCCGAGGGCACCTCACTGCAAAACATCGGTTATATCCATTCAGAAATGGGCGAACCGGCCGAAGCCATGAAATATTACCTTAACGCGCTGCCCCTGCTGCGGGCGGCGCATGACCGGCGGATGGAGGGCATGCTTTTGACTAACATGGGGCTGGCCGCCGTGATGCTGAATGATGAACGCGGGGCTCTCAAATATTGCGAGGAGGCTTTGCCCATTCTCCGCGCGACGGGCAACCGGCGCGGCGAAAGTGCGGCGCTGCAAAACATGAGCACGGCTTATATCGCTCTGAACGAGCCGGAGGCGGCGATCGACTGTTCCAGCCAGGTGCTTTCTCTCCTGAGCCCCGCGGACGCCGGGCAGTTGGCGGGCCGCGCCCATAACAACATCGGCATGGCCCGGCTCGCCCTCGGCGCGACGGACAAGGCCCTCGCCTCCTTCGCGCAGGCCCTCGCCATTTCCCGCGAAACCGGCGACCGGCTGGCGGAGGTGAATGTGCTGTGGAATACCGCGCACGCCCTGCGCAGCGGGCCCACCCCCGCGCAAGCCATCCCGGCCGGTGAAGAGGCACTGAAAATCTGTGAAGAAATGCATTTTTCCGCCGACACGATCCGCACCGCACTGGAACAATGGAAAGCGGAGCCGGAACAGGGGGGGGATGGGTAGCCTGAACGTCTCACAAATTTCAGTCGCGCCGCAGAGCGATGGCGCCTCAAGGTGCTTTCGCTGCGTCATGGGAGGCGAAAGCGACTGGGCTGCGCCACAGGCGCTCTACTTTTGCGCCAGGCATTTGTCAGGACACTGTGTCCCCGTGTTGAAAACGAACGTGCCGGGGGCCACGTTCATGCGGCCTGCTGCAATTGTTGTGTGCAATCGAGGTGATCGATGTAATGGCATGCCGCCTCGACGTGGGCGCTATTCACTTCATAAGCATCGGCCGCGGCCTCCAGTGTGCCCTCCGCTTTGAAAGCATCTGCGAGCGCCAGGGCTGTGTAAGGGGTGTCCTTTACGGTGGGAGCGCCAAAGGCAATGCCGGGACGCTGCAGAATAATGATGCGTCCGTATTTAAAAGCCGCATATTCGGTGGGATTTTCTGCATCATCGAAATGCAAATCCCTTAGATACAGCATCTCTAAATAAGGAAGGTTCCGCTGCTTTTTATTTCGCCCACTCAATTGCACGGATGTCTCTTCACTGCCGATGCGCAGGTGGACGTCCTTTCCGTCTGTGAATACGCGGTGATCCCGGTGCGCCAGTGGATAGTCGAGCCGATATTCTACTGTGGCCGTCTGCACCGCCTGCCGGATGCGCTCGAGCGACACACCGCGGCTTCGCAATTCCCGGATCGCGAGCAATTGCACAAAATCGAGGAACGAAACGCTCAATTCTGTGTTGTCATGGGCTTCGAGCAGGCGCGGTTTGCGCGTCGCCTCCAGCCACCTTGACGCCGTCACATGATGCAACCTTGCGTAGGTGGCGGCTTCAAGGGGCTGTATAAAGCCCCTTATGGATGTCCGCTGTCATCCGGGACGGATACGGTTTTCCTGCATTGGAGTCAAGTGGCCGGGCTGCGACGAAATTCTCCGCTACTTCCTCAATCCCATGAGCACGCGCGGGGTGGCGGGTTCTTCGCTGCGCCAGGCGTGGCTTTGGGGCGGGGGAATGGAGGCGAGGACGAGGCCGAGGGAGTCCGCTTCGCAGTAGGTGCGGAGGGCGTCGGCGGAGTGGTCGCAGAGGCCGTCTTTGACGGGGGTGCTGGTGATGATGCCGGTGGAGGCCTGGACACGCTTGCGGTAGCCTTCGAGGCGGGCGATGCCGGAGGGGAGTTCGCTGCCGTCGGGGGCGCGGGCGGGAAGATCGCAGCGGGCGTGGAACCAGATGTTAGGGATGCGCTTGCGGACTTCGCCGATGCCGCTCCACACATCCGGCGTGCGCGGCACCACGCGCAGGCCGTGCGCGGAAATGCCGCATTCCATGAGCTGGTTTACATAGGTTTTGCCGCTGCCTTTGTCGTGAATGTTGGCATCGTGCGGGAGGAGATGCAGGGAAATAAGGCCATATTCGCGCTCCCATGCGCGGATGACGCCCGCGACGCCTGCAGCGCCCTGACCTTCGCCGCAGGCCCACGCGAGGATATTATGCGCTTTTCCCGCGGGCTGGATGAGCCAGCCGGCCATATTGTCGGAACTGCCGAGATCCCATGCGCTGTAGAGCGGCAGGCCGGGCACGGGATTGAAGGCGGTGACGCGGCCGGCCACGCGCAGCGCCGTCATTTCCGGATAGATGCTGCCGGCCACCAGCGCCTTGTCAGCCTCCTCGATGACGGTAGGATACTGCTGCCACATTTCATCGCCCTGCTCGCGGCGGCGGCTTTCCCACCACGCGGCCTGCTCGTCCGTGACGGTAATATTATATTTATCCCTGAGCCCGCGGAAGTAATCGAGCGTGGCGCCATGCTGCGGTTTCCAGCCCGGCAGCCGGTACGCCGGATGCCCCAGCCACGAAAAGAAATGCATACGCCAGTCCACCGATGAAAGCGCGCGTCCCGCGGAGTCTTTTGCGAGCTTGAAATAATGATAACAAAGCCCCGCGCGGCCGCCCTCCATGGTGGTCTCGATATCGATGATGCCGCCCGGCTCCACGGAATTGATCGATCCGCGCTGAATCTCCGCCGCGCGCACGGGGAATTGCGCGGCGATGGGTCCGTATTCCGAAATATGCAGCCGCTGCGGCGTGCGTCCGGTGAACGAAACGCCCGCGCGGAACACCGCGCCGTTTCGCCAGCCCATTTCGGAGGCATTGTCCGTCGTGAGCGGATTATGTTTGTGTATCACTTTCCACAGCCAGGCAATTTCTTCATCCGGATGCGACGGTCCGCTCTCCCATGCGAAACGAAAAATCTGCAGCTTCGCCCATGCATCCTCCGCATTCAGATCGATGATGCCCGCCGTGAGGTTCGGTGTGAAGACGCACTCGTCCCCGTTTTCAATGACGATCTCCGTGGAAATGCCGAGCTTTCGCGCCTTGGGCACAAAATTCCGCGTGTGCCGGTTTTCGCGGAATTGCCGCTGTTCGTCACGCGCGCGGAAGGGAATGGTCTTGCCGTCGGCGGCTACAATCAGATACAAATTATCCAGCCGCCACTGCCGGTCCTTCAGCCGTGTTCTGAGACGGCACCCCGTGTCGTCATCGAGATTTAGCCTTCCCATCCCGCCACGGTTTTTCTGCGAAGTTTTGGATGATGATGATTTTGCCATCCTCCCACAGCGGTGATTAACGCACCGCGGTGTCAAGGAAAAGCCCCGGGATTTTCCGCCGGGATCCGGCTGACCGGCCTCGAACCGGGTTCATTTTTTCGGATGCCTTATGTGCCCGGAGAATGTGTGGCGCAGTTCAATATAGTGGAATATTTTCCTGCAAAGTACCGCCGCCCTGCGTGGAAAGAATCATGCAACGGCGTTTTGCCTTCCGGTCAAAAATCCCGATGGCGGTCAATCTGCAATGGCCCGCTTTTTCCTCAACTGTCGTAGCCCGCCATGTAGTCCGGGCGCGGTGTTTGGACCGCGGATTTCATGCGAACAGCAGCAGTGATGGCCCCGAAGTCCAACTCTTCATGAGGTTGCAGGCTTTTCTTCCGGAGGGCAATTTCCCCTTCGAACAGCTTCAGCATGTCCTCGTCGTCATAGCGGAGCTTTAGCGATTGCAGAAAGGTGGCTTCATCCATGGCAGTAAAAGGCAAACTATGTGCATGAGACGTGCCGAATGCCGGGTGTTCGGGAAACACCTGATTTGAATGCGACGCCTGGGGGAACATGGGAAGACATTATGATAATTATAGCACAGAAAGCGGCCGATTCAAGGCCGCATTTCTCGCTCCGGCAGCGCAGAATGGGCGCTGAAGGGGGAACGAAAAAACCCGCCTCTTGTCAGGGGCGGGTTCGGTGTTCCGTAGCGGCGGCGCACAGTGGGGGGCCGGGGCCGCCCCCGCAAGTGCAATCTTTGCGGAGGAACGGATGACTTTGGTGCTGGCTCCCGCGGCTTCCATTTCAATGGAGGTGGGCGCGGAGAGTTCGGATGCCATATGTCCCCGAGTCTTCACGATCCTGCAATCATCGCAAGAAAAAAAATTGTGTTATTATTTGATGGGTTCCATGACGGGAAATCCGCAAGTCCGCACATGAACCCAAACGGCGCCGCCCGTGCAGGCGTTGCGGAAGAGAAGCCCTGGTCTAACAAAAAATGCCGGTTGAGGAATGCGTCGTTGCCGCCGGGGGCCGCACCAGCATGCCGGCGGCCTTCACGGCCCGCACCACCTGGCTCATGCTGCGGGCCGCCTCCAGTTCACAGGAGACCACGCCGCTGAAGCACGGGAGCCCGTCGCTGACGCGCTTTTTCTGCTTTTCCCCGTCCATGAGATCCGGGAGCAGTGCCATCCACGGACGCCATGCATGGTCGTTCCATGCACGGAAGTAGCCGGCCGGAAGATCGCAAAAATGCCCTCGAAAATGATCGGACAAATGCATGTGCACGATCCGTTGAATAATGTCAGGCCTTGCGGCAAAGGCCGCCATGGCCGGCTCATCACAAAGGAAGCCCCAGTGCGGCACGTCGAGGTTCAGGCCTGTATTACTTTGCAGTACTTTGTATTCGTTATCCAGCAGTTCAAGAAGGCGCTCCACTGATTTTTGACCATTCAAAGTGTAATAATCTCCGGGCTCGAGTTCGAGTGCGAAGGTCACCTGCGGACCGCCTTTCTGTTCACTCCGGAACTTTGCCCGCTCACGGGCGTCGAGCAATGTTTGCAGCAATGACTGGAGTGCCTGGTCAGTGCCCCATTCGCTGGTGACAAAACTAACGCCCTCATGTGCGGGCCGGCGGTCTCTGACGGGCCGCACCTGCCGCAGACGTGTGCCGCACACCAGTTCCAGCACTTTCACCTCATGTGGCCGGCCGTCCCTGGTGGTGTGCCTGCCGAGGGCCTCCGCGGTTAACAAAAGGAAAGCAATGGCTTTTGATGCGAGGGTTTGCTGGAGGTGTGAGCCTGCCCGCGCATCTTCATTCCTCCCGCCGGCTGTAGCGCAGGCTTCCGGTAAATAAGTGGAAAACGCCCGCACCGGCATGTCCGCAAAATCCTGCGCCAGTTTTTCCGCCAGCATGTTTGCATCCGGAAGGCCGTTCCCGCCGTCATACGCCGCGGCTAAAATGTCGATTGCCGGGCGGGGATCGTTAGGGAGCTTGAACAAGCGCTGCACCTGCTGATGCATAAAACAGTAAACATCCGCACAGGTGGCGCCGGCCTTTCGCGCCTCCTCCATCACGGACGCAAGTGAATTCCTTTCCTGATGGCTCACGACGACACACGAGGTGATGAGCGCCAGTTCCGGCGGTGCCATGAGCATCGGCGACCGTTGCTGCTGCTGCTGCTGTTGTTGAGACTGCCGCTGGTGAGATTGGACAGGAAGGGATCGGTTCGCTGTGAGACGGTAGAGGGCGACGTGCTGCGCACCGATAGAGAGATTTTCCCGGGAGAGTCGATTGAGGCACTTGAAAAAGTCCCAGTGATTGGCGTCACCTTCTCCAAAGAGCAGCAGGAGATTTGCCTCTGTGCGGGCGCAGGCATCCCACACGTAGATCTGGTGCCTGCCGCCCTGCTGCCTGTCCTCCTCTTTCTGCGCGCCGTCCACGGGCAGGCATGAGATCCAGAACCACCATGGAGTGGCGCGCGCACGGCCATTGGTGACTGTTTTCAGACACTGCACCATTTCCAGCAATGGATTCGCCGGCAGCTTTGCCTCCGCCGCGAGATGCCGCACGTGCTTCTCGAGATCTCTTTCCGCGGAAAGCACCAATTGAAAATCGTGGTTGAGCACATCCGTCTCGGGAGGATAAAAGCACTGAGGGTTCTGATCCTGTACCGAAAGGAAGTTTCCCATGACGCCTTTGGCCCCGTTCATCCATGGATCGCCGCCCAATGCCGGCTGGTGGAGGTCGGAAAGCAATTCCAGCAGATTGAGGTTTTTTTTCCGGGTTTTCTCCACCAGAGAATCCCTCTCTGCAGATAATTCCCGGTGTCGCTGCCATTCCATCGTTTCGGGCGCAAACGGACCCGTATTCTCATCTTCCTGCGCCTGCCGCCTCAATTCCTCCTCGTTCTCCTGGAGACCAGAACGCACCGCATCTTTGGTGCTTCCGGCGGTGAGCCACCAGCAAATGGCATCGTGCGGCAGCACCGGAAGGAGGGAAGCCGTCTCCAGTTTCGGCAACTCTCCTTCACGGACCTCCCGCCCGACGGATTTGGGATCGTAGTGGCATACACGGTCCCATTGCTCCACGGACAGAGTCACAAACGGATGCACAGCGGGATCGTGAATGACGAAGGCTCCCGGGTCATCGTAGGCGCAACCGATCACCAGCACGGCGTGTTTTGCCTGTCTTATCGGTCCGGAAGCCTGAGGCGAAGGAATGTTGTGCACGGGCACCGCCGGCAGGCCGAGCCGGCGAATGGTTGCAGGATCGTGCCGGCACATGCGGTTCAGGTCCACGTTCAAAATGACCGGCACCCCCGCCAGGATGTAGCGCCGCAGCGCCACCGCCGCTTGGACCGTTGATGTCCGCGCCTTCCACTTCCGGGCCAGCGTCCCCAAGCGGGGACCCGTCAACGGCAGGAGCGAAGTGAACCCCGGCAAATGGGTTTTCAATCCGTTGGATTTAAAGTACTTGCTGATTTCCGCGGAATTAAGTCCACCCGTCACATGCCATGCCGCGACTCCCCAGCGGATTCGATAGGGATCGTGGGGGCGGCTGCGCGCCCTTGTGGTGATTTCCGCCAGGCCGTGAATATAACGCGCATGACGCGCCAGCAGCGCAGAGGCCATAAAACAAACCGCCTGGGCGCAGACTCCGGCGCCCAGCATTTGAATCTGCCTCATGTAAGGCGATCCCCGGAACCCCGTGGCGTTCGGATAGTCCGGCAGCGTCGCCTGACCCTCCACAAGGCCGCCTTCGGCGCCTTCCCCAAACGCCAGCGCCAGCTCCTCCGGGGACTTCAAAATAAAATAGCTGTGATCAAGATTGGCCGGCGTGGGTAAAAGACAATCCGCGACCGCCGAGGATTCTTTGTAAACCGTTCCGGGTCTATCCGCCTTTTCCGGCAGGCGCGCGCCGGGATTAAGACCAAGTTTTTCGATCTCCTTTTCGTCCTCCGAAGTGATGGGTGTCCATTCCGGAGGCAGGCGATCGCAGGTCTCCTGCACTCTTCGCAAATTCAAAAACCCGTCTTTATGCCCGGCGAACGGTCTTACGCGAAGGGCAAAACGCGGGTGTGACTGGCCGAAGACCTCCATCTCGCCCCGCACCACAAGCGACGGCGCGTAGGTCCAATGCCACAGGTGTTTCTCTGCGAGATCGCCGCCCTGCGACCCGGGCGCCAAATAAACAGCGTGCAACAAATCCTCCACCTCACGCAGCGCTTTCTGGCCGATCTTTTCCAATATCTCCTTTTCCGCGGCGCCATTCAGGGATAAACCATAAAGCTTGTTGGACGCAGGGAAGGAGGGCATAGGCGCATTGCGGGAAATTCGGCGAGTCGCCCGTAATCTGCCTCGCTAGGTCCACAACCGGAAAATCGGGCCGCAAATAAAAAATGGATGCATGGGCTTTCTGTTTGAATCCGTTTTGGGTAACGCTGCAGCGCCTCCCCCGGCTGGAAATCAAAGGCTTGCGCTGCGTTTCCGTTTCCTGCGTGCGGGAGGGAGCAAAAGACCGCCGGGAACGCTCCTGCTGCTGCCGTGTTTCGGTCTTGCGGCGGAAGAATCCCCACTGATTTTTGCCCATGCCGTCCCTGCGCCCTGTCCCTAAGCCGCCGCCCGCCACGCCGGATAATTATTTCATCCGCTGGATGAAGCAGCGCTGGTGGCTGATCGCGGGCATTACCTTGGTCCTTGCAGCAAGCGCGGGGTTTATGATGAAATTGCGGCATGACTGGCGGGAGCGCGATGACATCGCGCTAAAGGCGCTCGCGGCGCTGCCAGGGGCGCTGGCGGATGTGCCGCTGCCGCAGGGCAGGGAGACGCCGGCGGCGCGGTTGCACAAGGCCTGCGCACTGTTGGCAAAGGATTTCAAAATACCGGCGGGGAAACTGGAGGCGGATATGCGGGAATTGGCTATTAAAATGGCAAGGGAGGACGCCAATTCGAACAATAAAACGCCGGAGCCAGGGCGCACCGGAGCGCAATTGATGCGGCTCTATATATTGTCCAACGCGGAGAGTCCGGTGACGCTGAAGGAGCGGGAAAAACTGGCCCTTTCGCTGGGTCTGGGGCAGGACGTCTATGGACTGGACCGGGGCGATCGCGGTGCGGTGCTCAATCGAGAAGGCGAGGCGGAGCTTCGTGCGGTGCTCGCGGCCCGCCGCGCGGTGCAGGGCGTGAGTCACGCGGATACATTGAATACCTGGCTGATGGTGGTGACGAATCTTTACCGTCAAAAGCAGGACGCGGAAGCGGAGGCGGAATGCCGCCAATTGTTGTCCTATTACCAACGCACCGCAAAGCTCTCAATGGAGCGCGCCCCTTACGAACTAATGGCCGATATTTTCAGGGAAACGGGGAAATGCATAGAGGAGGAATCTTTTCGCCGCTGGCTGCTGTCGGAGTCCGCGCGGCAGCACGGGGAGGACAGCATTAGTGCGTCGGAGGATCACTTCGATCTCGCTCTGTGCCTGAAGGCGGTGGGAAATAA
>DASZQB010000086.1:0-21165 GCA_035550135.1 Verrucomicrobiales bacterium
TTCAATCCGCCCCGTCAACCCGAGCCTCCTCATCATAAGACTCGTTGCACCCGGGGCGGATTGAAAATCCGCGCTCCTTCCCTGCGCATCGCCACCTTGATTCCGGCCTCGCTGGCCTGGGGGCATGAACAGTGCGTCCCCCCCCCATTCTCTCAGCCTCACTGCCGGATCGTAATCCTCATTTCTTTCGTTTGGAGGTCATCTCCATCATCTTCGTTTCCTTGCCGTCGGCCACGGTGTAGATCTCGGAGGTGATTTCGTCTTTGCCGAGGCGGTCCACGAATTTGTATTCCTGGTTCATCTTGCCGCTCCACGGGTCGTCCATCTTTCCTTTGGAAGTGAGTGTCTTTCCGTCGTCGCCGAGCTTTCCGGTGGTGGTGGTCATGGCGGTGCCCATGTTATCGATCCAGAAACTGGTATAGACCTTTTTGAGGTTGTCGTAGCCGGAGATGCTGCGGCCTTCGAAGGGCTGGCCCATCATGGTGCTTTTGATCGTCGTTTCGACGAAGCGTTTGCCGAGGATCCATTTGGCGCTGGCGGTGCCGTCGGATTCCATCGGGTCCGCGCCGGGCTGCATCCACATTTTGGTGTGGACTTCCCATTCACCTATGAAGCCTTCGAGAAACTTGTGAGGAGCGCCCGGCGTCATCGCTTCCATGGCGGCTTTGAGGGTGGCGTCATCCGGACCGCCGGCGGCAGGTTTTTTTTCATCGGCGGCATTGAGAGAAATGAGACCGGCGGTGGCACAGGCGAGCACTGAGGCGCAGGCCACGGTGGTTTTGGCTGAAAGACGGCAGAACAGGGATGCTTTCATGGTGTGTGTGTGGTTGTTAGTGGTGTGAGGGAGAATCGTAGGACAGGCCGCGGCGGTTTGGCGAGTCACAAATCGACCCGCGGAACAGTATCCTGACACGGCCTCATTTCAGCAGCGCGTTTACCGTCAGGCCCGCCGCGAAACTGGCGGCATTCGCGATGAACGACCACAGCCACGGACGCGGCACGCGCAGGACCATTCCCCAGAGACTTTCGGTTAGGAACACCCACAGTTCGCCAATGACGGTAACCGTTAGATACCCGCCCGCCGCCTCCGGATCATCCGGCCATGGAAACAAATACCACAGCGCCGGGTGCGTGAGGGTGCTCGCCCCCAGCGCGAATATCCATCGTTTTGCCGGAGGCAGGCGCCGCGCGGCATAGAGATAGACCGGCACCTCGATGAGTTGTGTCAGGGCATAGGCGCGGGCCCACTCAGCAGGATCGGGCATTTCAAACAGCAGCGGGCTGTGCCGGAGCAAGGATTCTTCTGCCCTCCACGAACAGCAGCGCCGCGGCGATGAGTTCCAGATAACCGTGGAATAAAGCCATGCGCAGATAACCGATGCGCGCGGCCGCAAGGTCCAGCACGGCCCACACGGCGATGCCCGCGGCCACCGCCACGGTGGTCCAGAGCACCACGCGGCCCACGTCCACTTCGAGCGCGCGCACCGTGGCGGCAAACGTGCGGGGCGTCTCGCGCGGGCGATCGTCCTCCGGAATGAGCCGCAGCCAAATGCCATAATGCACGGCCTGCGCGAAGGCATACAGCAGCACCACACGCCCCCCGAATTCCAAAGACAATCCCGGTGCCAGCGTCGCGGCGTGCGATTCCATATCCATGCCGCCGGGGAACCATGACCACGCATTTCCCGACGGCGTGAGCCACCCTGCCGCCAGCGCGAGCGCCGCCGCTGCAAAGAGGATCGGAACGAGGACGGAAGTCCAGTGCGTGCGCGGTCTCCAAAACCACCACAGCGCCAGCGCCACGAGATTGTGCATATGCGCGAAGACGAGTTGCGATACCTCGCCTGCCCACACGGCGGCTGTCAGGAGTAAAGCCGTCACGCCCAGCGCGGCGGCTTTTTTTCCCATGCTGCCGCGACAAAGCAAAGCCGCGGCGGCGACGGCGGCCAGCCCGAATTCCATGGGATAAAAACCGCATCCCGCGACCATCAATGGAATCCCCACCGGCAGCCAAAACAGCGCCCGCCGGTGGTATCCCGGACGCATGACAAGATAACGCACATCCGAAAGCACATGCGGCGTGCCGAGAATCACCGGCCCCAGCGCCAGCAGCCACAGAGGCAGCAGCACAGAACCCGCCAGCGCCATGACGATCACCGTGCAGCCGAATGCCGCCACCCGCAGATCCCTGCGCCTCACCAGCAGGCGCGCCACCGGCCCCATACATCGCAAAACCCGCGCACGCAGCCGGTCGAGCACGCGGCAGATATTAGAAACAGGCTGGGTGAGAACGGACACGGGAAAAAGACAGGGCTGAGCGGAGCGACGTTAGCAGACCAGTCGCTTTTGTCTTCTTTCGCGTTGAGCCAAAGCGACTCGGCTGCGCCAGAGTCGCTCTACTTTGGCGGTCTGCAACCCGGCACCGTTTTTTTGCATTCGGGCATTCTAAAAGCACTCGGTTGCGTGAAGCAGAGCGATCCCTTTTGCGCGGGACCTTGCGAAGCAGTCCCATCGAAGCGCTGGACGAACGTAGAGCGACTGTGGCGAAGCCCAGTCGCTTTTGTCTTCTTCCGTGCCAAGCCGAAGCGACTCAGCTTCGCCAGAGTCGCTCTACCCTCGCCCCAAGAATCTCACAGCCCGTTTGCGCGCCGTATTTCTTCACTGAGCCATACGGTTGCCTCGTCCTTGCCGAGGCGAGCCTTGACAGGATTTCTGATGATGTACTGCACAATCCGCCGAAAGTGATCCCCGTCACGCACGATACGATCGAACGTTTCCCTCTGCCAGAGCTGGCCGGTCCGGTCCAGGCGCCGGTTCATCTCTGCGGCGGAGTGTTTTTTCCAGGAGCCGGTCAGGTTTTCCACGGAATGTTCAGAGAGCGGGCGCACCAGCGCGTGGACATGATTGGGCATAATGACAAACGCGCTCATACGGCAACGGATGCCTTCAAAATAAACCAGCGACGTCTCCACCCATTGGCGTAAATTCCTGTCCTTGAGAATGCACCGGCCATGCCCGGCATCCATAAATGACTCGGCTTTGCGGAACAGACGTCTCTGACATTCCTCCCATTGGCGTGCGGTGGTCGCGGTCAGTTTTCCATCGCACGCCAGACGTTCGCGGTGCACTTTCTCGCGCATCGCAGCGACTTCTGCTTTCATCATGGCCGCTGCTTCGCGGGGAACCGAATCATTGAGGCGGAAGGTGGTAAAATAGGTAGCCCCTGCGTAACGCCAGTGGGGCAGATTCCGGCGATAGCCTGCGGCGGTAAGGTCCGGGTTGCAGTAGTCAGGATTGAAGCCCCGGAATTCGGCGGGAATGGGAATGCGTGCAATGCCTGGGGCGGAAAACATGGGGCGGGAAAGAGAAAGAGTATATTGCCGGTTTTCCCGTTAGCGCCAGCCTGTACTTTTCACGGGGATTTTAGTTGCGCCGGACAGCCTATGTAGAGCGCCTCGATGCATCCATTTTGCGGGGATCGTCGTGAATGTGATCGTCTTTCATGGCGAAGGTTCTATTCTCACTCTTACTCCCTAAGCCCTGAGAGCAGCGCCTTCGATAAGAACACCGACAGATTTGCGACAATCCTCGCCAAGAGGTCACATCGAAGCGCTTGACGAAAGTAGAGCGACTGTGGCGAAGCCCAGTCGCTTTTGTCTTCTTCCGCGTGATGCCAAAGCGACTCGGCTGCGCCAGAGTCGCTCTACGTTCGCGCCCTTGGCTTTCGAGGCTTTCCGCGGGATTGCACAAGCGCGTCTTGCTTTGGTTCCGGTTCCGCCGGCCTGGGAATGGGGGTTTATGAGACAAATCACGCAATTTGACGGACGCCCGCAATCATGCAGAATAACCGCATGAAAGCCGTGTCCCGTTTCCTTTTCCGCCTGCTGCCTTTGTGCGTCCTCGGATTTGTCGCCGATGTCTCGCCTGGCTGCTCGAAGGGCAACAGGCCGCCGAAGCCTCCCAACTCTGAAACGCCGCCTCCGGCTCAAACACCATGAAACTTGCTGTCATCCAGCGCTGTCTTGCCCTGATGGGTATCTTTATTTTTGTCGCGGACGTTGCGCCGGACCCGCCGAAAAAGGGTGATCCGCCGCCGTCGCGCGGCTGTTCGTCTCATGCTCATGCCGTGGCGGTCAGCATGCCGGTGCAGTCGCGGATGTAGCGCTCCGGTTCCGCGTCGTTGAGGATGCCGCTAACAATCACCGCGCGCCGCGCGCCGGCGGTGATGACGGCGGGCAGATTCTCGCGTTTGATGCCGCCGATGCAGAAGATTGGAAAACTCGCGAGGCGATGGGCTGCGGCAATGTCCGCCATGCCGATGGGCGTGTAGTCCGGTTTCGTCGCGGTGGAAAAAAGCGGGCCGAATCCGATGTAGTCCGGACGGCTTTCCAGCGCTCCCTGCACCTGCGCAAGACTGTGCGTGGAGAGCCCCACGATGCGCCCCTCGCCGGCAACACGGCGCGCTTCGCTGACACTCAAATCATCCTGACCCACGTGAACGCCCTCCACGCCGGCCTCCGCCGCAAGCGACGGATGATCATTGATAATGAACGGCACGCCCGCGGCGAGCGAGAGCGGATGCAGTTCACGCGCCAGCTCCAGAATGCGGTCCGGCGAAAGGTCCTTGGCGCGCAGTTGCACGATATCGATGCCGCCGCGCAGCATGGCGCTCAGCATCGCCGGCATGGCTGCGGGCGCGCAGTAGCCGGTGTCGAGGATGCCGTAGAGGCGGCAGTCGGAAATCGATTTCATGGAGACACGCTGGAACAGGAAATCGGCGTTGCCAAACGGATGCAGACCGCGTTCTTCCGATATTCCATCCATGATCACCGAGTCTCAAATCACTGACGTTCTCCGCACCGTAAAGTATCCGGGCTTCAGCCGGGACATCGTGTCGTTCGGGCTGGTGAAGGGAGTCTTGGTGGAGGGCGCGAACGTCACGGTGAAACTGGAGGTGTCCACGCGGGATGCGAACATTCCCCGGCAGATTCACGCGGCGGCCACGGCGGCGCTGGCAGCGGTGCCGGGCATTGGAAAGGTGGACCTCGATTTCAATATCAAAGAGCCCGAGGCTGTCGCCGGCGCCGTGGGCAAGAGCAGCATTCCGGGCATCAAAAAAATCATCGCCGTGGCGAGCGGCAAAGGCGGCGTGGGCAAGAGCACGGTAGCCGCGAATCTGGCCGTGGCATTGTCCGCCGCGGGTCTGAAAGTGGGCCTGTGCGACTGCGACCTCTACGGCCCGAGCATGGGCCTCATGTTCGGCAGCGATGAACAGCCGATGGCCACGGACGACAATGAAATCATTCCCATCGAGGCACACGGGCTCAAGCTGATGTCGATGGCGTTCCTGCTCACGGACAGTTCACCCGTGGTGGTGCGCGGCCCGCTGGCCACGCGCTACGTCCAGCAGTTCCTGCGGCAAACCGCGTGGGGCGAACTGGATGTGCTGGTGCTCGACCTGCCGCCAGGCACGGGGGATATTCAGCTCACCATTGTGCAGACGGTGGCGCTGGACGGCGCGGTGATCGTCACCACACCGCAGGAAGTCTCACTCATCGATGCGCGGAAGGCCGTGGGCATGTTCGCGAAAGTAAATGTCAGGGTGCTCGGCATCGTGGAAAACATGAGCTACTTCCTCTGCCCGTCGGACGGCGTGAGGTATAACATTTTCGGCACCGGCGGCGGCGAAAAGGAAGCCGCCCGCCTGAAGGTGCCGCTGCTCGCGCAACTGCCCATCGACATCCCCACGCGCGAAGGCGGCGATGCCGGGAAGCCCATCGCCCTGACACCTCCTGACCGCAGCCCGGTGAGCGCCGCTTTCCATGATCTCGCCGCAAAGGTGCGCACGGCGATGAATTAGGATGCCGTGTCCCGCAGGATTTCGTTTGTCACGGGAGCATACGTAGAGCGACGTGTGCCGAAGGCCACTCGCTTTCGTTTTCTTTGAAGCGGGCAAAAGCGACTTGCGCATTGCTTCTGTGGGCTTGCAAACCCCCGGCTTTGGAAAGTCGATCTGTCTCTGGATCGCCGTCGGCACTGACGTAGCTCGACTTTCAAAAGTCGAGCATATGCGCAATTATTTATGCCGCTCTGTTTAGCATGCGTTGCCAGGCCCGTTGCGTCGTCGGACCACGGGGTGGTTCAACGCTATACAGATACAGGCGGACGGCCTTGCTGCGGGCGCTGAGACCCGCCGGCAGAAGATGCCATTTCCGAATTGATACATGATTTGACGGTCACGAAAACCTCCGCTGGGGGAGTTTTCGGGGTTTTCCGGGTTTTCCGGGTGGTCGTGTTTTGAAAATGACGAAATCCGAAGCCAGAAATCCGAAAGAATTCCGAATGCCGAATAACGAAATACACACGCGGTGCCAATTCGCCATTCGTGCTTCGTCATTCCTTCGTCATTCGGATTTCAATTGGATACGGGCTCTTTGATTTTCAAAACGGGGTGACCCGGAAAACCGGGAAAACCCGGAAAACCCGGAAAATGTCGCCTATCAGGCCGTTTTCGTGGTTTTCGGGGTCCCTGTATTTCCGCCCGGGGAGGATTTCCAAGCCGTGACGGCCTTGTTCCTAAACCAGCAAAGCCGGAACCAAAAACGGGGCAGAGTGCGCCGAAGCGAAGCTTTTGGACTGCGGCGGGAAGCGGCAGCGCCACGCCGCTTTGGCGCTGGGCCCCGGTACGCCGAAGCCCGCCCGTTTTCACAAAAACCTCCGATGCGGACTAACCAATTTGTCCAACGCGCAGCGTGCCGTCGAAAGCGGTGTCGCGCTGTCGCTTGCCACCGCACTCCAAAAAAGCTCCCACCCTGTCAAAGCGCTCTCCACTTCCAGGCATCGTTGCACCTGTTCGTTGTTCTGTAAGCATTTGATCCGGCACCATGAGGCTCGCGTATCGTATCGGGGTCTTTACCCCCCGCCAGGCATGAGAATCCCCTTTGAGAAGGGCACGGATGTGCCAAGTTACGCGACATGAAGGTAAGCGTCACCCCCGCCACCACTGGCGGCGGGGGTGACGCTTATACTCCCTGCCCTCATGAAGCCCACAAATAAATAATAAAATGTACCGGACGCTATTTGCTATCGTTTGCGTTGGTCTTGCCTTTTTTGCAGGCCGGATGACCGCGTCGAAAACGCCTGAGGGTTCATTTGAGGGTAAAAAGCCCGCAGCCATTGTATCTGCTCCCAAACCAATTGCCAAGGCAGGCAAGCAAACGGGTTCGGTTTCCGGAGGCATTCAACCTGTCGCAAAGTCCCGCCCAATTACTTTGGGCGGGATTTTTGCGGGCGGGCCATCGTCAGACAAGCTTGTCGCGTGCATCGAATTGGTTTCAAAGTGCAATGTTCATGAGTTGCCCGATGTAATTGAAAAACTTAAATCGGAGTGGGTTGATGGAAGGTGCTCGCGCGCCCTTCTGACGGCGTGCTGCGAAGTGGCTGCCGGACGGGATGCTAATATTGGCCGGAAGCTGATGGAGGACGGTTCGTTTGCGCGGGCAAATCCTGAAGGAGCGCGTGCCGTTTTGACCGCGTGGGCGGGAAAGTTTCCTCAGGACGCTCTGAAGTGGGCTTCGGCAAAAGCGCCGGAAAACGTCTTCGCTTTGCCTGGCGACGACCTTAAAGCTCTAGCGAGAGGCCTTAGTGATGCTGATCCGGCATTATTTACCGACTTTCTAAAAACTGCCCCGCCCGGTTCGGAGTTTGTGGCAGGGGGCTTGAGCGCGTATGTCAGTGCAGGTAAAATCGGCATCAAGAGTGCGTATGCAGACCTCTACGCCAACTCGAAGGACGGCCGGACATATGACGTGCGCACCTCCGTGGCATCTGTAATAGCCACGTTGGCGGGCGGGATAAGCTTGGAGAGTATTGCGAATCTAGCCGATCAGGCAATAAAACTCCCGCAAATTCCGGGTGATCCCCCCTCCCAAAGCGCTCCGGTTATTAACGCGTATGCGCGCACTGATCCTGGCGCTGCTCTGGCATGGGCGACGAAACTTCCCTCTGGAAATACCCGGAACAACGCGTTGAGCGCTGGGGTCACCAGGTTGGCTATGGTGGATCCGGATGCTGCGCTGCAATATGTGCGTGACTTTCCTGGCGGCAGCACAGTAGAGAGAATGAACCTGCTCAGTGGCATTAAAAACGGAGCGAAGCAGAATCCCACGCTGCCTCCCGAAGAGAAAGCACAGCTTATGGATCAGGCGGACGTTCTCCTGAGCCAACTGAAAAGCAAACTGAAAAGCCAACAACAGAGATTGCCGGGGCCTTGATCTCCAGAACATCGTGATGCTCCCACCGACTGCTTTCCTCCGACGTTGTTCTCACCGAAGGCGCTACTCATACTCTTACTCTCGTTGCCTGGAGAGTGTGAGTCAGAGTATGATTTGCCGGCAATAGTGGGTCCGCGCTTTTGCACGGAAGCATCAAGGCCGCAGGAATTCCACGCGCATCATATCCAGCACGTTGTCCGCGGCGCCGTCCATGGTGATGACCACCGGTTCCGGCGGGCCGTCTTTTTGAGGGCCCGCGAAGTTCAGGTGAATGTCCCTCGCTTTGCCGGAGCCGCTGCCGGGCGGGGCTTCCGTTTTGGCCAGCACGGGACCGGAGGCGCTGCCGGCGTGGATGGTGATGGTCAGCGTCCCGCTGCCCTGCGGCCACGCCTGGAGACGCAGTCCGCCAGTGTCGCTGAGACGAATGCGGTCGAATGCCATCCAGCCGCCTGCCGCGATGCGGGCCACGAGGCCTCCCTGATCGAGGTTGTCCTGCGCGGTGGCGAGATGGCCGCGATCAAAGAACGCCGCGCGCTGTTGTCGTGAGCGCAGCACGATCTCCGTTTCCCCCCGCAGCGGAGGCAAAGCGCCGAGACCCTTGTCCGTGACGCTGGCTGTTAGGGCGATGACGCCGTTCTCCGCGCGTCCCCATTCCTGACGGGGCGATTTCAATTCGATGCGTCCCTCCGTGCCTGCGTTCAGCGTGGTGACCTGACGCTGCGAAAGCGACAACACCCAATCCACCATTTGTCCCGTCTCGGCCAGGGTGTGCTGAGGGTGCGGAGGCATGGGAAGCTCGCCCCAAACGCCTGTGCCGCCTGACAAAACTTTCGCCGCGAGTTTGTCCCGCGCGCCGGCTTCCTTTGCATACTTTGCGGCGATCGTCGCGTACGGCGGTCCCGCGGATTTCTCCGTGGTGCTGTGACAGGCAAAACACGTGGTGCGGCGCATGAGCGCAAGGCCCGGCGGAGCCACTGCGTCATCGCTGGCGGCGCGGTTCCGCTTCTCCATTTGCACGAGAATCTTCTCCGCCGGCAACGCGCCATCTTCGGAATCCGTGGCCTCCAGTTTCCAGTTCAGCGGCTGGCCGTAATCAAAGAACGAACCATCTGCGGGCGCGGTGAAAGCCACATGCGGCGCGTCATTGCCCGCCATGACCAATTGCGTCGCCACCGAGGAAAGACCCTGCCGGTCTTTGACTGTTAGGGTCACCAATGCCACGCCCGCTTCGGTGAAGGTGAACTCCGTGGCCGCGCCCTCCGCTTTTTTGTCTCCGCCAAAATCCCATGCATAACTCAGCGCGTCATCCTTGTCAGGATCACTGGAGCGCCGCGCACTCAGCTTCACGGTGAGAGGCGCTTTGCCGGCGGTGTTGGTTGCATCCAGCACAGCCACCGGCGGGCGGTTGCCGCGGCGATAAACGACGCGCGTGATCTGGCTGTCGGTGTTACCCGTCCAGCGGTCGCCGCATTCCGCGATATACAAAGCGCCATCCGGCCCCACCTGAAAATCCGCGGGCCGCCGGAACTTCAGATGTGTCAGGATCGGCTTCACGCCGTCAAACGATCCATCCTCTTTCACCCGCGCCACAGCGACCCAGTTCCGCATCCACTCGCCGAAAATGTAAGTGCCTGTCAGTTCCTCCGGCAGCTTCAAGTCGCCTGCGCCCGCGGACGGACGATAGAAGACACCGCCCGTCACACTGCGTCCGCCGCTTCCTACAAACGGCCATTCTTTGGAAGGCGTGGACGTGTAATAAAACGCCGCGGGCCGCGCCGGCGGCAATTGCTTCAGGCCCGTGTTCACCGAACTGTCGTTCACGATGTGCTGCGGATCATAAAACTCACCCGCAGGCTTCTGCGTTTTCGGATCAAACGAGCGCCACGGCGCGTTAGGACCGCTGCAAAACGGCCAGCCAAAGAAGCCCGGCGTGCGCGTCACATTGATTTCGTCGAATCCCTCCGGTCCCAGATCCAGCGAGGTCTTCACATTCCCACCGACATCTCCCCACGCGATCCATCCGCTGACAGGATCGCAGGCAATGCGAAACGGATTTCGCACGCCCATGGTGAAAACCTCCGGCCTGCCCTCCTCCGCGTTCGTAAACATATTCCCCGCGGGGATGCCATAAGTGCCGTCCGGCTTCGGCGTGATGCGCAGAATCTTGCCGCGCAGTTCCTTCGAGTTCCCCGCCGTGCCGCGGGCATCGCGCGAGGTGTCCGTGGGATGCACCGCCGGCAGATCCTGCGGCGGCATGTTGTCGCCGATGCCGATCAAAAGATTCCCCGCGCCATCCCATTCCAGCCCGCCGCCGCAGTGCGACTGCGTGGGGCCCTTGCCCATCGGAATCTCCAGCAACCGCTTTTCCGTCGAAAGCTCCAGCTTTCCCCCCTGCAGTGTGAAGCGGGACAGCACGATCATCGCCGGCTGTTCCAATGGAATCCGATACACATAGATATGACCGGTGGAGGTGAAATCCCGCGCGAGCGTCAGCCCCAGCGCTCCCACATCACCCGTGACCGGCGCGGGAAACGTGCCCAGCGTCACCGTTCGGCGGGCCTTCGGCTCCCACATCTTCACCGCTCCCATGCGTTCCACAAAAAACAGCCGCCCATCCGGCGCGATGCTCATCTGCATGGGATCGGCGCAGCCGGCAACAATCACCTCCTTTTCATACCGCAGCGGGTCGGCGGGCTCCGCAGCCAAAACGAGAGACGGAAGCATCGACAGAAGCACGCAGCGCGGAAAGTTCATTTCTCAGGAATAGCACCTTGAGTGCAAACGACAAACAGGTTTGCCAACGGGGTAGTGTCCTAATTTGAAATGTTCCACGGGATATTAACAGCGCCTCGCTGAGGCGCGGAAACACAACACGGAACAAATCGCGGTCAGAGCTGGAATACCAAAGAAGAGCCATCCATCCGGATCTCCCTTTGAGGCCATCAGCATCGCAAGGCCGCTCAACACCGAAAGCCCGGCGCTCCATCCGCTGAGAGCGGCTGACGCTCTGAATTTTTTTGTCGCCGCGCAGGCCAGGCCCGCGACCAGAAGAACCAGCGAGATTACAACTACCCCAAAAAGCAAGAGCCCGGGGAAAAGACCGGTGAAGTCAGAGGCGATAAGGCGCATGAAGCGAGTAAGGTTACTTAATCTTTCCGCTGGCAATCGCGGCCCTGACCGCATCCGGGCTCTCGCATCCGGGCTCTGAAGCCGGATTTTTTCACGTCCCGATAATGTTTATGCGGGACAAAGGAATGAATTGTGCTCATTCTTGCCATGCATTTGACGCATTGAATCATCGCAAAAACCACACTTTTCATGACTGCCCTTCTACGCCGCACGCCTCTTGTTTCGATTTTCACCTTCTTTTTTCTGTTTCTTTGCCATCCGTCAGCAGCTTCGGCGGCTGAGGCGCCAGTGCTCAATCCAGGGAACACGGCATGGATGCTGACCTCCACCGCGCTGGTGCTCTTCATGATGATTCCCGGCCTGGCCCTTTTTTACGCGGGACTGGTGCGGGCGAAGAATGTGCTCTCGGTGTTGATGCAGTGTTTCGTCCTCACCGCGATTCTGAGCCTCGTGTGGCTGGCGGGCGGCTATTCTCTGGCGTTCGCGGGAGACGGAAGCTTTATCGGCGACCTCAGCAAGGCTTTCCTCCGCGGCGTATCGCCGGCCTCGTTTCATGCGAACACCACCACCGGCATCCCGGAGCTTGTCTATTTTGCCTATCAAATGACGTTTTTTGTGATCACGCCCGGCCTCATCGTCGGCGCCGTGGTGGAACGGATGAAATTCGGAGCGCTCCTGCTGTTTATGACGCTGTGGGCGCTGCTGGTCTATCTGCCGGTGTGTTATATGGTTTGGTATAAGGGGAATTATTTCGGACTCACGGGTGTGATCGACCACGCGGGCGGCATTGTGGTGCACATCACCGCGGGAGTCGCGGCCCTGGTGGCGTGCCTCATGGTGGGCCCGCGGCGGGATCATTTGAAAATGCCGCTCATGCCCCACAATCTGCCCATGACCGTCACCGGCGCCGCGATGCTGTGGGTGGGCTGGTTTGGATTCAATGCCGGCAGCGGCCTCGCGGCGGATGGCGCGGCGGGCATGTCGCTGGTGGTGACGCATATTTCCGCCTGCATGGCGACACTCGTGTGGATGGGCATCGAATGGGTGGTGCTGCGTCATCCCACCGTGCTCGGTGCAGCGACGGGATCCATCGCGGGTCTTGCGGCTATCACGCCGGCGGCTGGAAGCGTCGGCCCGGTGGGCGCGGTGATCATCGGAGCGGTTTCCGGGGCGCTGTGCTGGCTTTTCTCCGTGAAGCTCAAGAGCCGCTTCAAGTATGATGACTCGCTGGATGTCTTCGGAGTCCATGGCGTGGGCGGGTTCATCGGCACGGTGCTGCTGGGAGTGCTGGCGCACGATACCTTTGGCGGCCTGCGAAATGATGCGAGCCCTAGCACGCAGTTGCTCGCGGCTGTTTATACCGTGGCCTATTCCGCCGTCATCAGCATTGCGCTGCTGTTCGGAATACGGGCGCTGACCGGCCTGCGGGTTTCGGAACAGGGCGAGCGCGAAGGACTCGACCAGTCCAGTCACGGCGAAAGCGCTTACAACCAATAAGCTGCGGACCCTCATGACGCCCGGAGATGGCTCTTGCAGGGGGTATCCGGCGCGGGTCTGGTGACCGCATGCCGGACCTTCCCTCCGATCCTGACCAGCCGGACGCTGAAAACAACCTGCCGGAGGCGCCAGCCGTGCGTCCAGCGCCGCTGCAGCAGCAGACGGAGAAGGCGGATGCGGGATGTCTCGTCATGCTGTTCGTCCTCTTCATCGCCGTTTTCCTTTTCCCGGCGGTCCTTTTGCTCGGTGGCGCGCCGGTGATCATTCCACTGATTCTATGCCTGCTGATGGTCCTTGCGACGCCCTTCATGAACCCCATGGAGCGGCGCTCCGGCCCCTCGAAGTGGTGGGGCCGCGGCATTACCTTTCTGGTGCTGGCGGGTGCCGTGGTGGCGGTATGGATCTGGTGGTGGCAGCGCAGCCGGGAGGATCATCCATTCGACATCCACCAGGAGGGCTCGCGCGGTCCCCTTTGGTCGCATCCCGGAACGCCCGCCGGGTGGTCTTGATTCTGCTTGCCGGGACGGTCATAGGTGCCATGAATGCGCCCCTTTTGATCGCCGCTATCCTTAATGAACCCTAAAGACGATATCCCGCGCAAGACCGTTTACCGGCTGTCGATCTATCAGCGATGCCTCCAGCGGCTCAGGGAAAACAGTGTGGAGACGGTGTCGTCCGAGGCCCTCTCCAAGGCTGCGGGCGTCAAATCCTCCCAGTTGCGCAAGGACCTTGCGTATTTTGGCAACTTCGGAACGCGCGGCCTCGGCTACAACGTGGAGAGTCTCTCCGGCATGATCGGCGAAACGCTGGGCACCACGCGCCTCCAGCCGGTGATCCTCGTCGGCGTCGGAAATCTGGGGTCCGCGCTTTTGCGTTATTCGGGCTTCAACAAGGAGGGCTTTGAAATCGTCGCCGCGTTCGATTCGCATCCGGAGCGGGTTCGCGACACCGGCACACGCACGCCCATTCATCCCTCTGCATCGGCTGCCGCTTTTATTCGCGACAATGCCGTGAAGCTCGCCATCCTCGCCGTCCCCGCGGCCGTCGCGCAGCAGGTGGTGAACGAACTGGTGACCGCCGGCGTGCAGGCCATTTTGAATTTCGCGCCCGTGGTGCTCGAGGTCCCGGATCAGGTCGTGGTGAACAATGTGGACCTCGCTGTGGAACTGGAAAACCTCAGTTACTTTATTCGTTAGGCCCATGTCCCGGTTCCGCCCGTGCATCGATCTCCACGAGGGACGCGTGAAGCAAATCGTCGGCGGCACCCTAACAGACGATGCCGCGGCTCTGCGCACCAATTTTGTCAGTGCACAGCCCCCGGAATATTTCGCGACGCTCTACCGCCGCGATGCCCTCACCGGCGGCCATGTCATCATGCTGGGGCCGGGAAACACGGAGGCGGCCCGCAGCGCCCTCGCCGCATGGCCCGGAGGAATGCAGATCGGCGGCGGCATCACGGCGCACAATGCCACGGAGTGGCTCGATGCCGGCGCTTCGCATGTCATCGTCACCTCATGGCTCTTCGATGCGCAGGGCACTTTCCTCCCGGATCGCCTAACGGCTATGGAGGACGCCGCCGGCAGAGACCGCCTCGTCATCGATCTCTCCTGCCGCCGCGATGCCGGGGGCGGCTGGACCGTCTGCATGAACCGCTGGCAAACCCGGACCTCTCTCAAAGTAACGCCCCAAACCCTCGACTCCCTCGCGGGCCACTGCGCCGAATTTCTCATCCACGCCGCCGATGTCGAAGGCCGTTGTGAAGGCATGGACGAAGAGCTTCTTGGATTGTTAGGGAAATGGCGGGGGCTCCCCGTGACCTACGCCGGCGGCGCGCGCAGCCTTGCCGACCTCCAACTCGCCGGGGATGTCACCGGCGGCGCCGTGGATGTCACCATCGGCAGCGCTCTCGATATCTTCGGCGGCACCGGCGTCCGCTACAGCGAATGCGTCGCGTGGAACCGCACTCACTGACCACATTCCCCGCAGTCCGGGAGGGACGCTTATGGCTGGTCCTAACGTAGCAGAGCAGAGCAATGGCACGTAGAGTGACTGTGGCGAAGCCCAGTCGCTTTGGCCCGTTGGATGCAGCGAAAGCGAGTGGCCTGAAGGCACACTCACTCTGCTGATATTTCTGTGACAAACGACAGTTCTGTGAGAAACGCAGCCTAACTCATCGCCGCCCGCACTATCGATGCCGTGCTCAAGGCGATTCCACACCGCGCCGGCGCCAGCGGTGGAGGCCGGTGAGTGTTTTGAGGGAAGCCTTTCAGCAACCGGCGGGATCTCAGTTCGTCTCAAAAAGTTCGAGTTGCCGGCTCGGTCGCCGGAAAGCGCTGGTGGATAATGGATGGCGGTCCTCTGGAAAGCCCGCCTTTCGGTGCGCGAGTTTGTAGAGCGCCTGCAGTTGGTCGGCGAAAAACCCTTCGCCGCGCATGCGTTTGCCCCAGGCGGCATCGTAGAGTTTGCCTCCGCGCATCTCCCGGATTCTCCCCAGGACCTTGTCTTTTTGGCCGGGGACGTGGCGCTCAAGCCAGGCCTCGAACAGCGGCGCGACAGCCCATGGAAGGCGCACGGGCAACATGCCTGCATCGCGGGCGCCTGCTTTTGCGCACTCATGGAAGAGGACCGGCATTTCGTGATCGGTTAGGCCGGGGATCACCGGGGCCATCAACGCGCGAACCGGGATGCCCGCCTCACTTAATTCCCTGATCGCGGCGAGCCTGCGCGCAGGACGGGACGCCCGGGGCTCAAGCACTTTGGCAAGTTCAGGATCAAGCGTCGTAACGGAGAGGGTGACGGAGACGGCATTGAATTTGGCAAGTTCGGAGAGCAGATCGATATCCCGCGTGACGAGATGATTTTTCGTGATGATGCCGACCGGATTGCGAAACTCGGCGAAAACGGCAAGGCACTTTCGGGTGAGGCCCAGCCGCCGTTCGATCGGTTGATAGCAGTCCGTCACTCCACTCATTGCCACGACTTGAGGCTTCCACGACGGCTTGGAGAGTTCGGCGCGGAGGAGTTCCGGCGCATTATGCTTAACGACGATCCTCGTCTCAAAGTCGAGGCCGGCGGAGAAGCCTAAATACTCGTGGCTGGGGCGCGCGAAGCAATAGGCGCATCCGTGTTCACACCCGCGGTAAACGTTGATGCTGGTTTCGAAGCCAACGTCCGGGCTTTTGTTGTGAGCGAGAATGGATTGACTGTCATCGCGCAGAAATACCGTCCGCGGGCGGTCCGGGGGACCGTCCTCCAGTTCCTCTGGATCGGGGACATACTCGGTGCGCTCGAAGCGGTTTTTGGGATTGTAAGACGAACCGCGGGCGTCAAACGGGGGACCCGGTTTCATCCTGGATCAGTCGGTTTTTAAAGCACCGGCCGCAAGGGAGATTCGGGTCCTGCGGCTGCGCGGTGAGGCGTTCCGGCCACCGCCGGTTTGACTTTCCAGTCGTGCTCAAGCGGCTGAATCAATGCGCTTTTTCCGATGCGGTAAGCGCATCCCGGATGGGACGTTTCACGACATAGTTCTCGGAAACCACGGAACCGCCCTCCGACACCGTGCGCTTCGTCACACAGCCGGGTCCGAAAACAAGGAGGCCGCACAGCAGGCAGCCCAGCAGGCAGAAGCGCTTCACGATCATGCCGTGCCTTTATCCATCTGGAACGCGCGCGTCAATCTTTGACGGGGGCTTCGCAAACTTTTCCGCCCGGTTCATGCGGGTGCTCCCCGGGCAATGACGCGGCGCAAGGAGAAGCCCCGCGGATACCGGCAGACCAGACGCCGGCACCGCGGAGCATCCGCTGAAATACACGGGAAAGCGGACGGCGGAGGAAATCAGATCGGACGACGGCACGACAAGAGAAAAATGTTCAGGGTGAGAAAGTTATGGAAATTATGTTATAGCGGCCATAAGCATCGCCGCGATCCTGGCAAAATCTGCAGGCCATTCGGCGGCATCTCCGCAGGCGAACGGCGGCAGGAGAGCAACCACATCTGACGCCCCTCCAGCATTGACGCGAGGCGGGGGTTTCGCATTCTCCAAACATGGTGAATCCGGATCCGGTCCTTTGGAATCCTGACGCTCTTCAAAGACCGAAATCCCGCAGGGGATGCGCAGGTTGTTTGGGGATTGCGGTCGTTCTGCTGGCAATCTTTTATTTTCTTCACTGGTGGAACGGGCCGCTTCGGTATCTCCAGTTTCATGCCGGGGACATTCATGATTTCATTGATCAATCCCCGGGCTGGACGGGTGATTTCAGCCGCCGAATCAGTGCGCAATGCTCCGAGGATGTCTTTCACCGTTATGCCGCCCAACAAGGGCTCACGAACCGGCTGGAGATATCCACTTCAGTGCAACTGGGGTGGGGCGCATGCCCTCACAACTGGTGGACTCCGCCTAAAAACCTCAAGGGAGCGTATTATTCGTACAAAGACGGGGGGAGCCGGCATCTCCTCGCTTACGATGGAAGGAGACTCTATTACGACATCGAGGTGTGGTAGCCGGAGCACTCAGGGCAATTTAAAGCTTAACACAGCGGCTCCCGCCGGTCGCGTCATACGCACCGCCGGCTTGATTTCACCGGATGTCCTGGCTCATTGAACGTCGACAAGGGCAAGCAGTTCCGGTAACAACTCCCGGCTCTGCCCGATCAGTTCCGCGGTCCATGCCCGCAATTCCGTTGTCTCACTGGCAAGCGCCTGAGCAGTGGCTAACAGGAGTGCAATTTCATTACAGGACTCCCTAACACGTTCAATCCTGTCCACATTGCACGGGCAAACGCGGTTTTTTCCGCGGCCCAATGCAGTTTGCATGCCCCGCATAATGAACCTTTCGGTTCGTTCAGTCCAGCGAAACCTCCAAATCGCACCGGCGCGCAGGGCCCGCTGGTATCGCACCAATGCGTATCCGCACGGCCTCACGGTGCAGATTAATTGTTAGGGGCGAGGCCCCGCCCGGCTCCCACAGGGGAGACGGACGGAGCAAGCGGCCACAGGGGAGAACCGCCAGAGCGCTCTTAGTTCCCTCCGGCGGCGACGCAACTTTCACGGTGCCCGCGAATGTGTGAAAATTGCTGAAACCCGATACTTTCCGGCGTCGCAACTGAAGCGCCGTACGTAGCATGTTGACTGTCAACGCGTTTTTGGCAACGATGCGCCGCCAATGCGCAACCGGATTTACCATGACACGCTCGCCCTCGCCGTCGCATCCCTCTCAAATATTGAGCCCGACCCGGGTGAGAATCTCCTCACCGCGAGGGCAAGAGTCAAACGGGCGGCATTATCGCAAATTGAGGTAATCCGCGAGGTGGCATTATCCGGCAACGACGAGGACCTGCTGGCTGCCTGTGACCGGGCGCGGGAGGCAATTGGATCAGGCAGGAAGCATGGGCCGGATGATCCGGAAGCTGCGCCCGCCGCGGAGTAGCTGTTTTGCCTTGCCCATTCCTGCACACGCCCCGCCGACTGATTTTCTGCATGACCAATGATGAATTCAAAGAGCAGGCGGACTACTTCTGGACGAAGCCGGTTCTGCCGCCGTTTGTGACTTCGCCGTTTCGTGGCAGGACGACCGGACCGAACGGAATTCGAATGCATTACTCCCTGCTGCACATCGACGGAGATTCCCCGCAGATGGAGCGGTTTATCGTGTTTGAACTGCGGGACGGGCGGATTTTCCACCGCAGCGACGACGGCAGCCGCGAGACCGAATTGCCGGACGTGCAGGCCGTGGGCATCGAGATGCAGAAGTTTGTGGATGCGTTCGTTGCGGACTGTCACAAACGCGCACCCCGCAGGCCCGCTCAATGGAGAGGCCGAAGGGCTTAACTCGCGTCATGAGCGGATTTAAGGCGATCGGCTAAAAAGGTTCCCCGTGCTGCTCCTTCGGCGGTTTTCGGTGCCAGCGCAAACCGGACACGGGCGATGCGAAGCACCCGGACGTTTCTCCCAGTTTGAGGTGATCCACGCGCCCCCCTCTGGTGAAAGCTGGACGGGGTTTTTCGTTTTCCACCTATCACACACACGGGGTTTCCCGTATAGACGCTGGCACCAGCGCTGCTGAAATGCGCAGCATGAAAGCTGCCGCTGACTGGAGGGAAAAGATTGAGGTTACCGAACACAGCGGCAAGGGGACTGCGCATTGCTTTACGGCGCGGTGCCCGGTGTGCGGACAGATCGAGACCTCCACGCATTGGGGCGATGGCAGTCAGGCCCGCAAAGGGGCGGTGGGCGCGGTTCTCTTCCACATGAGGCGAGAGCATCCGGAGGAATTCGCTGAAGAGTTGAGCGCGGGGGGATGACAAAGCGCGCACCCATGCACATCTGCGTCCTGAAATCCGCCGGACATCCGTAGCCGAATAATCGCGACACCCTCAGCCGCAGCCGCCAGAGTGCCGTCGAGAATCGGTCGATGGAGGAAGCATGCAGAGGGATGGCGAGCCGGGAACCTAAACCCGTGGGCTGCCATCATGAATGACTCTGACACTATCCATGCACTTTCTCTTTTCCCTTTCGACGGCCACTCCGTTTCCTCTGTACAGTGCAACAAACTGAGGCTGGGACGCCGCGAGACGCTATCTGGATTGATGGAGGCCACCGCCCGCATGCGGGAAACCATCCGCGCCGCCCGCGAAGGGCTCCACATCGCTCAGGACGAACTGGCCGAAATCATGCGGGTGCCGTTCCAGGGCGCAGCCCAAACCTTCCAGGAGCCGGCTTAAGGCGATAGGCTAGAAGAGTTCCTGCTGCTGCTCCTTCGGCGGTTTCCAGTGCCAGCGCGGAACCTCATCGATCCGGTGCACCCGCCGCACGATGAGCTTATCCGTCCTCAAGTCCTGAGTGATTTCAAATTCCGCCGGCAGCAGTTTCCGCAGTTCATCGCCGAATGTCAGCTTTTCGTGACCGCTGCGAAAGCCTTTCGGCCTGAGCGGGCACGTCCACTCCCATTGCATCCCTTCGCCGGATTCGGTGAGGATGCGCGCGGCATATTCGTCAGGCGTCATGCTGTCAGGCAACCCGGCTAACCACTCTACACCAGCGGGCTCTGACGTGAAAAATACGGAGCATGAGCGCGCTTTTTTCCGCCGGGTTCGACGTCAACCATTACGCCTGCGCGGGCTGCGGGACCAAGGGCGCTTGCACATGCTATTTTGAATTCCTCTGTTAGAATTCGCAGCATCCAGGCCCCGGCCTGGGGCCGTAGTTTTTTCACTGCCGGACCTGACACCCGGCAGCATTTCCCCCACCACAAGACCCCGCAGCGGCCAAGCGTCCTGCGGGGTTTTGCGTGAAGGGGAAATCCTTCGGAAAGCTTTGATTCCCGCTACTCCAAAGAAGGAACCGGAAATGCGAGTGTGTCCCTGACACCTATGAACGAATTCCAACTTAGACCGCGCGGCAGCCGCTGGGAACTCACCGATAACGGGAATCCGGTCGGCTCTTTTGCGACAAAACAGAAGGCGCTCGAAAGGTCATTCGCCATCCTCTCAGAAATTACCGGCACGCTAAAGATTTACAAGTCCGACGGCTCGATTGAACAGGAGCGAACTTTCCCTCTCAACGCCAACGCTGCGGAAATACTTGTCTAACCGAATTCCTCCGGGGTTCTGCTCAGGAACCAAACAGCGGGCCTGCACTCTGTAAGCTTCGACTCAGGAGCGCCGCCCCGGAGGCCAGCCCATTTCCCTTCCCCGCCGCCGGGTATCCCTGAGGCATCACCGTCCCGCGCCACTTCAGCGGCTGCGAGACCGGGTAGCGGGCCGTGAAGGAATTCGGCTTTGCAGTTACCGAAGTTGTCAGCGGCGGTGAACGGGTTCTCAATGCATATCGCAGTGCGATACTTTGCGCCCCGCACGATCCGGGCGGAAAAACAGCCCCTTTGAAGGGAGGGCATCGCGGTCCGCCGTTTGCAAATGCTTCGCACATGCCGCTGCAAACGGCATCCCTTGGCGGACAAGCCCCTTCCCCCGGCGCGACGTCCCCAGCCCCGCCCTGTCTGGACGCCCTCCGGACAGGGCTTTTCTTTTTGAGGTCTTCCCGCGGTGCCCTCACCACACGCCGGATTCGCTGCATGGAAACTCCCGAAGAAGCGCGCGGATAAGACTTTCAGAAATGTGCGGTTTCTTCCAGGAACGAATCCAAATACCGTCTGCGTTGAGTCTCCATTCGGCGACTGCACTTGACGGGCGGCGCTCTTCGCCTGGGCGGATGCTTTGAGCCATCCAATACAGGTCACGAACCCAGCCGTCAGGGGTAAGGAAAAGGATG
>DASZQB010000087.1:0-19163 GCA_035550135.1 Verrucomicrobiales bacterium
CACTTCTTCATGGATTCCCTGCCGAAAGGAACCTTCGTCTTCGAATACAGCTCCCGGGTGCAGCTCCGCGGCAGATGCCAGACCGGCATCGCCGAACTCCAGTGCATGTATGCCCCGGAGTTCAACAGCCACAGCGCCAGCACCACTCTTGAGGTGGAGTAACTTAGTTCCTGACGCCTGGCGTGTTGACCGGAATGCTCCAGAGATGGTTCCCGGAGGTGATGTAAAGCGTCCTCCCGTCAGCGCCGCCAAGGGCGCAGTTGCAGGCCTCATCCGGTGCCGTGGCTACGAAGTCGAGGAGCCGGCCTGAAGGCGCGAGAATGTAGCAGCCGGCCTTGAATCGCGTCGTTTCATATTCGTTAGGCTTATTCACTCCCGCGGCGACATACAGACGCCCCGCCTGGTCCATCTTCATGCCGTCAGGACCGCGGCTGTCCTTCCAGTCAAAGATCACCTTTCGGCTTGCGGGATTCACCGTGCCATCGGCATTGAGATTAAAGCGCACCAGCCTCCGCGCGCCGCCGTGGTTGTTGTTATTGTTATCACAGATGTAGAGAAACTCGTCACCGGGACTGACCAGAATGCCGTTAGGACGTTCGACGCCGGGCGTGTCGATCAGAATGACGCTGCCCGGCGCATCGATGCGATAGACGCCTTCGATGAACTTCCCGGAAGCATCGCGAATCTCCATGTTGTCGCGCGGGCCGTAGCGCGGATCGGTGAAATAAATGCGGCCCTTCGAGTCCATCGAGAGATCGTTCGTATTGTTGAATCGACGGCCCTGATAGCGATCCGCAAGCACTGTGATGGAGCCGTCCTTTTCCGTGCGTGTCACCCGTCGCGCTCCGGACTCACACGCGATGAGCCGGCCTTCGCGATCAAACATGAGGCCGTTGGCGGAATGCGCCCGCGCCGCATCACGAAAGACACGCGTGCGTCCATCCGGGTCGAGGCGGTTGATGTGGATGCCGTCCGTGAAATAGAGCGATCCATCCTTCCACGCCGGTCCTTCCCCCGCGCCTATCCGTCCGTGATCCGTGGCCTTCGCGCCCGGAGGAATGGGCGTATTTATAGAGGAACACGACGCGAGCAGCGCGGTGAGAGCGGCGGGAACGGAGAGTTTCAGATTCATTGGGTTTAAAGCCTTCGCAGACCGTCTTCGGTCATGGGATTGGGAATTTCCGCATCGATCTGATCGATGCGCCGCAGTGTTTCCTCATCCAGCACCAGATCCGCCGCCTGGAGGCTTTCCTCCAACTGTGCGACCGTAGTGGCTCCGATGATCGTGGACGCCACAAAGTCATGCTGCTTGCTCCACGCCACGGTGAGCGCGGTAACGCTAATGCCAAGATCGCGCGCGATCACTTGAAGCCGCGCCGTCGTTTCCAGCGTGCGGTCATTCACAAAACGCCGGGCCATGCGCTGCTGGCGTTCGCCGCCGCTGGAGAGATATCCGGTGAAGCGCGCGCCGGCGGGACGCTGGCCGTCGTTGTATTTTCCGGTCAGGACACCGCCGCCGAGGGGCGAGTAAGGCAGAAGACTAACACCTTCCTGCCGGCACACCTGGGCGAGTTCATTTTCACAGCGTCGATTGATGAGGGAAAAGTTGTTCTGCACGGTATCGAGCCGGCAGAGGTTTTTCTTCTCGGAGGCCCACAGGCTCTTCATCAGTCCCCAGCAGGTTTCGTTGCTGCAGCCGATCGCGCGCACCTTGCCCTGCTTCACCAGTTCCGTCAGGGCCTCAAGGGTATCCTCCGCCCTCATGCCATGGTCCGGCCAGTGAGTTTGATAGAGATCGATGTAATCCGTCTGCAGCCGCCTCAGACTGTCTTCGCAGGCCCGGTGAATTTGCCGGCGGTCCAGATACGTGAACCCTCCGCGCACCGGCGGACGAAACCATCCGTGCCCCGGCCCCGTCACCTTCGTCGCAATAATGATCTGCCCGCGATCCTTTGTTTTCAGCCACCGCCCCGTGATTTCCTCTGTCACGCCGAACAACTCCGCGCTGGGCGGCACCGGATACATTTCCGCCGTGTCGAAAAAATCGATCCCCGCCTCGCAGGCGCGGTTCATAATGTCGAAGGACATTCGCTCATCCGCCTGGAGGCCGAACGTCATCGTCCCCATGCAGATATCCGTCACTACAATGCCGCTGCGTCCAAGTCTTCGTCGATTCATGCCCCGAGCGTAAGGAGGAAGCTCCCGCGCTCAATTAAAAACACGCCCGGCACGCCGCCGCGTCAGCGACAATAGTATCGCGAGGAGTAGCCGCCGCCATAACAGGAACGGTAGCTGGGAGTGTAGCAGGATCGATAACCCGAGTTGCACGAGCGATAACTGCGCCCGTACCCGCAATGAGTGTAGGCCCACGGGCAGTAAAGGTTTTCGCGGAGGAAGTTATTCTCGTCGCTGCCGTAGCCCTGGCCGGTTTTCGTCCTGCTGAAAGCTCCGCCCCACCCCCAGTAGTTCTTGCTTCCGTTGTATTTTGCCGATGGAGGCACGTATCCGGGAGCAAAAGGCGTCGTCGCTGCGGTCTCTTCCTGTCCCGAACCCGCGAGCCCGGCCGATCCCGCCTGTCCGGTGGTCCCGGCCAGTCCGTGGGATTGAGACCGGGCAGCCTTCTTTTCCTGTTTTTCAGCAAGGCGGCCTGCTTCGAAAGGATTGCGGGAACTGGCGCAGGACGCCAGAAACGGAGCCGTTAGGGCGACGAGGAAGAGCACGAACATTCTCATGGCTTTCCGGGAGACAAGGGAACAGCGGTTTTTGTTCATACAAATGCGGGCTTTTTTTGACGCACACTATCTTTATCCGTGAATTCCCCATTCAGCAAGGAAAACGGAGGCCGGAATCACGTCCTTCGGGCTCCTGCCCGCCCGCGGAAAAGCATTTGGAAGCCGGGCCGTCGTGGATACATTCACGGGCACATGGCTGACAAAATCATCTTCGACCGGAAACCGGCGGTCCTTCCGCTGGCTGAGGGGGACTACTGGTGGTGCGCGTGCGGGCGTTCCCAGACCCAGCCTTATTGTGACGGCTCTCACAAAGGCACGGGCCTGGCCCCGGTGAAATTTACCCTTACCGAACCGAAAACCGTGGCGCTCTGTAATTGCAAGCACACCTGCGGCGCTCCATTTTGCGATGGATCGCACGCCCGGCTCACAGCGTAGTTTCTTCACCGGCATCTCCTGCACCCATTATCCTCATACCGGCATGACCACCGACGACCTCCCTCTAAAACCGGAAGCCCGGCCCGCCTTTGGCGCCGGCATCGCGATAGGACTCATCCTCTGTGCCATCGGCGGGGTGTTGGCCTTTCGTGTCTGGCAAAACGATCCACCCCCTCCATCGCCCGCCACGGTGGCTTCGACGCCCGCCTCCGCGGAAAAGACGCCGCCTCCCGAACCTCCAGTACTCAAGCCGGCGGGTTCCGCCCCGGCTCCTGCATCCCAAGCGCCGAAGATTACGGGGGCGGATCCCGTTTCCAAGCCCCCCTCTCCTCCTCTCTCTCCGAAACAAATGTTTGAAGAACAAATCAAAAAACTCACTCCCGAACAGTATCGTGTGACCCAGCACTCAGGCACCGAGCGACCCTTCACCGGCAAGTATTGGGATTCCAAGGAAGAGGGCATCTACGTCGATGTCGTCTCCGGCAAACCCCTCTTCTCCTCTCTCGACAAGTTCGACTCCGGCTGCGGCTGGCCAAGTTTCTCCAAGCCCCTCGATTCCCCGGAGATCAAGGAACTGCACGACGACTCCGCGGGCATGATCCGCACGGAGGTGCGCTCTTCCACCGCAGACTCCCATTTGGGCCACGTCTTTGACGATGGTCCCACGGAACTCGGCGGTCTGCGCTACTGCATCAACTCGGCTTCCCTGCGCTTCGTGCCGGTGAAGGATTTGGAAAAAGAGGGGCTGGGCCAGTACCTCAAGCTCTTCGCCAAAAAGCAGCCCTGATCGCGTCACATGCCCAAGGCCAGTCCCAGAGGGGTGCTGCTCGTTTCCATGGCCGGAGCGGCTTTGGTTCTTTGCGGCGGGCTCATCGTGCTCATGGAGTATGCGAAGACGGAACTCAAAAAAAAAGGCGGAGACAAGACCGCGACCTCCGGCCCCGCCGGCCCGTTCGCCGCGAATATCAAACAGCTCACTCCTGAAGCCTACAGCGTCACTCAGGGTGGCCGCGACCAGCCGGGGTTCTTTGGAAAATATGTCCGCACGAAGGAACCGGGTCTCTATCTTGATGCCGTTTCCGGGGAAGTCCTCTTCACCTCTCTCGACAAGCTCGAATCCACGCAGGGCCACGCGGAGTTTTCCAAACCCTTCGATCCCGCCCGGCTGGTCGAAAAGGAGGAGAAAGCCACGGAAACCGGTGAACTCCGCCTCCAGGTGCATTCAAAACTCGCCAATACCTATCTCGGCTGGATCACCACCGAGCCCCCTCCCGGCGGCCGCCGCTATGTGATCAATTCGAATGCCCTTCGCTTCGTGCCCGCGGCGGAGCTTGAAAAACACAAGCTCGGTCAGCACGCCGGACTCTTCTCGAAACCGGCTGATGCACCCCCGCAAGGAAACGGAGGCACGCCGTGACCTCCGAGCGCGGAGTGCGCAGCACGCTGAGGCTGTGGCCCGGCGTCCTCGCGTTTGCCTGTTTGCTCGTCATCATGGGGGCTGTCTTCCTGAAGAGCCGGCCCGGCGCGGCGCGCTATCAAATAGCCACGTTCACCGCAGACGTGACCGTCCCTCTCAATCACGGCATGATGGGTGGAAAGTGGCTGTCAAAACGCGTCGTGGACCCGCTGCAGGCGAACGGCTTTGTCATTCTCGGCGGAGACGCTCCGGTCGTGTTCGTCTCCGTCGACTGGTGTGAAATTCGTAACGACGCCTATGAGCGCTGGCAGACAGTTTTGGCAAACGCGGCGGGAACCACGCCGGATCACGTAATGATCACCACCGTGCACCAGCACGATGCTCCGGTGGCCGACCTGGGCGCGGAGCAGTTGCTGCGGGAGCGGAAACTCTCCGGCACCATCTGCGATCCGGACTTTCACGAACTGGCCGTGCAGTCAGTGGCGTCGGCGCTGCGGGAGTCTTTGAAATCAACGATGCCGCTAACACATATCGGCACAGGCAGGGCGAAGGTGGAGCAGATTGCCTCCAATCGCCGCTACACTACGCCGGACGGGCACGTTTTCTTTGACCGCACCAGCGCAACCCGCAGGGAGGCGGCGAAAAAAGCAGACGAAGGCCTCATCGATCCATGGCTGAAAACGCTGAGCTTTTGGAACGGGGACACGCCTGTCGCCGCAGTGAGTTTCTATGCGGTGCATCCCATGAGTTATTATGGTGACGGCGGCGTCTCCGCAGATTTTCCGGGCATCGCGCGCCGGGCGCGCCAGACTGACACCCCCGGCGTGCGTCAGATCTACTGCTCCGGATGCAGCGGCAATATTACGGCAGGCAAATACAACGATGGCTCCCGCGAAAACCGCCCCGTGCTGGCCAAACGCCTTCAGACCGCGCTGGCTTCCGCGTGGTCTGCCACCAATCGCCATCCGGTCGGTGACGTACGGTTCAAAAGCACTCCGCTGCGTCTGGAACCCCGCAACGACGCCGGCTTCAGTCCCGCAGAACTGGAGGAAAAACTCACACAGGCCACACCACCCTTCGATCAATGTCTCGCCGCCATGGGCCTGCACTGGCGACGGCGCACGGATGCCGGCCATCGCATTCAGATTCCGATGCTGGACTTCGGTGCAGTGCAGTTGCTCCTGCTCCCCGGCGAAGCTTACGTCGAGTTTCAACTGGCCGCTCAGGCCGTGCGCCCTGACAGCTTCGTCTGCGTAGCCGGTTATGGCGAAGCCGCCTGCGGTTACGTTCCCACAGAGCGGCACATCGCCAACCGCGATCCCAACCTGACTGATTGGTCATGGGTCGCACCCGGAAGCGAACCGCGATTGCTGGACGCCATCCATGAAGCGCTTCGCGGGAATTGAATCCGTGTCCGGACGATGTTGCGCAATGTGAGGCGCGCAGCACAGTTTCGGGCATGAGATGTATCGACAGACTAACGAAACGGCTGACGCTGCTGCTGACCGGAGTGGCCATTCTGGGATCGGGAATGCGAACAGGCGCTGCGGCCGAAAGCGGCAACCCTTTCGGCATCGCCTCCGGCGCGGAATGGGCGGGAGATCATGCGAAGTTTGAACCCGTGCTGCGGGATGCCGGCGTGGGCTGGATTCGTTATTTCCGCGAGTGGCACGGGATGCAGCCGAAACAGGGTGAATGGAAGTGGAACTGGGCGGACGAATTTGTTAGGGTCAGCAAACAAAACAACATTCAGGTCGCCGGGGCATTCCTTTACTTTGCGCCCTGGGCTTCTTCCGGCGGAGACACACGCACCTTTCCCGTGAAGGACATGCAGTACTGGCGCGACTATGTGAGCGGCATGGTGCAGCACTATCAAAACGACGTGCGATACTGGGAGGTTTGGAACGAACCCCAATCGTTCCAAAAGAACGGCACCCCGCAACACTATGCCGACATGGTGAAAGCCGCATACGAGTCCGCAAAGAAGATCGATCCCGATGTAAAAATCGGCCTCACCACCGCAAACTTCGCCGTGTCCTATCTCGACATGGTGCTCAAAGCCGGCGCGAAGGATCACTTCGATTACCTCTGCGTTCATCCCTACGAAAACGTGGAGCAGCTCACCCGCCCTGACGGCGAAGTCTATTTCCTCAGCATGGCTGACAGCTTGCGGCGACTCCTCGCGGCGCATCAGCAAAAGCCGGACATTCCGCTCTGGATCACCGAAATCGGCTGGCAGGCGCCGGTAAAAGCAGCCCCGCTGAAGGAGGCGCAACAGGCTCAGTTGTTGGTGAAAACCTATATCCTGAGCCTTGCGCAGGGATTTGAAAAAGTATTCTGGTTCGAAGCCCGCGGTCCCGCGTATGGGAAAGGGACGGACCACGGCATCATCCGCGCCGACTGGACGCCGCGCCCCGCCCTCACCGCCATGAAAACGATGACTGCGACGCTGGGCAAGGCCCCGCAATACATGGGCTGGGTCGATATCGAGGGCAGCTACGGGTTCCTTTTTGATAATGCCGGAAAGAAAGTGCTGGTCGCATGGTCGCCTGCGGGGAAGGCTTCAAAGCTCGCATTCGATAGCCCCATGAGCGTCACAGACCTTCAAGGAAGTGAAGTCAAAGTGGAACGGCTGGCGGGTTATTCGCTGGGTGACATTCCGGTATTCATCACCGGTGTGTCCGCAGCCATTGAAGCCGCAGCGAAAGCCAACCGCTCCAAACCGTTTCCCTGGGGTGGAGATTTTTCCGCCGTCCAGGAAGTGAGTTGTGTGCTGGGAGACACTCCGAAGAGCAACGGAATTGAAGCCACCGGAAAGACTTCTACGGCAGTGGAAAAAGGCAAAGGCCTGAGCTTCCGCGTGAATCCAGCCTTCGCTCCTTACGGCACGAAAGACCTCGAAATCACCATCACCGCGCGGCGGCAAAAAAGCTCAGAGGACGCTGGCTTTCAGCTCATGTACGAAACCACAAAAACCATCCACGGCTACGACCGCGCCGGCTGGTGGACCATCCCGGAAGGCGACGGCTGGCAGCAGCACACGTGGCGCGTGAAGGACGCAAACTTCGTCGGCACATGGGCCTACAACCTCGCTATCACCGAGGTCACACGCGATTTCCTCATCAGGGAAATTGTCGTTAGGAAAATCGAGCCCGCAAAGTGATTCCGCTCGCAATCCCGTAGCAAGGCCGTCCCGGCCTTGAGAGCAAACGCTCGTATGCTCCCGCGGCAACAGACCACCATCCCTCAACGCCGCCTTACTGCTCCGCCCCCTCATGCAGCTTAAACGCCGCATGCACTGTCCTCACCGCATTCTCCTGATCCTTCTCATCCACGATCACCGCTATCTTGATCTCCGACGTTGAGATCATGTCAATATTGATCCCCGCCTCGCCGAGCGCCCCGAACATGATCGCCGCCACGCCGCTGTGGCTGCGCATGCCAATCCCCACCGCGCTCACTTTCGCAATGCCGTCCGTCGCGCTCACCTCCACTTTGTCACTGATCGACTTTACCGCCGCTTCCAAAACCGCGCGTGCCTTTTTGAGATCGTTCTTGTGCAGCGTGAAGGAAATGCGCGCCTCGCCTTCGCGACCCGTGTTCTGAATGATCATGTCGATATTCAGATTGGCGTCTCCGATGGCTTTGAAAACGCGCGCCGCATTGCCCGGTTGGTCGGGAAGGGAAGTGATCGTGATCTTGGCCTGGTCTTTTTCCAGACTGACCCCGCGAATGACGACGGACTCCATGCTCATGTTTTCCTGGGTAACGAGGGTGCCGGGGTTGTGGTTCATGCTGTTCCGCACTTCGAACGGCACTCCGAATTTGTTGGCAAACTCCACACTGCGGCTCTGCATCACCTTGCTGCCGCTGCTGGCCATCTCCAGCATTTCTTCGTAACTGATCACCGGAATCTTCCGCGCGTCCGGCACCAGCCGCGGGTCGGCCGTATAGACCCCGTCCACATCGGTGAAAATCTGGCACAGGTCCGCCTTGATCGCCGCCGCCATGGCTATGGCCGTCAGGTCGCTCCCTCCGCGGCCCAGCGTGGTGATGCGCCCGTCCACCGTATGTCCCTGGAATCCCGCGAGCACCACGATGTTCCCATCATCCAGCATCCGGTGCACCTCGCCCGGCGAAATATTGCTGATGCGCGCCTTGGTATGCACATGGTCCGTGACGATTCCCGCCTGCGCTCCGGTAAATGAAATGGCGTTCCCGCCCATGTGATTGATCGCCATGGCCAGCAGCGCAATGGTGGTCTGCTCGCCCGTGGCCAGCAGTACATCCATTTCGCGCTCCACCGGTTCATCACACACTTCGCGAGCCAGTTTGATCAGATTGTCCGTCACTCCGCTCATCGCAGACACCACCACCACCACCTGATTGCCGGCACGCTGCGTTTCAAGGACGCGCCGCGCGACGTTCTTGATGCGCTCGGGATTGCCGACGGAGGTGCCTCCGTATTTCTGCACGATGGTTGCCATGGAAAAGGACGGGCTTTCTAAACGCAACGCACGGCAGGGCAAGGAGAGAAATGGCGGGAACTTCGGACGTCCTTTGCTCTTGGTGTATCGCGTTGCGCGCGTAGAAATGGCTGCATGCCCGGTCTCCGCATCAGTCTGTTTTGCCTTGCGATGCACGCATGCATGGCGCCGCTCGCGGCGCAGCAATTGACGCGTCGCACCACGATTCCGGCAAAGCCCGCGCCCGTCGCGATGAACGTGAAAGACCCCAAGGCATGGGTGGAGGCGAAGATAAACGGCCAGCCGGTGAAACTGATGCTGGTTCCCGAAGTCGATTTCACCCGCCTGAGCTCGCAGACGGCGGCGCGTCTCGGCATCAAGCCGCTCAAGGGATATGACAACGCCGCTCTCATCCCCAAACTTTCCGTCGCCGGAGCGGAGTTGCAGAATGAGCCCTGTATCCTCGAGGACGTCCCGGAAAATGAGATCAATCTGGACGGCCTTCTTGGCCATTCCACACTGCGCGAGTTCGCCGTTCGCATGAATTATTTCGCCGCGGAGTTCACTTTGCTGAAGCCGGATGCTTTGTCTGCGCCTCTGGCGGACGAGGGCGTGGCGGAAATGGATGTGGTGGAATCCGACGTGGCCTTTGCGGGAACGAAAGTATCCGCCCGCAGAGGCGGCATTTCATTTCAAGCCGCCGCAGCGGACGGCGTCATTCTTCCGCTGGTGCCCGCGGGCAGCATCGGCGGGGTCCCGATGCTGCCGGAATCCCTGTTCAAAAAGAAATTCCCTGCAATGAGTCAGGGCGCCGGGGAAATCGTGAAGCTGACTCTAAAACTCGGCAAAGTGAATTTGGGCGATCTTGAATTCAAAATTACCGGCCCGGAAATGCGCGGCTTTCCCAACGCCGGCATTCTCACCAAAGGCGTGCTGCGCCACTTCGATATTACTCTCGACTACGCCGGACGCCGCGTGCGGCTCGGCATGGATCCCTCTAAGGCGGGATGGGCGGTGGAGGGCGGAGGATTTTCTCTTGGTCCGAAGGAAGGCGGCTGGCAGGTCACTTCCATCAAGGATTCCAGCCCGGCTTCCCGTGCAGGCCTGCAGGTGGGCGACCGGTTGACCACTGTCGGCAACACGGCCCGCCCCGCTGCCACCGCCGCGGAAATAATGCAGTACATCAACGACTCGAGCCCCGCTGCCATGACCTTCGAGCGGCGCGATCCCGCTGGTCGCACGAAGGAAATATCCGTGACCTGGACGGTCGAGGATTCATGGCCCGACGACCCGCTCATCCGCGGACATCAGCGGGACTGGACGTTCCCCGAAGACCGTGCCGCTGTGGAGGTGCCCGTGGAGGTGAGCTACGGAGTGATGACAGCGAAACTGAAAGTGAACGGACACCCGTTTCGTTGTCTCGTGGATACCGGAGCGTCAATGTCGTGCCTTTCTCCGGAAGCCGCGAGACTTGCCGGCCTGAATTTCCAAACCAAAACCCGGATACGCACGAGTTCCGGCGAGTCGGCGGATTTGCCGCTGGCGGTTGCGGATTCCATCGAAGCCGGACCGCTGGTCATCCGGCGAGAACCATGGGGCATGATCAGTCTTCCGCCTTCGCCCGTAAAAATGGACGGCGTCCTGGGCCTCGGCACCCTGCGGGATTTTGTCATCCGCATGGATTGGAAGGCGAAGCGCCTCACGCTTTGGAAACGGGGAACCGAACCGGCCCGTGAAAGTGACGTGGTGCTGCCGGTGAAAGTCCGGGAATCCTACATCCCTCCTTCCACCGCCCCGCGCCGTTTCCGGCCCGCCACCTGCGGAGTGACGGTGATGGCCAATGGCAAAGAGTTTACGGTGCTCATTGATTCCGGATACAATCAAATGCTCAGCCTTCCCGACAAAGCAGTGCAGGAAAAGCTCCCCATTCTTGCTGGAAACGCGGCCGGTCCTTCGCTGGGCGCCCGCGGTTTTTCCGGCATTTCACGCTCGCGCGAGGGAATTCTTTCCACTCTCGGCTTTGCGGGAGACACTCTGCAAAATCTCCGCGTGAGTATCGGATCGGCATCCGAGGGCATTCTGGGAGCCGGCATTCTCCGGCACTATGCGGTCACCCTGGATGTGGATGCAGAGAAGATCTTCCTCAGTCCGCACGGCACCGTTCAGGAGGCCGCCGCCGGAAGCACCGAGGGCCTCGCTTTGGACTGGCGTGAGGGCATTTGGATCGTCGCCGGTGTCAGACCCGGCGGACCCGCCGATACCGCCGGCCTCAAACCCGGCGACGTCTATCTCGCCGTCAACGGCAAGCCTCTCAGCGAAATGAGCGAAGACGAATTCATGGCCCGCTACCGCCGCCCTCCAGGCACTGAACTGAAGATCAACGTGAAGCGGGGAAATGAAACCCTCGAATTCACTCTGCGCACGGAAAAGTAATGCAGCGCTCCTGCGCGGACCTGCAAGGCACCGGAAATGAGCGTTCCTTCTGATAAAAACGCCGTCGCTTCCCGCATGGCGCTGGATTGTGACACACCGCCGGACACTGCGCTCCAGGCACAACTGATCGCAATTGACACACAGTTGCGCGCGCCGCTGGGAATGCTGCCGGAGCAGACAGCCGCCGGTGTGCTGGATCTCCGCACGGGTCGTCTCGCGATGATCCATCCTGACAAAATCGACTACGCCGCCAGCCTCCCGAAGATCGCGATTTTGCTGGCGTGGTTTCAGCTTCATCCGGAAAGCGCCACCAGCCTCGACTCCCTCATCCGCCACGAGTTGGGGCTCATGATCAAAGTATCCGACGACGCCATCGCCGCGAAGTATTCGCGCGCTCTGGGACTCAGGGAAATCCAGCAAGTGCTCGATTCCTATCAATTCTACGATGCTTCCCGCGGCGGCGGATTGTGGATGGGCAAACACTACAGCCAGGGCGGTGAGCGTTATGGCGACCCGGTGGCCGATCATTCTCACGCGGCCACAGTGCGGCAGTTGCTGCGCTTTTATCTTCTGCTTGAGCAGGGCCGCCTCGTCTCGCCCGAGGCTTCGCAGACCATGCGCGAAATCTTCGCCTCACCCGGCATCCCGCATCTCGAGGACAGGTTTGTCAGAGGCCTCGCGGGCCGCGGGCTGCAAATTCTGCGCAAAGCCGGCTGGTGGCAGGACTGGTCCCACGATACCGCCCTCGTCACCGGCGAAGACCGGCATTATATCATCGCTTCCCTAACACACCATCCCCACGGAGACACCTATCTGGTGGAACTCGCGAAGGCCGTGGACGACCTGATGGGCCATCCGGTTTAGAATCTGACGGTTATCCTGAATTATTTCCCGTCCGGCCCCACATACTTCGTCAGGAGCTCAACCAGCGGGCGGGTATCGCGGCCGGGGAGTTCTCCGTTCCGCGCGATCTCAAGGGCCTCCCTGGCCGCTTCGGTGATCATATCCTCATATTTTCCCGGTTCCTGTTGTTCCAATTGGCGGGCGATCAATGCAATCTCGTCAGGGTCCGTTGCGGTCTTCAGCACGCTGGCCTGAAGCTCGACATTCGCCGGACCCGGAATGTCAAACAGCACCTTCAAAAACGCGATGCGCAAACTGGATTCCCCTAGCAGATTTGGCCCTGGTCCCGTATCGAATCTCACATCTTCATGCTTATTGAAAAACTCTGTGAGAGCCGGAACAGCCGCCGTGCCCAGACCCAGCAATTTCGTCAGATTCCTCTGCCACGCCTCCGCCGCAGCGGGAGTTAGGGCACCCGGTCGAACTTCAGTAAGGGTCTTGACCAATTCCTTCGCATCAGGTGACGGTTCCTCTACTGTCGGCGAACCTGCCTTATGGCCGGATTCCGTTGAATCCCGATCCGAACGGGAGCGAATCTTTTTTTGCGCAGTGCCGCCTGCCGCCGGTGATGCCGGCGCCCGCTTCGCCTCCACAGCCGGGTCGGCCAACTCTTGCGATCTCCCAATGACATTCTGCCCGGCAATCCCAACGAATCCCACGAGACCCAGTCCAGCGATCGCGATCAACACCCACACCCATGTTCTTTCCGGCTCCGGTGGTTGCCGGTGCGGGATTTTGGAACTCGATGGCAGTTGATTCTGATTCATTCAGTCCAGGTTTAACACCCCAGCAAGGGACCGGGTCTATTTTTGGAGCGGATCAACCGTAGTGTCTTCAGCCTGCGCTGGAGCCTTGATCGGCACAAGTGTTTCCGTTTTGGATACCTCCCGCCCGATGACAGGAGGAAGACGGCGCACAGGAGCCGCTTTGGGCATGCGAAGCTCCGAAACCACATAATCCACCAGCGAAGTTATCTGTTCATCGCTCAGCGGCCCGCCGGCTGATTTCGCAAATGCCGGCATGAGGCTTCCTTCCTTCCCGCGGGAAATCCATGCATGCCAATAGTCGCGATTGCCGCCATTGGGCAGACCGGTCAACTCAGGCACCATGCTGGCCCGGTGCGCCGCCGTGTGGCAGATGCCGCAGGACGTATCAAAAAGCTCGCGGCCCGTCTTGCCGACCGACGGTTGCACATGACAAACAGCGCAATCATTCTTGAAGACGGCCTGCCGGTCGGCTCCCGCCGCCTTTTGGTTCTGCGTGCGGCGCAGGAAAGCTTCCCGGTCAGCGGGACTCAGATTTGCCGGCACCGGATCAGCAATCGTTACTTTGAAGATAAGATTCTTGTTCCCCGCCGAAGAATTCACGGTGAGCGTCTTCATCAGAATGCCCCTTTTCCCGCGCAAATCCACCTTCGCCTCGATCTTGCCGGAGGCGCCGGACGCCAGCTTCCAGGGTTGAGCCGGCATACTGACCACCGTGCAGCCGCAGGACGGATGCACCTCGTTAATGACGATCTCTGCGGCGGAATGGTTTGTCGCGGTGAAGGAGAACAGGGTCTCCGTTTCCCCGGGCTTTGTTTTGTATTCCTTCAACTCCGAATCCCAGACCAGTGTTCGCTCCGGTTCGGCCGCCTTGCCTGACACAAGGAAAACGACAACCGCCAGCAGTCCGGATGTTAGTCGAATGAGGTTCATCGGTTGCTTCGAACAGGTCCGCCCCGGTTTTCGGGGCGGACTTGCGTCGATTTTGCTTAATGCGCTTACGGACAGGTTAGCTTCGTGCCTTTAATCGTAGTCAGGCCCGCAAATTGCCAGGTGTTGATCGTGGCCCAGCCATTGACCGTGGCTAGATTGCTCTTTCCATTTCCTTGAGCCGATCCGCAATCCTCCGGCCCATCCATGGTGCTGTCGGAGCAGGAGGTGTGGAACTGCGATTCGCCGATCTTCGTGTTGGTGCCGGCGTTGAAGATCTCCCAAATGACATCGTTGGGTGACCCGGCGTAGCTGCCCACCGTTACCACCTGGCCCACGGCCACATTGTCAATCGTGGTGAGTACGGCGGTGGCGGCAGTGCCCCCATAATGCGCCACAATCTTCACGGGCTGCGTCCCGTTCCATTTCATCTTCAGTTCCTGGATATGGCCATCGCAATCAAAAGGTGCTGGCGGCGCCGGGGGAGGGAATGCAATCGCACACGAAGCGTCAGAGCCGAACTTGATCGTGCCGGAATAGTCGCCAACCGTCTTGCTGGCGTTGTTCACAAATGTCAGCACCAGCGTTTTCGTCTGGCCCTTCGCGATCTTTCTTCTGTTGGCGTCGGAGTGGAATCCGGAGTTCACCACCGTTCCTGAAGCCACCGAACCGGTCCAGATGTCGCCGTTCAGACTCATCTTCACGAGGTTGCCGTTGACCGCCTGATTCCAGGTTACGTTCACTTCACTCAGGAAAATGTCCGTTGTCCCGTTGTTCTTGAGCGGGAGCTGCACCGTTTTCTTGTCAATCTTCAGCGCGCCCGGCGTGATGAGGCAGGGAGGAGTGGGGGGGATCGGAGTGCCAAGGCATACCGTCGCGGTATCGGTCGCAAGCGTTGCGCCGATGATCTGGTTTGGCGCGGTGCCCGTCACCGTGACCACGCTCGCCGTGTTGGTGATACAATCGCCGCAGGGCGTGGGCGCCACTTGATTAGTGCCCGTCTTGGCGGGCGAATTGTGAATGTCCGGAATGGTGACCCCTCCGAATCCTGACGCACCAAAGGCAGCCTTGCTGACGACCACAGTATAGGTGTTCAGATAATTCCAATCCGGATGCGCCGCCTCGGGTGTCGGCGAATTGACGAGATAGGGACTTGGGCAGCAGCCATTGAGAGGACTGTTCAGGTTTTCAGTCAGTGAGGTTGTGGCGGTGAGTACATGGGCGATGTTGCCGGCGACTAGACTGCCATCGCCGCCATTCGCGCCAAGAGTGCCATACCCGGACGGATAAGCGATGGTGCCGTTAGGGAACGTTTTGCTCGTCGCGGCGGAAATGTAGTCCAGATAGAAATCAAGCACTACCGCACCGGCGCCGTTCGTGAACCGGAACTCAGCCTTGTCACTGCCAACCAGTTGATTGAAAGTGTGCGAGTTTCCGCCCCAGCCGGCTGCCGGAGCGCTTGTTCCATAGGCATTGTCGTTGAGCGTGCGGGCCTGAGTCAGGACGACTTTGAAATCGCCGCTCGGCAAAACCGTCACGTCCAAAGAGCCCGCGCTCGCAGGCGGGCTGCCGGTGCCCGCGCAGAGAGGAATCGGCAGTATGACCGTCGCGGTAAAAGTCTTGGACTCGTTAGGGGCAAGGGAAATGCCGCTGGCCACCGTAAAGTCATCGGTGAAATCGGCAGGCGTGCCGTTGTCGTCAATGATCGCAAGGTCGTTAAACAGGGTGCTGCCACAATTGTGGAGCAGGTAGGTGTAGGTCATTTGGCTGCCCGGCAGCGCAGTCGCACTCGCGGCTGACTTCGTCAATTCCACGCAAGGAGTGTTGCCTGTATATCCGCAATCGATCGTCAGGTCTTCGCTGTTATACGCCGGGAGACTGACGCAGATCCCGCAGTCGCCGCCCGCCACGCAATCGCAATCGCTGTCGGTTTCATCCGCTGGCTTGCCCCCAACATTGCAGGCCTGGTTGGCAAGGGTGCGCGTGAATCCGTTGGGCGTGATAAAACTCACGGTGTACTGCCCGGCACAAAGATCAGTGAAAAGGTATTTGCCGTTGCTGTCCGTGGTGGTGGTCTTGATGAACGTCACTGTATTGGGTGCGCAACCGGTGGAAAGATTGACCGTTACGCCCGGAATCCCTGGCTCGCCGGGGTCCTGACAGCCGTTGCCGTTCAGATCATTCCAAACAAAGTCCCCGATTTTTCCGGTGCAGACGAACTTGTACCCGAAGTCGATGGTCTGAATGTCCCGCCCCTGAAGGTCGCCAAGCGTCACGCTCGTGCCGCCGGGATTGTTGCTGTCGTTGCCCACTCCGTCGTTGCCGTTGCTGCCGCCGGGCACGGTCGTCTGCGTCAGGCCGGCCGGTATCGTCGTGCCGTCCACCACCACCTTGTAGGTTCCGTCAGGAAGGTTGGAGAACTGATAGTAGCCGTCGTTCGTCCCGTTGTTCGCTGTCACCGTCGTCGCCAGCAGGTTCATTCCGGTCGAATCATAAAGCTTGACCGTCACACCGTTGATTCCCGGTTCCCCTGCGTCCTGCAGGCCATCCCCGTCCACGTCAACCCATACGAAGTCGCCGACCGTTCCCAGCGGCACGTATCCGCAATCGATGCTGAGGTCGGTGCTGTTAATAGCCGGCAGGGTGACGCAGATGCCGCAAGCCTGGCCCGTCTGGCAATCGCAGTCGCTGTCGAGTTCATCCGATGGCGTGGAGCCCGTCTGGCAACCCTGATTGGACTTCGCGCGGGTGTACCCGGCCGGCGTGTGGAAACTCACCGTGTAGGTTCCGGCGCAGAGGCCGATGAACTGATATTTGCCATTCACATCCGTAAAGATCGTCTGGATGGGACTGCCATTCCCCCCGCAACCCGCGTAGAGGTCAACCTGCACATTCATGATGCCCGGTTCGCCGCTGTCCTGGCAGCCGTTGTTGTTCGTGTCGTGCCACACAAAATCGCCGATCGACCCGGTGCAGGGTGACTCATAACCGAAGTCGATCGTCTGAATGTCACGGCCCTGGGCCTCACCCAGAGTGACGGTCGTCCCGTTCGGATTGTTGCTGTCGTTGCCCGCGCCGTCATTGCCATTGCTGCTTCCGGGCACGGTGGTCGGCGTCAGAGTCGGCGGCACCGTCGTGCCGTCCACCACCACCTTGTAAGTTCCGTCAAACAGGCCGGAGAACTGATAGTATCCGTCGTTCGTGCCATTGTTTGCGGTCACTGTCGTCGCCAGCAGCGTCGTGCCCGTCGAATCGTAAAGCTTCACAGTGACACCGTTAATCCCCGGTTCTCCCGCGTCCTGAATCCCGTCCCCGTCAAGATCATGCCATACGAAATCGCCGACCGTTCCCACAAGCGCAAAGTACAAACAGTCCTGGCCCATTTGACCAAGCTGCTGTGGAGAGTTGCCGATGTTGTTCAGGACATAAACTCCATGCAGACCGGCCGGGGCATTGGCTTTTCCGCCGTGCTGCAGGGCGAGTTGATAAAACGGGTTATTGGCTCCCGCGGGGGCCCCCAGTTCGTCTTCGAGAACCCAAATCGCAAATTGCAGCAACTCCGCAGAGTTCGTTCGGTTCACGGCATTCGTGAAATCGTAGCCAGGGAGAGTTCCCTGGGCGAACTGCGAGTAAAGCCATGCCGTTCCCTGCGAAATCACATCTCCCCCCTGATCTCCGGCCGGAGGCGTATTATTAATCCCGCCGTTGAGAGCCTCATCGTTGATCGTGTACTCTGAGGGACTTCGAACTCCTTCAGATCGCTCCAGGCAAAACGTTTCGAAACTCCCCGTTCCAGCCGTGGTTCCTTGATTTTTGGAGAGCGGCGAATATCCCGCGTTGGTTACCGTACCGGACGTCGGCCTGAAAAAGTATTCTCCCGCATCGCTGCCTGGCGTGTGCCACGCATCGACGCCCATAACCCCCGTGCCGTCTGCGCCAGGCGAAGACGCCGGTGCCGCCAAACTGATAAGGGCACAGGCAAGATGTCCCAGTCGGCCCAGGAGCCACCGGCAGACGGATTGATTGGTTTTTTGGTGTTTTCGGTTCATACACTTCTCTGGCGTTGGAAAGTTCTTAGAATTTGACCCCCCCGGCTCATGGCGAATGGTTGGTTGCATTTCAGATTGAGGCAAAACCGGGGCTTTTGTGTCTCCTCAAATATTAAAACTGCACAAAAAGCATCCGTTATGCCGTCCGGCGTTGCATCCTCCCGTATCAAATGCGCTTTACAGGGTATTGATTTGATTATCAATCAGTTACGTATGAATCAAAAGTCCGCCGTTCCGCCGCGCCCGTGGGGTGCGCATGGGCAATTGTTGCTCATTTGTAAAATATTCCGACATCTGGCCAATTTCTGATCCGGATCACCAGCCACTTCAATAATGCTGGGCAGGCTCCTAACCGCCGGGCGTCCTTCCCGGCAGCCGTGATTGACCAGCGCCCCGCCCGGAGTAGTATGGCCTCCGATGAAGACCGTGGCCGATTTCGAAAACCTGATGGTGAAGTATTGGGAGCACGGCATCAAATGCCTGGCACCCGCACCGAAACTCGCCCGCTTGCGGACCGTTGACCTTCGCCCGGCAGGAAAGGCAAAGCGGATGTCGGTGATGACAATCATCCTGCTTTCGCTAACCGCCGCCGCCCTCGCATGGCTCTGGTACCTCAATTCCCTCGTCGTAAAAGCCGATCAGGAATTGAAGGCCGCTAATGAGCGAAACGCCCGGCAATATTGAGGACTCCACTTCCAGCGCCTTTCTGCCTGTCTTCTCTTCTTCTTCTTATCCTTGCATCACGGAATGAACCTGCCAGGCAGCGCTGAAAGCGCGGGCAAACCAGCCCTGGGGCGCCGGCAAAGGACGCAGCCCAGGGCAGCCAACCAACAAACCAAAAGACGGTATCGCGCTCAGTGGAACCCTGCCACTCTCGCCCGATTGACCGCGGAGCGGTCACCCGTGAATAGATGGCATGAAGGACGTCAAGCAGCGCGCGCGAAGCGTGCCAGCTTGACGCCCTATGGTTAGCAAGCCACAAACACAGATAGGCGCAGACTCTTTGGAGCCAAGCGCAAAACCCGCGTCCCTGA
>DASZQB010000088.1:0-17339 GCA_035550135.1 Verrucomicrobiales bacterium
TGAAAATCAAAGCGCCTTGATCCACTTTTGCGGACGTCCGCCTTTGGATCCTGCCGGCACGTCGGACACCTGCAGGCGGGAGGGATACAGACGGGCAAGGAGCATCAATTCGTCCTCCTGGAATCCATTGTCCACCAGCCCAGACGCTCGTTGCACTCCCATTCTTCGAGTCTGGCGCGCTGGAGAGCATGCAGAGGCGCAAAGATGGTCTTGGTGGCCACGCTCTTGCCGGTACCGCTTTCCGCGATGCCCAGCAAATGCAGATTCCCGCGGCAGCGCATGGTACCGCCGCAATGAAGTTCAAGGCCAGCCCCCGGCGCCATGCTGTGCGCCGCCAGCGTCAATGGTGCAGTGAGCGTCACCGGGCTGGTGGAGGCCAATTGCTCCCGCTTCCGCCATGCACTGCCTAAAGTCAGGCAATGCCTGTACCGGAAACGGAGGGGGCGGCTGCACAGCCGGCTCCTCCGCTGGCTCAATTTGGCAAAGCTGGCGATAAGTACAGCGGTACCATTCGGGAAGCGCTGACAGCCATCGGCGCTGTACAGGCATCACCAGGGAAAACAGTACTGTTTTCCATATCAAAAAAAGGGAAATAAATGAATCAAAAATCCAGAAATAAGCAGCGCGCTGCGTCAAACAGCGCCAGCGACCGTGCCTGACAGCAGATACGTCTCCACCCCAGCGGGCGAGAACCTGACAGAGCCCCGCACACGAATGTACTCGATGGCCTTTTCCGCGATCAGATTGTCCACCGTGCGATGACTGACGCGAAGCCCTGCCGCCAGTTCCCGGCGGGTCAGCAATCGCCGCTCAGAAGCGGCGGAAGGGATGATACGGGGTGTGTCTTGCACGGCATGCATCATCCAGCCAAACGGCATAAACACAAGGATAAAGTGCAATATAAATATCACACAACATATTGTAAACCAATGGATCATATTGGGATACAATGGGAGTCAGCAGGGCGCAATATATGAATATATGATGCGGCATTCCACGGCGGGCTGACCGGCATAATGACGAAATCCGAAGCCAGAAGCCCGAAGGAATGACGAAGCGCGAATGACGAATTGACGCCGCGTGTGTATTTCGTTATTCGGCATTCGGAATTCTTTCGGATTTCTGGCTTCGGATTTCGGATTTCGTCATTTTCAAAACACGACCACCCGGAAAACCCGGAATACCCGGAAAACCTCCCCCGCAGAGGAGTATTCCGGGTTTTCCGGGTATTCCGGGCCGGTGTATTTTGAAATGCAGTCAACCCTGGAGCACCGCCACCGCTCCGCCAATGACATACAGCGCTGAGACCGCCGCGACTTCTATGCCTACATAGGTCCAAAATCCCCGCTGCCGGTCCACGACGGTCACCAGTTCGGAAACGGTGCCGCGCGTTTTGAGTCTCCGGATCGCTGCAGCGTAGCGGTTGAGCCTGACCAGTGGAAAAACATTCGCGATCGCCAGCGCATAAAGAGCGCCGAAAAAGAACCGCTGCATCGCGGAGGCATCCGGCTGACGAAAAATAGAGTCGCTGGAGGAAAGGCTCACGATCATCATCGCGAAAACGACGCCGGTGGCCACCAGTCCCACGACGCTGAAAATGCGCACCCAGCGCTGAGTCCGCGCGAACAACTCGATCACCTCCGGGTGGACTGCGGTTTCTCCAGCATCGCCAATGGCTGAAATCGCGGCGGCGGGCGGTTCATAATTCGAGTCGCTCATGGCGTTCCCTTTCAAAGCCATCGAGCCACTGAATGCAAGCCGCCACAGCGGGGATTCACCGTCGCACGCTATTACACATTGGCCTGCATTCATACAGGCTGATCAGAGCAGGAACACATGCCTGACAAATGCGGAGCGCAAAAGTAGAGCGCTGTGGCGAAGCCCGAGTCGCTTTTGCCCGCCTCGAAGGAAACAAAAGCGAGTGGCCTAAAGGCACACATCACTCTACCTTTGCTCTCTGGCACGACTGAAAATCCGGGAGAATTGCAGCTTAATCCGCCCGTTCGCCCCTGACATTACTCCTGCGAGGCAAGCGCCGCGTCCTTTTCCGCCTCGTCCAGATTATTTCCCTCCAGGCCGCGGTTCCGGCGCTCGCGCTGATCCTGGTCATCACCCAGCGGATTCTGATCCAGATTGGGATCGATATATCGCCGCCCGTCCTTTGGCGCCCGCACACCGGGCTGGTCCTGCGATTGGCTGCCGCGCTGCTCTTTCGCAGGAGCGGCCGGTGGCTGGTTATCGCCGGTTCTGTTGCCGCCGCTGCCGGGGTCTGCGGGTTTCTGATTCGGGTTCATGAGGGGTAATCGGTTTAGGGTGGCTGGCCTCGAGGCAGGGCATTTGCCGGAACTGTGCCAGCCGTTCCAAGCCTCAGAACGCAGAACCGAGAGTATTTACTAATGCCAGTCTTTGTATTTACAAAATAAAGTCATTGTGGTTCAAATGACAATCGGGTATGCTTTTCACAAATTAAGTCCCAAAGCCCATGAAAACCCATTCCCGCACGTGCTCCCGCAGCCTCCGCCCCGGTTTCACCCTCGTCGAACTGCTGGTGGTCATCGCCATCATCGCCGCTCTGGTCACCGGGGCGTTTGGAGCGTTCTTCTTTGCCATCGAAAGGGCCCGATTCGCGGATTCACAGTCGATGGCCCGGACCGTTGCCAATGCGGTGGACCAGTATGAGAACCAATATGACCTCCTCCCCCTGCCGGCCTCCGCCACCCAGGGAACCGACTGCGAGTCCGATACCACCGCCCCGGAGGGACTCGTGGCCACGCTGCTGGGCATCGACACCACGCAAAATTCGCGGAAAACAAACTTCCTCGGCGATCCCAAAACCGCCTCCATTACCGGCGGAAAACGCGTGGGCGGTCTGATACGCGACAGTGAAAACGTCTCCCTCGTGGATTCGTGGGGCACACCCTACAAAGTCACCATCGACCTCGATGGCAATGGCCGCATCACCAATCCCAACCCGGAGGAAGCCAGCGCCGGCAACCCGGAACTATACCGCAGCGTCATCGTTTACAGCGCCGGCAAAGACCGGGACTTCGGCACATGGAAGGATAATGTGACCAGTTGGAGCCCGCGGTAAAGCTGTAGTCAGTAAACATCGGATGGGCACGTGCATGTTTCCCGATTCGGTCCTCCATGAAATTTCCGTCCCGCTTCCGCCGGTTCTTCCGCTGTGCGGTCCTCTGTGTGCTCACGGCCTCCGCAACTGCGCGTCCCGGCGACCTGGATATCTTTTTCAATCCCACCGGCGAAGGTGTCATGCCGGGGATGGTCATCAGTGCGCCTTCCAATCCACCAAACCAACTATATAAAATCGTCCCGCTGCCGGATGGAAAAATCATCGGCATGGGACACGCCTTCGGTAATGCGCTGTTTCGATGGTTGCCGGACGGCAGTTTGGACCCGGCGTTCGGGGATGGAGGTGTCGCGCGACATGTGCTGGAGGATTTTCCTTATTTAGACGAGCTCGCCGTCCAGGCGGATGGCAAGATTCTGCTGACTGGTCATCACACCAGTGGAGGCGTCCAGCGCTTTTTGCCGGATGGATCTTTGGACCCGTCATTTGGCAATGGTGGAACGATAATGCTGAACTTCTCTGAAACCCGCGGTCAGGCCGGCTCGCTGGCGATAATGAGCGATGGCAGAATCCTGGCGGGAGGACACATCTCGCGAAAACCGAACTACGGCGCGTTTCATCCACGCATTTGGCGAATGCTGCCGGACGGCAGTCTTGATCCAGCTTTTGGCGATGCAGGGGGTGTGACGCTCTCTGAGCCGGGATATATCACGGACTTAGCGGTACAGCCGGATGGAAAAGTAGTGATCACAGGAACGGGACCCCAGGGCGTTGGAGCATGGTTGGGTCGTCTTGATGCCGATGGTGCAATGGACGCATTGTTTGAGGGCGGCGGCAGAACCGCGGTGGCAATGCCTCAATATGTGGTCAGTGGGAGCACAAGGCTCGTTCTTCAGAGCGACCGCAGGATTTTTGTAGCGGGAGAAATCTCTGTCGTAGAAGAGACGGCTTTTTTTGTTAACCGCTTCAATCACGATGGGAGCCGTGACTTCAGCTTTAATGGAAGTGGACACGTGACAACCAATGTCTCTTCCGATATTGATTTTCTCCAGGCGCTCTCCCTGCAGGCAGACGGGAAAGTGCTGTTGGCTGGCATGCTTGATATATTTTCCGGCTCACCTGAGGCGGTAATTGTCCGCTATCTGATAGACGGCAGCCTCGACACCGGATTTGGAAAGGGCGGTATTGCGAAATTTCCCATGCCCGGTGACGGGGGTATAATAGAAACGATGACGGTGCTGCCGGAAGGAAAAATTCTTTTGGGCGGATTTGCATTCAAGCGGCCCCAGCCTGCGAACATCCTGCTGATGCGTGTTTCGGGCATCTCACTTACAGAAAGCCTCAGCGGTGAATGGCCGGCGGGCAAGCCTCTCAAGAGCGGAGGCACGGTGGAGTTGGGGACAGTGCTTCGGGGCGATCCGGCGGGGCGTGAGACCACATTCACACTGCGCAATACCGGTCCCGCTCCTTTAACAAATCTTTCCGCGGTCATTGGAGGTCCCGGCGCATCCCGTTTCACCCTGCTTTCCGCTTTGCCGTCCGTCCTAAACAGCGGCGAGTCCATGACCCTCAAGGCGGGATTTCACTCCGGCTTCGAAGTGTCCCGCTTTGCTGCCACCCTAACGATCAAAACAGGAGATCCGGGAATCGAGGACTTTTTGATAGTCCTGCGAGGGGAAACGCAGTCGCCCGTCGCCACGCTGACCGTTTTGGACGGAGGGATCACGATTGCCGCCAACGCCACCGTGGACTTTGGCCCGGCGCTGGCAACGCATCCCGTCACAAGGACCTTCACGGTCAAAAACACGGGCAATATCGACCTGCTGATTCAAGGCTTTACGCTCGGCACCGCAGGCACGCCGCGGGATTTCACGCTGAGCGCGCCGGAACCCTGTCTGCTGGCTTCTGGAGCATCCACGATCTTCCCTGTTACCTTTATACCTGGCGGGGCCGGCGCGCGCACGGCCAGACTCCGCATCGCCAGCACCGACACGCTCAATTTCCCTTACGAAATCCTCCTTGCGGGCCGTCGAGCCGTGGGAATCGATGCGTGGTGGTTGACGCACTTCGGCACGCTGCGCAGGGAAGGCGACGCTGCGGACCAGAGCGATCCGGACCATGACGGGGTGGTGAACCTGGTCGAATACGCCACCCTAACGGAACCAGACGTGCCAAATCCCTCACCAGGGGAGTTGACCGCCGATATAGATATGATGTCTTACACTTTCACACAGTCCGTTGAGGCGCTGGATTACGTTCATTTTAGTGTTGATTGGTCCGATTCCATGCTGGGGCCATGGAATTCAACTGATCCCCTGGTTCACGGTGTGAAGAGCGACGACGGCTCGCGGCAGAGCGTGACTTTGACGTTCTACGCGGGCGGACTTCACCGCCTCTTCCTGCGTCTGAAAGTGACGAGGAAGTAGCATCTTCGTAGTGAGAAATGGACCTGCTTGCGACGATCCTGGCCAGGTGGTGACGTCGAAGCGCTGGACAAAAGTAGAGTACTGTGGCGCAGCCCAGTCGCTTTTGCCCGCCTCGAAGGAAACAGAAGCGAGTGGGACTTCGGCACATGGAAGGATAATGTGACCAGTTGGAGCCCGCGGTAGGCCGAAGGGGGCAACAATCTCCGGTTTCAACGAAAACAACGGAGCCTCATCCGGCAGGCGGGACATTCAGAACGAAAGGCAAGGCCCGGTGCCTGCCTGGAACCCAGGGAGAAACCAACGGCATGTTCTGGAAAATGGGCGGTGCTTCATCAAGCACAAACTCTTCGTGCTTCTGTAGTCCCGTTCTATCTATACATGCACATTGACGCCGCAGCGCGGCTCTGGCACGATGAGAGGCGTGCAAAGGAATGACATGCGGTCACGCGTCTCATCCCCCGCTTCCTGATTCATGCCCCCGCTTCGTCTCATTCGGATTCTTTGCAGTGCGGCGGCGGCAACCTCTGCGGCCGGAAAGCCCGGGGATCTGGACGTTCACTTCAATCCTGCGGGCCCGGTGCCTGGCATGGTGCTGTCGGCGCCGGAGGGCGTGGACGGCACTATCAAAAAACTCGTGGTGCTGCCGGATGGAAAAATCCTTGCCATGGGTGCCATGGGCGTTGGGGGCGGATGTGCGCTGGCCCGCTGGTCGCCGGATGGCGTATTGGACACGTCGTTCGGGCAGGCGGGCTTCCTGCAACCGCCTCTGGAAGGTTATATCGAAGCGATGGCCATCCAGGCGGATGGCGGGATCGTGCTGGCGGGCACCGGGACCGTGGCGTCTGTGGTTCGATTGAGGCCTGACGGAACCCGGGACATGTCCTTTGGCCCTAACGGCAAAGTCACGCTCAGCCTGCCCGCCGCCGGCGGCCAGGCCGCTTCGCTGGCGGTGCTCAGCGATGGCAAAATAGTAGTGGGAGGCTCCACGCCGGACGCCAACGGATGGTTCCGGCCCCGCGTTTGGCGGATGCTGCCGGATGGCAGTCTGGATCCAACCTTCGGCACCGCGGGCGTCGCTACTTTGACCGTCCCGCTTCAGGCATTTCTCTCACAAATAATCGTACAGCCGGATGGAAAAATAGTAGCCGCAGGGGCCATTGGGGCGAGTGGCGCCTTGTGGCTGGGACGGCTGCAGGCCGGCGGCGCCATGGATGCCGCTTTTGCCAGTGGCGGCCGGTTCATCGTGCCGTCCTTTTCCCTCGCGGGCTCCATCTGCCTTGCGCTCCAGCAGGACGGAAGAATCATCGTCGCCGGAGACCGCGAACTGAACTCTCCGGACTGGGCACTCTTTGCCATGCGTTTCCATTCCGACGGCAGCCCTGACCTGACGTTCAATGGCAGCGGCAGAGCGATAACCAATCCCACGCCCTTCAGTGAGGTCGCAGGAGCGGTGGCTGTGGAGAGCGACGGAAGCGTGCTCGTGGCCGGCACTTCCTTCACTGGCGCATCCGGAGCAGGCACCGTGATCCTTATCCGGTATCTGACAAACGGCGTCCCCGATCCTCTCTTTGGCTCCGACGGCGATGGCATATCGCGGCTCCGCATCAATGGCTCCTCCGGCGCAGCGCGCGCGATGGCGTTGCAGCCGAATGGCGGGATTCTTCTGGGCGGCATGGCGGTGGGTGCTTCCCGAAACGATTCGATGCTGCTGATGCGTGTCGTTGACCATCTCCCGCAAAGCCTCAGCGCTGAGTGGCCCGCAGGCACCGCCCTGCCCTATGGTGGCACGGTGCCCCTGGGGCCGGTGGTGCAGGGAGATACAGCCACGCCGGAGACAACGCTGACGCTGCGCAATACCGGCCCCGCTTCCCTGACAAATCTTTCCGCCCGCCTTTCGGGTCCCGGCGCATCGCATTTCACGCTGCTTTCCACGCTCCCTGCATCACTGGAAAGCGGCGAATCGGCGACGCTCGGCGTGCGATTCTCTCCTGCGCCCGAAGTTTCCAGCTTTACCGCCACGCTGGTGATTGAAGACGGCGATCCTGAGACCGGGGACTCTCTGATTTTTCTGCACGGGAGCACGCTGCTGCCCGTTGCCACGCTGGCCCTTTTGGAAGAAGGCGCGCCGTTGCCGGAAAACACCACGGTGGACTTTGGTCCGGCGCTGGCCGCGCATCCGGTGACAAAGACGTTCACGATCAGGAACGCGGGCAATATCGATTTGCTGATACAAGGCATCTCGCTGGGAACTGCAGGCACGCCGGAGGATTTCACGGCAGGACCGCCGGAAACGGATGTGGTGGGCCCGGGCGCGTCCGCCACGTTTCCCGTCACCTTTGCGCCCGGCGGACAAGGCCCGCGCACGGCCAGACTGCGCATCGCCAGCACGGACACCTTCAATCTCCCTTACGAAATCAACCTCGCGGGCAGCCTTGCCGAAGCCATGGACGCGTGGCGGCTGACGCATTTTGGCACGGCGGTCAACGGGGGCGACGCGGCGGACCTCAGTGATCCGGACCATGACGGCGCGGTGAACCTGATGGAATACGCCACCCTCACCGATCCGCTGGCTCCCGGCACCGGGACGGGCGAAGTGAAAATGAACGGTAATACGCTGGAATACACTTTCCTGCGGCCCTCTGCGGCGCCGGACGATCTTGATTACATGCTGGAGTGGACAGCCTCCATGCAGCAGCCGTGGGTTTCGACCAGCGCGCCGCTGACAGTGCTGAGCGGCGACGGCACCCGGCAGCAGGTGAAATTCTCCCTCCCCGTCCCGGGCCTCTCCCGCGGCTTCATACGCCTGCGGGTAAAGCGGAAGTGACGGGGCAAAACCTAAAGGCGAAGCCTGTGGACTGCGGCAGCCTGCTGCGGCAGGCTGGACATGGATAGGAGGAGGACGTTTGGCCGACATGGGACATCCAAGCAGCCCCTAACCCATCACCCCGGCAGCAGAGCTGCCGCACACGACAGCGGCAGCAGGCTGCCGCAGTCCACAGGCTTCGCCATTCCGATCCAGAAATTTCCCCATGCCGGCGGGAGACAGCGACCGGCAGCTTGTTGAGGAATGGCTTACTGAGAATTGTCTTCCCATTCCTCGCGCCCGCGCATTCGCGCCCCAGGGAAAACTTGCGTGCGGCTTCTGGCCCGCTCCGTTTCAGGAAATGAAAACCGCCAGCCTTCCTGCGGCCCTCGCTGCCGTCGTCTTCGGTGCCCTTTATGCGGCTTTGTTTGCCGGCCCGCCTGCCGCGCCGGCGGAAATCCGCACGATCGTCGCCGACCGCGTCAATGCTGAGTATGCGTCGCTGTTCGACTTCTACAAAAACCTCCACGCGCATCCGGAGCTGTCCTTCATGGAGGTGAAGACTGCCGCCATGGTCGCCAATGAACTGCGCACCCTTGGGTTCAACGTCACGGAGAAAGTCGGACGCACCGGTGTCGTCGGTGTGCTCCCTAACGGCTCCGGTCCCACGGTCCTCATCAGGGCCGACATGGACGCGCTGCCTATCAAAGAGAATTCCGGCGTGGCCTACGCCAGCACTGATGTCGTCAAAGACGCCCAGGGCAAAGACCAGCCGGCCATGCACGGCTGCGCGCACGATACTCACATCGCCGGGCTCATCGGCACGGCGCGGTTGCTGGCATCTCTGAAAGACAAATGGGCCGGCACCCTTGTGCTCGTGGCTCAGCCCGCAGAGGAAATTGTCGCCGGCGCCCGCGCCATGTTCGTGGACGGGCTCTATACGCGTTTTCCCAAGCCGGACTTCGCCATCGCTCTGCACACCGCGTCCAGTTTGCCCGCCGGCGTCATTGGTTATGCGGAGGGCCCGTTCTACGCCAGCGTCAACTCCCTGGATGTTCAAGTGCGCGGCTTTGGCGGACATGGTTCCGCTCCGCACACCACCAAAGATCCCGTGGTGCTCGCTTCGCAAATCGTCGTGGCGCTGCAAACCATCGTCAGCCGCGAACTGAAACCCGGCACCCCGGCTGTCGTCACCGTCGGCACCATCCATGGCGGCCTCAAACGCAACATCATTCCCGACGACGTGAAACTCGAACTCACGCTCCGCGCGTTCGACAAAAAAGTCATGGAGCACCTCGTTGCCTCCGTCCGCCGCATTTGTGAGGGCACGGCAAAGGCCGCCGGTGTGCCCGATGACCGCCTTCCCGTTGTCACCCTAACCGCAGAGTCCGCCAACGTCACCAGCAACGATCCCGCTCTCACCCGCCGCCTCGCCGGTGCTTTCACGCACTGGTTTGGCCGCGACCGCGCCGTCATCAATGAACCCGTGATGGGCGCCGAAGACTTCAGTGAATTCAGCCGCGAGGGCGTCCCCGCCTGCATGTGGCGCGTCGGCGCCACCGATCCTGCCAAAATCGCCGAAAGCCTGCGTACCGGTGTCCCCGTTCCCTCCAACCACTCCGCCACCTTCGCCCCCATCCCCGAACCCACCCTCAAAGCCTGCGTCACCTCCATGACCGCCGCTGTGCTTGAACTCATGGGACCGAAAGCGGAAGCGCCGCCAAAGGGACATTGAGAGAGCGGCATCAACTTCCCCAAAGCCGCTCTTGTCGCGGAAGCCCTCCTTGCGTCCTCCTTCTTTGCCGCGTACTTTCTTCAATGATTGATTGGTCCACTTGCCGTGCTGTTGAACGCCGCCCTGGTGTCGTTAGCGGAGCATGGGTCTTCCGCGGAACGCGTGTGCCTCTCAGGGCGTTATTTGAAAATCTTCGGGACGGTGCCAGCCTTGATGACTTTCTTGCCTGCTTTCCAGGAGTTACGCGTGAGCATGCTGTGGGCGTGCTCGAGCACGAGGCTGCGGCGCTCCTCGAACCTTCGGATGCGTGAAGATCCTTTTTGATCAGGGCACGCCCGTTCCGCTGCGCCGGTTTCTTTCCGGACACCGGTTTGATCCTTTGCGGAAATTGGTTAGGCCCCGTCACACAACATGCGTCACCCCTGGCTTGAGATTCCTATAGACGATTACGAAGCGCACATGGCATTGCCATCGGTTGGCCAGGCGCAGCTTCTCGGCACTGCGCTGCATCGCACCGTTTCGCAGTTCCAGCCCCGCTCGCTGGCGGTTCTCGGCGTTGCAGGCGGCAACGGCCTGGAATTCGTCGAGCGTGACATCGTGCATCGCGTGGTCGCGCTCGACTTCAATCCTGAGTATCTCGCCCTGTGCTCCCAGCGCTATGCCGCCTCCTTTTCCGAATTCGAGCCCGTCCTGCATGATTTATCACAGGGGCCGCCGGTGATGGCTCCGGTGGAATGCATTTTCGCCGGTTTGGTTTTGGAGTATCTTTGTGTCGAATCATTCTGCCGTTACCTGCCGTCGCTGCTGACTCCTGGAGGTCATTTTGCGGTGCTGCTGCAGTTGCCGTCACCTGCGCTCCCGGAAGTCAGTGCGTCGCCATTTGCCAGTCTCACCCGCCTTGAGACCGCATTTTCCTTCGTGGACCCCGCGGTCCTGCATGACCGGCTTTCGGCTCACGGCTTTTCGCGCATCACCACCGGGCAATACGACCTCGACTCGGGGAAGTCCTTCCACTACGCCTCCTATCAGGTCACGCCCGCATCCTAACCATGCGATGCATGGCGAGCCGCATTGCGTCGGGGCCACCATTACAGACCGGCGGCTGCGCTTCACTCGCTGAGCGGTGGAACGCTTTACGCATAGGCTCTGCCATGCCAGTTGAACAAATCAGCAGGCTCCTTGATGAAATGTATGCGGCGTGGTCTCTTCACGATCCGGAGCGGGTTGATGCGATCTTCACCGACGATGCCGTGCATGAGGATGTCGCCAGCGGCCATATTTCCCGCGGAAAGGCCGGCATCAAACAACTGCTGCGCGGTGCTTTTGCCTTTGCTCCCGACTTCCGTTCCACCCGGCAGTCGCTTGCGATCGCCGGCGATGTCGCCACCACGGAATGGGTCATCGAGGGCACCCAGACAGGGCCGGCTGCGACTCCCTGGGGCGAGATGGCTCCGTCCGGCCGGAATTTTCATCTCCGCGGCGCCTCCATCATTATTTTCAGAGAGGGCAGAATCGCCCGGGTCACCGATTATTACGATATGGCGACGTTTCTGAAACAATTGGGCGGATCGTTCCAACCCGCTCAAGCCGCCACCCCGTGACACGGCCCAGGCCGCATCTGTGCATAGGAAAGCGCAGGCGCGTCTGCGCCGGATACCGATGCACCTGCGTATTTTGACTTTCAACGTCTGGAATCAGGAAGGCGACCCCCGCCGTCTGGAGATGATCCATCGCGGGCTGTGCCGGCTCGATCCGGACATCATTGCTTTGCAGGAGGTAATGCACACGCCCGAGAACGACCAGCTCGCCCGTCTCCTGCAGGGCATGAACCTTCACAGCACGCATCAGGCGGATGTCATGAATTACGCTCCGCCGAAGACAGACCGCTATGGAGGCAGCGCCGTCGCAACACGATGGCCGCACCGAATCCTGGAGACTCTCGATCTCCGCCTGTCCGATGCTGCGGATGTTCCCTGGTGCACCTTGGCGGTCTCCATCCCGCTGCCCGGTGCCGGTGACCTGCTCTTTATTGCCACCACGACGTCGTGGCGGTTCGATGCTGAGTCGGCCCGGGAGCGGCAGGTCGTAGCGCTCAGCGAGCTTGACGCCCGTCACCGCGGAACATTGCCCACAGTTATCGCCGGCGACTTCAGCACCACGCCGGATTCCGCCAGCATCCGCTACTTGACCGGCCTCCAGTCACTGGGCGGGCGCAGCGTTCACTATCACGATGCATGGGCCGTGGCCGGCGAAGGATCCGGCTGCACATGGACTGCCGACAACCCGAACGCCAAATCCGTGATGGATCAAATCCACGGTCAGGGCCATCTGCGGCGCAGGGTGGACTATGTGTTCGTCGGCTCCCGTCACGCGCACCCCAAAGCCCACTGTCACATCCGCGCCGCCTCCCTCGCTTTTGACGAGCCCGCCGATGGAATTTGGGCCAGCGATCATTTTGGCGTCGTCGTCGATCTCGATATCGGCATCGACACTTGAGAGGGATTGATACATCCAATGGTGAGCCGGCGCCTCCTTCTGTACTCGGTAAAAAATATCGCAGGTGTCACTGTCCAGCCGGCCAAGCCTCACGTAAACGTCCTGGCCATGAACATCGCTTCACCGGAGAGCAGCCCGCCGGAAACGTCTTTTGAAATACTGCAGCGCGCCCTGAACCACGCCACGGAATACCTCCGCGGTCTTGACCAGCGCTCCGTGGCCGCAACCGTGACCCTGGAGGACCTGCGCACCAGGCTCGGCGGCGCGCTCCCGGACGCGGGCACAGAACCTTGCCGCGTCGTGGATGATCTCGTCGCTAACACCGCGGGCGGTCACCTGGGTTCGGCGGGAGGCAGATTCTTTGCATGGGTCATTGGCGGTGCGCTGCCCTCGGCGCTCGCTGCGGATTGGCTCACTTCCACATGGGATCAAAACGCCGCCGGGTATGCCTGCGGTCCCGCTGCCGCCGTCGTCGAGGAAATAGCAGGAAGCTGGCTCAAGGAATTGCTGGGCCTGCCTGCTGACGCCTCATTTGCTTTCACCTCCGGCTGCCAGCTCGCGCATTTCACGTGCCTCGCGGCCGCCCGTCACGCCGTGCTCCGCGATGCCGGATGGGATATTCTCCAGGATGGTCTCTTCGGCGCTCCGCCGGTCAGAATCATCACCACTGACCAGCGCCACCTAACCGTTGACCGCGCCCTTCGTTTTTTGGGCTTCGGGCATCGCGCCATGACGCTCATTCCGACTGCGGAGGATGGCTGGATTGATCCGAATATCCTCCAGGCCACTCTCTCGTCCGGCTCAGGCCCGGCCATTGTGGTGCTCAATGCCGCCGATCTCAATATTGGCGCGTTTGACCGGTTCGATGAATTGATTCCCATCGCAAAGAATGCCGGTGCGTGGGTCCACATCGACGGCGCGTTTGGATTGATGGCGCGCGCCAGCCGCTCGAAGCGCCCTCTCCTTCGCGGCATCGAACTCGCCGACAGTTGGGCCACCGACGCGCACAAGTGGTTGAATGTTCCTTACGACAGCGGGCTCGCCTTCGTCCGTGACCGCGAGGCTCACCGCCTCAGCATGACGGCCAGCGCGTCCTACTATGTCGCAGATGAAAAGGCCCGCGATCAACTCGACTGGAATCCTGAATGGTCGCGCCGCGCGCGGGGCTTTGCCGTCTATGCTGCGCTCCGCGAACTGGGCCGCAACGGACTGGAGGACCTCATTGATCGTTGTTGCCGCCACGCTCACGCCATCGTCACCGGCATCGGCGCATTGCCCGGCGCGGAGATCCTCTGGACGCCGCAGCTCAATCAGGGCCTCGTCCGCTTTCCCGATCCCCGTCCGGAAGCGACCGAAGAGGATCATGACGCCCGCACGGACTCCGTCATCGCCGCCATCAACGCCACCGGTGAAGCCTTCTTCGGACCCACCACATGGAAAGGAAAACGCGCCATGCGCGTGAGCGTCGTAAACTGGCGCACTACCGGCGACGACGTGCGCAGAACCATTGCCGCCGTTGCCTCCGTGCTGAATCGACACTAACGGACCACGCCACGATAAGATGAACACGGCACCCCCTAACGAAAACGCCCCGCCTCCGTCGCGGAATGAATTCGGCCAGCCCATCGGTTTCGCTTTGCCGGATTGGAAGCCGCCGCCCAGGCCGCCCCGCGAAACCCTAACTGGAGCCTTTTGCCGTCTCGAACCTCTCGACCCCGGGCGCCATGCCGCCGCTCTGTTTGACGCTAACACATCCGCCGGTGGCGACAAAAACTGGACCTACCTCGCCTACGGCCCGTTTCAAAACCTGACTGACTACCGTGCATGGATGGAAGCCGCCTGCACGGGCGATGATCCGCTCTTCTTCGCCATCATCGACCTCACCGACAACCAGCCTGCCGGTGTCGCCAGCTATCTCCGCATTACGCCCGGGAGCGGCTCTATCGAAGTGGGCGGCATCAATTACGCAACGCGCCTCCAGCGCACCCCCGCCGCCACCGAAGCGATGTATCTGCTGATGAAGCACGCCTTCGCCCTCGGCTACCGCCGCTATGAATGGAAATGCGACGCATTGAATGCCCCCTCGCGCGCCGCCGCGCAGCGCCTGGGGTTTTCCTTCGAAGGCGTCTTCCGCCAGGCCACCGTCTATAAAAATCGAAACCGCGACACCGCATGGTTTGCCATCACCGACACCGACTGGCCCGCCCTCAATGCAGCCTTCCAGACATGGCTCACCCCGGATAATTTCGACTCTCAAGGCAAACAGCGCACCCGTCTCGCTGATTTAACCCGCCCTCTTCTTCACCAGCAAGGATGACCGGCAGGCCGCCCGATCAGTCACCTCCACTCGGACGGAAGCGCATAGCCTTTTGATTTCACAAACCGGACGCGCAGCGGTTTCCGGACTCGTCGTACGGCGCAGCCAGTGTGGTAAAGTCGAAAATAATGCAGAAGATAAACGCCGGCTGCGACGGCAAGTGCTAATGCGTTGATCCTCAGTTACCGCTTCCAGTATCCCGGCAGGCCTTCTTTCGTGTCGCGGAGGATTTCGAGGATTTCGCGGCGCTCGCTGGCACTGAGGTGTTCGTAGCCTTTTACAGGTTCCGGGGCGGTGAGGATGGTGAAGAGGCGGCGGTAGAGGACCTCGAGGAATTTCGGCGGCAGGGCGTCCCAGGAGCGGCTGTAGATGAGGTAACTGCAGCGGTACTTGAAGAGGCGGTTGAGGAGCTGGAAGTCTTTGAGCGACTTGCCGGCCCTGGAGTCGCGGCGATTGGCGCGGAAAGCCTCCTGGAAGGCGGGACCTCCATCGACGCCGCCGTCCGGCATGGCCGCTTCGCCGCAAAAGAGCAGGCATTTGAGGACCTTTTCGCAATGACTTTCCGCCACGACCATGGTGGAACCGACGAGTTCCTCCGTGGGTGGCTCGTCCAGTTCCTTGCGGAGCGAAGCCTGACGCGAGATGGCGGTGCGCATGTCGTACCCTGCCTCGACGATGCGGCTGTGCATCGCGACCTGATGCTCCATGGTCATGAGGGCCACGATGTCGCTGTCGCCGCGGAGATACCGTGAAGTGTCGAAGAGCTCTGCGAGGGACTTCAGGTTGGCGCCTTTCTTCTTGTCCAGGGTCACCGAGCCGTCTTTGGCGCGCGTGGCGGTCACGTTGCCCATGTGTTCCATGGTACCGTGAGAGCCGGTGACGTACCAGCCGCCCCAGCGTTCGGGAATGGGACTGGTGTGGTCGATAAGAGAGGTGCCCATTTGCAGAAGCAGCGAGCCGTCACTGTCGGGAAAGACCGAACGCAGCATGAGACCGGGGACGCGGTTGGTCATGCTGCCGGCGTGGCAATTGATGCATTCGTCCGAGCGGTCGAGTCGCGGCACAGCACGATCCGGGCGGTCCGGATTCAGGGAATAGAAGACCGGACCAAGCTTCGGGTCCATGCCCGCAAACTCCACCAACCCCCCAGGCACCCAGCCCACGTAGCATTCGTCGTTAAAGTAAAGCGCCCGGGGCACCGCGGGGCTGATGCGGTCCCGCTGCATGCTCGTTTTGGAAAACACCAGAACCTGGGTGGCGGCAGGGACTTTGAGGGCATCGAGCACCTCACGGATCATCGTTTTTCCGTCGGAAAGGGTGAGCTTCAGGGTCCCCGTGGAGAGCGCCTTGTCGAGAACGGTACAGGAGTCCGAAACCTCTGCGCTCCAATAGTTGTGCGGTTCCTCTTCGTAATCGAGGCGCTGAGCTTGAACGCAAGAAGCGGTAATCAGGGCGACGGGAAGGGCGAGGAGGGGTAACTTCATTCTCATCTGCGCGGGGGGGAGGGGGAGCGCGGAGATCGCTGGCTCTACTCTTTTAACGCGCCGTTTTCGGCTTTCTTGCCGTATTGGCTGATACAGGAACGCCCCATGCGGGTCCGTGGATTTGCCATTCGGCTTTAGGCAACTGGATGAGGAGGGGATTTTTTGACGTGTCCAGCCAGCGCAGCACTCGCAGAAGACTGGCCGCGCTCATGGAAGTGCATCCGACTGTCGGTCGGCTGGTGCGAATGTGGAGAAAAATGCACGAGCCGGCCCCCGGCTGCCGGTCCCAGTTGTGCCGCACGATCAAGCCACAGCGGTACGCGCCGTTTTTGGGCATCATGTTTTCCGCGCTCGTCCAGTCTTTCTTCACGCAGGACGCATCCACGACTCGATTATAAAAACGTGAACGGGCGTCATCCACCCCGGCGTGGGACGGCGTCATTTGCTGCCATGGCCAGCGGGAAACGCCCGCCTGCTGAGCGGCCATGGAACCAAAGGCGGTGTCCAAATTGAAAATGCCCGCGGGTGTGCAGAGGTCGCCTTCGCGTTTCAGGACGCCGCCGGCCGGAACGCGATGCAGACCGCGGCCCCAGCGCATGCCGGCCCGGCCCACAAGGACGGGAATGGGAGGACCGTCCGGCTGCCATGGAGCACCGCTTTTTTCGCGCGTCCACAGGGTGAACACGCCGCTGGTTGCCTTCCAGCCCGCCGTCTCCACCCGCAGCAACTGACGGCAGGAACGCAGCGGTTTCAGCGCTGGATCGCGCGAAGAAGGTGCGGCGTGGCAGGGAAGAGAAATGCCGGCGGAGAGAAGAGCCAGAGCTGAGCGGCGGGTCATGGGGCCAGCTTGCGCCGGAATGACGAAATCCGAAATTGGAAATCCGTATCATTGCATGGCGCAGTCAGGACATCGTTTACACTTCAGGTTCAGGACATCGTTTACACATGCCGTGAGGTTGGTTAGTGGTTAATGGGTTCGTTCATGGGTTC
>DASZQB010000089.1:0-32197 GCA_035550135.1 Verrucomicrobiales bacterium
GAACTGTGCATCGAACGTTGCCTTGAACCCATGAACGAACCCATTAACCACTAACCAACCTCACGGCATGTGTAAACGATGTCCTGAACCTGAAGTGTAAACGATGTCCTGACTGCGCCCGGCATTCGTCATTCTTTCGGATTTCTGGTTTCGGATTTCGTCATTTCGTGAAATTACTCGATCGAGTTCCGAACCCATCCGCCCGCTTCCGACCTAACTCCCTCCTCCCATGTCCTCCACGATTTCCGCCCGAATGAATGTCGATCTGCTGGAGGAAAAATACCAGCAGTGGAAAGAAAACCCGCGGTCGGTGGAGGCCACATGGTCGTCTTTTTTTGAAGGATTTGAACTGGGAGTGACGCAGCCGAAGCCGCGGACGCCGGTGAACGTCCTGGATCAGAATCGCGGCGTGCAGAGTGTGGGCTTGAGCCAGCAGGAAATGATGTTCCGCGCGAATGTGGCTCGCATGCTTGAAGCTTACCGCGCATTGGGACATACAGCAGCCTGGCTTGATCCGCTTTCGCCGCGCGGAGAGGAATCACCGCGGCTTTCACTCCAGGCCTTCGGCTTCACGGAGTCGGATTTGGACAGCGAAGTTGAGACCATGTTCTACAACGACGGGCGGCGCACGAAGCTTCGCACCATGATCGAGCGTCTCCGCAAGACCTACTGCGACCGCATCGGTTTCGAATTCATGCACATCCTCAACTACGAGGTGCGCGACTGGCTCATGGCCCGCATCGAAGCCCGGGTGGATCTCCCCAACACCAGCACGGAGACCCGCGAAAACGTCCTGCGGTGGCTGTGGGAGGCGGAAACCTTCGAACAGTTTCTCCACACCAAATACAAGGGCCAGAAGCGCTTCAGTCTCGAAGGCGGCGAAAGCGCCATGGTGGTTCTGAATACTCTCCTTCAGGAGTGCCCCTCGCACGGCATTCACGAAATATCCATGGGCATGGCGCACCGGGGACGTCTCACAGTGCTGGCGAATTTTCTGCAAAAGCCACTCAAGGTCATTCTTCACGAATTCAGCGAGAACTACATCCCGGACCTCGTGGCCGGCGATGGAGACGTGAAGTATCACCTCGGTTACGAAGTGAATCGCCGGCTGCCCGGCGGCGACGTCAAAATTCTGCTCGCTCCCAATCCCAGCCATTTGGAGGCCGTGAATCCGGTGGTGGAGGGCATCGCCCGCGCCAAGCAGCGCGCCCTCAACGATGGCCTCGACCGCAAAGGCGTTCTGCCCATCCTGATGCACGGTGACGCCGCGTTTGCCGGCCAGGGGATGGTCGCAGAAGTGCTCAATCTTTCTCAACTCCCCGGCTATCGCACCGGCGGCACCATTCATCTCATCGTCAATAACCAGATTGGGTTTACCACCTCACCGGCGGATGCGCGCAGTTCCGCTTACTGTACGGATGTGGCGAAAATGATTGAGGCGCCGGTCTTCCATGTGAACGGCGAGCATCCGCTCGAAGTGTATTTCGTTTCAAAGCTGGCGCTGGAGTTCCGGCAGAAGTTTGGCCGCGACGTAGTCATTGACATGTATTGCTACCGCCGTCACGGACACAACGAAACGGACGAGCCGAGTTTCACTCAACCGAAGGTCAGCAAAATCATCGCGGCCAAACAAACGGTCGGCACCATCTTCCGCGACAAGCTAACAAACAGCGGCGAGATTCCTGCGCAGCGTTCGGATGCAATCCTCGCCGAAATCCAGCAGCGCCACGAACAGGAACACGCCGCCCTGCTGGAGATGGAGAAAACGCATAAGGGCAGCGACCTGAAAAAGCAGGTCTTCGCCGGTTCCACCGCCGTCTTTCAGCCTGATTACACCCACGATCCGGTTCCCACCGGTTTGACGCCGGAGCGTTTCCGCGAACTGGGACTGAAGATCACGGAGGTGCCCGCAGGGTTTCGCCTGCATCCCACAGTGAAGCGCACCGTGGTGGATAAGCGCCGCGCGGCCACCGAAGCCGGAGGACCGTTCGACTGGAGCCATGCGGAACATCTGGCTTTCGCGTCACTGCTAACTGATGGCAAGCCGTTGCGGTTGTCAGGGCAGGACGTGCGCCGCGGCACGTTCAGTCAGCGCCACGCCTGTTTTTACGATACGGAAAATCGTGATCGTTTCATCCCTCTGCAGCACCTCTCAGAAACGCAGGCCACGTTCAGAGTTTACAACTCACTGCTCAGCGAAGCCGCAGTGCTGGGATTTGACTATGGTTACAGCCTCATCGCTGCCGACATGCTGGTTATGTGGGAGGCGCAGTTCGGCGACTTCTCCAATGGCGCTCAGGTCATTATCGACCAGTTCATCGCCAGCGCCGAATCCAAGTGGCAAAAACCCAGCGCCATCACACTGCTGCTCCCTCACGGTTATGAAGGACAGGGCCCTGAGCACAGCAGCGCCCGTCTTGAGCGGTTCCTGCAACTTTGCGCCGACAGCAATATGCAGGTGTGCAACCTCACGACACCCGCGCAGTATTTTCACCTTCTCCGGCGGCAGGTGAAGCGCCCGTTTCGCAAGCCGCTCGTCGTGATGACGCCGAAATCCATGCTGCGGAATCCCCAGGCGGTGAGCACAGAAGCCGATTTCACCGGCGACACCTGCTTCCGCGAAATGATGGATGACGACGCTCTGCTCGCGCCTGCTTCACGGGTCACGCGTCTCGTGTTCTGCAGCGGCAAGGTGTATTATGATCTGCTCAACTACCGCAATGAGCAGAAGCTCAAAAACACCGCCATCATCCGCATCGAGCAACTCTATCCATTCCACGAGGAGATGCTGCAGCAGATTGTCGCCCGCTATCCCAAAGCCAACAAGAAGTGGGTGTGGTGTCAGGAGGAGCCGCTGAACATGGGTGCGTGGTCCTACATCGTGCATCGCCTTGAAAAATTCACCGACATGAGGGTTCGTTATGCCGGCCGCGACCGTGCCGCCAGCCCGGCCGTCGGCAGCAGCACCTATCACAAGGCCGAGCAGAAGCAGTTAGTCGAGAGAGCCTTCGAAGTATGATCGATGTTCGCTGCCGTTGATAAACGGCTAAAGCAGTCTGCGCCGCTCCAGCTACACCGCCGCATCCTGAGCGAGACGTTCGCAGGCTTTGATATCGAGCTTTCCACTGGCAAGCGTGGGGATGCTTTCGACGCGCACCAGGCGTTTCGGAATCCAGAGAGAAGACACTCCCCGCTCCAGGAGGGTGTAGCGAAGCTGGATGAGTTCCTGTTTCACGGCCTCGCTGGCGACGGTGGAAAGAAGCACCAATGCCTCGCCCTTGTCAGGGTCGGGAACACCCACCACGGCGATGCGCCGCTCGGCGTCGCCATCCAGACCGAGGGCGTTGTTGATGTGTTCCTCCACTGTCTCGTGCGGCACCATTTCACCGCCGATTTTGGAAAAGCGGCTGAGGCGTCCTTCGATATGCAGGAAACCATCGGCATCCACCCGCCCGATGTCCCCGGTGCGGAACCAGCCGTCCTGGATGACTTCCGCGGTCTTTTTTGGCGCCTTGAGATAGCCCGGAAAAATATTGGGGCCATGGAGCCAAATCATGCCGCTGTGGTCGATGGGAACGGCGTCGCCTGAAATCGGGTCCGAGATGCGAATGGCGACGCCGGGCAGAAGCTGCCCGACCGAACCCAGCCGGCGCGCCGGCAGTGCCGGGTTCTGGCCGGCTGGCGGATCGGGCAGATTTACAGTGGCAACCGGACTGGTCTCTGTGAGGCCGTAACCTTCCATGATGGTTTTTCCGAATTTGCCGCGGAACTCCTCCTCAAAGTTCAGCGGCAACTTTTCTGCGCCCGTAACGATCAACTTCAGACTGGCCAGTTGCTCAACTTTCACGCGACGCATGTAGCCGCGCAGAAACGTGGGCGTCGCCAGCAGCACGTCCACGCTGTGCTTCTCCATGAGTTCCGCCAGTTTCGGCGGCTCCAATGGAGTCGGATAGGTGACGAGCCCGACGCCTTCAATGACGGGAAACCACAGTGTCACCGTGCAGCCGAATGAGTGAAACAGCGGAAGACAGCCGAGGATCTTTTCGCCTCCCTTGAGATTGAGGCGCGCTCCAAATTGAGCGACGTTGGAAATGAGATTGCGATGCGAAAGCACGACCCCTTTCGGATCACCGGAACTTCCGCTGGTGAACAGCAAAGCGCACTCGTCATCGCCGCCTTTCGAGGGAATGCCCAGCAGGGAACTGAGCACGGCGGCGGGCAGCACTTTCTGCAGCATCAGCCAGCGGGCACAGGCTCCCTTCATGCGCGGCAGGATGCGCTCCATGAAGACCGTCTCTTTTTGCGCGGGCCATGGGAAAGTCTGCATTTTCCTGACGATGACATCGGCCGTGACGATCCGGTCAATGCCCGCCTGTTTGATGGCGCTTTGGATCGCCTCCTTGCCGGCGGAATAGTTGAGGTTCACCGGCACCTTCCCGGCAAAAATGGCGGCAAGGTTGGCGATCAGCCCGGCGCGGCCAGGAGGAAGAACGATGCCGATGCGCGGCTCTTTGGTCTGTTTCCGGAGATGCCGGGACAGTGCGGCAGCCGCAGCGAAGACGTGCGCATATTTTGTGGCGCTGTTGTCCTGTCCGTCCTGGATCGAGACGGAAGCATGTTTCTTCAACCCGGCCACGATCAGCCGCCCGAGGTGATGTCCAAAAACAGGCCTCAGGCTGTAAGCCTCCGCGGTGGCGGCAATCAACGCCTCCTGCACCACCGGAAGCGAGACATTCTTCGCTGAAATAAGAGGAGCGAAACACAAAACGGATTCCGGATTTGAACCCGCGTGCTCGACTGTCAGGCAAAACTCCCGCGGATGATCCACACCGAGGGGCTGCACCGGCAGATTCCATTCACACAAATCTTCAAGGACAGTGCGGGGCACCAGGAGGTTGGTGGCCGCTAACGCCGTGACCGCTGGAGGAACGCAAATCACCAGCATGCCGTTTTGGACCGCGGTGGAGGCGGCGGTGCAGTCACCCTCGCTCGTGCGGTCCCATACTTGCAATCCGCTGGCAGTCACCATGTGACGCACGTCAGGCGCAAGTGAACCGGCGGCTTCAGTCAGGAGGGCCAGCCGGCGGCCATGACACACCTTGATCAGTTTTGCCAAATCCGCGCCACTCAGGCGCGAGGGAATAAGAAGCGCGCCGGCGGAGGTGAGGCGGTCGGAATGAAGAACAGAGGAATGGGACGAAGGCATGCTCGGGTCCTGAAAAGTGCGTCGAAGGAAAATCAGCGGGAATCGCGCCGGGAGCCGGGCGAAGGGCGACTATTCGCGGCCCTCTCCAATTCTCAACGGAAAGAAAGTCACTGGCGTGTTCTGCGCCGGTGCGCATAGTCGCGCCATGGTACCGGAATCCAATACCGCGGATGATGAGGCGGGTTCCCGCAGTGAAGCGGGAGCCTATGGGGACTATCTCGCGGAAAGAGAGGAAATTCTGCGTCACAAATGGTTCATCAGCGAAAAGGCCGGGCGCGACATGGGGTTCGAGTCCGCCCTCATAGACTGGGCGCACCATTTTCATGGGGGCTGGCGCCGCCAGCGGGCGAAGCGGAATGACTGACCGCAGAAACGCAGCGGGTTTCCCTTGTCGGCGTCCGCAAGGCATGAAACGTCGGGGCATGTCAACCCATGCCTCTTCTCTTTTGCGCCGTTTTTCGCCGCTCGCCCTGGCGGCCGGCATCGCTGCCGCCGTTTTTACTTTCGCCCCAGGTCCGGCAGCCGAGGCTGCCGATCCGGCGCCTGCCGCCGCCGCCCCGAAACCTCTCCGGGCTCTCCTTATTGCCGGGGGATGCTGCCATCGATATGATCAGCAAAAAGATGTCCTGAAGGCCGGAATCGAGGCTCGCGCCAACGTCGTTGTGGATATCGCCTATTCCCCGGACACGACCACGAAGGCAAAATTTGAAGCCTATCTGAAGGACAATTGGTCCGACGGTTATGATGTCATCATTCATGACGAATGCTCCTCGGACATCAGGGATCTGGACTACGTGAACAACATCCTTGATGCGCACCGGAAAGGCCTGCCGGCGGTCAATCTTCACTGCGCCATGCACTCTTATCGTGTGGGCCAGTTTCAGAAGCCGGTGACGGGAGGCACCCCGGACGCCCTGTGGTTCGATTTCATCGGCCTGCAGTCCAATGCTCACGGAGCCCAACTGCCGATTGAGATCACGGTGGTGGACAAAGAACACCCGAGCATGAAAGACATTCCCAACTGGACCACCATCAAGGAGGAGCTCTACAACAACATCGCAATGCTCACGGCCCATCCGCTGGCGAAGGGCAAACAAATCTCCAAGGGCAGGGATGGGAAGGAGACGCAAACGGAAACCGTGGTGACATGGACCAACGAATACGGTCCCAAAAAGACCCGGGTGTGGAGCACCACCATCGGCCACAACACGGAAACCGTTGCGGACGCCCGTTATCTTGACATGGTGACGCGCGGTCTGCTGTGGGCTTGTGACAAGCTGAACGACCAGTACCTCAAGCCGAAGAAGTAACCCGGACTGCAGCAGAGGGTTGCAATCTCCGCACCGGCGCCTCCTTTTCATGGTTTCTGTCCGCGATCTCACCATCGCCTACCCGCGCCACGGCGGGAGACCGGTAGTGGTGGTGGATGGCGTATCCTTTTCCATCGCTGAGGGAAAGACTCTGGGGCTTGTTGGTGAAAGTGGTTCTGGAAAAACCACCATCGCACGCGCCATGATGGGACTGGTGCCCGTTACGTCGGGGAGCATCGTTTTTCGCGGGCAGGAACTGGCGGGGATGAGCGCGCGCGAGTTTCTCCCGCTGCGAAAACACATCCAGATGATCTTCCAGGACCCGTACAGTTCCCTGAATCCGCGGCTGACTGTGCTGCAGACGCTCAGCGAACCGCTGGAAATCCACTTCCCCGCACTGACTGCTTCCCAGCGCCGGGACCGGGTCGTGGAATTGCTCAAACTCGTGGGCCTGCACCCGGATTCGCTCCTGCGCCGGCCGAGGGAATTCAGCGGCGGCCAGCGGCAGCGCATCGGCATTGCCCGGGCGCTGGCGGTGGAACCGCGGCTGATTGTTTGCGATGAGTGCGTGAGCGCCCTGGATGTGAGCATCCAGGCTCAAATCATCAATCTCCTTCAGGACCTCCAGGAGCAGTTGGGGCTGACGTATCTCTTCATCGGTCACGATCTGGCCGTAGTGGAGCACATCAGCAATGACATCGCCGTTTTGCACCACGGCAAGCTGGTCGAATATGGACCGGCGCAGCAGGTGATCCAGGATCCGCAGAACGATTATACCAAAAATCTCCTCGCGGCGGTTCCCGTGTTGGGGTAAATAAGGGGTTCTGTTTTGGCGACCGGTTTGCGGCTTAAACCCGGCTCCGCTCAGACCACCGACTCCCCATTTCCCGGCTCATGACCCCGCTGTTCCGCAAATTCCTCGGCATGCACTGGATTTTGTTTGCCATCACTGCGGCGCTGCTGGCCGCCGGAATTTACTCAATCTACGCCGCGGTCCATTTCCGGGATAATGAGCTCGCCCGCAAGTGGTCCGAGCAGATCAACTGGATGCTCATCGGCCTTGTCGTTTACTTTGCGGCGGCGCTCGTCGATTACAAATGGGTGAAGTGGGGCTCGCTCCTCATGTACCTCGTCAGCATCGCCCTTGTGGTGGCCCTTTTCAGTTTGGGTCGGGAGGAAAACGGGCAGAAACTGACGCTGAGGCTGCCGGGTATCGGTGCATTCCAGCCCGCGCAGACCGCCATTGCCTCCACCATTTTGCTCATGGCCGTGGTGCTCGGTGAAGCACACAAACTCTTTCCATGGATGCGCCATTACATGGTCCGGTTTCTGGTAAGCGGGGCGATTTTCGGCGTGCCGTTTATCCTGATGCTGAAGCACGGGGACCTCGGTTCCGCCATGGTCATCGTGCCGGTGGCTATCGTGATGCTCATTGTGGGAAATATTCCTTTCCGGTGCCTGATCGCCACCGCGCTGATAGGTCTCACTGTTATTCCGCCCGTTTATTTTTTCGGGCTTAAGGATTACCAGCGGAAGCGCATCGATATCACTCTGGACATGCTCCAGGGCAAAGAGGTGGATGTGAAGGGCGATGCCTACGCGCAGACGAACAATATCATCGCCGTGGCCTCGGCGGGCTGGTTGGGCAAGGGCGTGGACATCAAGGACCTGCCGCCCAACATGTCCAATTTGACGCAACTCAACAAAGTCCCGTGGAGAACGTCTCACAATGACTTCATTTTCGTGGTGATCTGTGAAACTTTTGGCTTCCGGGGGGCCGCCGCACTGCTGGGCGGGTTCCTTTTCCTGCTCATCATGTGTCTCACAGTGGCTTTTTTCGCACGGGATGCGCTGGGACGGCTCATTGTCACCGGAATCATTGCGCTCCTTTTCGCCCACATTTTCGAGCACATCGGGATGAACATTGGACTGCTGCCCGTGACAGGCCTTCCGCTGCCGTTCATCAGCTATGGAGGCACCTTCCTGATCATGAACCTTTTCCTTATGGGCCTGCTGCAAAGCGTTTGGGTTCACCGGAACGCAATGCTGGAAGAGGAAGCGGCCAAACAGCGGCCGCAATTGACACCGCGCATGGCTCCGGCCATGGCTTGAGGCGAAACGCCCCTTTCCCATGAAGAAAAAGAGGGACGCGGTTGCCGCTTTTCCGCATTAACGGACTCGACAGCGCGGGGCCGGTAGGTTAGTCGGATGGCAATCCCCGGCAAATCCGTCCCATCGATTCTATCGTGAAAATTCTCTCCATTCTGCCGGCTCTCGTCCTCACGGTCCTGCCCGCACAGGCGGCCTTCGTCACCTTAAGCAGTCCGGATGGCCTCTGGAGCTGGAGTCCTGATGAGTTTGGCGCTTATGGGGAGGGGACGGGTGGATCGTTTGCTCAGAGAAACTTCGGTTCCGGGCTGACCGGCTATTCGTGGCAGGCTGCAACCCTGGTGACGGATGGTATCAATCGCCAGTGGCTTTCCGGAGCGGCCAGTGCCGGTTCCGCCGGATATACCGGTGCTCCGCTTGGCGCAGGAAATCTCATCTCCGACACGTCCACCTCCTCCACGCGCACCTCCGTCTATACCGCCGGCACGCTTTCGACTCTCCGGGTCACACTAACACAGTCCGCCACCAACGCCGGGCTTTCCCAGCAATACGTCTTCAACAATACCGGGGGCGCGGCGCTGAATTTTTCGGTGATCTCCTTTCACGACACCGACCTTGATGCGAACACCTTTCTCAATGATCTCATCACCTCGCGGCCCGGCTATTTGCAGGTCTCGGAAGGTGGCCGGAACATCTATTTCAGCAGTGCAGGTGTCGGATCTCTGGGCTTTTTAGCCGCCCATGTGCCAGGCAGCGGCGTCACCGGAGGTGCGAATGTACTGGCGGAGAACAATAACGGCATCCCGTTCGCGAATCTCAATCAGTTCCGGGACGTGACCAATGGAGTGATCGGTGCGGACTTCGATGCCAATGCGGATGGTGTTACCGACACCCCTACGGATGTAGGTTATCTCCTCCAATATAATTTGAGCATTCCTGCGGGAGCGTCTTCGACAGTTACATTTCTAACGTCTGCCGTGCCGGTCCCGGAACCCGGCCCGGCCATTTTCCTGGGGCTCACAGGGTTGCTGGCATTCCGCCGCCGCCGTTGACATGGAGCGCGAGTGAAGGGTCGCAAAAAGGGCTTGTGAAAAATTTCACAAATCGACCTTGCCGCGCCCAGGCACGCCCATAAAATGATCCATCCGAAAGGGCACCGCCCTTCCGGCTCCCATTATGAGCACCACCGTGCGAGAAATCGAAGCGCCCGACACCGCTGCCCGCGCGGCGGTGAGTCTGGAGGAGTATCAGCAGTCCACGACCGATATGATCGGCGAGAAGCTGATCCTCAACATGGGCCCGTCCCACCCGGCTACGCACGGTGTCCTGCGCCTCGTTCTGGAATTGGACGGCGAGATTATTTCCAAAGCGATTCCGGATGTCGGCTACCTGCACCGCGGAGACGAGAAGATCGCGGAAAACATGCACTACAACCAGTTCGTGCCCTACACGGACCGGCTGGATTACCTGGCGCCGCTCGCGAACAATGTCGCCTACGCCTGCGCCGTGGAAAAGCTGATGGGGTGGACCCTGCCGGAGCGCGGTCAGGCGCTGCGCGTGCTTTGCTGCGAACTCGCCCGCATTTCCTCCCACCTTCTCGGCATGGGCGTCTTCGCCATGGATACCGGCGCCATGACCGTGTTTCTCTACACGTTCACCGAGCGCGAAAAAATCTACAACCTCACGGAGCAACTCACCGGCGCCCGCTTCACGACGAGTTACACGCGCATCGGAGGCCAAACGCGTGATGTCAGCCCCGAATTCATGACGGCCTTGCGCAAGTTCCTCAATGAACTCCCCGGCCACATTGATGAGATTGATAACCTCCTGACAAGAAACAAAATCTTCCTCGACCGCACCAAGGACATCGGTGTCATCCGCAAAGACCGCGCCATCGCTTACGGCCTCACCGGCCCCAACCTCCGTGCCTCAGGCGTGGACTACGATCTGCGCAAAGCCCATCCCTACCTTGGCTATGAGAAGTACAGCTTCGACGTGCCTCTCGGCAGCGTGGGAGATTGTTATGACCGTTACCTGGTTCGCCTTGAAGAAATGCGCCAGTCACACCGGATCCTGATGCAGCTCATCAACAACTTCCCCGATGGCCCGGTCAATGTTGGCGACACCAAGGGCCTTCTCCCGAAAAAGGAAAAGGTGCTCATGAGCATGGAGGAACTCATCCATCACTTCATCATTGCCACGCAGGGCATCGAAGCTCCCGCCGGCGAAGTTTATTTCGGACACGAAAACCCCAAGGGTGAACTCGGCTTCTACATCTGCAGCAAGGGCGGAGGCGTCCCTTATCGCCTGAAGATTCGCGCTCCGTCCTTCGTGAATCTGAGCATCTGTTCTGAACTCCTCCCGGGTCACATGGTCAGCGATGTTCCCGCCATTCTCGGCTCCCTGGATTTTGTGATGGGCGAGTGCGACCGCTAACTGGTCTCCTCCATCTCAAAGTTTTGTCACCTTCAGCCTCAAATAGACCGGTCTGCCAGGGGTGGCGGGAACAGAGGCGCGGCGCTGCTGAAGGGTGCCATTCGTGGACAGCGTGACATCGGTAAATGCCGCCGGAGCACCTGACTCCCCCGCTGCACGCCACGTTTGCAGATCCGTGGAAATCTGCGTCGAAAGAGAGATGTCGGTTTTCGCGGTGTCCCGCGAATAAACAAGGCTCAGTATCCCCTCTTCCACCACGGCGCGCGGCAGCAGGTGACCGGAGAAAACCACCGGATCGAGTTCCAGCGCATACGCCATGAGATTGGGCACCCCGTCCCCGTTATAATCCCCGGCGGGATTGTTGAAGATGGTGCCTGGAGGCAACGAGCGGGCGAGTTCGATACCCGCACACCACAGCGGGAAGGTAAGGACCGGGGCCACAGTTCCGGCATTTACTTCCGCCGCCGGGCCGAATGCGAACTTGCGGCCGGAGATCACCGGTCGTGCGGACAGCAGCCACGCGCCGGTGGAGGCGGGAACAAACGGAAACAGAGTTGTCCCGGGTGCCAATGGCATCAGGACTCCGATGTCATCAATATTGGTGAAGCTGACAGCATCGATGTACCAACCCGCTTCGTCTCCCGTACTGTTATTGACAAGGATCGGCAGCCCCGAAACCGTAAAAGCGAAACGCAGCATGAACTCCCTTCCTGCGAGACCCGTGAGAGCAACAGTGCGCTGACTGAAATTGGATTGTCCATTGCCGCCGCTGCCCGTTTGGGTTTCCACGGTGGTCCAGACTTCGCCGCCGTCGGTGGATACCTGGACCAATGCGCTTTGGCTCAGGGAAGCTGCGCGGAGACGGCTCTGATAACGAACCGAGGGCGTCGTGCCTCCTAGAAAGGTGTTTTTGAATGTGATCGTTTCAGTCCGATTCGCCGGCTGAGCAAGATGCCACGCTCCCGTTCCCTGTTGCTTCACGGTCGTGGAAAGCGGCGAGTAACCAGGGGACGTGTTCGTGGTGACGCGAGTGAGGTCGTTGGCATTGTCCGCGGCGGCGGCGGCAGCGGCGCCTTTTCGAAGCACGCGGCAATCGTAGCCCGTGGCGCCATTTACGGTGCTGACGCTATACAGATTGTTTATCCCCACCGCCGGTGCCGCAGGCCCGGTGACCACCGGCGGCGCATAGACGGCATTCAGGTCCACTTTGACGCTGCGGGTGCCAGTAACTGCCACCGGTTTAATTGCATTGAAACCAAGGCCGCTGAAGGCCACCGTGAGCGGACCGGCAGCCTCAACCACCGGCACGGCATAGCCGCCGGACGAACTCGTGACGGCATGCCACACCGAGCCGGACACATTGACCGTCACCCCTCCGATTCCCTCACCGGGATCGTAAAACCCGTTTCCATTCAAATCGAATGACGCGACGCCCGTTACATAAGGTGTCGGCGCGCCCGCCGGGAGACCATAAATCTGAGTGATCACCTGCGGGCCAACGATGCTGCCGCCCACCGTTTTGCTGCCATTGTAGATGCCGACTCCCACCTCGCGCCAGCCAGCGTGAATGTTCACCCGGTGTTTGCGGGGATCCTGCATTCCGCCAAGCGACATTTGCGTCACGGGATCGGCACCCCAATCCACTTCAAAGGCGGCGTGGCCAAAAGGCGTCGAGAGCGACGACACAAAGGCGTTTTCCACGGGAAAGTACGGAGCCAGCGGAACGTAACCCGACGCCGCGACCCGCTCAAACACACCTCTGCCAAGGGCATCCACATGCAGCTCTTTGCCTTGAGCGAACTGGTATTCAGACTGGGCCCTCGCCACCGCCGTCAGTTGGGCATTTATGGCCAGCGGTCCGCTGGCCGGTATGGCATTCATTTCAGCCTTGAACATCTCAAGGTTGACGTTGTGTCCGTTCAATTGGCTTCTGATGGAGGAGTCGGTTGTATTGGCGATTCGCAAACCCTCTGCTCCGGGATTCGCCCGCGAGCGGTTGATCAGTTCGAGGTAATATTGCTCCTCATCCGTTGGCTCACCGATGGACCAGAGTGCCGTTAAGGGAGCGCCCGCCGCAGGGGCCAGACTGAGTGCGGCAGCAAACAGCGTCAAAAAAACTGGGCGTATCATTCGGTCGAGGCTTTTATCGATTAGGTTCACTCCCACAATGGGAATTCCGGGCCCCAGGTAACGGGCAAACGCACCTCCCTGTCACCCTCCCGGGGCAATGTCCGGCGAATAGCCCACCGGCGGTCCCTCATGAACGAAACTTCGCCCTGCTGTCGGAAACGTGAACCGGATTCACCCTAAAGTCGCTTGCGCGGGCGGGCCACCCCATGAACGTCACTGTTCCCTTTTCAGCGCCTGCTGAAGTCCTCATTCCAACAGCCAGCGATCCCGTATTTTGGAAGCCATCAATCCATTCAGCGAAGACCTCTCCACCCGCTCACGCCCCGAAGCATGCACGGTGGTCATTTTCGGAGCCAGCGGAGACCTTACCGGGCGGAAACTGATTCCGGCACTCTACAACATCGCGGCGGACGGAGACCTGCCGCCGACTTTGAAAGTGGTTGGTTTTGCCCGGCGCGAAAAGACGAACGAAAGCTTCCGTTCCGAACTGGAAACGTTGAACCGGAAATTTTCCCGGCAGGGTCACAATGACCGGCTCTGGTCCACTTTCAGCCAAAACATCTTTTACCACCGCAGCGAGTTTGAAGACAAGGAAGGCTACCAGCGGCTTGCCACTCTGCTCGACGAACTGGACGCGCAGGGCGCGGGCGGCAATCGCCTGTTCTATCTTTCCACCGCGCCGGAATACTTCCAGGTGGTGCTGAAGCAACTCGCCGCCGTGGGATTGAACAATCCGAAGCCAGGCAAGTGGTCGCGCGTGGTGATTGAAAAGCCCTTCGGCACGGATCTCGCCACGGCGCAGGCGCTGAACACTGCGGCTAACGAAACCTTCCAGGAGGCGGACACTTACCGCATCGACCATTACCTCGGAAAGGAGACGGCGCAGAACATCATGGTGCTGCGCTTCGCCAATGCCATCTTCGAGCCCGTCTGGAACAGCCGCTATATCGATCACGTGCAAATTTCGTGTGCGGAGAATCTGGGCATGGAGGGAGGGCGCGGCGGTTATTACGACAAGGCCGGCTGTCTGCGTGACATGGTGCAAAATCACCTGCTGCAACTGGTGATGCTCGTCGCCATGGAACCGCCCGCGGATCTTTCCGCCGACGGTATTCGTGATGAAAAGGTGAAGGTGCTGAAAAACCTGCGGTCCTTCAAGGATGCGGCTGACGTGGCGGAGAATGTGGTGCGCGCGCAATACACCGCGGGCACGGTGGGTGGAAAGGCGGCGCCAGGTTATCGCCAGGAGGACCGCATCGCTCCGGATTCCATGACGGAGGCGTACGTGGCGCTTCGCATCAACATCGACAACTGGCGCTGGGAGGGGGTGCCGTTTTATCTCCGAATGGGCAAGCAGCTTCCAAAAAAGGCCACGGAGATCAGTGTGCACTTCAAACGCCCGCCGCATGTGCTTTTCAATCGCGGCACCAGCGACGATCCCGCCAATGTGCTCGTCATCCGCATCCAGCCGGACGAAGGAATCTCCCTGCGGGTGCAATCCAAGATTCCCGGGCCTTCTGTCCGTACGGAGCGTGTGAAGATGGACTTTCACTACGCGAACAGCTTTGGCAAAGCGAGCCCTGAGGCCTATGAGCGGCTGCTGCTCGACGCGATGGCCGGGGATGCGACGCTCTTTGCCCGCCGCGACGAAGTGGAGCAGGCGTGGCGTTATATCGACCAAATTGAAAACGCCTGGCACAACAGCCCCAATCCTCCGCCCATGTATGAGTATCCGGCCGGCTCATGGGGTCCCGCCGAATCGGACAAGATGCTGGAAGCGGATGGTCGCAATTGGCGCCGGCTCTGATATGATCTCTGTATGATTGCTGAACCACCCGTCATGGAACTTGGCGAAGAGGTGCCGATGCGTGAAATCGACGGCAGGCTCAAGCAATTGTGGGAAAGCGGCGACGCCATGACACGGGCCTCGCTTATGAACTTCGCCGTTTACGCTGAGTGTCCGCGGTCACTGGAGAAGAACACGGAAGTCATTCGTGAGGTGACGCGGGAGCATGCCTGCCGCGCGCTTCTCATCGCTGTGGAACCCGCGGCCGACACACCGAGTGTCCGCGCCTGGATTACGGCGCACTGTCAGTTGGGTGACGGCGGAAAGAAGAGTGTCTGCTCGGAGCAGATTTCTTTTTTGATTCGGGGGTGCGGGAACACAGTGGTGGCGAATACCATCTTCGCCCATGTGGACAGTGATCTTCCCCTAACGCTTTGGTGGCAGGGTGATTTTTCCGGCAATTGGGAGCCTCACCTTTTCACGGAAATCGACCGTCTCGTCATCGACAGCAGCGATTGGGAGGAGCCGCTGGCGCAGTTTGATATTCTTCAGAGTTCCTACGGCCATCCTGCGAGCGAGTTTTCGGTGAATGACCTGACCTGGACGCGGGTCCTGCATCTGCGAATGGCGCTCGCTGCGTGTTTCGACGATCCCGCCGCGCTCGCTCTGTTGCCCAAAGTGGAAAGCATGGAGATCACCTGCTCACCCGGCCACGTGATGGCGGGCCGTTTCTTCGCCGCATGGGCCGCCCACCGGGCGGGATGGAAACTGGCGGGCGTTGCAGAACCGGGCAGGGTCTTCACGTTCGATGCCGGCGGACGCAATTTGAGTCTAACATTTTCAGAAAAGGAAGCCGAAACGGCCGTGCCCTCCGTCATCCTTCGCGGTCCCGGCCTGACGGTTTCGCTGCTCCAGGAGGATGGCAGCCGCTTCATTCACGGAAAGGTGGAGACTTCCTCCTCCACCACCGAGCGCCTTACTCCCTGTCCCTGCCGCACGCCGGCGGAACTCGTCGTCGAACGCCTGCGGAGAGGGTGTAATACGAAATTGTACTTTACCCTGCTCGAAACCGTGCGGGCGATGATGGCGGGCTGAGTGGACTACATCACCTTCACGACAAAGTTCGCCCCCTCCCAGTTTCGAGACTCAAGCCAGTAGAAGGTGAAAGCGATTTCGGAGCCGGCTTTCAGAGTGGAGGCGGGCAGATCGGTTACGTGCAATCCCAGACCGGTGTCAGTCGAGTTGGTGTCGTGAACATTGGCCCACGTGTCGATACTCCACCGGATCCGCGCCGGGGCCAGTGTTTCCAGTCGAAGAACGAGTCCCGCGGGCATCTCCTGAACCGCGGGAGAGAACCTCCACGGGAAATATTTAGAGCGCACGTTGTCCACGAGATAGCGCTGCACGGTGTGAGGAGGCATATCGAAAACAGAGCCGTCGGTCAGGGAGCGACGCAGTTTGATAAACTCGGCATGAGCCCACACCAGCGGCATGGCAGAGCCGGTGTAGTGACCGTTGTTGAGTTCGCGCTCCGGGATGTTCGGGGCGTCCCAAATCTGTTCCGGGAAAAGCCCGCCCTGCCCTGCGGTCAGTTCCATGGCGCCACAAAGCCGCTCCGCTTCCTCCCGGCGACCGGCAGCCAGTTCGTAATGAGCGCGCTCCCCTGTCAAAAGGGGCCATCCGCGACCGATGCCGATGCCATCGAAGGGACTGCCGTCTTCGCTCTCGCCGTAACCGTCATGATTGTACCGATGCCAGACGGGACCGGTGGCGGTCTCCGTTTTCAGCAGCGCGTCGATGGCCTTCACCGTATTGACGATGCGGGGATCGTCCGGCGCGCGCAGTCCAAAGCGCACCAGCGCGAGCGCGTCAGGGCTGATGATATCCACCGCGGGATGAAGACTTTCGTCCAGCGGCCGATTCTTGATCGGCACGAATCCCTGGAGCGGTGAGGCGTGCGCCGTTTCCGGCGGCGCGATGCGAACGTAGTAGCCCTCGATTCCGAGTTCCGCCGCCAGCTTCGTGCCGGTGGCATAAGTCCACCGCTCGATTTGGTCGTTCCATGCATCCGCCGTTTCGCGGAAGTACTGGGCCGCTGTTGACTCACCCGCGCGGTCCGCAAAGTCCGCGGCAGCCAGCAGACCTGTGATAACCACGGCCAGCGTGAAAGGAGAATAGCCTTCGTTTTCCTCCCAGCGGTCCTGCTGAGTCACGGGTCCCTGACGAACAAGAAAAGCCGCCGCATCCCTCACCATGGGCCAAACGTCGATCTTTTTCAGAGCATCGTCGCGATACAGTGCGGCTGCGAGCAGAATGGGAAACGCGGTTTCGTCCAGTTGGATGCCGGTCCAGTAAGGCGTGCCGTCCAGCCACATATTCTGCGGCCAGTGCCCGTCCGCATCCTGCACGGCGCGCAAGTACAGCAGCACCCCCAGCGCATCCTCCGTGGCGCCGGTGGCGAGCAGCGCACCCGCCGTCTCCACCTGATCGCGCGGCCAGACTAGGTGATAGCCGCCGAGGTCATTGTCCCCTTTGTTGAAACCCCACGGAATCGAAAGACTTGCGATGAGCCCGCCGGGAAAGGTCTTTTCATGATGCGTGCGCAGCACAGAGGTGCTCACGCGGTAAATGTCGGGCGGGTTCGGATCGGCATCGGCAAGGGGCCGGCACGTGCTCTGAAAGTCCTCCCATCCGGCCATGTATTCCGCCAGGGCCTCCTCCCACGGCGACTGCATACTCAGACGTGCGCGCATTCCCGCCTCCTCTGCGCTGTGACCGAAGCTCAGCACCAGCAAAAACTCCGCGCCGCGCGCGAGATCAATCTCTCCAGTGAGTGCGATGTTGCCGTTTCGGGCCTCCCGGTATTGTGTGTTCAACTTTTGATACGTGTGCAATTCCTGCCAGCCGTCGCTGGTCCCCACGTAGCCGCAACTCATGGCGGTCCACCCGAGGGAGTTCGCCAGCGCCAGGACCCGTCCGTTGCGCTGGGCGAAGAGCATGGGCAGGCCCTTGTAGTTGCCTGCCCAGCCGTCGTTGTCCGCTCCCTGATTCAAAATGTGAGGCGAGATCAGCGCATACAGCCGGTAGTCCTCTTTGGATCCCGCCAGCGCCTGGAAACGCACATGCTGCAGCAGGCAGGCGCGGCGCGGATCGGTGAATATCGTTTTGTAAATTCGATAGCGTCCCTGGACACACGTATTCACGATGCGGTAGGCCGGCACCCCGGGTGACAGGTTTTCAATGAGTGTCACCGTATGCCGTTTCTCTTCAGAAAGGAAACCCGCCCCGTCCGAAACGATGAGACCGAGGTCGCGGATGTTGGCCTGATCGAGACGGGGATAATACACTTCATTGACGATGCCGTGAGACAGCGTGAACCAAACGGGGCTTTGCGCGGTGGTGCTGGTGCCGACTCCGTTTTTAGCGCTCGACGTCCAGCGGGCGGGAATGCCGGGATGACCAGGAGGAGTGACCGGAGGTTCGGCGAACATGGCGATCAGGGAGAATGGATGGTGGATAGTAGATAAATGGCGGGACCATTCGAACCATGGGGAATCGTGAATCGTGAATGGGCGGATTCGGAGGAGTAAGAGTAAGAGTAAGAGTAAGAGTAAGAGTATGAGTGAGAGTATGAGTGGACTCAATAGCGGCAGGGCATGATGGATTTGCGGGGAGGCGGGGGGTCGGCGGAGCCGAAAGCTCCAAGCACCAAACATCAAGCACCAGAGAAACATCGAGCACCATGCACCAAAACCAGTTAGGCGTGGTCATGAGGAGGATGCGTGATCAAGAGCGGTAGGGCATAATGGATTTGATGGGGCGGGAGGCCGGCGGACCGCCCAAGATGCCGAGCCAGGGAGGGGGCGGGTTGAGGATGGCTTTGCGCCATTCGGGCATGGGGTCGGGGTTGTGGTGGCGCAGGCGGTTGAATTCTTCGGCGGACATGGGGGGTGGCGCCGGAGGCGCGGATGAAGGAGGAGTGGATAATGGAGGATGGGCGGGGGCGGAGGAGGGTGGTGAAGCGTGAATCGTGGAGTCGTGAATCGTGGAATCGGCGGGTTGGGAGGAGGAGGGAGAAGAGGCTGATTCGGAGGGTGGGGCGGGTTCGGAGGGAGTAAGAGTGGGAGTATGAGTATGAGTATGAGTAGGGGCGGGTTTGGTGGGGATGGGGTTTGGCGCGGAGGAAGTGGTTTGATTTGGTGCGATAAGGTCGGATTTAGCCGGAGATGGGACTGACAGGACGGAGGGGACAGACTGGATGGACGGCATGGACTGGGGAAGGGGCTTGTCGTCGGTGTCGCGGGGGACGCCGTAGGTGAGGCGGCGGAGGCCTTCCAGGAGGGTGCGCTCGCCGGGGGATTCGGTGTCGTCGTCGGGGGCGTTGGCGCGGTCGTGATTGGACTGCTGGATTTTCAGGCGGGCGGCGGAGTGGTCGCCGCGGCGGAGGGTGGCGATGCTGCGGAGGAGGCCGGAGAGGTGTTTGAGGCTGGCGAGGGAGGGATCGTCAAGGTCGCCGTTCCATTTGCGGACGGCGTTGAGGATGCGGGCGGAGAGCAGGCGGGCGGCGTGGTCGGCCATGAAGGGGGAGATTTCTTCCAGCTCTGCGGCGTCGTGCAGGGATTCGCGGGTGTCTTCGAAGAAGTCGCGGCGGATTTGCCATTCGAGGTAGCCGCCGTTGCGCCATTCAGAGAGATTTTGCTCGGTGATGGGTTTGTTGTGGAAGAGTTCGCGGAGGATCTTTTTGACGGTGGGGAGGGAGTTGAGCCAGTTGATGATTTTGCGGCCGGGATCGTTGCGGTCGAGGCGGTGGTTGATGGAGGTGCGGAGGGGGAGGGGAAGGCGGGCGATTTTGCCGGAGCGAGACATAAGAATGGGGAAGCTAGGATTTTAGATTTTGGATTGAGATGGGGGGAAGGGAGAGCGCAGGGCCGAAGCACCAAGTTGCCTCGCACCTGCGGTGCTCGGATCTCCGCTGCGCTCCGATTCCAAGCGCCAAGCACCAAAGAAACATCAAGCACCAACACGCGTTGGGAGGTGTGGGTGTGAGGACGCGCTGTCGAATGCCGGTAGCCAGTGAGGACCGGACGATATGTAAGAGACAGATTTAAGGGATGAGATGTGGTTCGGCCTGATGCTGAGAAGTAAGCATGTTGGAGCACCGTCGATCTGGATAGCCAGTCGATGGGCGTGGATGGTGTGATGAACGCCGCCAGGTCCCGGTAGGCTTTTTAGGGGCCGGGTTGGTGGCGTAGCCGTTGAGGGTAAGTCTTTTTACAGAGCCCGCGGCTGTAAGTAGAGAGGTGTATTAACGGGAAAGAAGTCAAATGATTCCGGGAGGGAATTTTTTCGAAGGGAGAGACAGAAGGTTTGAACCGGGAAAAGGGCGGGGGGGACGGAGGAGATACGGCGGATGGGCCGGTGAAAATTGTTAGAAGGACGGTTTTTGAGTAGTTGGGGAAAGGCTTTCCGCGGAGCATTTTATGCGATTTTCCCGGGGTATCGTTACGTTCCGGAACGTAACGATGGGGTTTTAAGAGCGGACGCGATGGACAAGAAGGCGGAGCTTTTTCGCCGCTCCGCACTGTTTTCCCCGGACCGTCCGCCGCCTCTTCACTCTGTCACGACAACGCGCATCCATCGTCTGCCCTCCGCTGGACCGTTAGCGCGAAAGGTGCGGTATTCCCAGCCCTGATCGAGGGGTGGAAGCGCTATCCGCGCGAGGGCGGCATCAGGGCCGGTGACTTCGCTAACCGCAATACTCCAGTCAGCAAGGTCGGTGGAGGCTTGAAGGGAGTAACGAAGAGCGTCAGCCGGCTGCTTCAACAGCAGCGGCCCGCCGGGCGGATCTTCGGGATCAATTACGGCACCGGCGCGAACGGGAATGGTATATGTGAAGGCTGGAGAGCCGGACACCCGCGAGATTTTGCCGCGGATCCTGCCGCCAGGGCCGCTTCGCGCGGGATCTCCGTTCAACGCAAATTCACCGAGGTTCACCAGACCGTCGTGGTCAGGATCGGCGGATTTTTCTCTGTCAGCCGGGTTGGTTAGGGGAGAGAATGACTCAATCCACCGGTTGTAAGACGCGACAGGGATGACGGTGAGCCGGACGACACCGGGCGTGTAGCCGGCGCTGAATGCAACGCTAAGGGGGATGTCAGGAGGCTGAATAACATTCTGAAAGGTGCCGGTAACTCCTTTTTTGGCGGTGAGAATATCGAACGTTTGGCCGGCGACCGGCATATAGCCGCCCGCGAGTTCAAGGGTGAGTGAGCCATGGATTTCGGCGGTCTCCTCGAAACCCGCATGGTCAAATTCGCCGGGATCGATGCCGGCCAGTTTGACGGAGGTCCGGCCTGTGGCGGACTGGCGGAATTTCGTCCCCCGGGCGTACCCTGACGGGCGAAAGATTCCACGGTTCTCGATCCGAATCTCCGATGCGGAATCGGGCAAGGGTGCGCTGGAAAAATTGAGGGTTCTGTTCTCAGGCACAATGATCCAGCCGGTACCGCCGAAATTGATATAGGGTCCGATGACACTGTCACCATCCAGGAGCAGGCTGGTGTTGAGGGTGTGTGCCGTGCCGCCATCAAAAGAAATGCGGGCTGGGGGACTGGTGACCGCGACAATGGAGTCCTCACCGGCGGCCACCGAGAGGCTGCGGAATCCGATGTTCCGGTCCGAACGAAGAGTAGAAGCCTGGAGGAGCACCTCTGCGTCAAAGTGAGTTGGAAATCCATTTAATGCGACGGTGCTTCCGCCGGTGGCCGAGAGGGAATTATTAAAAGCGTCGCTGCGGGAGTCATGAATTTCCATGGTGGCGCCGCCGCTGACGGCGAGAGAACCGCCTCTCTGAATGCCATTCAGATTGTTATCACCAAAAGTGCTGCGAATCACGAGAGTGCCGGAAGTGGCCTCGATGACGGAATTGTTGATTACCCGGGCGAATATCGTGCCGTGGCCCTTCAGGCCGCCGGGATTGTTGATGGATATGGGTCCGCCGCGCAGGTCGCCTCCGTTCAGTTCAATGACACTTATGCCCGCAGTGTCCCATGGACCGGGGATGTTGAGGCTGCCGGTGCCGTCGAACGTGCCGATCCTGTCTGCACGGAGGATGGGGCCTTCGAGAGTCAAAATGCCGTCTTTGGCAAGAAGGTCAGCAGTGCCCTCGAAGTTGATTCCGGCATTGATGAGGCCACTGCCGCGGAGGCTGCGCCCACTGTCTGCGCGCAATACGCCGGGGCCATCGATGAAGGCGCCGGTGATGGTGTTGGTATCGGAGGTATTATCCCCCCCGTTGAGACGGAGCGCGGAATTGGCGGTCAGCAGTTTTGTATAGCTTTCCGCACCGAACCGGAATTTGGCGTCTGAGCGAACGTCGCCAGTGACGTTAAGGGTGCCGGAAAGATCGATGCCGCTTCCGGTTAGGAGGGTGACGGGACTGTTGCCGTTTTTCAAATTGAGGATTCCCCGTTTGCCGAGAAACCACGGGCCGGATACAGCCGCGCCCGCCACCGTGAGTGTGCCGGCGCGATTGGGTCCGAGGTGATCGATGTCGAGCGTGCAATCTGAGAGGTCGCCAAAGGGCGCAAGTCCGCCCTGAATCACCAGTGGTGCGTGGATGCTGACGAGGTTGCCTTTGAAATCCGGAGAGGAGCCATGGTCCAGACTGACAAATTGGCCAGGGCCGTTCAGGACAGTGGATTCATTGACACTCACTCCGCCGGTGCAGGAAAGCCCGTAGTTACCGGAGTAACGCGCATTGACGGTGCTTTTGACGCTGTTGAAATCCACTGCGCCATTGAGGGTTAGGCTGCCGTTGAGTTCGACATCCGCATCCGACTCGAAAGAAATGTCGCTATCGATCTGCGCGCCTCCGTATCCGATGCGAAGATGTGCATCGCGGTTACCGTTATCATTACCAATGCGAAGCGGGATGCCTGACCAACTGGAAAGGGTATCCCTCAGCCCGGAGGAGAACATCTCCAGAGTGCCGTCCATAATGAAGGCCGGCACTGCCGAGTGAATGATCACTCTGCCGCGGTCGAGCCGGAAATCTTTAATAAATACGTCCGTTTCCTGCCCGTAAAAGCAATCCTCTGAATTAACCTCAAGTGTACCGGTTACGCTCCAGTTTCCCCTGTTCAAGTTGCATTGAGGGGTTTCAATCAACATTCCGTAATAATCATCCGGGAATCCACTGACAATATTGCTCGAAGGGGATGGATAGAATTGACCCTGGCCTAAAATCCTGGCGTAAAAATATTCCGCAGCTCCGTTTACGTTGAGCGTGCCGGCAGCGGCAATGTTCACCGTTGCCGCGAGCCGGACGGGGCAGTCCAGATTTGCATTCCCGCCGACGGAAAGGCTTCCGCCCGGTCCCGCAACAAAGGAGTGCAGATTCATCTTTGACGTGCCTCCGATGGTAGCCGTGCCTTTCGCCCCGGGGTTGATAGAGAAGTAAGAAGTTACCTCCCAAGGCCTGGAGTTATTCACGATGAGTTTGGCACCCTCGCCTCCGAGCGTGAGGCTTACCGGGAAATTGAAATTCTGCGGAAAATCAGGCGAATTGATAGTAACCGCTACGCCGTCTTTTATTTCATGCCGGATATTGCTGACCGCCCAGCCGTTCCAGTAAAAGTCGCGGGTATCAATGGTCGTATCGGCCGCAAAGGTGGTGCTTCCCAAAAGATAAAGCAGTCCCGGACCGGATATCCGTGAGGGCGCTTCAAAGATGGACCCGTCTCCGAGCGCAAGTTTGGTAGCTGTGGTGAGTGAGTTTCCGCCGACGATCCTTGTGCGGGGGAGTTCTATCCCACCGCTTTCATTGACGGTGCCAGAGAGGATCATCGTATCTCCACTGATCAGGGAATCACCGACGCCAGTTTTTGTCAGGGTGCCTGCCATTTCCCATGAATCTCCGGAAACGTTCACGTTGAGATCGGCTTCGCCCGCGAGGATGAGGTCGCCACGGAAGACGTTATTGCCCGGATTGAGATGATTGACGTCGAGCGTCAGCGATCCATTGCCCTGAACCGTGGTGGCGAGCCGGTCCCAGTTGAAATCGCCGGAGACTTCGTGGATGATGGCAGCACCGCCAATGTTGAGGGAGTTGCCGCCTGCGACGGGAGAGAAAAGTGAGGCGTCCGGGATGTCCACGGCGCCATTGAGCGTAAGGCCGGCACCCGGGTGCATGATGATGCTGTTATTCACCCCCGTAAACTTCATGCTGCTCGCGATGAGGGCGCGGTTTCGAATGTTAAACTCAGAGTCTTTAATGGAGATGGCTTTTCCGTTGCCATCGAGCGTCGCGACTGCGCTGCCGCCGTCCATAGAGATGAATGCTTCATCGAGCGCATAGTCCTGAGTAAAGGTGACAGTGTCGCGCTGGGAGATATCCATGCGCGCATTGAAGGGGACGGAAAGACGTCCTTCCACCAGAAGACGGAGGGTGTCGGCATTGACGTTGTCTTCGAAGTTGGAGGCAGCAATGGAACCCAGAGACGACATGCCCGAAAGACGAATGCCATCGAGACCTGTGCTTCTGAGAGTAAGGGTGCGCGGAGCGGCGGTGTCACCGGTAACTTCGATGAGGCCTTCGTTCAGGAGGGCGTCCTCGAGGTTGTTATCGCTGTCCCCGGCAGTGACGATTCCATAGCCACTGAGGCGGGCGCCGTCGCGAATTTCGAGAAGGGCATCGGCATTGAGGAGCCCGCCTTTCATCTCGATAGCGCCGCCCCGGCCCGCGACGATTTCATTACCGCTGAAGGCCACCGTGCCCGCGGTCATGTGGGGGTCCACCTGAAGACGGGATTCGTCGCCGCCTCCACCCACGAGGGTTTGGCCAGCCACAATGAGTTGCCTTCCGTTGGTGAGGAGCCCGGCTCGACTGGATATGGAGAGAGAATTTATTGTGGCGCTGGTTCCGGATTTGGGGACCAAGGTCACCAGCGCATCTGTCGCCAAGGGGAGGTTTCCAATACGGACATCGTAAGTAATATCGCCACCATTCCCCGGTACGCCCGCAGGAAGCCAATTTGAGGCGGTATCCCACGCTCCGGTGCCGGTATTCCAATCGCTGGATGTTGATTGGGCGCGGGCTGCAGCGATCGACAGGGACAGGCAGGTAATGGAAAGGGACTTCTTCAAGATATCGAACCAAGCGTAGATTTTCCGGGCGAATAATCCAAGAAGATTCAAGGGTGGACACACTGGCGCAGGATAGAATCGTCAGGGGTTTTGGCACGGACTGACACGGAGGTATATGGGGGACGGACGGGGCGGGGGGGATTTATTGGGGAACTGCAGGGTCCGGGTGGCAACATCAAGGAGGCGGAAAGAATCAAATGACCGGTGAGGTGCCGGCGGAAGATCTGTCATGGTTGGCGCTGCCTGCTGAATTCACCCTGTCCTGTCCCTCATGATCCCGTCCCGCTCCGGCTGCGCATCTATTATATTATATTTCTGCTGGTGAGTTCTCTGCTGCCCTTTGTAGCACAGGCGGTGACGGTGGCGCCGGCGGCGGTGGCGGGCTCTCCGCTCTCACTCGCTTTCGCTGTGCCCATGTGAGGCGAAAGCGACTGGGCTTCGCCACAGATCGCTCTACGCACCGTTGTTGTGCCGGGCCAACGCCAGGACGGGCCGTATGCAGGTCAGTTCGTGAAGGATTTTTGTGCGGCGGCGGTGGCGCCGGTGCGGGTGAGGATGTTTTCGAGGGCTGTTAGGACGAGCATGACGTTCCGCTGGCTGCTGCTGCTGCCCATGAGTCCGATGCGGAGGGCTTTTCCTTTGAAGGGGCCGAGGCCGGCGCCGATTTCGATGCCGTATTCGTTCAGGAGGCGGCGGCGGACGGCGGCTTCGTCCACGCCTTCGGGGACGTGGATGGCGTTGAGAGTTGTTAGGGATTCCGCAGGGATGAAGTTCAGGTCCAGCGCTTCGAGGCCGGCGCGGAGGGCGAGATGGTTTTTGCGGTGACGGGCAATGCGGTTTTCCAGGCCTTCCTCGAGGACGATGGCGAGGGCTTCGCGCAGGGCGTAGGTCATGTTGATAGGGGCGGTGTGATGATACACGCGGTCTGCGCCCCAGTAGTTGCGGATCATGGTCATGTCCAAGTACCAGCTCTGCACCTTTGTTTTGCGCGCATCCATGCGGGCCAGGGCGCGAGGTGAGAAGGTGACCGGTGAGAGGCCGGGGGGACAACTGAGGCATTTTTGTGTGCCGCTGTAACAGGCGTCGATGCCCCATGCGTCAACTTCCAGCGAAAGACCTCCGAGAGAGGTGACGGCATCCACGGCCAGCAGAGCGCCGGCGTCGTGAACGAGTTTGGAGATTTCCTCCAGCGGCTGGTGAGCACCGGTGCTGGTCTCGGCATGGACGATACCGACCATCTTTGCGTCCGGCACGGCCTTGAGGAATTCGGCGATGCGCTCTGCGGGAATGGTTTCGCCCCACGGGACTTCGATGGCATGCACGCGCGCGCCGCAGCGTTCCATGACATCCTTCATGCGACCGCCGAAGACACCGTTGACGCACACGATGGCGGCATCGCCGGGTTCCAGCAGATTCACGCACACGGTCTCCATGCCGGCGCTGCCGGTGCCGCTCATGGCGAGGGTCATTTCGTTTTGCGTGCGGAAGACCTGACGCAGCATTTGCCGCGTTTCGTCCATGAGTTTCAGATATTCCGGATCGAGGTGTCCGAGGGTCGGAGAACCGAGGGCCTGCAACACGCGGGCGGGCACATCGCTGGGGCCGGGGCCGAGCAGCACGCGCTGCGAAGGATGAAAGGAGGGAGCGTCGTTCATGGAAATAGTTAGGAAGTTTGCCGTGCGATTTCCTCCTCGATGTGGGCATTCACGCTGCTTTGCACGGTTTCCGTGGCGACGCGGAGGGCGTTCTTCATCGCGAGAGCGGAACTGGAGCCGTGAGCCATGATGCTGACGCCGTTGACGCCGAGGAGGGGACTGCCGCCGTGGTGTTCGTAATTCATGCGGTCCGCGGCGGCGCGGAGCGCGGGCTTGAGCAGGGCGGCGAGGAGCTTGCGTCCAAGGCTGGCGGTGAGGGCCTGTTTGAGCATGGAGCCGACGGCTTTGGCCGCGCCTTCCGAGCCTTTGAGGAGAATGTTGCCGACGAATCCATCGCAGACGGCGACGTGGATGGGCGCGTTGCAGAGATCGCGGCCTTCGACGTTGCCTTTGAAGTTAAGACCCTTCGCGGCGCGCAGGAGTTCGAAGGCTTCTTTGGTCACTTCATTCCCCTTCCCTTCCTCCTCCCCGTTGCTCATGAGGCCAATGACAGGACTCTCGATACCGAAGAGTCGCTTCATGTAAACACTTCCCATGATGGCCTGCTGGAACAGGTGCTGCGGGCGGCTGTCCACGCTGGCACCGGCATCGATGAGCAAGCACATACCGGTTTGAGTGTTGGGAACCGGGGAGGCAATGGCGGCACGGTCGATGCCCTTGAGCGTGCGCAGCTTCAACATGGACGCAGCGACGGCGGCACCGGTGTGACCGGCGCTCACGAGGGCCTGGGCGCGGCCATTTTTTACAAGGTCTGCGGCAACGGAAAGAGAACTATCCTTTTTTTGGCGCACGGCTTTGACGGCGCTGTCGGTCATCTCCACGACTTCCGTGCAGTGCACGATTTCCACGCGAGGATCGTGGAACTGAAGTTCCTTCATTTCGTGGCGGAGCTTTTCTTCGTCACCGGTGAGGAAAAGGGTTTCGATGCGTCCGAATTCGGCGAGCGCCAACTTCGCTCCTGCGATCATGTTTCGAGGAGCGTAGTCTCCTCCCATGGCATCGAGGGCGATTCGCATGCCGTGTGGTATCCCTGGAGAAAGGGGAAGCAACGACAAAACGGGGACAATTTCCATGCCGCGAAGAAAAGGCAGAGAAGGTGTTTTCCCTTGTGCCTTGAGGCGGGTCCTGTTGTTAATTGTCCGGTCATGCCAGCCAAACGAACCTCCTCTCCCGCCAACGACAAACCGGCGGACATGATTTCCCGGCATCTCGGGCAGCGCCTGAAACACTTGCGGACGGAACGCGGGTGGTCGCTGGAGGCGCTGGCGGGCAGCAGCGGGGTCAGCCGTTCGATGCTCAGCCAGATCGAACGTGAGCAGGCGAATCCGACGCTGGCAGTGACGCTGCGCATTGCGCAGGCATTTGGGATGTCGCTGGGGGAACTGGTGGAGGTGCCGGGCGCGTCGTCTTCGGTGAGTGTGATCCGCGTGGCGGACCGGGCCTATCATTATCACTCGGATGACTTTTGCCACATCCGCACGCTGTCGCCGCTGAACCTGGAAAAGGATGTGGAGTTCTATGAGATTCGTCTCAAGCAGGGCGGGGCGCTGCGCAGTGCTCCGCATTTCCAGGGGACGCGTGAGTTTCTCACTGTGGCGCAGGGGACGGTGCTGGTGGAAAGCGCGAGCGACAGTGAGATTCTGAACACCGGGGACTCGGCCAGCTATCGGGCGGATGTGGCTCATGCCATTGTCAATACAGGGGATGGAGAGGCGGTGCTGTTTCTGGTGGATATTTATCGTTAGCACCTCTCTAAGAAAGAACGATTATGTTTGCGACGGTGGCGCGTTCATACTCCTACTCCTACTCCTACTCCTACTCCTACTCTCAGGGTTTGGGAGTATGAGTATGAGTATGAGCATGAGCATGATGCCGGCATATTGGTTTCCGGCTCTGCCCGGGTTAGGATTACTGCGTGCCGCGCCAGACGACGAGCGGGCCACCCCACATGAGGGCGGCGACGCCGCGGTCTCCGTTGGTGAAACCGCCCACGGAGCGGGGACCGATATCCACGGCGGGAAGACGGCCCAGGGGTTGCAGTGTTTTCAAATCCCAGAGGCGCACGCGGGAATCGGCCGCCGAGGAGGCGAGGCGCGTGTTGTCTGCGGAAACCTTGAGAGAATTGATGCCGCCCGTGTGTCCTGTCAGGGTACCTGCCGGATGCAGATCCTCCGCAGCGAAGAGACGGATGACACCGTCGGCACCGCCGGTGATGATAGCTGTTCCATCCGCCGAAAAGGTGAGGGCGAGGACTTTTTCGCCGGTGTCGATTTCGCGCTGCTGTTTGGCGGAGGGCCAGTCGAGGAGACGCAGTTTGCGATCCTGTGAAAAGGCGAGCGTGCGGGCACCCGGCGAGAGTGCGGCGCGAAGAAAGTCCCACTCGGCGGCGGCGGTCCATGTCAGGCTGCCATCGGTGATATCGACGGCGCGGAGTTGCTGTTCCTTTTCCTGAATGATGAGCCAGCGGCCGGCATAAAGCTGTGTTTCGTTGTTGAGGGAAAGCGGCCATGACTGACTGTTAGGAAAGACGGTGCGCGCGGCTGACTTCCCGTCGCGCCATTCCGTTAGGGCGAGCAGCGAATCGTCCGGCCGGCGCATGAGACAGAGAAGCGAGCCGTCGTTCCCGATGGAAACCGGCACGGCCTTTTCGGTGCCCGGGATTTCTTTCAATTCGCCGCTCACGATATTAACGACGACGGTCACTTTTTCATGAGTGGCGCCGGTGGCGAAGAGTCCATTTGGAGAAATGTGCAGAGCGGATTCGATGCCCTGTCCGCCGACCTGCCATGAACGGTCCACAAAGCCCGCCTCCCACAAACGCACCGTGCCATCCTCTTCACCGGTGGCGAGAATGTTGCGGTTAGGCGCCCATGACAAGGCCCGCAGGGGCGAGCGCGCGCCGCGCAGCAGCATTTCCTGACTGCCATCGGCGGCATTGTGGAGACGGAGGCGGTTTTGCTGATCGTACATGGCGAGCCACCGTCCATCGGAACTGAGGGCAAAATAAGAACTGTCGGTGAATCGGCCCTCGCCGAGGGAACGCCGCCAGCGGCGCTTTCGCCAGTCGCCTTCCAGCGTGCGAACGGTGCCGCTGCTGCGCACCAGAAAGCCGCTGTCATCCGCGAGGAGCACGAGACGATCCGCTTTCAAGAAGACTTCGTCCTGCCAGTGACCCAGTTCCGCGCCGTCCGGCAGGGAGAAAACTTTCAGCGTGGAGGACTCGCGATCCACCACGGCGGCGCGGCGGCGATCCGGCGAGAGAGTGAGGCGGGTGCCGGCATTTTCCTGAAGGGTACGCCATGCGCCGGAATCGAGATCAAAGATGCCCAGCGAGTGGGGTGGTTTTTCATCCGTCGCGAGGTAGTGGGAATTGTCGAGGAACGTTCCGGGGCCGCCGTGGACAGGGAGCCAGTCGTTGAGCCAGCGGTCTTTGAGCCGCCAGAATTTGGTGCCGGCATGGTCGCCGGTGGCGAGCAGCGTTCCGTCCGGGGAAATGGACAGGCTGTTCGTCGCGGGAGCACGATTGGTGGAGGGATTCCCCTGAATTTTGATGCCCACCAGATTGAGGAAAGCGTCACCGGCTCCGGAGCCGCTTTGCGCGCGGCGGGCGAGTTCTTTGGCCTTCACGTAGTTCAAGTCCCACTCGTTAGGAATGTTCTTGTCAGGGATGACGGCGAAGGGGGAACCATCGACGGTGTTCCAGAGATGCACTTCCTCTTTGGACGTGGCGGCGGCGAGAAGGGCACCGTCCGGGGACCATGCGAGCTGGCGAATGAGCGATCCGGTTTCGAATTTTTGCAACTGGCTGCCGCCGGTGGCACGTTCGTAGATGGACCATTCGAGGCCGCGCTCGTCCGGCTCGCCGCGGGCGGGAAGGTGGGCTAACAGTTTTGCGACAGCGACTCCGTAGTCGCCGCGGTCGAGGGCGTCCGCCACGGCGTCCATGTCGGCGGCATAGAGGCGGGCTTTGGAAGCGGCCCAGCCGGCTTCGGCGCGATCGCGCTCTGATTTGACGCGCTCCTCTTCGCGGAGATGCTGCCAAACGAAGACACCGGCGGAAACGGTCAGGACGCCGATGATGGTGGCGAGCGCGGGATGGCGCTGGAGCCATTTGCCGGTGCGTTCGACGGGACCCGGGCGCCGGGCGGTGATCGGCTCGTGCCGCAGCCAGCGCTCCAGATCATCCGCCAGCGCCGCGGCGGAGGGATAACGGCGCGCCGGGTCCTTGGACAGGCACTTCATGGCCACGGTTTCGAGGTCGCGGTCGGTGTGATGCGACACGGTGGAGGGTGAGACCGGGTCCTGCTCAATGACCTTGCGCATCGTCTCGAGCGCATTGTGGCCGTGAAACGGAGGGCGGCCTGCGAGGCACTCATAGAGAATGGCGCCAAGGCTATAGACATCCGCCGCGGTGGTGGCTCCCGAGGCCGAACCCCCGGCTTGCTCAGGCGCCATGTATTCCGGGGTGCCGAGGGCCGCGCCACTGAGGGTGAGGCTGCTGTCGCCCTCAAGACGGCGGGCGAGACCGAAATCGCAAACCCAGGGTTCTCCGGCAGTATCGATCAGGATGTTCGACGGCTTCAGGTCGCGATGGAGAACGCCATGGCGGTGGGCGTGATCGACGGCGCGGGCGACTTTGACGAGAAGCTTGATTTTGCCGGAGACGGGCCATGAGGCATCGCGCAGGCGGGCGCCGAGGTGGCCGCCATTGATGAACTTCATGGTATAATAGGCCTGGCTCTCGATCTCCCCGAATTCGTAAACCGGGATGATGTGTGGGTGATCGAGACCGGCCATGCTTTCGACTTCGGCGCGGAAACGGCGGGCGGCGGATTCGCCGGCGAGCACGGGGGATGCGACCATTTTCAAGGCGACCTCCCTTCCGAGGCGGGCGTGGCGGGCGCGATAGACGACTCCCATGCCGCCGCGACCGGCGACATTAAGGAGCTGGTAGTCGCCAAACTGGCCAATGCCAAGTTCCAGGGCAGGAGCCTCCACGTCCTCTGCCGGCGCATCGAGGACGGCGGCCACCAGGCATCGCGGGCAGACGCTGCCAGTCCGCGCCGGCGGAAGGACTCCGCGGCACCGGACACACGAGCGGCCAGATTCAGAAACGGACTCCATTCAGGAGGTAATGAACGGTTTTGGGGAAAAGGTCACGGGGAGGGAAGGATTGGGTTTTGATTAAAACGTAGAGAATGGCTTAAATTGGTTTGATTGGGTGGGATTCGAGCTGGCGCGAAAGGCTCGGGTTGTCGGGGCGGGTTGAAAACCCGCGGTCCGCTGTGCTGCCCGCCACCTCGAGAGAAAGTGGTTTGATTTACCTTGATTTAGCCTGATTTTCCCGAAGCGGGCAGGATACGGGGCCTGGTCGAGAGGACCGCGATTTCCGTGCGGATTCGTGAGAAAGAGAGGGTGC